>NZ_JBICXW010000018.1:0-165263 GCF_043200475.1 Kitasatospora sp. NPDC048407 | reverse complement strand
GCTGCGGGTCCATGGCGAGGGCCTCGCGCGGCGAGATGCCGAAGAACTCGGCGTCGAAGTCGGCGGCGTCGTGCAGGAAGCCGCCGCGCCGGGTGGTCGAGGTGCCGGGGCGGTCGGGGTCGGGGTCGTAGAGGGCCTCGAGGTCCCAGCCGCGGTCGGTGGGGAAGTCCGAGACGGCGTCGCCGCCGTCGGCGAGCAGGCGCCACAGGTCTTCGGGGGTGCCGATGCCGCCGGGGAAGCGGCAGGCCATGGACACGATCGCGATCGGCTCGTCGTCGGGCGCGGCCGGGTGCGCGGCGGTGTCCGCGGGGGCCGGGCCGGCGGCGTGCCGGCCGAGCAGTTCGGCGCGGATCTCCCGGGCGAGCGCGGTGGACGACGGGTGGTCGAAGATCAGGGTGGACGGCAGCCGCAGTCCGGTGGCGGTGTTGAGCCGGTTGCGGAGTTCGACCGCGGTGAGCGAGGCGAAGCCCATGTCCTGGAAGGCCGTGCCGGGCCGGATGGCGTCCACCCCGGCATGGCCGAGGACGGCCGCCGCGTGGGTGCGGACCAGGTCGAGCAGCAGGCGGTGCTGCTCGGATTCGCCGAGGGCGGCGAGCCGTTCGCGCAGCTGTGCGGCGGCGGGTGCCTCCGTGTCGCCGGTCGCGGTCTCCAGGGCGCGGCGGGCTTCGGGGACGCCGGTCAGCAGCGGGCTGGGGCGGGTGGAGGTGAAGACGGCGGCGAACCGCTCCCAGTCGACGTCGGCGACGGCGAGTACGGTCTCGTCGTCGTCCAGGGCCTGGCGCAGGGCGTGAAGCGCGAGGTCGGGGGCGATCCGGGGCAGGCCGTGCTCCTCCAGTTTGAACAGGTCGGCGTCCTCTCCGGCGACGCGGTCCAGGTGGGGGTTCTCGGCCTGCCAGATGCCCCAGTCGACGCTGGTGGCGGTGAGGCCGCGGGCCCGGCGGTGCTGGGCCAGGGCGTCGAGGTAGGCGTTGGCCGCGGCGTAGGCGCCGTGGTCGCCGCTGCCCCAGACTCCGGCGATCGAGGAGAACAGGACGAAGGCGTCGAGTTCGCGGTCGAGCAGGGCGTCGAGGTGTTCGGCACCGGCGGCCTTGGCGGCGACGATCTGTTCGAACGCGGACATCGGCGTGCCGTCCAGGGGGGCGAGCGCGACGAAGGCGGCCGCGTGGACGACCGCGGTGACGGGGTCGCCCGCCGTCTCCAGGCCGGTGAGCAGTTCCGCCACGGCCTGACGGTCCGCCAGGTCGCAGACGGGCAGGGTCAGTCGTGCGCCGAGGGCGGCCAGTTCCGCGGCGAGTTCGGCCGCGCCGGGTGCCTGGGGGCCGCGGCGGCCGGGGAGGACGAGGTGGGTGGCGCCGCTGCGGGCCAGCCAGCGGGCGAGGTGCGGGCCGACTGCTCCGGTCCCGCCGGTCAGCAGGACGGTGCCGCGGGGCTTCCAGTGCTCCGTGCGGCCCTCGCTGCGGGGTGCGCGCCGGAGACGGCGGGCCAGTAGGCCGGTGGGGCGCAGTGCGAGCTGGTCCTCGCGACCGGCGCCGTCCGCACCGGGGGCCGTCAGTACGGCGGCGAGCCGGGTCCGGGCGCGGGCGTCGAGGTCCGGCGGCAGGTCGATGAGTCCGCCCCAGCGGGCGGACAGTTCGAGCGCGGCCACCAGTCCGGTGCCCCAGACCAGTGCCTGGCGGGGGTGGGTGACCGGGTCGTCCGGGCCCGTGGACACGGCCCCGGTGGTGGCGCACCAGAGGGGTGCCGTGAGGGCGAGGTCGCCGAGGGCCTGCACCAGGGCGACGGTGAGTGCCGTCCCGGTGGGCAGGGCCGGGTGGTCGGGGTGGGGCTGGTCGGCGGCGGCCAGCAGCGACAGCACGCCGGTCGGGACGCGGTCGCCGAGGGCGGTGGTGAGCGTGTCCGCGAGGTCCGTGCGGCGGACGGCGTCGGCGGTGAGCTCGGCCGTGACGACGGTGGCGCCTGCTTCGGTGAGGGCGAGCAGCGGGCCGGTTACCCGTGCGTCGTCCTCGTGTCCGGCGGGCAGGACGACGAGCCAGGTGCCGGCGGCAGGGCCTGTGGCCGGCGGGTCGGGCAGGGGCTGCCAGCCGATGCGGTAGCGCCAGGAGTCGATGACGCTCTCGTCGCGCCGCTGTTTGCGCCAGCCGCGCAGGGCCGGCAGGACGGGGGCGAGGGCGTCCTCGTCGACGGCGAGGTGGGCGGCGATCTCGGCCGGGGCCTCGTGGTCGACCATGTGCCAGAAGGCCGTGTCGTGCGGGTCGGCGGCCGGTCCGGCGTCGGGCAGCGCCTCCGGCTCCAGCCAGTAGCGCCGCAGCTGGAAGGGGTATCCGGGCAGGGCGGTCGGGCGGGCGCCGGTGCCGGCGTACACCGCGGACCAGTCGACGGCCGCGCCCGCCACCCACAGTTCGGCGGCCGAGCGCAGGGCCCGGCGCGGTCCGCCGTCGTCGCGGCGCAGGGTGCCGACGACCACGGGCGGCTCGGCGGCGCCGGTGGCCTCGACGGTGTCCTGGATGGCCATGGTCAGCACCGGGTGCGGCGACACCTCGACGAAGACCTCGTGGCCCTGCTCGACCAGGGAGCGGACGGCCGCGTCGAAGCGGACGGTCCCGCGGAGGTTGCGGTACCAGTAGTCGGCGTCCATGGCTGTGGTGTCGAGCCGGTCTCCGGTGACGGTGGAGAACAGCGGGATCCGGGCCGGGAGCGGGCGTACGCCGGCCAGTGCGGCCAGCACCTCGGACCTGATCCGTTCGACCTGGGCCGAGTGCGAGGCGTAGTCCACCGGCACGGACCGGGCCCGTACGCCCTGGGCGTCGCAGTGGGCGAGCAGTTCGGCCAGGGCCCCGGTCTCCCCCGAGACCACCACGGCGGCGGGCCCGTTGACGGCGGCCACCGACAGCTTCTCGGCCCAGGGGGCGATTTCGGCGCGGACCCGGTCCTCGGGCAGGGACACCGCGACCATGCCGCCGAGTCCGGCCAGCGCCCGGATGGCCCGGCTGCGCAGGGCGACGACCTTCGCCCCGTCCTCCAGGCTCAGCGCTCCCGCCACCACGGCGGCGGCGATCTCGCCCTGGCTGTGTCCGACGACGGCGTCGGGCCGGACGCCCCAGGACTCCCAGTGCGCGGCCAGTGCCACCATCACCGCCCACAGCACCGGCTGCACCACGTCCACCCGCTCCAGGGAGGGTGCGCCGGGCACGCCCGCCAGGACGTCGGGGAGACACCACCCGACGTGGGCGGAGAGGGCGGCGTCGCAGGCGGCGAGGCGGTCCCGGAAGGCGGGGCTGGTGGCGAGCAGGTCCCGGGCCATGCCGTCCCACTGGGAGCCCTGGCCGGGGAACACCAGGGCGGTCCGGCCCTCGACGACCCGGCCGGTGCCCGCGACGACGTCGGCGGACGCGGCCGGAGCCGGGCCGGACAGGGCGGCGAGGCCGTCAAGCAGTGCGTGCTGCCCGTCGCCGATCACCACGGCCCGGTGTTCGAAGGCGGACCGGGTGGTCGCCAGCGAGAACCCGATGTCGGCCGGACGCGCGGGCGCGTCCGCGGCAAGCCGGGCGCGCAGCCGGGCCGCCTGCTCCCCGAGCGCGGCCGCGGTACGGCCGGACAGCACCCAGGGCAGCACCGTCCCGGGCGCCGCTTCCGGCGCGTCGGCCGGTTCCGGCTCCGGTGCCTGTTCGAGGACGACGTGCGCGTTGGTGCCGCTCATGCCGAACGAGGACACCCCGGCCCGGCGCGGCCGGTCGACGGCGGGCCAGTCGCGGGCCTCGGTGAGGAGTTCGACGGCGCCCGAGGACCAGTCGGCGTGCGGGGTGGGCGCGTCCACGTGCAGGGTGCGCGGCAGGACGCCGTGCCGCAGCGCGAGGACCGTCTTGATGACCCCGGCCACCCCGGCGGCGGCCTGGGTGTGCCCGATGTTCGACTTCAGCGACCCCAGCCACAGCGGACGCCCGGCGGGCCGGTCCTGACCGTACGTGGCCAGCAGTGCGTCGGCCTCGATCGGGTCGCCGAGAGTGGTGCCGGTGCCGTGCGCCTCCACCGCGTCCACGTCGGCGGTCGTCAACCCCGCGTCCGCCAGCGCCGCCCGGATCACCCGCTGCTGCGAGGGGCCGTTCGGCGCCGTCAGGCCGTTGCTGGCGCCGTCCTGGTTGATCGCCGAACCACGCAGCACGGCCAGCACCGTGCGGCCGTTGCGGCGGGCGTCCGACAGCCGCTCCAGCAGCAGCATGCCCACGCCCTCGCCCCAGCCGGTGCCGTCCGCGGCCGCCGCGAACGGCTTGCAGCGGCCGTCGGGGGACATCGCGCCCTGCCGGCTGAACTCGACGAACACCGCCGGCAGCGCCATCACGCTGACGCCGCCGGCGAGGGCGAGCGAGCACTCGCCGGCCCGCAGCGCCCGCGCCGCGAGGTGCAGGGCCACCAGCGAGGACGAGCAGGCGGTGTCCACGGTGACGGCGGGGCCCTCGAGGCCGAGCGCGTAGGACACCCGCCCGGACATCACGCTCATCGAGTTCCCCGTCATCAGGAACCCCTGGACGGCTTCGGCGGCGGCGGAGCCCAGCGTCGCGTACCCCTGGTCGATGGCTGCGGCGTACACCCCGGTGCGGCTGCCCCGCAGGGTGAGCGGGTCGATGCCGGCCTGCTCGACGGCCTCCCAGGACGTCATCAGCAGCATCCGCTGCTGCGGGTCCATGGCGACCGCCTCACGGGGCGAGATGCCGAAGAACTCCGGGTCGAAGTCGGCCGCGCCGTCCAGGAACGCCCCCCGCCCGGGGACGGTGCCGCCGGACGGCCAGGCGCGCTCCCAGCCCCGGTCGCCGGGGACGGGCGCGCTGGTGTCGCGGCCCTCGGCGAGCAGTTCCCACAGCTCCTCCGGGGTGCGGACCCCGCCGGGGAAGCGGCAGCTCATCGCCACGATCGCGATCGGCTCGCTGGTGCGGGCCTCGGCCTCCCGGAGCCGCTGCCGGGTGTCGCGCAGGTCGATGGTCACCCGGTTGAGGTAGTCGCGCATCCTCTGGTCGCTCACTGGACACCGCTGCTTTCGTCTCGGGCTGCTCGGGTCTCGTCCCGAAGGACGCGGGGGGCGCGGGGGGCGCGGGCCGGTGTCATGAGGACCCCAGCTGCCGGTCGAGGTACTCGAACATCTCGTCGTCGCTGGCCGCCTCGATCAGGTCAGGAGCCAGATCGTCCAGGTCGTCCGGGTCGCCCGCGGGGCGGGCGGCGGCCGGTGCCCCGCCGGACAGCGGGCGGGACAGCACGTCCCGGATCCGGCCGGCGAGTTCCTCGCTGACGCCGTCCGGCGGCAGGGCGTCGAGCAGGGTCTCCAGGGCGTCGAGGCCGGCCCGGACCGCCGCGTCGCCGGTCGGACGGGCGGCGCCGGCCCGCTCGGCGAGGTGGCGGGCGAGTGCCTCCGGCGTGGGGTGGTCGAAGACGAGCGCGGCCGGCAGCCGCAGCCCGGTCGAGGACGCCAGCCGGTTGCGCAGTTCGACGCCGGTGAGGGAGTCGAAGCCGACGTCCTTGAACGGGCGGGCCGGGCGGATCAGGTTCGGCGAACTGTGGCCGAGCACCGCGGCGGCGGTGCCGCGCACCAGGTCGAGCAGGGTCCGGTGCAGCTCGGCCTCGGGCAGCTCGGCCAGCTGCGCCGCCATCGAGCGGGTCGGCGCCTGCGCCGGGACGGCGCCGCTCCGGGCGGGGCGGACCAGGCCGCGGAGCACGGCGGGCAGCCGGTCGTCCGCCCGCAGCACGGACGGGGCGATCCTGGCCGCGAGCCGGTAGGCGTACGGGGAGTGCAGCGCCGCGTCGAACAGGGCGAGGCCCTCCGCCGAGGTCAGCGCGCCCGCCCCGGCACCCCGGCCCGAGGTGACCGCCGCGGTCATCTCGCTGCGTTCCTCCCACAGCCCCCAGCCGATGGACAGGCCGGGCAGCCCCTCGACCCGGCGTTCGGCGGCGAGGGCGTCGAGGACGGCATTGGCGGCGGCGTAGTTCGCCTGCCCGGCCGCGCCGAACTGGGCGGCACCCGAGGAGAAGAGCACGAAGTGCGTGAGGTCGAGGTCCCGGGTGAGTTCGTGCAGGGCCAGCGCCGCGTCCGCCTTGGGCCGCAGGACGCGGTCGAGCCGGTCCGGGGTCAGCCCGGCGATCGTGGCGTCGTCCAGGACGCCGGCCGCGTGGACGACGGCGGTCAGCGGATGCGCGGCGGGCACCGACCCGAGCAGGGCGGCGAGCGCGTCCCGGTCGGCGACGTCGCAGGCCGCGACGGTCACCGACGCGCCGAGCCCGGTCAACTCCCGCACCAGCTCCGGCATTCCGTCGGCGGACCCGCCCCGGCGGCCCGCCAGCAGCAGGTGCCGGGTGCCGTGCGCGACGACCAGGTGCCGGGCCAGCAGCCGTCCCAGGGTGCCGGTGGCCCCGGTGACCAGGACGGTCCCCTCGGGGTCCGGCGCAGCGGGCAGCAGCAGGACGTTCTTGCCGACGCCCCGGGCCTGGCTGAGCGAGCGCAGCGCGGCCGGGGCCTGCCGGACGTCCCAGCCGGTGACGGGCAGGGGACGCAGCACCCCTCGCTCGAACAGGTCCAGGATCTCGGCGAGCATCTCGCCGATGCGCTGCGGACCGGCCTCCATCAGGTCGAACGCCCGGTAGCGCACCCCGGGGTGCTGCCGGGCGACCGCCTCGGGGTCGCGGACGTCGGTCTTGCCCATCTCCACGAACCGGCCGCCGTTCGGCAGCAGCCGCAGACCGGCGTCGACGAACTCCCGCGCCAGGCTGTCGAGCACGAGGTCGACGCCGCGCCCGCCGGTGGCCGTCAGGAAGGTCTCGGCGAAGTCGGTGCTGCGGGACGAGGCGATGTGCCCGTCGTCCAGTCCGCCGGCCCGCAGGGCGTCCCACTTGGCGGGGGAGGCCGTCGCGAACACCCGCGCACCGGCGTGCCGGGCGAGCTGCACCGCCGCCGTGCCGACCCCGCCGGCCGCGGCGTGGACCAGGACCGACTCCCCGGGCTGCAGCCCGCCGAGGTCGAACAGGCCGTAGTAGGCGGTGAGGTACACCACCGGCACGGACGCGGCGCGGGCGAAGGACCAGCCCGCCGGTATCCGGGCGACGGTGCGGCGGTCGGCGACGGCGATCGGGCCGAACGCGCCCCCGAAGATCCCCATCACGCGGTCCCCGGGCGCCAGGTCGTCCACGCCCGGGCCCACCTCGATGACGGTGCCGGCGCCCTCGCTGCCCAGGCCCTGGTGTTCGGGGTCGGGGTCCAGGCCGAGCGCGGCGATGACGTCGTGGAAGTTCAGCCCGGCGGCGCGCACCGCGATCCGCACCTCGCCCCGGCCCAGCGGGGCGAGGGCCGCGGGAGCGGGCTCCGCCACGATGTCCTCCGGCGAGCCCTGGCCGTCGCTGGTGAGCCGCCAGGCGGCGCCGTCCGGCAGGGACAGCGTGCCGTCCGGCCGTCCGCCGCGGACCAGCCGCGGCAGCAGCGGCGGGCCGGTCCGCAGCGCCAGCTCGGGTTCCCCGGCTGCGAGCGCCGCGGGCAGGGCGTCCGCCGGCTCGGCGGCCTTGGCCGCGTCGACGAGGACGAAGCGCCCGGGGTGTTCGGCCCGCGCGCTGCGCACCAGGCCCCACAGCGCGGCCTGGGCGGGATCGACGGGACGGTCGACCGGTCCGGTGCGGACCGCGTCCCTGGTGAGCAGGGCCAGCCTGGCCGCGGCGAACCGCTCGTCGGCCAGCCACTGCTGCACGAGCGCGAGGCCCTGGTGCGCGGTGGCGCGGACCCGGTCGGCGGGGTCGGGCAGCTCGGCGGTGGCGACGGCCGCCACGATCACCTCGGGGAGTGCGGCGCCCGCTTCGAGGGCGGCGCCCAGGGTGTCGAGGTCCGGCCAGGACACGGCGGCACCGGGGACGGCGCCGCCGAGGGCGGCCCAGGTCGGCACGGCGCCGTCGGCCGGGTCGGTCGCCGGGGTCCAGTCGAGGCGGTACAGCAGGTCGGCGTGAGCACTCCCGGCGAGCGGCCCGCCTGCGGCCGGCGGCCGCAGCAGCAGGCCCTCGACGCCGATCACCTGGCGCCCGGACAGGTCGTGGGCGTGCAGGCTCACCGAGTCCGGCGCGTCGGCGGCGAGCCGCACGCGCAGCATGGTGGCCCCGGTGATCCCGCTGGTCACACCGGTCCAGCTGAAGGGCAGCCGGGCCCCGCCGTCCTGGTCGGGCAGCAGCGCGGCGGTCTGCAGGGCCGCGTCCAGCAGCGCGGGGTGCAGCACGCATCCGGCGGCGTCGGCGTGCTGCTGCTCCGGCAGCACCACCTCGGCGAACACCTCGCCGCCGCGGAGCCACGCGGCCCGGATGCCGCGGAAGGCGGGCCCGTAGTGGTAGCCGGCCTCGGCGAAGCGCTCGTAGAGGTCGCCGGTGTCCACGGGTTCGGCACCGGACGGCGGCCAGCTCAGCAGGCCGGCCGCGGTTCCGGCCGGGTCCCCGGGTGCCAGGGTGCCGGTGGCGTGCTCGGTCCAGGACGCGTCGGCGTCCCGTGCCGTCCGCGCGAACACGCTGAGCCTCCGCCGGCCGTCGCCGTCGGGCCCGGCGACCCGGAGCTGCAGATGGGTGGCCTCCTCATCCGGGAGCACCAGAGCCGATCCGAGGGTGAGCTCCTCGACCACCGGGCAGCCCGCCTCCGCCCCGGCGCGCAGCGCGAGTTCGAGGAAGGCCGTACCGGGGAGAAGCACGACGCCCGACACGGCGTGGTCGGCGAGCCAGGGGTGGGTGCGCAGCGAGATCCGGCCGCTGAGCAGCAGCTCACCGGAGTCCGCGACCTGCATCGCCGCACCGAGCAGCGGGTGCCCGGTCGTGGCGAGACCGGCCGAGGCGACGTCCTGGCTCGTGGTCGGTACGTCGAGCCAGTAGCGGGTGCGCTGGAAGGCGTACGTCGGCAGTTCGACGCGCCGCGCCCCCGGGAACGCCCCCGACCAGTCCACCTCCAACCCGCGCTCCCACGCACGGCCCACCGCGCGCAACACCTGCGCCGGGCCGCCCTCCCCGCGACGCAAGGTCCCCAGCACCACGGCATCCGCGCCCGCCGCCTCCACCGACTCCCCCACCGCCACGCCCAACACCGCGTGCGGGCTCGACTCGACGAAGAACCGGAAACCCTCCCCCAGCAACGCCTCCGTGGCCTTCCCGAACTCGACGGTCTCCCGCAGATTCCGGTACCAGTACTCGGCGTCCAGCGACTTCGTGTCCAACCAGCCACCCGTCACCGTAGAGAAGAACGGCACCCCACCCGAAACCGGCACGATCCCGTCCAGGTCGGCGAACAACCGCTCGCGGACCTCCTCCACATGCGCGGAGTGCGACGCGTAATCGACCTCGATCAAACGCGCCCGCACCCCCTCCCCCACCAGCTCATCCACCAGCGCCGCGACCGCGTCCGCGTCACCCGAGACCACCGTCGACGACGGACCGTTCACCGCCGCCACCGACAACCGGCCCACGATGCGCTCCCGCACCACGTCCACCGGCAACGGCAGCGAAGCCATCCCGCCCCGACCCGCCAGCGCGCGGATCGCCAGGGAACGCAACGCGACCACCCGCGCCCCGTCCTCCAGACTCAGACCGCCAGCCACGCACGCAGCGGCGATCTCGCCCTGCGAGTGGCCCACCACCGCGTCCGGAACCACACCGAACGCACGCCACACCTCCGCGAGCGACACCATCACCGCCCACAGCACCGGCTGCACCACATCCACCCGCGCCAGCAGAACCTCCGAACCCAGCGCCTCCGCCAACGACCAGTCCACGTAAGGCGCCAGCGCCCGCTCGCACTCCGCCATCCGCGCCGCAAACACCGCCGACCCGGCGAGCAGTTCGACCGCCATCCCGACCCACTGCGAACCCTGGCCCGGGAACACCAGCGCCACCCGACCGGAAACCAGCCCGCCGCCCGCCCCTGCGGCGCCCTGCGCCAGCGCGGTCAGGTGCTCGGCGAGGTTGTCCTCCGTGCCCACCAGCACCGCGCGGTGTCCCAGCGCGCTGCGGCCGGTGGCGAGGGAGAAGGCCACGTCCGCGGCGCGAACGCCCGACCCGTCTGCGATCCGGGCCGCCAGCGCTGCGGCCTGGGCGTGCAGCGCCTCGGGGGTGCGCGCCGAGAGGAGCAGGGGGACGGTCTCCGGTGGCCCGGGCTCGCCGACGAGCGTGTCAGCGGAAGCCGTCGGGTCGGCCGGGGCCTGTTCGAGGATGACGTGGGCGTTGGTGCCACTGACGCCGAAGGAGGACACGCCCGCCCGGCGCGGGCGTCCCGTGTCGTCCCACTCCCGGGCCTCCGTCAGCAACCGTCCGGCACCCGCCGACCAGTCCACCTCGGGCGTCGGACCGTCCACGTGCAGCGTCTTGGGCATCACGCCGTGCCGCAGCGCGAGCACCGACTTGATGACGCCCGCGACACCGGCGGCTGCCGAGGCGTGGCCGATGTTGGACTTCAGCGAGCCGATCCACACCGGCCGGTCCGCCGGCCGCCCCTGCCCGTAGGTGGCCAGCAGGGCCTGCGCCTCGATCGGGTCGCCCAACCGCGTCCCCGTACCGTGCGCCTCCACCACGTCCACGTCCGAGGCCGTCAGCCCCGCGTCCGCCAGCGCCGCCCGGATCACCCGCTGCTGCGACGGACCGTTCGGCGCCGTCAGACCGTTGCTCGCACCGTCCTGGTTCACCGCCGAACCGCGCACCACAGCCAGCACCGGATGCCCGAGACGCCGCGCGTCCGACAACCGCTCCAGCAGCAACATGCCGGTGCCTTCGCCGAAGGCGGTCCCGTCGGCGGCCGCCGCGAAGGACTTGCAGCGGCCGTCGGGGGCGAGTCCGCCCTGCCGGCTGAACTCGACGAACAGTTCGGGGCTGCACATCACGTTGACGCCGCCGGCCAGGGCCAGCGAGCACTCGCCGGAGCGCAGCGCCCTGACCGCGAGGTGCAGGGCCACCAGCGAGGACGAGCAGGCCGTGTCGATGGTGACGGCGGGGCCTTCCAGGCCGAAGAAGTAGGCCAGGCGTCCGGAGACGATGCTTCCCGAGTTTCCGGTACCGAGGAATCCCTCGACGTCCTCGGGGATGTAGGGCAGCAGCCGGGCGGCGTAGTCCTGCTGCATCAGGCCGACGTACGTGCCGACCGCCGCGCCGCGCAGGGTGGACGGGTCGATGGCCGCGCGTTCGAAGAGCTCCCAGGTGGTCTCCAGCAGCAGCCGCTGCTGCGGGTCCATGGCGAGGGCCTCGCGCGGCGAGATGCCGAAGAACTCGGCGTCGAAGTCGGCGGCGTCGTGCAGGAAGCCGCCGCGCCGGGTGATGGAGGTGCCGACGCGGTCGGGGTCGGGGTCGTAGAGCGCGTCGGGGTTCCAGCCCCGGTCGGTGGGGAATTCGGAGATGCCGTCGCGGCCCTCGGCCAGCATCCGCCACAGCTCCTCGGGAGAGCGGACGCCGCCGGGGAGGCGGCAGGCCGCGGAGACGATCGCGACCAGGTCGTCGTCCGCGTCCCGGTCCCGGCCGGCGGGCACAGCGGGTACGGCGGGCGTGGCGGCCGGGGCCGTGTCGGTGAGTCCGGCGCGCAGGAAGGCCGCGAGCGCGGCCGGGGTGGGATGGTCGAACACCAGGCTGGCGGGGAGCCGCAGGCCGGTGGCGGCGTTCAGGCGGTTGCGCAGTTGCACCGAGGCCAGTGAGTCGAATCCCAGTTCACGGAACGCTCGTCCGGCGTCGAGGGTGTCCGGGGTGGCATGGCCGAGGACGGCCGCCGCGTGGGTGCGGACGAGTTCGACGAGCAGCCGGGTCCGTCCGGTGCCGTCGAGGGCCGCGAGGCGCAGGCGCAGGGCGTTGTCGTCGGCCTCCGCCGCGGTGACCGCGGCGGCCTTGCGCGGCGGTGTGCGCACCAGGCCGCGCAGCAGCGGCGGCAGGGTGCCGTCCGCCGCCGCGGAGCGCAGGGCAGCGGCGTCGAGGCGCATCGGGACCAGGGCGGCCCGGTCCACGGTGAGGGCGGTGTCGAAGAGTGCGAGTCCCCGCTCGGTGGAGAGCGGCGGCATCCCGGACCGGGCGAGGCGTCGTACCTCGTCCTCGCCCAGGTGTCCGGTGAGGGCGCTGGGCTGCTCCCACAGGGTCCAGGCCAGGGACTGGCCGGCCAGCCCCGCCGCCCGGCGCCGGACGGCCAGGGCGTCGAGGAAGGCGTTGGCGGCGGCGTAGTTGGCCTGTCCGGGGCCGCCGAAGGTGCCCGCGGCGGAGGAGAAGAGCACGAAGTGCGTGAGGTCGAGGTCGCGGGTCAGTTCGTGCAGGTGGAGGGCGGCGTCGACCTTGGGGCGCAGCACGGCGTCCACCCGCTCGGGGGTGAGTGCGGTGACGACGCCGTCGTCGAGGGCGCCGGCGGTGTGGACCACGGCGGTCAGCGGGTGTGCGGGCGGCAGGTCCGCGAGGACGGCGGCCAGGGCGGCCCGGTCGGCGGCGTCGCAGGCGACGATGGCGGTCTCGGCACCCAGCGCGGCGAGTTCGTCCCGCAGTTCCTGGGCCCCGGCGGCGGCCGGGCCACTGCGGGAGAGCAGCAGCAGGTGCCGGACGCCGTGCCCGGTGACCAGGCGGCGGGCGACGTGGGAGCCGAGCAGGCCGGTGCCGCCGGTGATGAGGACCGTGCCGTCCGGGTCGAAGGCCCGGTGCGGCCCGGCCGCACCGTCCGAGGGGACCCGGGCCAGTCGGGGGACGCGGACCTCGTCGCCGCGGACCGCGGCCTGCGGTTCTCCCGAGGCGAGGGCGGCGACGACGGCCGCGGCGGTGCCGTGTTCGTCGTCGGCGTCGAGGTCGAGCAGGGCGAAGCGCCCGGGGTGTTCGGAGCCGGCCGAGCGGACCAGGCCCCAGAGCGCGCTGTGCGCGGGGTTGCGGGCGTCCTCGCCCTCGCGGGCGGCGACCGCGCCGCGGGTGGCGAACACCAGGCGCGAGTCGGCGAAGCGGTCGTCGGCGAGCCAGGTCCGGACGTCGGCGAGGGCCTGGTGGACGGCCGCGCGGACCGCCGCGGCCGGGTCGGCCGCGGGCTCGGGCTCGGCGCGGACGAGCAGGACCGTTTCGGGCACCGGGGCTCCGGCGTCGACGGCGGCCAGCAGCGTGGCCAGGTCCGCGGTGCGGTGGACGGGTGCGCCGCTGCCGCGCGGGGGTGCGGTGACCCACTCCGTCGCGTAGAGGTCCTGGTGGTGGCGGCCCCGGGGGGCGGGGTCGGCGCCGAGGGCGGCGGTGCCGGCGGGCCGCAGGACCAGCGCGTCCACGGTCGCCACGGGGGCGCCGGTCGCGTCGGCGACGGCGAGCGCCACCGCGTCGGGTCCGGCGGGGGTGAGCCGGACCCGGATCGCCCCGGCGCCGGTGGCGTGCAGGGTCACGCCGTTCCAGGAGAACGGCAGGCGGCCCTCGGGGTGGGCGTCCGCGCCGGGGGTGCCGGGGACGCCGGTGGCGTGCAGGGCCGCGTCCAGCAGCGCCGGGTGCAGGCCGAAGCGGGCGGCGTCGGGTGCGGTCCCGACCGGCCCGGCGGGCACGACGGCTTCGGCGAACAGTTCGTCGCCGCGCCGCCAGGCCGCGCGCAGGCCCTGGAAGGCGGGGCCGTAGGCGAATCCGCCCGCCGCGAAGCGGTCGTACAGCCCGTCGAGGGCGAGGGGTTCGGCGCCGGGCGGCGGCCAGGGCATCGGCCCGGCGGCGTCGTCCGCCCCGTCCTCGGCCAGGAGGCCTTCGGCGTGCTTGGTCCACTCCTCGTCGAGGTCGCCGTCGGCGGGTGCGTCCGGCCGGGAGTGCAGGCTGAGCGGACGCCGGCCCCGGGTGTCGGGGGCGCCGACGGTGAGGCGCAGCACGGTGCCGCCGTGTTCGGGCAGCGCCAGGGGGGCCTGCAGGGTGAGTTCCTCGACCCGGGGGCAGCCGACGCGGGCTCCGGCCTGGAGCGCGAGTTCCAGGAAGGCGGTGCCCGGGAGCAGGGCCCGGCCGCCGACGGCGTGGTCGGCGAGCCACGGGTGGGTGCGGGCCGACAGGCGGCCGGTGAGGAGCAGGCCGTCGCTGTCGGCGAGGACCACGACGGCGCCCAGCAGCGGGTGGTCCGCGGGGGTCAGTCCGGCGGAGCCGACGTCGGCGGCGGGTGCGGCGCCGTCCTCGAGCCAGTACGGGTCGCGCTGGAAGGCGTAGGTGGGCAGTTCGACCCGGCCGGGGCGGCGGCCGGCGAAGACGGCGTCCCAGTCCGGGGAGACTCCGCGCAGGTGGAGTTCGGCCAGCGACTCGGTGAACCGGCGCGGGCCGCCGTCGTCGCGGCGCAGGGTGCCCAGGGCGGTGGCGTCGGCGCCCGCGTCCTCGGCGGTCTCCAGGACGCCGACGGTGAGGACGGGGTGCGGGCTGCTCTCCAGGAGGACCTGGTAGCCGTCGGCGAGCAGGGCGCGGGTCGCCTGCTCGAACAGGACGGTCCCGCGGAGGTTGCGGTACCAGTAGTCGGCGTCCAGGACGGTGGTGTCCTCGAGCAGGCCGCCGGTGAGGGTGGAGTAGAAGGGGACGGCGGCGGGGCGGGGGGTCAGTCCGTCGAGCCGGGCGAGCAGTTCGGTGCGGATGTCCTCGACGTGGACGCTGTGCGAGGCGTAGTCGACGGGGATGCGCCGGCTGCGCACGCCCAGGGCCGCCGTCCGCTCGAGGAAGGCGTCGAGCGCGTCGGTGTCGCCGGAGACCACGGTGGATTCGGGTCCGTTGACGGCGGCGACGGAGAGCCGGCCGTCCCAGGGGGCGAGGTGTCCGGCGACCTGTGCGGCGGGCAGGGCCACCGAGGCCATGCCGCCGCGGCCGGACAGCGCGCGGATCGCCCGGCTGCGCAGGGCGACGACCTTCGCCCCGTCCTCCAGGCTCAGCGCTCCCGCCACCACGGCCGCCGCGATCTCGCCCTGGGAGTGGCCGATGACGGCGCCGGGGGTGATGCCGTGGGAGCGCCACAGTTCGGCCAGCGAGACCATGACGGCCCACAGCGCCGGCTGCACCACGTCGACGCGCTCGGCCGGCGGGGTGCCGGGGGCGCCGCGCAGGACGGCTTCCAGCGACCAGTCGACGAAGGGGGCCAGGGCGCGTTCGCAGTCCGCGATGCGGGCGGCGAAGGCGGGGGCGGAGTCGAGGAGCTCGACGGCCATGCCGGCCCACTGGGATCCCTGTCCGGGGAACACCAGGGCGACTTCGCCGCCGGTTCCGGCGGTGCCGAGGACCAGGCCGGGGGCGTCGAGGCCGGCTACCAGGGCGTCGAGGCCGGCCCGGAACTCGTCGGGGCGGGTGCCGATCAGGACCGCCCGGTGCTCGTGCGCGGCGCGGGTCGTCGCGAGGGCGTGGCCGACCTCGGCCGGGCCGGGTCCGGGGTGGGCGTCGAGGTGGTCGCGGAGCCGTGCGGCCTGGGCGCGCAGCGCTTGGGCGGTGCGTCCGGAGAGCACCCAGGGGAGGACGGCGGGGGTGGCGGGTTCGGCGGCCTGTTCCAGGACGGGCTCGTCCGCCTGTTCCAGGACGACGTGTCCGTTGGTGCCACTGACGCCGAAGGAGGAGACCGCGGCCCGGCGCGGCCGTCCGGTCTCGGGCCAGGGGGTGTTCGCGGTGACCAGGCGTACCGCGCCCGCGGTCCAGTCGACCTGCGGGGACGGGTCCTGTGCGTGCAGGGTGGGCGGGACGGTGCCGTGCCGCATGGCGAGGACGGTCTTGATGACGCCGCCGACGCCGGCCGCCGCCTGGGTGTGCCCGATGTTCGACTTCAGCGAGCCGAGCAGCAGCGGTTGCCCGTCCGCGCGGTCCTGCCCGTAGGTGGCCAGCAGGGCCTGGGCCTCGATCGGGTCGCCCAGCGGGGTGCCGGTGCCGTGCGCCTCGACCACGTCCACGTCGGCGGGGGTGAGTCCGGCGTTGGCGAGGGCGTGCCGGATGACACGCTGCTGGGCGGGGCCGTTGGGGGCGGTGAGCCGGCTGCTGGCGCCGTCCTGGTTGACGGCGGTGCCGCGGATCAGGGCGAGCACCGGGTGGCCGCCCCGGCGGGCGTCGGAGAGGCGCTCGAGCAGGAGCATGCCGACGCCCTCGCCCCAGCCGGTGCCGTCGGCGGCGGCGGAGAAGGACTTGCAGCGGCCGTCGCGGGCCAGGCCGCCCTGGCGGCTCATCTCGACGAACGGGACGGGTGTCGACATGACCATCGCGCCGCCGGCCAGGGCCAGGGTGCAGTCGCCGGCCCGCAGGGCCTGGGCGGCGAGGTGGATGGCGACCAGTGAGGAGGAGCAGGCGGTGTCGATGCTGACCGCCGGGCCCTCCAGGCCGAAGGTGTAGGCGACGCGGCCCGAGGCGACGCTGTCGGAGCTGCCGTTGCCGATGTAGCCGGCCACGTCGTCGGGGACGTGGCGCAGCCGTACCGCGTAGTCCTGGTACATCACTCCGGCGAAGACGCCGGTCCGGCTGCCCCGCAGGGTCGCGGGGTCGATGCCGGCCCGTTCGAACGCCTCCCAGGTGGTCTCCAGGAGGAGCCGCTGCTGCGGGTCCATGGCGAGCGCTTCGCGCGGGGAGATCCCGAAGAAGCCGGGGTCGAAGTGCCCGACCTCGTCGAGGAAGCCGCCCAGGGAGGTGTGGCTGGTGCCTTCGCGCAGCTGTTCCGGGTCGTCGAGGTGGTCGAGGTCCCAGCCCCTGTCGGCGGGGAAGCCGGTGATGGCGTCGGTGCCGTCGGTGACCAGGCGCCACAGGTCCTCGGGGGACCGTACGCCGCCGGGGTAGCGGCAGCTCATCGCGACGACCGCGATCGGTTCGCGGCTCGCTTCCTCGGCCTCGGTCAGGCGTCGGCGGGTGTGGTGCAGGTCCGCCGTCACGCGCTTGAGGTAGTCCCTCAGCTTGTCGTCGTTCACCATCGGGGGCCGCCGTCCTGGTTCGGGTGTCGGGTCGGTGTCATGACAGGCCGAGTTCGTTGTCGATGAGGTCGAAGAGTTCGTCGTCGCTGGCGCCGTCCATCCGGTCCTCGATGGAGGCGGTGGCCGTGCCGTCGCCGTCGGCCGGGGTGGCGGCCGGGTCGAGGCGGCGCAGGAACTCGCGGAGCCGGTCGGCGAGCCGTTCGCGGTCGGCCGGGTCGTCGGGGACGCCGTCGAGGGCGTCCGCCAGGCGGTCCAGTTCGGCGAGGCCGGGGAGCGGGCCGGGTCCGGCGTCGGGGAGCAGTTCGGCGGCGAGGAGTGCGGCGATCGCGGCCGGGGTGGGGTGGTCGAAGAGCAGCGTGGCCGGCAGCGGGTGTCCGGTGGCGGCGCGCAGCCGGTTGCGCAGTTCCACGGCGGTCAGCGAGTCGAAGCCGACCTCCAGCAGGCCGCGTCCGGGCTCGACCGCGGCCGGGCCGCTGTGGCCGAGCACCAGGGCGGCGTGCGAGCGGACCAGGTCGAGCAGGACCCGGCCGCGCTGGGTCTCGTTGAGGGAGCCGAGGCGCTGCTTCAGGGCCTCGGGCCCGTCGGGGCCGGTGCCGGCCGCGGGGCCCGCGGTGCCGCGCCGGGCGGCGGGGCGCACCAGGCCGCGCAGCAGGGCGGGGACGCCGCCGGTGCCGGCCTGGGCGCGGACGGCCGCGGTGTCGAGCCGCAGCGGGAGGACGACCGGCTCGTCGAGGGTGCCGGCCGTGTCGAAGAGCGCCAGTCCCTGGGCCGGGTCGAAGGCGACGATCCCGCCCCGGGCGATCCGTCGCAGGTCGGCCTCGGTGAGTCCGCCGGTCATCCCGGTGCTGTTGGCCCACAGGCCCCAGGCGAGGGAGCGGCCGGGCAGCCCGTCGGCGCGGCGCCGGTGGGCCAGGGCGTCGAGGAAGGCGTTGGCGGCGGCGTAGTTGCCCTGGCCCATGCCGCCGAAGATGCCGGCGATGGACGAGAACAGGACGAACTCGGTCAGCTCCAGGCCGGCGGTGAGTTCGTGCAGGTTGATCGCCGCGTCCACCTTGGGGCGCAGGACCTGGTCCAGCTGTTCGGGCGTCATGGTGGCGACGACGCCGTCGGCCAGGACGCCCGCGGCGTGCACCACCCCGGTCAGCGGGTGCGCGGGGGGCAGGGCGGCCAGCAGGGCCGCGAGGGCGTCGCGGTCGGCGGCGTCGCAGGCGGCGATCTCGGCGTGCGCGCCGAGGGCGGCGAGTTCGGCGAGGAGTTCCGCCGCGCCGTCGGCGGCGGGGCCGCTGCGGCTGGTCAGCAGCAGGTGCCGGACGCCGTGTTCGGCAACCAGGTGGCGGGCGACGTGGGCGCCGATGGCGCCGGTGCCGCCGGTGATCAGGACGGTTCCTTCGCCGTCCCAGCCGGGGGTGCGCCCGGTGGCGGCCAGCGGTACCCGGGCCAGCCGGGCGACGTGGACGGCTCCGGCCCGGATCGCGAGCTGGGGTTCCCCGGACGCGAGGGCTTCGGCGAGCAGGGCGGGCGGGGTCTCCGGGTCGTCCAGGTCCAGCAGGACGACCCGGTCGGGGTTCTCGGTCTGCGCCGAGCGCACCAGGCCCCAGAGCGCGGCCGGCGCCGGGTCGGGGACGTCGTCGCCGGTCACCGCGACGGCGCCCGAGGTGACCAGGACCAGCTTGGCGCCGGTCAGGCGCTCCTCGGCCAGCCAGTCGCGCAGCAGCGCGAGGACCGTGCGGAGCCCGTCGTGAACGGCGTCGCGGAGCGCGCCGGCCGGGGCGGGCGGGCAGGCCGCCAGGACCAGCCGGGGCGGCGGGGCGCCCGCGTCGAGCTCTGCGGACAGCGCGGCGAGGTCGGCGACCGCACGGCCGGGGAGCGGCGCGGCGCCGAGCACGGTCCAGGACTCCGGGTCGAGGGCGGTGCCCGTGGCGGCGCGCTCGGGCAGGGCCTGCCACTCGGGGCGGAACAGTTCCTCGTGGTGTCCGGCGCGGGTGGCCTTGAAGCGGTCGGGCGAGACGGGCCGCAGGACGAGGGAGCGGGCCGAGAGCACCGGCCGGCCGGTGGCGTCGGTCGCCCGTACGGCGACGGCGTCGCGGCCGGTCGGGGTCAGCCGCAGCCGGAGTTCGGCGGCCCCGGAGGCGTGCAGGCGCACCCCGTTCCAGGAGAACGGCAGCCAGCCCTGCGCGGGCCCCTCCAGGACGTCGAACACCAGTGAGTGCAGGGCGGCGTCCAGCAGGGCCGGGTGCAGGCCGAACGCGGCGGCGTCCGGCCGCTGCTCCTGCGGCAGGCTCGCGAGGGCGTACACCTCGTCGCCGAGCCGCCAGGCCGCGCGCAGGCCCTGGAACGCAGGGCCGTAGGCGAACCCGCCGCCCGCGAAGCGGTCGTACAGGCCCTCCGTGTCGAGGGGGACGGCTCCGGCCGGCGGCCAGGCCTCGGGATCCGCCGGGTCGGCCGGGTCCGCGGCTCCGGCGGCGCTGAGCAGGCCGCTCGCGTGCCGGGTCCAGGGCGCGTCGGGGCCGTCGTCGGCGGCCCGGGCGTGGACGCTCAGCGGGCGGGTGCCGGCGGCGTCCGGGCTGCCGACGGTGAGCTGGAGTGCGACGGCTCCGCCCGGCGGGAGCACCAGCGGTGCCTCCAGGGTCAGTTCCTCGACCTGGTCGCAGCCGACCTGGTCGCCCGCGCGGACCGCGAGTTCCAGGAACGCGGTGGCGGGGAACAGCACGCCCTCGTAGACGCCGTGGTCGGCCAGCCAGGGGTGGCTGCGGACCGAGAACCTGGCGGTGAAGAGGAAGCCGTCGGAGTCGGCGAGCTCCGTTCCGGCGCCGAGCAGCGGGTGGTCGACCGCCAGCAGTCCGGCCGCGGGCAGTCCGGCCGTGGCCGGGCCGGCCTGCAGCCAGTAGCTGCCGCGCTGGAAGGCGTAGGTCGGCAGGTCGGCGGCCGGACCGGCCGGGCCGCCGGAATGGACGGCGTGGACGAGGTCCCAGTCCACGGGGACGCCCGTGACGTGCAGCCGGGCCAGGGCGGCCGTCGCCGCGGGTGCTTCGGGCCGGTCCTTGCGCAGCAGGGGCACCAGCACCGGGCTGCCGGTGACGCCGGTCAGGCAGTCCTGGCCCATCGCGGTGAGCGCGCCGTCGGGTCCGAGTTCGAGGAACGCGGTGACGCCGTCGCGTTCCAGGTGGCGCACGCCGTCCTGGAAGCGGACGGTGCCGCGCACGTGCTGCACCCAGTAGTCCGGCGAGCCGAGCTGCTCGGCGGTGGCCGGCTCGCCCGTCAGGTCGGAGATCACCGGGATGGCGGCCTCCCCCGGGACGATCCGGGCGACGACCTCGCGGAACTCGGCGAGCATCGGCTCCATGAGGGGCGAGTGGAAGGCGTGGGAGACCCGCAGCCGCCGGGTCTTGCGGCCGCGCGCGGCGAGCTGGGCGGCGATCTCGTCCACCACCGCCGCGTCGCCGGAGACCACGGTCGAGGCCGGGCCGTTGACCGCGGCGAGGCCGGCCTGGCCCTCGCGGCCGGCGAGCAGCGGCAGCACCTCCTCCTCCGCAGCGGCGAGGGCGACCATCGCGCCGCCCGCCGGGAGGGCCTGCATCAGCCGTCCCCGCGCGACCACCAGCGCCGCGGCGTCGGGCAGTGTGAACACCCCGGCGACGTGGGCGGCGGCCAGCTCTCCCACGGAGTGGCCGAGCAGCCGGTCGGGGCGCACGCCCCAGTGCTCGACGAGCCGGAACAGGGCGACGCCGAGGGCGAACAGGGCGGGCTGGGCGTACTCGGTGCGGTCCAGCAGGCCGTGGCCGGGGTCGCCGGGGGCCGCGTCGATCACCTCCCGCAGCGGGCGGTCGAGCAGCGGGTCGAGCTCCGCGCAGACCGCGTCGAAGGCGTCGGCGAAGACCGGGAACCGCGCGTACAGTCCGGCGCCCATGCCGGTGCGCTGGCTGCCCTGGCCGGGGAACAGGAAGGCGGTCTTCGCGGCCGGGCCGGTGACCCCGCGCACCAGGTCCGCCGACGGCTCGCCGGCGGCGAGGGCGGCGAGCCCCTGGAGCAGGGCCGGCCGGTCCGTGCCGGTGAGGGCCGCCCGGTGTTCGAAGGCGCTGCGGTGCAGCGCCAGGGAGCGGCCCAGGTCCGCGACGGCGAGATCCGGGTCCTGCTCGACGTGCCGGAGCAGCCGGGCCGCCTGCTCGCGCAGCGCGTCCGCGCTACGGCCGGAGAGCAGCCAGGGCAGGGCGGGGGCGGCAGCCGCGTCAGCGGTGGACGCCGGGGCCGGTTCGGTGGGCTGTTCGAGGATGGTGTGGGCGTTGGTGCCGCTGACCCCGAACGAGGACACCGCGGCCCGCCGGGGGCGGCCGGTCTCCGGCCACGGGGTGTCGTCGGTGAGCAGCCGGACCGCGCCGGCCGACCAGTCGACGTGCGGGGTCGGCTCGTCGACGTGCAGGGTGCGCGGCAGTGTCCCGTGCCGCATGGCCTGCACCATCTTGATGATGCCGGCGACTCCGGCGGCGGCCTGGCTGTGCCCGATGTTCGACTTCAGCGACCCGAGCCACAGCGGCTCCCGCTCGCCGCGTTCCCGGCCGTACGTGGCCAGCAGCGCCTGCGCCTCGATCGGGTCGCCGAGCTTGGTTCCGGTGCCGTGCGCCTCCACCGCGTCGACCTCGGCGGCGGTCAGTCCGGCGTCGGCGAGGGCCGCCCGGATGACCCGCTGCTGGGAGGGCCCGTTGGGGGCGGTCAGGCCGTTGCTGGCGCCGTCCTGGTTGACGGCGGAGCCGCGGACGATGGCGAGCACGGGGTGGCCGTTGCGCCGGGCGTCCGAGAGGCGTTCCAGGACGAGCAGTCCGGCGCCCTCGGCCCAGGAGGTGCCGTCGGCGGCGGCGGCGAACGGCTTGCAGCGGCCGTCCTCGGCGAGCACCCGCTGCCGGCTGAACTCCACGAACGCGCCCGGGGTCGACATCACGGTCACGCCGCCGGCCAGCGCCAGCGAGCATTCGCCGGCCCGCAGCGACCGGGCCGCGAGGTGGACCGCGACCAGCGAGGAGGAGCACGCCGTGTCGACGGTCACCGCGGGCCCTTCGAGGCCGAGGCTGTAGGAGATCCGCCCGGACGCCACGCTGCCCGCGCTGCCGATGCCGAGGTAGCCCTCGAATTCCTCGGAGGGCTCGGTGACGCGCGACCCGTAGTCGTGGTGGCTGCAGCCGACGAAGACGCCGCTCGCGCTGCCCTTGAGGGAGAGCGGGTCGATGCCGGCCCGCTCGAACGCCTCCCAGGAGAGTTCGAGCAGCAGCCGCTGCTGGGGGTCGATGGTCAGCGCCTCGCGCGGGGAGATCCCGAAGAAGGCCGGGTCGAAGCGGTCCGCGTCGTGCAGGAAGCCGCCCTCCCGCGCGTAGGTGCTGCCGACCCGGTCCGGGTCCGGGTCGTAGAGGCCGTCCAGGTCCCAGCCCCGTCCGGTGGGGAAGCCGGTGATCGCGTCCCCTCCGGACGCGACGAGCTCCCACAGCTCCTCGGGGGTGCTGACCCCTCCGGGGTAGCGGCAGCTCATGCCGACCACGGCGATCGCCTCGTCCTCGGGCACCACGGCGGCCGCGGGCGGCTGCCCGGCGGCGTCGGGCGCCTCGGTGGCGGGCGCTCCCGGCAGTTCGGCGCGCAGGTGTCCGGCCAGAGTGGTGGCCGTGGGGTAGTCGAAGGCCAGGGTCACCGACAGGCGCAGGCCGGTGGCCGCCGCGAGCCGGTTGCGCAGTTCGACGGCGGTCAGCGAGTCGAAGCCGATGTCCTTGAACGCCTGGTCGGGTCCGACCGCCTCGGGCCCGGGGTGGCCGAGCACGGCGGCGACCTCGCGGCGGACCAGGTCCAGCAGGGCCCGGTCGCGTTCCGCCGGGGGCAGGGCGGCCAGCCGCAGGGCCGGCGCCTCGGCGCCGTCGGCCGTGCCCCGGGCCCCGGCCGCGGCGGCGAGCGCGTCCCGCACCTCGGGCAGGTCCCCGAGGGCGGCGCTGGGCCGGAGCCCGGTGAACGCCCGGGTGAAGCGGTCCCAGGCGAAGTCGGCGACCAGGACGGCCGTGTCGTCGTGGTCGAGGGCCTGGCGCAGCGCGGTGGTGGCGGTGGCGGGGTCCATGGCGGGCAGGCCGTCGCGGATCAGCCGTTCGGCGACCGCTCCGGAGGCGAGGCTCTCGCCGCCCCACAGGCCCCAGGCCACCGAGGTGCCGGGCAGTCCGAGGTCGCGGCGCTGCCGGGCCAGGGCGTCGAGGTAGGCGTTGGCGGCGGCGTAGCTGCCCTGGCCGGTGCCGCCGAGGGTGCCGGCCAGCGAGGAGAACAGCACGAAGGCGGTCAGGTCGAGTCCGCGGGTGAGCGCGTCGAGGTTGCGTGCGCCGTCGAGCTTGGGGCGCAGGACGCCGGCGGCGCGTTCGGGGGTGATCGAGTCGATGACCCCGTCGTCGAGGACGCCCGCGGTGTGCAGGACGGCGCGCAGCGGGCGCTCGGCCGGGATGCCGGCGAGGAGTTCCGCCAGTGCGTCGTGGTCGGCGACGTCGCAGGCCACGGCGGTGGCGTCGGCGCCGAGTTCGCGCAGTTCGGCGAGCAGGGCGTCGGCTCCCGGGGCCTGGGCGCCGCGCCGGCTGGTGAGCAGCAGGTGCGCGGTGCCGGTGCGGGCGAGCCAGCGGGCGATCTGGGCGCCGAGGCCGCCGGTGCCGCCGGTGATCAGGACCGTGCCTTCGGGTGTCCAGTCGCGTGCGGGGGCGGTGTCGCCGAGTCCGGCGTGGACGACCCTGCGGGCGTAGAGGCCGGTGGCGCGCACCGCCAGCTGGTCCTCGCCGTCGGGGTTGGTCAGGGCTTCGGCGAGCCGGGTCGCGGCCCGGTCGTCGAGCCGTCGCGGCAGGTCGATCAGGCCGGCCCAGCGCTGCGGGTATTCGACGCCGGCCACCCCGCCGAGGCCCCAGGCGAGGGCCTGGAGGGTGCTGTCGATCCGGTCGGAGCGGCCCACCGATACCGCGCCCCGGGTGGCGCTCCAGAGCGGGGCGTCGGTGCCGAGGTCGCCGAGGGCCTGGAGGAGCGCGACGGTCAGGGTGAGGCCGAGGGGGAGCGCCGATCCGTCGCCGTGCGGTTCCTCGTCCAGGGCGAGCAGCGACAGGATTCCGGCGGGCGGCCCGCCGGCGCGGTCGTGGGCGTCGCGGAGCAGTGCGGCGAACCGGGTCCGGTCGGTCGCGTCGGGGCCCGCCTCGACCAGGACGGGGGTGGCGCCGTGTCCGCGCAGGGCGTCCGCGGCGAACGCGACGGCCGGGTCGGCGGTGGCGCCCGCCGGGGCGACGAGGAGCCAGCTGCCGGTGAGCCGGGGCGGCTCGGGTGCGGGCAGGGGCTTCCAGGTGACCCGGTAGCGCCAGCTGTCGGCGGTCCGGTCGTCGGCCCGGCCGCGCGCCCACTCGGCGAGGGTGGGCACCAGGGAGGCGAGGGAGGCCCGCAGTTCCCCGTCCTCGACCCGCAGGGTGGTGGCGAGGGCGTCCAGGTCGCCGTGGTCGACGGCCGCCCAGAAGCCGGAGTCGGCCGGGCCGGTGCCGGTCGCGGCGGCAGTGCCGGTCGCGGCGTCGGCGGGACGGCCGGGGGTGGCCTCCAGCCAGTAGCGCTGCTGCTGGAAGGCGTAGGTGGGCAGGGGTCGGCTGCGCGCGCCGGTTCCGGCGAACACCGCGTCCCAGTCCACCGGCAGGCCGCGGACCTGGACCTCGGCGAGCGCGGCGAGGAAGCGGCCGGGGCCGCCCTCGGTGCGGCGCAGGGTGCCGACGACGGCGCCGTCGCCGACCCCGGCGGCCTCGACGGCCTCCTGGATCCAGACGGTCAGCGCGGGGTGGGTGCTGCACTCGACGAAGGTGTGGTGCCCGTCGGCGACGAGCGCGTCGAGCGCCCGGCCGAACTCCACCGGCCGGCGCAGGTTCTCGTACCAGTACGCGGCGTCCAGGCCGAGGGTGTCCACGGGGCCGCCGCTGACCGTCGAGTAGAACGGGACGGCGGAGCTCCGCGGCGCGATGCCCTCGAGGAGGGCGAGCAGTTCCTCGCGGAGCTCCTCCACCTGGGGTGAGTGTCCGGCGAAGTCCACGCCGGGGACCGGCCAGGCCAGGACGCCCGCCTCGGCGTACTGCTCACGGAGGCGTTCCAGGGCCGCCGGGTCGCCGGAGACCGTCACCGACGTCGGCCCGTTGACCGCGGCGATGTCGAGTGCCCCGTCGTGGGCGGACAGTGCCTCGCGCACGGCTTCGACCGGCTGCGGCACGAACAGCATGCCGCCGCGTCCGGTCAGGGCCAGCAGGGCCCGGCTGCGCAGGGCGACGATCCGGGCCCCGTCCTCCAGGCTCAGACCACCCGCCACGCAGGCGGCGGCGATCTCGCCCTGGGAGTGGCCGACCACGGCGTCGGGGACGATCCCGTGCGCCCGCCACAGCTCGGCCAGCGACACCATCACCGCCCACAGCACCGGCTGCACCACGTCCACCCGGTCCAGCGGGGGCGCGTCCGGCTCGTCGCGCAGGACGGCGAGCAGCGACCAGTCCAGGTACGGGGCGAGGGCGCGTTCGCAGGCCGCGATGCGGTCGGCGAAGGCCGGGGCGTGGTCGAGCAGTTCCCGGGCCATGCCGGCCCACTGGGATCCCTGGCCGGGGAAGACGAAGACGGTCCTGGCCGACCGGGCGACGGTGCCCCGGACCAGGCCGGGTGCGCGCTCTCCCGCGGCCAGCGCGGCCAGGCCGCCCAGCAGGGTCTCCCGGTCGCCGCCGACGACGGCCGCGCGGTGCTCGAAGGCGGTCCTGGTGGTGGCCAGGGAGTAGCCGATGTCGGCGGACGGCAGCTCCGGCCGCTCCGTCAGGTACGCGTGCAGCCGCTCCGCCTGGTCCTTCACCGCCTCGGCGGTCCGCCCTGACAGGACCCACGGGACGGCGGACGACGAGGGCGCGGGCGCGGCGGACGCGGGCTCGGCGGGCACGGGCTCGGCGGACGCGGGCTCGGCGGACGCGGGCTCGGCGGGCGGCTGTTCGATGACGACGTGGGCGTTGGTGCCGCTCAGGCCGAACGAGGACACTCCGGCGCGGCGCGGCCGGCCTGTCTCCGGCCAGGGGGTGGCCTCGGTCAGCAGGGCGACGGCGCCCGCCGTCCAGTCGACGTTCGGGGTCGGCGCGTCGATGTGCAGGGTGCGCGGCAGTTCGCCGTGCCCCATGGCCAGCACCATCTTGATGATGCCGCCGACGCCGGCGGCGGCCTGGGTGTGCCCGATGTTCGACTTCAGCGACCCGAGCCACACCGGCCGGTCGGCCGGCCGGTCCTGGCCGTAGGTGGCGAGCAGCGCGTCGGCCTCGATCGGGTCGCCCAGCCGGGTGCCGGTGCCGTGCGCCTCGACGGCGTCCACGTCGGCGGCCGTCAGCCGGGCGTTCGCCAGCGCGTCGCGGATCACCCGCTGCTGGGCCAGGCCACTGGGTGCGGTCAGGCCGTTGCTCGCGCCGTCCTGGTTGATCGCGGAGCCGCGCAGCACCGCGAGTACCGGGTGGCCGTTGCGGCGGGCGTCGGAGAGGCGTTCCAGGAGCAGCAGGCCCACGCCCTCGGCCATGCCGAAGCCGTCCGCCGAGGCGGCGAAGGACTTGCAGCGCCCGTCCTCGGCGAGCCCGCGCTGCCGGCTGAAGCCGGTGAACGACAGCGGCGTGCCCATCACCGTGGCGCCGCCCGCCAGGGCCAGCGCGCACTCGCCCGAGCGCAGCGACTGCGCGGCGAGGTGGACCGCCACCAGTGACGAGGAGCAGGCCGTGTCCACGGTCACGGCGGGCCCCTGGAGGCCGAGTTGGTAGGCGACCCGCCCGGACAGGACGCTGGTGGAGATGCCCGCGATGAACAGGCCCTCGAGTTCCTCGGGGATGTCGCGCAGGTTGCCGCCGTAGCCCTGGTAGGAGGCGCCGGCGAAGACGCCGGTCGGGGTGCCGCGCAGGGTGGACGGGTCGATGCCGGCGCGCTCGATCGCCTCCCAGGAGGTTTCGAGCAGCAGGCGCTGCTGCGGGTCCATGGCGAGGGCCTCGCGCGGGGAGATCCCGAAGAACCCGGGGTCGAAGCGGTCCGCGTCCCTGACGAATCCGCCCGCGGCGGCGTAGCTCCGGCCGGGCCGGTCGGGGTCCGCGTCGTACAGCGCGTCGAGGTCCCAGCCCCGGTCGGACGGCAGCCCGGAGACGGCGTCGCGTCCGTCCGCGACCAGGCGCCACAGGTCCTCGGGGGTGCGGACGCCGCCGGGGTAGCGGCAGCTCATGGCGACGATCACGATGGGGTCGTCGTCGGCGGCGGGTGCCGCCGTCGGGGGCTGCCGGACGGTGTCGGGCTCCCCGGCGGCGCCCAGCAGTCCGGTCTCCAGGCGTCCGGCGAGGGCGGCCGCCGACGAGTAGTCGAAGACGACGGTGACCGGGAGCCGCAGGCCGGTGGCGGCGTTCAGCCGGTTGCGCATGTCCACGGCGGTCAGGGAGTCGAAGCCCAGCTCGCGGAAGGCGCGGCCGGGGGCGATCGCGTCCGGCGAGTCGTGGCCGAGGACGGCGGCCGCGTGGGTCCGGACCAGGTCGACCAGCACCCGGGTCCGCTCGGCCGCCGGGAGCGGCGCCAGCCGGTCGCGCAGCGCCGAGGGGGCCGCCCCGGCGCCGGCCTCGCCGGTCTCGGGTTCGGCGGCCAGCGCGGCGCGCACCTCGGGGAGTTCCCCGATCAGCGGGCTGGGGCGGGCCGAGGTGAAGACCGTCGCGAAGCGGTCCCAGTCGATGTCGGCGACCACGACCACCGTCTCGTCGTGGTCCAGGACCTGCTGGAGCCCGGTGATCGCGACCGCGGGCGGCATGAAGAGCACGCCGTGGCCGCGCAGGGTGTCCTCCGCGAGTTCGGCGGCCATGCCGCCGGCCCCGCCCTCGGGGCTCCAGATCCCCCACACCACGGAGGTCGCGGCGAGGCCGCGGCTCCGGCGGTCCTCGGCGAGGCCGTCGAGGTAGGCGTTGGCGGCGGCGTAGGCGCCGTGGACGGCGCTGCCCCACACGGCAGAGATCGAGGAGAACAGCACGAAGGCGTCGAGGGTGTCCCGGTCGAAGAGCAGGTCCAGGTTCCTGGCCCCGCCGACCTTGGCGTGGAGGGTGTCGGCGAACTCGTCTGCGTCGGTGTCGGGCAGCGGCACCAGCAGCCCGGCCCCGGCGGCGTGGAAGACGGTGCTGATCCGGTGGCCGTCCTGTTCGAGGCCGTCCTTCAACGCGCGCAGGGCGTCCAGGTCGGCGACGTCGCACGAGGCCAGGGTGACCCGGGTGCCGAGCGCGGCCAGTTCCTCGGCGAGCTCCGGCGCACCCGGCGCATCCGCGCCGCGCCGGCTGACCAGCACCAGGTGCCCGGCTCCCCGCTTGGCCAGCCAGCGCGCGATCTGCGCGCCGATCCCGCCGGTGCCGCCGGTGATCAGCACGGTGCCCCCGGGCCGCCAGCTCCGCCGCGGCGCGGCGTCGCCCAGGGCGGCCCGGACCAGCCGCCGGCCGTGGCAGCCGGTGGCCCGGACGGCCACCTGGTCCTCGTCCCCGGCCCGGCCTGCCAGTATCCGGCACAGCCGCTGGGCGGTGTCCGGGTCCAGGACCTCCGGGAGGTCGACCAGACCGCCCCAGCGCTGCGGGAACTCCAGCGCCGCGACCCGGCCCAGGCCCCAGAGCAGGTTCTGCGCGGCGCTGACCCCGCTCCCGGTGTCCGTGCCGCCGACTGCCACCGCGCCCCGGGTCGCCCACCACAGGGGCGCGCCGATCCCGGCGTCGCCGAGGGCCTGTACCAGGGCCAGGTTGAGCGCGGTGCCCAGCGGGACGGCGGGGTGCGCCGGGTGCGGGCGCTCGTCGAGGCCCAGCAGCGACAGCACCCCCGCCACCGGTCCCGGCAGCGTGTCGAGGGCCTCGCGTATCCGGTCGGCCAGTACGGCGCGGTCAGCCGCCGCCTCGGTGATCCGTACGTGGACCACCGAGGCCCCGGCCTGCTCCATGGCGTGGACGGTCGCCTCCGACCGGCGCGCCCCGTCCTCGGACTGGCCGTCCGAGGACAGCACCAGCCAGCTGCCGTCCAGTGCGACCGCCGGGCCCTCGGGCAGGGCCCGCCAGGTCACCCGGTAGCGCCAGGAGTCGACCACCGAACGCTCGGTGCGCTCGGTGCGCCAGGTGGCGAGCGCGGGCAGCACCACGTTCAGCGGGTCCTCGGCCGCCACCCCGAGGGCGGTGGTGAACCGGTCCAGGTCACCCCCGCCCAGGGCCTCCCAGAAGTCGTCGCCCGCCGCGGACGGACCGCCCGCTGCGGTGGCGGTGTCCTCCAGCCAGTACGGGCGGCGCTGGAAGGCGTAGGTGGGCAGTGCCACCCGGCCGGGGCGGTGTCCGGCGAACACCCGCTCCCAGTCCGGCAGCAGGCCGCCCACGTGGGCCTCTCCCAGGGACGTCAGGAAGCGGTCGAGGCCGCTCTCCCCGCGCCGCAGCGTGCCAACGACCACGGCAGGGCCCTGCGCGGAGCCGGCGGTGTCGGCCGCGTCGGCGGTCTGCTGGACACCGAAGGTGAGCACGGGGTGCGGGCTGGACTCGACGAAGAACCGGAAGCCCTCCTCCAGCAGCACCTCCGTGGCCTTCCCGAACTCGACGGTCTCCCGGAGGTTGCGGTACCAGTACTCGGTGTCCAGGGACTTCGTGTCCAGCCAACTGCCCGTCACCGTAGAGAAGAACGGCACCTCGCCCGAGGCAGGAGCGATCCCCTCCAGATCGGCCAGCAGACGCTCGCGGACCTCCTCCACATGCACGGAGTGCGACGCGTAATCGACCTCGATCAACCGCGCCCGCACCCCCTCCCCCACCAGCTCCTCCACCAGCGCCGCGACCGCGTCAGCATCGCCCGACACCACCGTCGACGACGGACCGTTCACCGCCGCCACCGACAACCGGCCCGGAGCGATGCGCTCACGGACCACCTCGACCGGCAGCGGCAGCGAAGCCATACCGCCACGTCCCGCCAGCGCGCGGATCGCCAGGGAACGCAGCGCCACCACCCGCGCCCCGTCCTCCAGACTCAGACCGCCCGCCACGCACGCTGCGGCGATCTCACCCTGCGAGTGACCGACCACCGCGTCCGGAACCACACCGAACGAACGCCACACCTCCGCCAGCGACACCATCACCGCCCACAGCACCGGCTGCACCACATCGACCCGCGCCAGCAGGGCCTCCGAGCCCAGCGCCTCCGCCAACGACCAGTCGACGTACGGCGCCAGCGCCCGCTCACACTCCGCCATCCGCCCGGCGAACACCTCCGACTCGCCCAGCAGCTCCACCGCCATCCCGACCCACTGCGAACCCTGACCCGGGAACACCAGCACCGAACGGCCGGAGGACACACCGTCGCCACGCACCAGGCCCGGTACCGAGCGGTCCTCCACCAGCGCCTTCACGCCGTCGAGCAGCTGATCCGGATCGGTGCCCACCATGACGGCCCGCCGTTCGAAGGCGGTGCGGGTGAGGGCGAGGGCGCGGCCGGTTTCGGCGGCCCGCAGGGGTCCGGGGGTGGCGCTCAGGTGGGCCAGCAGCCGGGCCGCCTGGGCGCGCAGCGCCTCGTCGGTGCGGCCCGACAGCACCCAGGGCAGCGGGTGCGGGTCGCCGTCGGCCACGGTTTCGGCCGCCGGTTCGGCTTCCTCCGCCGGGGCCTGTTCGAGGATCAGGTGGGCGTTGGTGCCGCTGACGCCGAAGGCGGACACGCCGGCCCGGCGCGGGCGTTCCGTGTCGTCCCAGGCGCGGGCCTCGGAGAGGACTTCCACGGCGCCCGACGACCAGTCGACCATGGGGGTCGGCTGGTCCGCGTGCAGCGTCCTGGGCAGTTCGCCGTGCCCGATCGCCAGCACCATCTTGATGACGCCGCCCACGCCGGCCGCCGCCGAGGTGTGGCCGAGGTTCGACTTCAACGAGCCCAGCCAGAGCGGCCGTTCGGCGGGCCGCCCCTGGCCGTAGGTGGCCAGCAGGGCCTGCGCCTCGATCGGGTCGCCCAACCGCGTCCCCGTACCGTGCGCCTCCACCACGTCCACCTCGGACGCCGTCAGCCCCGCGTCCGCCAGCGCCGCCCGGATCACCCGCTGCTGCGACGGGCCACTGGGCGCCGTCAGGCCGTTGCTCGCGCCGTCCTGGTTCGTCGCCGAACCGCGGATCACAGCCAGCACCGGGTGCCCGTTGCGGCGGGCGTCCGACAGCCGCTCCAGCAGCAGAATGCCCGCTCCCTCGGACCAGCCGGTGCCGTCCGCGTCCGCCGAGAACGCCTTGCAGCGGCCGTCGGCCGACAGCGCGCGCTGGCGGCTGAACGCCACGAACGGGTCGGGGGTCGCCATCACCGACACACCGCCGGCCAGGGCGAGCGTGCAGTCGCCCGCCCGCAGGGCGCGGATCGCCAGGTGCAGGGCGACCAGCGAGGAGGAGCAGGCCGTGTCCACGGTCACCGCGGGGCCCTCCAGGCCCAGGGTGTAGGCGATCCGGCCGGAGACCACGCTGCTCGCGGTTCCGGTGTCCAGCAGGCCCTGGACCTCGGGGAGGTGGCGCGAGCCCGCGCCGTAGCCGTTGCCGATCGCCCCGAGGAAGACGCCGGTGCCGGTGCGCCGCAGCGCGCGGGGGTCGATCGCGGCCCGCTCGACCGCCTCCCAGGCGGTCTCCAGGGCCAGCCGCTGCTGCGGGTCCATCGACAGGGCCTCGCGCGGCGAGATGCCGAAGAACTCGGCGTCGAACTCGGCGGCGTCGTGCAGGAAGCCGCCGTTGCGGGTGTAGGAGGTGCCGGGCCGCTCGGGGTCCGGGTCGTAGAGGCCCTCCAGGTCCCAGCCGCGGTTGACCGGCCAGGCGGAGATCGCGTCGGCGCCCCGGGCGACCAGGTCCCACAGCAGTTCGGGCGTGTCGGCGCCGCCGGGGTAGCGGCAGGCCATGGAGACGATGGCGATCGGTTCGTGGCGGGCCTGCTCGGCCTCGCGCAGCTGCCTCCGGGCGTCACCGAGGTCGGCGGTGGCGCGCCTGAGGTAGTCGAGCAGCTTCTTGTCGTCGGACATCAGTGCCAGCTCTCTCTCAGACGTTCCCGAAGTCGTTGTCGATCAGGGCGAACAGCTCGTCCGCTGTCGCCGTTTCGGTCACCGTGGCGGTGTCGTCCACCGCCCCGGGAGGCACTGCCCCGCCGCCCGGCGCCCTGCCGCCCGGTGCGCCGGCGCGCCTGCGCCAGCCGCGCAGCAGTTCGTCCAGTCGTTCGCCGACCCCGTCGCTGTCGGCCGTTCCGGGCGGGGCGGCCGTGAGGAGCGCGGCCAGCCGGTCCAGCTCGGCCAGCAGCGGCGAGGGCGGTTCGGGCGCGGCGGACAGCTCCGCGTCCAGGTAGGCGGCGAGCGCCTCGGGCGTCGGGTGGTCGAAGACGGCCGTCGGCGGGACGGCCAGCCCGGTGGCCTCGCACAGCGCGTTCCGGAACCGCACCGCGAGCATCGAGTCGAAGCCGACCTCGGCGAAGGTACGTTCCGGGCGCACCGGGCCGGTTCCGGGATGGCCGAGGACCGCGGCCGAGTGCCGGACGACCAGGTCGAGCACCGCCTGCCGACGGGCCCGCCGGTCCAGCGGGGCCAGGCGGGCGGCCAGCCGTTCGGCGGGGGTCCCGTCGTCGCCCGCGGCCTCCGGTGCCTCCTCGGCCGGCACCGCCGTGGTGGCGGCGGCCGTCCGGCCCGGGGTGGCCAGCCAGTACCGGTCGCGCTGGAACGGGTACGTCGGCAGCAGGACGGGGGCCGGGCCGGGGGTCCCGGTCCAGGGCGACCAGTCCACCGGACCGCCGCCGGCCGCCCACGCCTCGGTGAGCGAGGCCAGCAGCCGGTCCCGGCCGCCGTCGCCGCGCCGCAGCGTGCCGACCGCCGACACCTCCCGCCCGGCCTCCGCGGCCACCGCCTCGATCCCGGCGAGCAGCACCGGGTGCGGGCTGACCTCGACGAGCAGGGTGTGGCCGGCGTCCAGCAGGGTGCGGGTCGCTCCGGCGAAGTCGACCGGTTCGCGCAGGTTGCGGTACCAGTAGGCGGCGTCGAGCGATTCTCCGGCGACGGGTTCGCCGGTCACCGTCGAGTAGAGCGGGACGGCCGAGGCGCGGGGGCGGATCCCGCCGAGGGCTTCGCGCAGTTCGTCCTCGATCTCGGCGACCTGGGCGGAGTGGGCCGCGTAGTCCACCGGGATCGCCTTGGCCCGGACGCCTTCCCGCTCGCAGGCCGCGAGCAGGGCGGCCAGTTCCTGGGGCTCCCCGGCGACGACCACGGCTTCGGGGCCGTTCACGGCGGCCACGCACGCGCGTCCGCCGGCGGGCAGCAGGCCGGTGGTCCGCTCGGCGGAGGCGGCGACCGACACCATGCCGCCGCGTCCCGCCAGCCTCAGCAGCGCCCGGCTGCGCAGCGCCACCACGAGGGCCGCGTCGTCGAGCGACAGCGCTCCGGCGACGCAGGCGGCGGCGATCTCGCCCTGGCTGTGCCCGACGACGGCGTCCGGGGTGACCCCGGTATCGCGCCAGTGCGCGGCCAGCGCGACCATCACGGCGAAGAGCACCGGCTGGACGACGTCCACGCGCTCGAGCGTCGGCGCACCGGGCGCGCCGCGCAGCACCTCGGTCAGGGACCAGTCGGTGTGCGGGGCGAGCGCCCGTTCGCAGTCGGCGATGGCGGCGGCGAACGGCGCGGAGGTGTCGAGCGCCGCCGCGGCCATGCCGGCCCACTGCGAGCCCTGGCCGGGGAAGACGAAGACCGTGCGGCCGCCGCGCGCCCGGTCCTGCACGGCGTCGGGGGCGGGTTCGCCCGCCGCGAGGGCGTCCAGCCAGCCGAGCAGCGCGGCGCGGTCGCGGCCGGTGGCGGCCGCCCTAAAGGGCAGGGCGGGGCGGGTGGTGGCGAGCGCCCGGGCGGCCGCGGCGGCGCCCGCGTCGGGGTCGGCCCGCAGGTGCTCGCCCAGTCGGCGCGCCTGGCGGCGCAGGGCCGCGGGGGTCATGGCGGAGAGCAGCCAGGGAACCGTGGTTGCGGGGTCATCGGCCGGGTCGCCGGGCGGCGGGCCGTCGGCGGTGGCGGGTGCTTCCTCCAGGACGGCGTGGGCGTTGGTGCCGCTCATGCCGAACGCGGAGACGCCGGCCCGGCGCGGCCGGCCCCCGTCCGGGGCGTCCCAGGGGCGGGCGTCCGCGAGCAGCCGGACCGCGCCGGCCGACCAGTCCACCCGGCTGGACGCCTCATGGGCGTGCAGGGTGCCGGGGAGCACGCCGTTGCGCAGGGCGAGCACCGTCTTGATGACGCCGGCGACTCCGGCGGCGGCCTGGGTGTGCCCGATGTTGGACTTCAGCGAACCCAGCCACAGCGGGCGGTCGGCGGGCCGGTCCTGGCCGTAGGTGGCCAGCAGGGCCTGCGCCTCGATGGGGTCGCCGAGCACGGTGCCGGTGCCGTGCGCCTCGACCAGGTCGATCTCGGCGCCGGACAGTCCGGCCGTGGCCAGCGCGGCCCGGATCACCCGCTGCTGCGCGGGGCCGCTCGGGGCGGTGAGGCCGTTGCTGGCACCGTCCTGGTTCACCGCGGTGCTCCGTACCAGCGCGAGAACCGGGTGCCCGAGGCGGCGCGCGTCGGAGAGGCGTTCCACGAGCAGGACGCCCACCCCTTCGCCCCACCCCGTGCCGTTCGCCCCTTCGGCGAAGGAGCGGCAGCGGCCGTCGGGCGACAGGCCCTGCTGGCGGCTGAACTCGACGAAGACGTCCGGGCTCGCCATCACCGCGGCGCCGCCGACCAGGGCGAACGAGCAGTCGCCGGCGCGCAGTGCCTGGCCGGCCAGGTGCAGTGCCACCAACGAGGACGAGCAGGCCGTCTCCACGGTCACGGCGGGGCCGCCGAGGCCGAGGGTGTAGGCGATCCGGCCGGAGGCGACGCTGGTGACGGTGCCGCTGAGCAGGTGCCCCTCGACCTGGTCGGACGGGTCCTGCGGGCCGGTGCCGTAGCCCTGGGAGGCGACGCCGACGTAGACGCCGCCCTCGCTGCCGCGTACCGACGCGGGGTCGAGTCCGGCCCGCTCCAGGACCTCCCAGCTGGTTTCGAGCAGCAGCCGCTGCTGCGGGTCCATGGCCAGGGCCTCGCGCGGCGAGATGCCGAAGAACTCCGCGTCGAACTCGGCCGCCCCGTCCAGGAATCCGCCGCCGGTGGTGTAGAAGGTGCCCGGGTGCAGGGGGTCCGGGTCGTAGAGGTCCTCCAGCGGCCAGCCGCGGTCGGTGGGCAGCTCGGCGACCGCGTCCACTCCGTCGGCGACCAGCCGCCACAGGTCCTCGGGCGAGCGGACGCCGCCCGGGAACCGGCAGGCCATCGAGACGATCGCCAGGGGTTCGTCGGCCGCCGCGGGATCCGCCGCGGTCGCGCTGGTCGTGCCGGTCGTGTCGTCGGCACCCGGTTCCGTGCCGCTCAGCCCGGCGAACAGGTGCTCGGCGAGGGCGGCCGCCGTCGGGTGGTCGAAGACGGAGGTGAGCGCGAGCGGCAGGGCGGTGGCCGCGACCAGCCGGTTGCGGAGTTCGACGGCGGTGAGCGAGTCGAAGCCCGCCTCGCGGAACGGGCGGTCGGCGGCGAGGCCGACGGCCGACTCGTGGCCCAGCACGGCGGCCGCTTCGCTCCGGACCAGCTCGGTCAGCAGTTTGCGGCCCTCGGGCCCGGACAGCCGGTGCAGCCGGTGCGACCACGAGGGGTCGCCGCCCGTACCGGGTGCGGACCCGACAGAAGTGTCCGCGGGGCCGCCGTCCGCCGTCCGGTACTCCGCGGCGGCGGGCAGGCCGCGCAGCAGCGCGCTCTCCCGGACCGAACCGAAGGTGGGCGCGAAGCGGCTCCAGTCCAGCTCGGCGACGACCGCTTCGCCCTCGTCCAGGGCCAGCGCCAGGCCGAGCGCGGACAGCGCCGCCGCAGGGTCCATCGGCACCAGCCCGTGTCGGCGCAGGCCGTCGCCGACGGCTCCCTCGGCCATGCCCGCGCCGGCCCAGGGGCCCCAGGCCACCGAGGTCGCCGGCAGGCCCCGGCCGCGCCGCGCCGCGGCGAGGCCGTCCAGGTAGGCGTTGGCCGCCGCGTACGCGCCCTGGCCGCCGCTGCCCCAGGTGCCCGAGATCGAGGAGAACAGCACGAAGGCGTCCAGTTGGCGGCCTTCGAACAGGGCGTCGAGGTGGGCCGCGCCGCGCGTCTTGGCCGCCGTCAGCAGGGCCAGTTCCTCCGGCGTGCAGTCCATCAGCGCGGTGTCCGAGGTGAGTCCCGCGGTGTGCACCACGGCCCGTACGGTGTCGCCCTCGGCGTGCAGCCGCTCCAGGACCTGTTCCAGCGCGGTGCGGTCGGCGACGTCGCAGGCCAGCACGGTGCTCCGGGCGCCGAGCGCCGCCAGGGCGTCGACCAGCGCGTCGGCTCCCGGGGCCTCGGGGCCCCGCCGGCCGAGCAGGACCAGGTGGTCCGCGCCGCGCTCCGCGAGCCAGCGCGCCACCTGGGCGCCGAGGCCGCCGGTGCCGCCGGTGACCAGGACCGTGCCGCGCGGCGTCCACGGTGCGGGTGCGGGTGTCGCGGGCTCCGGCGCGGGGACGAGCCGGCGGCCCAGCGGTACCGGCACGCGCACGGCCACCTGGTCCTCGCCGTCCAGTCCGGCCAGCACCGCGCACAGCCCTTCCAGCGCGGGCCCGTCCAGCAGCTCCGGCAGGTCGACCAGGCCGCCCCAGCGCAGCGGGTGCTCGAGGGCCGCCACCCGGCCCAGGCCCCACACCTGGGCCTGCTCGGGGCGGACCTCCTCCGTGCCGTGGGCCGCCACCGCGCCGCGGGTGGCGCACCACAGGGGTGCGTCGATGCCGCTCCCGCCCAGGGCCTGGATCAGCAGCAGGGTCCCGGTCAGGCAGGCGTCGAGCGTCCGCAGGCCCGGGTGCGGCCCCTCGGCCAGGGCGAGCAGCGACAGGACGCCCTCCAGGGAGCCGAACTCCGGGAGCAGCGAGGCCAGTTCGGCGCGTTCGACGGCGGCCCCGACCCGGATCACGACCACGTCGGCGCCGTGTCCGGCGAGGGCCTGTTCGCAGGCGAGCGCGGTGTCCTCGGCGCCGGGTCCGTCCGGGACGACGAGCAGCCAGCGGCCGGAGAGGCGGGGCTCCGCGGGCGCGGTGAGCGGCTCCCATCCGATGCGGTAGCGGTGCGGGCCGGCGGGGGCCGCGATTCCCCGGCGGCCGCGCCAGGCGGCGGGGGCCGGGTCCGGCGCGGCCACCGGCCAGAAGCGCCGGTGCTGGAAGGCGTAGGTGGGCAGGTCGACCCGCCGCACGTCGGTGCCGCTCCAGCCCGCCGACCAGTCCACCGCCACGCCGCGCAGGTGCAGCGAGGCGAGTGCGGTGCGGACCGCGTCCGACTCGCCGCGGTCCCCGCGCAGCAGCGGCACCGCCCCGGGGCCGCCGGGGGCGGGAACGGAGCCGCCGGGGGCGGGAGCGGAGCCGCCGGGGGCGGAGTCGGAGTCGGCTTCGGGGAGGCAGGCGTGGAGCATGCCGGACAGCACGCCGCCCGGTCCGAGTTCGAGGTACGTGGTCGCGCCCGCGGCCCGCAGTTGGCGGGCCCCTTCCAGGAAGCGCACGGTGCCCCGGGCGTGCCGCACCCAGTGGTCGGGGGAGCGGAGTTCCGCAGCCGTGGCCGTGCGCCCGGTCAGGTTGGAGACGATCTCGATGCCGGGCGCGTGGTAGGTCAGCGACTCGGCCACGTCCCGGAACGCGTCGAGCATGCCGTCCATCCGGGCGGAGTGGAAGGCGTGGCTCACGCTCAGGCGCCGGGTGCGCCGGCCGCGGTCGCGGAACGTCCCGGCCAGGCGGCGTACCGCGTCCTCGTCACCGGACAGGACCACGGAGGCGGGCCCGTTGACGGCGGCGATGTCCACCGCGTCCCGGTCCTCGGCCGACAGGGCCTGGCGCACTTCCTCCTCGCCGGCCTCGACCGCCACCATCGCCCCGCCCTCGGGCAGTTCGTCCATCAGCCGGCCCCGGGCCGTCACCAGCGCGCAGGCGTCGGGCAGGTCCAGCACGCCCGCCGCGTGGGCGGCGGCGAGTTCGCCGATGGAGTGCCCCATCAGCAGGTCGGGCCGCACGCCCCAGTGCCGTACCAGCCGGAACAGCGCCGTCTCCAGGGCGAACAGCGCGGGCTGGGTGTACCGGGTGCGGTCGAGCAGTTCCGCGTCGGGGGTTCCGGGTTCGGCGAACAGGAGGTCGCGCAGGTTCAGGTCGAGGTGCGGGTCCAGGCCGGTCAGCACCTCGTCGAGGGCGTCGGCGAACACCGGGTCCTCGCCGTAGAGCTCCGCGCCGGCTCCGGCCCGCTGGCTGCCCTGTCCCGGGAACAGGAAGGCGGTCCGGCCGGGGCGCACGCCGCCGCCGGTGAGCAGTCGGCCCGCCGTCGTGCCGCGCGCGAGCGCGGTGAGCGAGCGCCGAACGGACGCCCGGTCCCGTCCCAGGACGGCGGCCCGGTGTTCGAGCGGGGCCCGTCCGGTGGCCAGCGAGTAGGCGACGTCCACCAGTTCGACGTCCGGGTCGGCGTCGAGCCGGCCCACCAGCCGGCCGGCCTGGGCCCGCAGGGCCTCCGGTGTCCTGGCCGAGAGCAGCAGCGGCACGGGCGGGCCGGTACGGCGGGCGGTGGGGGTGGCGGTGTCCGCGGCGAGGGCCATCGTGGCGGCGGCGGGGGTGGCGGCCGGGGTGTCCGTGGTGGGGGCGGCCGGGGTGTCGGTCCGGTCCAGGGCGGGCACGGCCGCGATGGCGGGCGCCTGCTCGATGATCAGGTGCGCGTTGGTGCCGCTGATGCCGAACGAGGACACGCCCGCCCGGCGCGGGTTCCCGGTCTCCGGCCACGGGGTGTGCGCGGTGAGCAGGCGGATGCCGCCGTCGGACCAGTCGACGTGCGGGTTCGGCGTCCCGGCGTGCAGGGTTCCGGGCAGTTCTCCGTGGCGGATGGCCAGCACCATCTTCATCACCCCGGCCACCCCGGCGGCTGCCTGGGTGTGCCCGATGTTCGACTTCACCGAGCCGAGCCACAGCGGGCGGTCCGCCGGGCGCTCCGGTCCGTGGACGGCCTGGAGCGCCTGCGCCTCGATCGGGTCGCCGAGCCTGGTGCCGGTGCCGTGGGCCTCGATCGCGTCGATCTGCTCGGCGCGCAGCGCGGCGTCGGCCAGGGCGGCGCGGATGACCTGCTGCTGGGACGGGCCGTTGGGGGCGGTGAGCCCGTTGCTGGCGCCGTCCTGGTTCACGGCGGTGCCGCTGATCAGCGCGAGGACGGGGTGGCCGTGGCGCAGGGCGTCACTGTGGCGCTCGAGCAGCAGCACGCCGGCGCCCTCGCCCCAGCCCGTGCCGTCCGCGTCCGCCGAGAACGCCTTGCACCGTCCGTCGGCGGCGAGCCCGCGCTGACGGCTGAACTCCACGAACAGCCGCGGGGTGCTCATCACCGACACCCCGCCCGCGAGGGCCTGCTCGCAGTCGCCGCGCCGCAGTGCCTGGACGGCCAGGTGCAGCGCCACCAGTGACGAGGAGCACGCGGTGTCGACGGTGAGTGCGGGCCCCTGGAGGCCGAGGACGTAGGACAGCCGCCCGGACAGCACGCTGGCCGTGTTCCCGGTCAGCAGGTGGCCCTCGGACACTCCCTCGGCGCCCTCCAGCAGCGCGGAGTAGTCCTGTCCGTTGGTGCCGATGTAGACGCCGACCTGCCGGTCCTTCAGCGCGGTCGGATCCTGCCCGGCGCCCTCGACCGCCTCCCAGGCGGTCTCCAGGAGCAGCCGCTGCTGCGGGTCCATGGCGAGGGCCTCGCGCGGCGAGATGCCGAAGAACTCGGCGTCGAACTCGGCCGCGTCGTGCAGGAAGCCGCCCTGCCTGGTGTACGTGGTGCCGGGGTGGTCGGGGTCCGGGTCGTACAGCCCCTCGGTGTCCCAGCCCCGGTTCGACGGCCAGTCGCCGACGGCGTCGGTGCCCTGGGAGAGCAGGTGCCAGAAGTCCTCGGGCCGGGCGACCCCGCCGGGGAAGCGGCAGCCCATGCCGACGATCGCGATCGGCTCGTTGCCGACGGGGTCGGCGGTGTCGCTCGCCTCGTCCGGCAGACCCGGGTCGAGGGCCTGGTCCAGGTCCAGTTCCGCGAGCAGCCGGTCGGCCAGTGCCGACGGGGTGGGGTGGTCGAAGAGGACGGTGGCCGGCAGGGCCAGCCCGGTGACGGCGGCGAGCCGGTTGCGCAGCTCCACCGCCATCAGGGAGTCGAAGCCGAGCGCGGAGAACGCCTTTCCGGGCTGGACGGCGGCGACGCCGGGGTGGCGCAGGACCGTCGCCGCTTGGGTGCGGACCAGTTCGGTGAGGGCCCCGACCCGGTCCTCGTGGCGCGGCAGTGCGGCGATCCGCTGCCGCAGGGTGTCGGCGGCGCCGTCGCCCTCCCGGGCCGCCGACGGTGCGGCGGTGTCCTGGGTGGGCCGTGCGGCAGCCGGGTCCGGTATCCCGTCGAGCAGGGCGGTGGACCGCAGGCCGACGGCCGCGGTGAAGCGCTTCCAGTCGACGTCGGCGACCACGACCAGCGCGTCGTCCGCCTCCAGTGCCCGGCCGATCGCGGTGACGGCCGTTTCGGGCTCCATCACCGGCATGCCGAAGTCCCGCAGCCGGCCGGCGACCTCGTCCGCCAGCATGCCCGGTCCGGCCCAGGCGCCCCAGGCCACGGACGTGCCGGGCAGCCCGGCGGCCCGGCGGGCGGCGACGAGTGCGTCGACGGCCGCGTTGGCGGCCGCGTAGTTCCCCTGCCCGGCGTTGCCCACGACGCCCATCACCGACGAGAACACCACGAAGGCCGACAGGTCGAGGCCCGCGGTGGCCTCGTGCAGGTTCCGGGCAGCGGTCAGCTTGGCGCGCAGCACCACGGCGAGCCGCGCGGGGTCCAGCGCGTCGAGCACACCGTCGTCGAGGACGCCCGCCGCGTGGATGACGGCGGACAGCGGGTACCGCGCGGGGATGTCGGCGACCAGCGCCGCCAGGGCGGCCGGGTCGGCGACGTCGCACGCCGCGAAGGCCACCTCGGTGCCCAGCGCCGTCAGTTCCGCCCGCAGCGCGTCCGTACCCGGGGCGTCGGCGCCGCGCCGGCTGACCAGCAGCAGCCGCTCCGCGCCCTGGCCCGCGAGCCAGCGCGCCGTGTGCGAGCCGACGCCGCCGGTGCCACCCGTGACGAGGACCGTGCCCCGCCACCGGGCGTCCGGGCCGCCCGCACGGGCCTTCGGCGGCACGGACGGCGCGGGCCGGAGGCGGCGTCCGTGGACCCCGGTGGAGCGCACCGCCACCTGTTCCTCGTCGGCCGCGGCTCCCGCGAGCACCGCGCACAGGCGGCGGGCGGCCCGTGCGTCCAGCACCTCGGGCAGGTCGACCAGACCGCCCCGGCGGTGCGGGTGCTCCAGGGCCAGCGTCCGGCCCAGGGCGGCGGAGGCGGCCTGACCGACGTGTCCGGGCCGCTCCGCGCCGCCCAGGACAGCCAGTCCCTTGGTCAGCATCCAGAGCCTGGCCCGGATGCCCGCGTCCTCGAGTGCCTGGGCCAGCGCGAGGGTCAGCGCCGGACCACCGGGCAGGTCGGGGTGTTCGGGGTGGGGGCGTTCCTCCCAGGACAGCAGGGACAGCACGCCGGCGATCGGCTGTTCCCCGGCGGTCTCCGTGAGCAGGGCGGCCAGCTGTTCGCGGGTCGCGCCCGGATCGGCGACGACGCACGGGAGGAGGTCGGCCCCGGCCTCGCGGAGGGCGTCCAGGACGGCCGCCGCGTCGCCGCCTTCGGGACGCAGGGCGAGCCAGCGACCGGGGAGGCCGTCCGCCGGCGTGACCGACAGGGGTGCCCAGGCGACGTGGTAGCGCCAGGATTCCGCCTTCCGCTCACGGCTCCTGGCGGAGCGCCAGGTCGCCAGCGCGGGCAGGACTTCGTCCAGGGCGGCGCGGCCGACCCCGAGGATTTCGGCGAGCCGGGCGGGGTCCTGCAGTTCCAGGTCGTCCCAGCGGTCCTCGGCGGGGGCGGCCGGGACGGCGGCGGGGGCCGTCAGCCAGTAGCGGGTGCGCTGGAAGGGGTACGTCGGCAGTTCGACGCGGCGCGCTCCCGGGAAGGCACCCGACCAGTCCCCCCCCAGCCCGCGCTCCCAGCCGCGTCCGACCGCGCGCAGCACCTGCGCCGGGCCGCCCTCCCCGCGACGCAAGGTCCCCAGCACCACGGCATCCGCACCCGCCGCCTCGACCGACTCCCCCACCGCGACGGACAGCACCGGGTGCGGGCTGGACTCGACGAAGAAGCGGTGCCCGGCCGCCAGGAGCGCGCGGGTCGCCTGCTCGAACTCGACGGTCTCCCGCAGGTTGCGGTACCAGTACTCGGCGTCCAGGGCCTTCGTGTCCAACTGGCCGCCCGTGACGCTCGAGTAGAACGGCACCGCAGCGGACAGCGGCACGATGCCGTCCAGATCGGCGAGCAGCTGCTCGCGGACCTCCTCCACGTGCGCGGAGTGCGACGCGTAATCGACCTCGATCGAACGCGCCCGCACCCCCTCCCCCACAAGCTCATCCACCAGCGCCGCGACCGCGTCAGCATCGCCCGAGACCACCGTGGACGACGGGCCGTTCACCGCCGCCACCGACAACCGGCCCGCGATGCGCTCCCGCACCACGTCCACCGGCAACGGAAGCGAGGCCATGCCGCCACGCCCCGCCAACGCGCGGATCGCACGGGAACGCAGCGCGACCACCCGCGCCCCGTCCTCCAGACTCAGACCGCCCGCCACACACGCAGCGGCAACCTCGCCCTGCGAGTGGCCGACCACCGCTTCCGGAACCACACCGAACGAGCGCCACACCTCGGCCAGCGACACCATCACGGCCCACAGCACCGGCTGCACCACGTCGACGCGCGCCAGCAGGGCCTCCGAGCGAAGCGCCTCCGCCAACGACCAGTCGACGTACGGCGCCAGCGCCCGCTCACACTCCGCCATCCGTTCCGCGAACACGGCCGATTCGGCCAGCAGTTCGGCGGCCATCCCGACCCACTGCGAACCCTGACCTGGGAACACCAGCGCCACCCGACCGGAAACCAGCCCGCCGCCGGACACCGCGGCACCCTGCGCCAGCGCCTGCACGCCGTCGAGCAGTTCGCTCCGGTCCCCGCCCACCACCACCGCACGGTGCTCGAAGGACGCGCGCCCCACCGCCAGCGAACAGCCCACGTCCGCCACGTCGAGCCCGGGCTCCGCCGCCACCCGCGCCACCAGCGCCTCCGCCTGCGCGCGCAGTGCCTCGGCGCTGCGCGCCGACACCGGCCACACCACCGGCCCGGGACGCGGGGCGTCCTCCACCGCCTCGGCCGGCACGGACTCCAGGATCACGTGGGCGTTGGTCCCGCTGATGCCGAAGGAGGACACGCCCGCCCGCCGCGGGCGGCCCGTGTCGTCCCAGGCACGAGCCTCCGTCAGCAACCGTCCGGCACCGGCCGACCAGTCCACCTCGGGCGTCGGACCGTCCACGTGCAGAGTCTTGGGCATCACACCGTGCCGCAGCGCCAGCACCGACTTGATGACGCCCGCGACACCGGCCGCAGCTTGGGCGTGGCCGATGTTCGACTTCAGCGACCCGATCCACACCGGCCGGTCCGCCGGCCGCCCCTGCCCGTAGGTGGCCAGCAGCGCCTGCGCCTCGATCGGGTCGCCCAACCGCGTCCCCGTACCGTGCGCCTCCACCACGTCCACGTCCGAGGCGGTCAGCCCCGCGTCCGCCAGCGCCGCCCGGATCACCCGCTGCTGCGACGGACCGTTCGGCGCCGTCAGACCATTGCTCGCACCGTCCTGGTTCACCGCCGAACCGCGCACCACCGCCAACACCGGATGCCCGAGACGCCGCGCGTCCGACAACCGCTCCAGCAGCAACATGCCCACGCCCTCGGCCAGGCCGAAGCCGTCGGCGGCCGCCGCGAACGCCTTGCAGCGACCGTCGGGGGCCAGGCCGCCCTGCCGGCTGAACTCGACGAGCATGCCGACCGTGGACATCACGGTCGCGCCGCCGGCCAGCGCCAGCGAGCACTCGCCGGACCGCAGCGCCCGGACCGCGAGGTGCAGGGCCACCAGCGAGGACGAGCAGGCCGTGTCCACGGTGACCGCCGCCCCCTCGAGACCGAGGGTGTAGGCCAGGCGGCCCGACGCGACGCTTCCGGTGTTGCCGGTCAGCAGGTGGCCGCCCTCGTCGGCGCCCTGTTCGAGGGAGGGGCCGTAGTCCATGGTCATCGCGCCGACGTAGACGCCCGTCGGGGTCCGCCGCAGGGTGGACGGGTCGATCCCGGCCCGCTCCAGCGCCTCCCAGGTGGTCTCCAGCAGCAGCCGCTGCTGCGGGTCCATGGCGAGGGCCTCGCGCGGCGAGATGCCGAAGAACTCGGCGTCGAAGTCGGCCGCGCCGGCGAGCGAACCCGCCTCCCGCTGGTAGTACCGGCCCGGTGTGCCCGGTGCGGGGTCGTACCGTCCGGCGGTGTCCCAGCCGCGGTCGTCGGGCAGCGCGGAGACGGCGTCGGCGCCCGCCGACACCAGCTCCCAGAGGTCGTCGGGGCTGCCGACGCCGCCGGGGTAGCGGCAGCCCATGCCGACGATCACCACGGGGTCGTCGTCCGCGGGCCGCCGCACCGGCTCGACCGCGTCCGTGCGCAGGTCGGGCCGGTCGCCGCCGATCCGGGCGCTGAGGTACGCGACCAGGGCCGCCGGGGTCGGGCAGTCGAAGACGGCCGTCGCCGGGATGCGCAGCGCGGTCGCCGCGCTCAGCCGGTTGCGCAGCTCCACGGCGGTGACGGAGTCGAATCCGAGGTCGAGGAAGGCCACGTCGGCGGGGACCGGTTCGGACCGCCCGGTCACCGCGGCGATCTCCTCGTCCACCAGCCGGGCCAGCGCGGCGCGCCGTTCCGGGGCGTCTATGCCGGCCAGTTCCGCGTACAACGCGCCGCCGGCGTCCCGGCCGCCGCCCGTGCCGCCCGTGCCGCCCGCACCGTCCGGGTCCGCCGGGCCGGGCTCCGCGAGCGCCGCCAGGACCGCCGCCGGCAGCTCCCGTACCCCTGCGGACGGCGCTTCCGGTTCCCGTTCCGGGGTGACACCGTGCACGTACAGGTCGCCGAGCGAGGTCAGGAACCGGCCCGGACCGCCCTGGTCCCGGCGCAGCGTTCCGAGGACGGCGGCCTGCGCGCCGTGTTCCTCCGCGCAGTCCGTGAGGGCGGAGGTCAGCACGGTGTGCGGGCTGACCTCCAGCAGGACGCCGTACCCGTCCCGGAGCAGGGCGCCGGCCGCCTGGTGGAACCGGACAGGGTTGCGCAGGTTGCGGCACCAGTAGTCGGCGTCCAGGACCGGGGCGTCCAGTCGTCCGCCGGTCAGTCCGGAGTAGTAGGGCAGCTGCGGTGTGCGGGGCCGGATCGGGGCGAGGTCGGCGTGCATCCGGGGGACGATCGCGTCGATGTGGGGGGAGTGGGCGGCCAGGCCGACCGCGATCCGCCGTGCGTGCACCCCCTCCGAGGCCAGGTCGGCGAGGAGTTCGGCCGCGGCGTCGCGGTCGCCGGAGACGATCACGGACCGCGGGCCGTTGTGCGCGGCGACGACGAGGCGGCCGTCCCAGCGGCGCAGCCGCGGCTCGACCTCGTCGGCCGGGGCCATGACGGAGACCATGTCGCCCTGCCCGGCCAGGGTCGCCTGGGCCTGGCTCCACAGGGCGACCACCCGTGCGGAGTCGTCCAGGGACAGCGCGCCGCTGACCGCGGCGGCGGTGACCTCGCCGACGCTGTGCCCGAGCACGGCGGCCGGTTCCACGCCGTGGGAGCGCCACAGCTCGGCGAGCGACACCGTCACGGCGAACAGCAGGGGCTGCACCACGTCGGCCCGGTCCGCGGCGGGGGCGCCCGGCGCGTCCGGGTCGCGGAGCACGTCGATCGGCGACCAGTCGGTGAACGGTTCGAGGGCCTGCGCGCACGCGTCCATCCGGTCGCGGAACACCGCGGAGGTGTCCAGCAGGTCCACGGCCATCCGGGGCCACTGCGCGCCCTGTCCGGGAAACACGAAGGCGACCCGGCGGCCCGCCGCGGCGGTGCCCTCGACCAGGCCGGGCATGCTCCTGCCGTCGGCGAGCGCGTCCAGCCGCCGCAGGAACCCGTCCCGGCGGTCGGCCACCAGTGCCGCCCGCCGGCTCCCCTCGGAGGCGGTGCGCGCGAGGGCGAGCGCGATGTCCTGGGGGCTCCAGTCGTCACGACCGGCCAGGTACCCGTGCAGGCCGCGCGCGCCGGCCGCCAGCGACTCCCTGCCGCTGCCGGCCAGTGTCCACAGCAGCGGTGCTTCCGTACCGTCGGGGTGCGCCATCGTGTCTTCGGACTCCTTCACGGCGAGCGGGACCACCGGTCGCCGAACCGTGGCGGGCGCCCGCTCTCGCGGGGCGCGCGCCGACCGGGACGCCTTCGTCAGGCCCGGCGCGTACCCCCACCGGACCTGCGACGTCGATCTTGCCCACTGCCGCATAGCAGCCCGATAGCGCGGGCCGCGACACGACGCGGGTACGGGGAGCGGGCGGGGCGCGGAGCGGCGGGAGGGCCGCGCGCGTACCCCGTGGAGCGGGCGGGGCGCGGAGCGGCGGGAGGGCCGCGCGCGTACCCCGTGGAGCGGGTCGGCCGTGCAGCCCTAAATGCGCGGCACCCCGAGCTCGCGCCAGATCCCGTCCAGTGCCGCGACGAACGCCTCGACCTGTGCGGGCTGGTGGACGGCGCCGGGTGCGCTCCGGAGGATCTCCTGTCCCGCGCGCACGCTGGGCGCGTTGATCGCCTGCACGTAGATGCCGTGGCGCTCCAGCAGCAGGGCGGAGATCCGCCGGGCGAGCGCGTCGTCCCCGACGAAGATCGAGACGATGTGGGAGCCGTCGGAGACGAAGGGGATGCCGTGCTCCGTGAGCAGCCGGTGCGTCAGCCGCGCGTTCGCGTGGAGCCGGTCGCGCTCCTCGTCGGAAGTGCGCAGGTGCCGGACCGCGGCGAGCGCGCCCGCCACGACCGCCGGAGGCAGGGCGGTGGTGAAGATGAAGGAGCGGGACAGGCCGCGCACCGCGTCGACCAGTTCGGCGGGACCGGCGATGTACCCGCCGGTGGTGCCGAATCCCTTGGCGAGCGTTCCCATGATGACGGTGAACTCGTCCGCGATGCCCAGGCTGGCGGCGATACCGGCTCCCTGCGGCCCGTACATTCCGACCGCGTGGACCTCGTCGAGGAAGGTCATCGCGCCGTATTTCCGGGCGATCCGGGCGATCTCGGCGAGCGGGGCGACGTCGCCCGCCATCGAGTAGACCGATTCCATGACGATCATCTTCGGCCGGTCGGGATCGGCGGCGGATATCAGCTCTTCCAGGTGCGCCGTGTCGTTGTGCCGGAAAATGTGTTTCTCGGCGCCGCTGTGGCGGAGTCCGTCGATGATCGAGGCGTGGTTCATCTCGTCGGAGAAGACGACGCAGTCCCCCAGCCGGCCGGCGAGGACCGTGAGGGCTCCGTCATTGGCGGTGTACCCGGAGGTGAAGAGAAGGGCGTCCTCTTTTCCGTGCAGATCCGCCAGTTCGTTCTCCAGCAGTACGTGGCAGTGGTTGGTCCCGCCGATGTTCCGGGAGCCGCCCGAGCCCGCGCCGTACTCGTCGAGGGCTTCGCGGGTCGCCGCCAGGACCAGCGGGTGCTGGCCCATTCCCAGGTAGTCGTTGCTGCACCACACGCTGATCTCGGAGGTGACCCCGTCCCGCAGGCTCTTGGCCGCCGGGAATTTCCCGGCGAGCCGGCCGATCTCCAGGAACTCCCGTTTCGCCTTCGGTGATCCACCTTCCTTCATGCGCCGCGAGAAGAGCTCCAGGTATTGGTTCATGACGACCCTTTTCTCCGAAGACTGCGCCGATGCGAGGCCCGGACCGGTAGAGGGAATTGTCTCAGAGCGAAATATCACTTCGATGGCGCGGGGTGCGACAATTGAGAACCCGCCGCGCATCCGCTTTTCCGATTCACGCCCCCTGGTGGACCCGCTTTGCCCGTTGTAGGCTGTGCGGAAATTCCTCGAAACGGCACCACTGGAGTTTCCCATGCCGTCGGACGAAACGTATGTCAGCCAGATCCTTGAGGTAATCTCCGCGGAACCGGAGAAAGTGGTCCTGTCCTGGCGCGACCGGACGCTGACCGCGGCGGAGCTGACCGCCCTGGTCCGGTCTGCCGCGCAGGCCCTGCACCGGCAGACCGGCGGGCACGGCGCCGGCGCCGTGGTCGCCATCCTGACCGTCACCAACACCGCCCCGACCCTGGTCCTGCGGTACGCCGCGAACCTGGTCGGGGCCACGGTGGTCCACCTGCACACCACCAACGCGGTCGACCCGGCGGACCACCTGGCCGCCGGCGCCAAGCTCAAGATCCTCCGGGACACCGGCGCGACGCACCTGGCCGTCGACGAGGAGAACCTGGCGTCCGCCCGCGACCTGCGCGAGCGGCTGGGCACGCCGCTCACCCTGGTCGCCCTCGGCGACCTCGGCCCCGACGTCCTGGACCTGACGACCGGGGACCCGGACGCGCTGGACCCGGCCGGCATCGAGATCGCCCCCGACCGGCCCGCGGTGGTGACGTACACGAGCGGGACGACCGGCGAGCCGAAGGGCATCGCCTTCGACTTCCGGGCCCGCAACGGCTTCATCTCCGCCGGGCTCCAGATGCGCTGGCGGTCCGTCTACCTGGCCTGCCTCCCGCTCAGCCACTCCAGCGGCGCCACGGCCGACGACTCGCTCGCGTCCGGCGGCTCGGTGGTCCTGCGGGACGGCTTCGAGCCGGGCGACGTGCTGCGCTCCGTCGCGCGGCACGGGATCACCCGGATGCTGCTCTCCCCTCCGCAGCTGTACCTGCTGATGGACCATCCGGAGCTGGGCTCGACCGACCTGTCCAGTCTGCAGATGGTCACCTACCTGGGCTCCCCCGCGTCCCCCGAGCGACTGGCCGAAGCGGTCAAGGTCTTCGGCGACGTGCTGCTCCAGGTGTACGCGACCAGCGAGGCGGGTTTCGTCAGCATGCTCTCGCCCGCCGAACACCTCGACGCCCGGCTGCGGGCCACGGTCGGCCGCCCGATGCCCGACTGGGTCCGGATCACCGATCCGGACGACCACCACGACCTGCCGCCCGGCGAGATCGGCGAGGTCTGCGTCCGGTCGCCCTTCACGATGAGCGCGTACGTGGCCGAGCCCGAGCTCACCGCCCGGACCGTACGGGACGGCTGGGTGCACACCGGCGACCTCGGCTTCGTCGACGGTGACGGCTACCTGCACCTGCGCGGCCGGATCGGCGAGGTGATCAAGACCAACGGCATCAAGATCCATCCGGTGACGGTGGAGAACGCCCTGCTGGCCCACCCCGACGTGGTGCAGGCCGCCGTCTTCTGCGTCCGGGACCGGGACCGGATCGAGTACCTGCACGCCGCCGTGGTGCTGCGCGACGCGGGCACGGCCGGCCCCGACGAGCTGGCCGAGCACGTCCGGGCGACCGTCTCGCCCAAGCACGTCCCCGCGCGGATCCGCGTCCGCTCCGAGCTGCCCCTCACCGGTGTCGGCAAACCGGACAAGGCGCGGCTGGCCGCGGAAGCGAGCGGGTGAGACCCCCGTGACCCTCTCCGTGGCGGCCATCCTCGCCGAGTCCGCGCTGCGCCGGCCGGAGCACCCGGCGATCGTGTCCGGCGCCCGGAAGATCACCTACCGCGAGCTGTGGGACGGGGCGCGGAGGTACGCGGCGGTGCTGCGCGCGCGGGGCATCGGCCCCGACGACAAGGTGGCGCTGCTGCTGCCCAGCACCCCACACTTCCCGCTGGCCTACTTCGGCGTGCTCGCGCTCGGCGCGGTCGCGGTCCCGGTCCACGCCCTGCTCCGGGCGGACGAGATCGCGTACGTCCTGCGGGACTCCGGGGCGGTGGCGCTGATCTGCGCCGCCCCGCTGCTGGCCGAGGGCGGCCAGGCGGCGGAGACGGCCGGCACGCCCCTGCTCACCGTCATGGAGCGGGAGGGTGCCCCCGATCGGCAGCTGGACGCGCTCGCGGCGCGCAGCGCCCCGATCGACCGCCAGGTGCCGCGCGACCCCGGGGACATCGCGCTGGTCCTCTACACCTCCGGCACCACCGGCAGGCCCAAGGGCGCCCTGCTCACGCACCTCAACGTGGTGATGAACGTCGACACGACCATGCTGTCGCCGTTCGACTTCACCGCCGACGACGTCCTGCTCGGCTGCCTGCCGCTGTTCCACACCTTCGGCCAGATCTGCGGCATGAACACCTGCTTCCGGGCGGGGGCGACCATGGTCCTGATGCCGCGGTTCGACGGACCGGGCGCGCTGGAGCTCATGGTGCGGGAGGGCTGCACCGTGTTCATGGGGGTCCCGACAATGTACACGGCGCTCCTCGACGCGGCCCGCGCCGACCCGCGCAGGCCGGCGCTCGACCGCGCGTTCTCCGGCGGCGCCGCGCTGCCGGTGGCGGTCCTGGACGCGTTCCGCGAGACGTTCGGCTGCCCGGTCCTCGAAGGGTACGGGCTGACCGAGACGTCCCCGGTGGTGGCCTACAACCAGAAGGCGTGGCCGCTCAGGCCCGGCACGGTGGGCCGGCCGATCTGGGGCGTCGAGGTCGAGATCGCCAGGGCGGAGGTCGCGGACAGGATCGAGCTGCTGCCCGCCGGCGAGACCGGGGAGATCGTCATCCGGGGCCACAACGTGATGGCCGGCTACCTGAACCGGCCGGAGGCGACCGCCGAGGCCATCGTGGACGGCTGGTTCCGCTCGGGCGACCTCGGCGTCAAGGACGACGAGGGCTACCTGTCCATCGTCGACCGCAAGAAGGACGTGGTGCTGCGCGGCGGCTACAACGTCTACCCGCGCGAGGTCGAGGACGTCCTGGCCCGCCACCCGGCGATCGCCCAGGCGGCCGTCGTCGGGCTCCCCCACCCCGTCCACGGCGAGGAGGTCTGCGCGGTGGTGCGGGCCCACCCCGGCAGCACGCCGGGCCCCGCCCTCGGCGCCGAGATCGTCGCCTGGAGCAGGGAGCGGATGGCGCCGTACAAGTACCCGCGCCGGGTGGAGTTCGTGGACGCCTTCCCCCTCGGCCCCAGCGGCAAGGTGCTCAAACGCGAGCTGGTCGCCCGGCTGAGCACCGCGAACCCGGACCGGCCACCGGCCGGCCCGCCGCGCCCGCACTGAGCCCGGGCCCAGGGGTTCCGGTTCGTCAGGTGGCCCCGCCCATGCCGGGTGAACTGCCTGTTCAGGCGGGCGGATCGCGGGGAACGACCGAGGGCATGACGATTCCGCACCGCTTGACCGGCACCGGCGACCACCATGTCCTGGTCCTCCACGACTGGTTCGGCACCAGCGCCGGCTGGGGCCCGTTCCTCGACTACCTCGACGGCGACGCCTTCAGCTACGCCTTCCTCGACTACCGCGGCTACGGCCAGCGCAAGGACGTTCCCGGCACGTACACGCTCGCCGAGATCGCCGCCGACGCGCTCGCCCTGGCCGACGAACTCGGCTGGGACCGTTTCTCCCTGGTCGGCCACTCGATGGGCGGGAAGGCGGCCCAGCAGGTACTCGCCGAGGCGCCGCTGCGGGTGCGCAAGCTGGTCGGCCTGGCGCCGGTGCCGGCCGGGGCGTACCCGCTGGACGAGGCGGGCGAGGCGCTGTTCTACGGCGCCGCCGAGGACCGGGAGAAGCGCCTCGCCATCCTCGACCTGGTCACCGGCCAACGGGCCGGCCGGGTCTGGCTGGACCGCATGGTCGACCAGTCCCTCCGCCTGTCCGCCCCCGAGGCGTTCGGCGGCTACGTCCGCGACTGGGCGACGGCCGACCTGGAGCACCGGATCAGCGGCAACCCGGTGCCGGTCAAGGTGATCGTCGGCGAGCACGACCTCGCCCTCACCGCCGACGTGATGCGCGGCACCTTCCTCACCCACTACCCCAACGCCGAACTCGAAGAGCTGGGCGGCAGCGGCCACTACCCGATGTACGAGACCCCGGTGGCCCTCGCGGCGTCCCTGGAGGGCTTCCTCCACAACTGACGGTGAAGATGTGTGACGGCTTCCCCGTCGGGTCTGACCGGCGGCCTGCGACGGCCCGGATCCTCACGAACCGTCGCAGGCCACCGCTCGTGTCAGGCCGGCCGGATGCCCGGGTTGCCGGCCTCGGTGACGAAGGAGGCGGCGGTGAGCAGGGTGCCGTCGGGGCGGGTGATGTGGGTGACGGCCCGGTAGTCGGCGCGGGCGTGCTGGCGGTCGAGGGTGACCACGGTGTAGCCGCGCCGGCCGTCGTAGAACTTCATGTGCGGGTTGGCGGCGGTCAGGGTGGCCCAGTTGGAGGGGTGGGCCTCGCCGTCGCCGTCGCTGCTGATCGAGGTGCCGACGAACTCGACGCCCACGGTGCGGGAGTTCGGGTCGTCGAAGTCGCGCTTGACGTCGAGCGCGTAGGCGACGTGCACGTCGCCGGTGAGCAGCACCAGGTTCTTGACGCCGGCCTGGTCGACGGCGGTCAGGAAGCGCTCGCGGGCGGCGGGGTAGCCGTCCCAGGCGTCCATGGACAGCTTGGAGCTGGCGGCGGTGGTGTTCTTGCGGCGGGAGAACACCACCTGCTGCGGGACGACGTTCCACAGCGCCTTGGAGCGGCGCAGCCCGTCCGCGAACCAGCGTTCCTGGGTGGCGCCCATCAGGGTGCGCTTCGGGTCCTGGGATTCGGGGGTGGGGTACTGCCAGCCGTCGCCGTTGGCCTGGTCGTCGCGGTACTGGCGGGTGTCGAGGATGTCGAACTGCGCCAACTGCCCGTACTGGAAGCGGCGGTAGAGGGTCAGGTCGGTGCCGCCCGGCTTGGGCATCCGCAGCGGCTGGTTCTCCCAGTAGGCGCGGTAGGCGGCCGCGCGGCGGGCGACGAACGGCGCCGGGTCCTGGTTCTTCTCGGGGATGCCGCCCGCGTAGTTGTTCTCCACCTCGTGGTCGTCCCAGGTGACGTACCAGGGGTGGGCGGCGTGCGCGGCCTGCAGGTCGGGGTCGGTCTTGTAGAGCGAGTACCGCAGCCGGTAGTCCTCGAGCGTGGTGGTCTCGTGGTTGAGGGCGGCGGGCAGGACGCGGTCGGTGTACTTGCGGTCGCCGCCGACGGAGTCGATGCCGTACTCGTAGATGTAGTCGCCGACGTGGAAGACGGCGTCCAGGTCCTCCTGGGCGAGGTGGCGGTAGGCGGTGAAGTAGCCGTCCTCGTACGCCTGGCAGGAGACCAGCCCGAGCTTGGTGCTGTCGAGCTTGCGGCCGTGCGAGGGCGCGGTGCGGGTGCGGCCGACGGGGCTGGTCCACTGCCCGACGGTGAACCGGTACCAGTACTCGCGGGCCGCCTCCAGGCCGGTCGCGTCCACGTGCACCGACCAGTTGAACTCGGCGTGCGCCTTCGCGCTGCCGCGCCGCTCGACACGGCGGAACCGCTCGTCCCGGGCGATCTCCCAGCCGACCTTGACACTCCCCGCCGGCGGCAGCCCCACCCCTGGCTCCAGCGGACGCGGCGCGAGCCGGGTCCACAGCACCACCGCGTCCGGCAGCGGGTCACCGGAGGCGACGCCGAGGGTGAACGGGTTCTCGGTGAGGGTCCGCGGCGCGAGTTCGTTCTCCTCGGCGTGCGCGCCGGGCAGGTTGACGCCGAACGCGAGCGCGGCGGCGGCCGAGGTGACGGTCAGGAACCGCCGCCGGTCGAGCCGTCCGGCGGCGGCGAGCAACTGCTGGTCGGGCGTGGGACGGTCGGAAGTGCTGGACATCGGAGAGGCGCCTTTCGCCGAATGGGTCGGTGTGCGAAGGGAATTCGACCCGTCCTGGTGGTCTGCCCGTGGTCATCGCCTTGGCAAACGAATGATCATTTGATGGCAAAGTCGTGAAGAGCGGCGACAGGCACGCTCACTGATCGACCGTGAACACCACCGCCCGGCCCTCCTTCGCGGCCCGCCGGTAGAACTCCCGCACGCCCGGCAGGAAGCACACCGTGTACTCCAAGTCCTCCTCGCCGCGCGCGCCCTCGTACTCCTCGAACTCCAGCTCCGCGTACCGCCCCCGCAACCACTCCTCGTCGACCTCCTCCAACGCGGCCGCCACCGCCCGCACCTGCGCCGGATCCGCGTAGCAGGCCACGTAGTCGTCGTCCTCCAGCAGCAGCCGCCCGCCCAGAACGACGTGGGACAGCGGGAACTCCCCGTTCTCGAACTCCAGCCGACCGTCCGTCAGACACCGGTGCAGCGCGTCCCACGCCTTGTCCAACTCGCACACCCGCGGCCCGTCCCAGGCCTCCTCCACCTCCCCGACCAGCGCCATGACCTCTTCGTCGCCCTCACACGCCAACAGCCGCGTCCGCTCGCTCTCGGTCAGCGCGAACAGCACTCCCAGAGACCCCATCCCGGCATCCCCCTTTCCGTCCCCGCGATTGAAGCGAACAGGACTGACAAATCCCGCGCCGCACCGACCCAACCCCGCCCGAGTCTCAGCGGCGCGCACGACGTCCTGCGGAACCCAGCCGGCAATCCCGCGCTGCTTCCCGAACACATCGACACGCTGATCGCCCACGGCGCCTCCGGTGTCCTGTCGGAACTGTGCGATCAGCCGAAACTGACGCCCGGCCAGCTCGACGCCCCGCTGACCGTCGGCGGGCGTGAGGCGTTCCTCCGGCTGATCGCGTCCGGGGCGATGTCACGGGAGCGGATTCCTGGGGACGCCCCCGAGGCCCTGATGGCCGCCCATCGACCGGCCGGACACACCCGCCGACACGAGCCGCCTGCTCGCCACCTGCCCGGACGCGGACGTCCGACACGAACTCGCGCGATACGTTCTCCACCACTACGACTGGGACGAGACGCTCACCGACGACCGCTTTGCCGTGATCCTCGCGCTCGCCCAGGACCCGGACTGCTCGGTGGCCGTCCCGATGGTCCGGGTGGCGGGCGACCGCGGCAAAACCGTATGCCCGCAGGCCCGCGCGCGCACCGAGCCGTGCGTCCGGATCGCGCTCGCCGCGTTCACCGCCGACGAGCAGTTCCTCCACGCCATGCCCTCGACGGACGGGCCAGCGCCGCTGACGCCGTGCCCCCATCGCCCCGATCCGGACGCCGCCCTGGCCGAAATCCGGCGCGCCGCCATCGGGAACTGGCGAGCGCAGGCCGACGCGGTCGAAGAATTGCTCGACGCAACCTGGCCCGCGCTGGCCGTCCCCGCCACTGACTACTGGAACGGGCTGTCGGCCGAGACCTACGCCCGGCTGCTCGCGCTGGACGCCCCCGAGGTCACCGGCCGGGTGGCAGTGAACCAGGGGACACCGGCCGGACGGCACCGTGGCCACCCATCCGGCCGCGACATATGAGCGGGTCAAAAAGGAGGAGGATCGAGATCACGATCAACGCGGTGCCAGTTTCGAACCGCGATGGTAGTCGGGTGTTCCTCGCCGAAGAGTTCGACGAGCGCCGCGACGGCCTGCATGCGCAAGCTCTCGGCCTCGCTGCGCCGTCCGGCCGCGCGGAGGGTGATGGCGAGGTTGGCCTGGCAGATCAGGGTGTCGGGATGGGTGGCCCCGTAGCGGGCGGCGAGGCCGTCGTACGCGCTGCGGCCGAGCTGTTCGGCCTCGTCGAGCTGCCGGTTCTCGGCGAGCGCGTTGGCGAAGTTGATGACGGCGTTGAGGGCGAACGGGTGGTCTGCGCCGAGCACGCGGCTGAGTCCGTCGACCGCGGAGCGGCCGTGCTGGACGGCGCCCTCGGTGTCGCCGGAGCCGCGCAGATAGATGCCGAGGTCGTTCTCGCAGGCAAAGGTGAAGGAGTGCTCGTCGCCGAACAGTCGCCGGTGGCCCTCGTAGACATCGGTGGCGATGTCGCGGGCGGTCTCCTTGTCACCGGCGGCACTGAAGTCCGCGGCGAGGTTGAGCCGGCAGGCGAGTGCGTCGGGGAATTCGGGGCCGTACAGGTCGACGTACCGCTCGTAGGTGCGCTCGGTGAGTTCGCGGGCTTCGGCGTACTGTCCGGCGCGGCGCAGTGAGACGGCGAGCGACTTCGCGTTGCGCAGTCCCTCGGGAAGGCCAGAATGCGAAAGGGCCGTGAAGACATTGGCGACTTCCCTGAGCAGTTCCGCGGAGCCCTTGTAGTCGCCCATTTCGCGCAGGTCGCGGGCCAGGTTGGACTTGGAGCCGAGGGTGTAGGGGTGAAGCGGGCCGAGGACGGCGGAGCGGCGTTCGACGGTGTCCTGGTCGAGGTCGCGGGCGGCGACGCTGTTGCCGACCAGGCGGTGGTCGATGGCGAGGTTGTTGGCGACGGAGAGGGTGCGCGGGTCGTCCTCGCCGAAGAGTTCGATGAACTGGTTGTAGGTGTCCTGGTCGAGGGTGAGGGCTTCCTGGAAGCGGTTGAGGTACCGCAGGTCGGCGGCCATCGAGTTGGCGGTCATCAGGGCGTACGGGTGGTGTTCGCCGAGGAGTTCGCGCTGGCCGTTCAGGGTCGCCCGGTCCAGTTCCAGTGCCTCGATGTACGAGCCCTGGGAGCGCAGCACGTTGGCAATCTGCAGTCTGAGGCTGAGGATCTGCCGCCGCCAGACCTTCTGCTCAGCAGGGCCGGGCTCGGCCGCGGAGCGCAGCATCCAAGTGGCATCGAGCTGGCGGCCGAGTTGCAGGGCCTGGTCGAGGTCGACACGCTTCCACAGGTAGCGGACCCGGTCGATGAGCAGTTCACGGACTTCGCGCCCGTCGCAGTCCTGCGCCCTGGACGGCGCGAGGTGCGGCCAGATGGCTTCCATAGTGGGCCAGTTGGCGGGGTCGTCGGCATCTCCGCGGGACGGGCGGGCGTTGACCAGGATGCGGTGCACCTGATGCATGGCGATGTTGCGTTCGACTTCGCTCATGCCACTGCGGACAACGGCTTGGACGAGTCGGTGGACCTGGAAGGAGCCGGAGCCGGCGTCGGTCTTGGCGAGGGCGTAGCGGCTCACCGCGCTCAGCACCTTGCCGAGCAGGAAGGTGTCGATGAGTTCCTCGTCGTAGGGGTAGAGCGCGAGACGCATCTGCTCGGAGAAGAAGAACTGCTTGAGCGAGATCGGCTCGGGCGCGAAGAACGCGCACAACTCCAGCAGCCGGACGGCGGCAGGCGACTGCTCCCGCAGCCGAGCGATGGAGACGTTCCAGGTGAGGCCGACGGGCGTGGGGTAGTCGACCGGGGTCTCGCCCGCCGCAAGGACCCTGGTGGCCTCGGCCCGAAGGAGGTTGACGTACATGTCTACTGGGGTTGCAGTGGCAGTCAGCCACGCGGCTGCAACTTCCACCGCGAGCGGGAGGTCGCCGACGGCCTCAGCGACCCGGTCGGCGTCGGCGCGGGTCAGGCCGCGGACCCGCCGGGTGAGGTGGTCGACGGACTCGGTCCGGTCGAACACGTCGACGTTGAGCACGCCGGCCTGCCCGGACCAGCCCTGGTTGCGGGAGGTGACCAGGATGTGGCCGGGACCGTCGGGGAAGAACCGGCGGATCTCGCCCGGCTCGTCGGCGTTGTCGAAGATCAGCAGCCAGTTCGGCGTGGGCAGCCCCTGCCGCAGCGCGTCACGCGCGGACTGGGCGGCCTCGTTGACGTTCTCACCGACCCGCAGGCCGAGTCGTCCCGCGAGTTCGGCGAGGCCGACGACGACGTTCTCGCTCTGCTCCGCGTCGATCCACCACACCAGGTCGTAGTGCGACATGTACCGGTGCGCGTACTCCAGCGCGACCTGAGTCTTACCCACGCCGCCGAGCCCGGACAGGGCATACAGCGATCGCCGGGAACCTGCCTTGTTGTTGGCCAGCGCGGCGCGCAGGTCGGCCAAGGCATGATCCCGCCCTGTGAACAGTGGGTTCCGCGACGGCACTGACCAAATGACAGGGCCCGAGCCCGCCAATGTCTCAGAGCCACCGGAGCGGCCCGGCCATCTACCAGCCTCTGCTGGCAAGATGTAGAGGTCACCGCTAACCACCACACCAATGCTGTCAGCGGCGACTCCGCGCTCACCCTCCGATATGATCCGGCGCTCGCCGGCTGACTCGTTGGGCTGCCCCATCACTGGATCGAATTGTTGTCGCCGCTGATCACAGTATCGATGTGATAGGCCGCGACGCCGCGCTCGCCCGAGGCAGTGATGACAGTTCGTGGCGCACGCGGCAGCATTGCAGCGATCTCTTCCCGCAACTGACCGTCCTCACGGAACGCCCGTTCGATTTGCTGACGCAGCTCCGTGGATGCCGCCGGATCTTGCTGCCCGGCGGCGTCCTCCAACGCGACAGCGAGAGCAGCTTGATCAGGCCTGGCGCGCCGACGCCACACAGCCTGGAGGATCCGTTGTCCTAGCTTCACTGTGGCATCAGCCGCCGTATCCTGCGCCCGGGTGAGTACCGTAGCCCCGTAAGCACTCACTGCCGCGCTGAGATACGGCCCGGTCTGCTCCACGAGCTGCGCCAACTCGACTGACACGCGATCCCCCAAGGCCTTGAGTCAGCTGTGCGTCCGTCAATTTTGCCATCCTCCAGCCGATCCATGTGCCGGATCGTCAATACTCCTGCAAAGACCGGAACTTGGATCTCTCACCGACCAGCTCTTCGCTTCCTAGCGGCCGTTGCGTCAGTCATCCTGATCGAAAACCGGGAAGGCCCCCCTCGGTCTGGCAACCGTTCCCACCCTGCTGCTACGTCGGGGCCACCCGCAAACCGCCGGGCCCGGCACTCTCACCGCGCCCTGATACTCCCGTCCAACCCATCACCTCGATCAAGGGCGCCGGAGGTCGGGTCATGTATTGAGTCTTCGACGACTCGCCAGACACCTTGTCCGTCGTGGTCTTCGCCCCCCACTGTCCGCGGCCCCGTCCCGACTATGCCATCCGCACCGCGACTGGCCGCGGACAACCCGTACGCCAGTTGGGCGCTCGACGGTATGTCCTCCCGAATGCTGCGCCAGGTCCAGGCCGAGAGGAACACGGCGGGCGACTCGCGGGCGTTCGATCCCGCCGGTGCCGAAGTGCGCACGGCAGGTTGCGACAGCGGGTGGGTTCGGTGAAGAAGACCCACCTGCCGCATAGGTGAAGCACGAATCCCCAGGCATGAAACCGAATCCCTGCGCGTTCCCGACCGCACCAAAATCGTGCTGCCACGCATGCCCTGCTGACTTCTCGTGGAAGATCACGCCGGAGGGCAGGCGGCCGGTCCTTCCGGTCGGACCATACTCGATTGATCTGATCACCGCGGAGGACGAAGTATTCCGCCTGCAGTGCAGCGTGTACGAGGCCGTCTTCGTCAATGAGGGACATTCTACCCAGCCCGGGTGGACGTATCGGGTTCAGCCCCAGCGACCGATGAGTCCGATCCAGTTCACCGAGTAGGTCGCCGGGCTTGCCGTGACCGCTGCCAGGATTGACCGTCAAATCCTCGCCACTCCATTGGAATATGCTTCGCCCATGCCGCCTGGCAGCCCATTCCAATGGACCCACAGGGGTCTCACCAGAGAAGGACTCGATGTCCGAGCCGTTCGAGAACCGCATCACTTCCATCATCCCGGTACCGGCCAACTGGTACGCGACCACGTCCGTGAACCAGTACTCCCAGAGCGACAAGTCGCGGGATGTGCAGGTTCTGGTCAGCCCCGTCATCGCTTGGGCGACCGTCGACCAGATCTATGGAGACGGCGAAACATTGCCGCTAGTCGAGCCCGTGTTCCTCAACGATGGCCGGCCGGTGAACGCCACCGAATTCCAGCGCATCTACTCCGAGTTTGAACGCGACCCAGGATCCCGGCATTTCCGGTCCACTGTCCGGACGCGCTCCGCAGAGGGGCTCCCCGAGATCGAACCACTCGCCTACCTGCCAGGCCCGGGTCAGGTCGTTGTCTCCTCGGGCAGTGGCACGGGTTCAGCGTGCTCGACGGCGAGCAGGGAAGGAGCCGCGACTCCTGGGGCGTCGCCGATCTCGCCCTCGCACAGTTCCCCTTACTCACCATCGACGAACTCCCGCACGTCCGCCGCCCCCACCCAGCCCACCACCTCGTCCACCCGTGCGGCCAACCCGGGCGCCCACACCTCCACCGCGAACCGCACCGCCCCCGGCCTCCGACCCCGTTCGCTTGGCCAGCCGCACTCCGACGCCCGCCGAATCCGCGCACCGCACCGCCACCACGCCCTGTACGTCGTCCACTCCTCGCTCGCCCGATCGTCCTCAGACAATATGATGGGCCCTACGGCAACCGAGGCCGGTTAGACGGCCGCCGCCGAGGACCGCCCCCGGATGCGCGACCACGCCGAGCGCCTCGCCCATAGCCTCTGACCTGCCCTCACCCCGCGCACCAGCCGCGTCACCGAAACGTCGTGATCACGTAACAGCGCCAGGGACACCATCGCCCACCCGTCTACGCTCCCCCGCATGAGCCTGACAGTTTCTGACGTCGCCGCCGCCGGTGCGGCCTGGGTGTGGATGCCGGACGACGCCGAGGTCGTCGAGGACCCGGAGTTCACCTTCCTCCGCCTGCCCGACTACTGCCCGTTCGACCTCTCGGTGGTCTCCTTCACACCGACTCGCCCAGTGGACCAGGCCGTTGACGCCCTGATGGCGCGGGCCCGCGCCTTCGGGCCGCCGGTGCTGGACTGGCAGGTGCTGCTCGGCGCCCCGGAGGGGCTGGAGGCCGAACTGTCCGCGCGCGGCGGGAAGGTGAAGATCGTGCTGGAGATCCTGGCCGCCGATCTGGGCGACGGTGCGCCCGAACTCCGGCCCCCGGCGGTGGACGTCGAGCTGCGCTGGGCCACCGACGTGACGACGGCCCTCGACGGGCTGACGATCGAGGCCGCGGGGTTCCGCGGCGAACTCCCGCCCGCCGAACGGATCGAGGCGGTCGCGGCGAAGAACGCGGAGACCGTCCCGGCCGGCCACGGCGGCCTGCTCGTCGCCTATGTGGACGGCGAGCCCGTCGGCACCGGCGGCGTCTCGGTGGTGGACGGCGTCGCCCGGCTCACCGGCGGCGTGACGGCCGAGCCGTGGCGGGGTCGCGGGGTGTACCGCGCGGTGCTGGGCGCCCGGCTGAACTACGGTGCGGCGCACGGCGCGACGATGGCGCTGGTCAAGGCCAACCCGGCCACGTCCGGCCCGATCCTGCACAAGTCCGGCTTCACCAGCTTCGGCCCGGAACCGGTGTACGCCATCCCCCTCCACGAGGACCGGCCCTGACCGCAGTTCACAGCCGACGGGCCCGCAGCACCCCCGTCAGCATCGGCAGGACGAACTCGCCGTCCGCCGTCTCCGGCCGGCCCGCCAGGTAGTCCCGGGCCCGGGCCAGCCGCGCCTCCCGTTCGGCCTCCGGCATGACCAGCAGGCCCGCCTTGGTGGCGAGCGTCGCCACCAGCGAATCGGCGGTCCGGCGCTGGCCGTGCGGGAATTCGGCCTGCTCGGCGGCCCCGAACCGGGCGGGCCCGCCGGCCGGGGGCAGGTGCATCCGGGCCGTCCCGGCGCGCCAGCTCGCGGGGACGTCGCGCGGCCCGATCGCCGCGCTCCCGCCGGCCTCGGCGAGCCCGGCGACCCAGGCGACTCCGTCGTCGAACAGGTTCCACAGGCCGGCCAGCACCCCGCCGGGGGCGAGCACCCGGGCGATCTCGGGGCCGGCCGCGTCCATGTCGAACCAGTGCATCGCGTTGCCGGACAGCACGGCGTCGACCGACCCGTCCGGCAACGGAATCGACTCCGCACACCCCGCCAGCGCCCGCATCTCCGGCAGTTCCCGGCGCAGCTGGGACAGCATCGCGGCGTCGGGTTCGACGGCGACGACCTCGGCGCCCGCCGCGAGCAGGCACCCGGTGAGCTTGCCCGTCCCGGCCCCGAGGTCCAGCACCCGCCGCCCGGGCGCCGGTTCGAGCGCCCACCGGACGGCGGCCGGCGCGTAGTCCGGACGGTGCGCGGCGTACGCTCCGGCTGCGGCGCCGAACGACGAGCGGTGTCGCAGGTGTTCGTCCTTCACGCGGAATCACCCGACCCGACCGGCATCGTCCGGCTCGACGCGCCGGGCCGCGCCACGCCGTCGACCGAGACGCAGATGCCGAAGACCCGGTCGTGGCCCGTCCAGCCGTTCACGCGGCCCCGGTTGTTGCTGATCTGCACGCGCCGCCGGGCCGGATCGAGGGCGGACACCAGGTGGAGGTACACGGTGCCGGCGACCCGGGCGAGCACGATGTCGCCGACCTTCAGCAGTGTCGGGTCCACCGGTGCGACGAGCACCGACTGCCGACTACGAATCAGCGGCACCATCGACGAACCGCTCGGCCGGAACTCAACGGTGGCCCCGTCGGCGACTCTTGCCGCCACGCCGTCCAATGCTCCCATTCGACGATCGTGGCGGCTCCTTCCCGGTCGTTCCACCGAATTTCGGGCCCCGAACCTGAGTACGGATACTCTGTCGGACGGTCCATCGCACACGGAAGGATCGCCTGCCGGGGGGACGGGCCGCCCGGGGCCCGCCACAGTCTTTTTGGAGTACTCGCCGTGAAGCGTCCTGTCCTGGTCCTCGCCGCCGTCGTGTTCGCCACCGCCGGGGCCCTGACCGGCTGCGGCAGCAAGCACGTGACCGACTCCGGTCAGGCGGCCCCGACCCCGCAGACCTCGGCGAGCATCAACCAGGCCCAGCAGGAGGCGCAGGAGCGCTGGCAGCAGCAACTCGCCGAAGTGGACCGGAAGTTCCCCGACGTGGCGAAGCTCTGCGCGGACAAGGCCACCACGGTGCCCACTCCGCCGCCCGCCACCTCCGGGACCGACCCGGAGAACTCCAAGTACGCCGAGAACCACGCCTACTTGCAGATGGCCACCCTGACGGACAACCAGCGCTGCCGCGGCGAGGCCCACGCGGCCCGCATCACGGCCGCCGTCAAGTCCGCCCCCATCGACGTGAGCCAGGCCCGCACCCTGATGACCGGCCTCGGCTACCCCGACGCCAACTTCACCCCCTACGGCGACGGCATCCACTTCACCCTCTCCGTCCCCGGCCCGGGCGGCTGCCTCACCGGCAACCTCTCCTCCGCCGCCCGCATCGAGGTCCACGGCGCCTACCTCGAAGGCGGCTGCGAACGCCCCCGCGGCGGCCACTGACCGGTCCGGCAGGCTCCTGCGGCGGCGTCGCACCGTGACAACTCACATCGAGGAAGGCGAAGTTGTGACTCGGGGGGACGAAGTCGTCAGGGCCCTGCTGGCGGCGATCGCGGCCTTGGACGACCTCGTCGCGGTGGGCCATGACTCGCACATTGCGCTGAACGCCCTGGAAGAGATCGCCCACGAGCTGGGCAGCATGGAGCCGGAGGAGCGCCGGCGGTTCATCGAGAGGCTGGACCGCGTTGCCGCACAGGAACCTGATCGAGCGGCTTGGATCGGGGGCATTCCCGACGCACTGGGGCTCGATCGCTGAACCCTTCGCTGCACTGCCGCCGCCTTCAGCGCGTCATCTCACAACCGCCGGCCGGAGTTGTGCGCAGCGATGCCCGCCGCGCGCGCCAGCACCTCGGCGGTCCGCGTCCCCGCCCGCACGGCGTGGTCGGCGGTGCTGGGCAGGCAGCGGGCGTGTTCGGGGACGAACTCGGTCATGATGACGCCGGCGTGGTCGGTCACGTCCTCGTGGAGCAGCACCGGCCGGCCCCGTTCCGTGAGAGCCGTGAACAACTCGCGTGACCGTTCGACGTCCACCACCGCGTCGGCGGTGCCGTGCACCAGCCACACCGGTACCGGCGGCCCCTCGTCGCCGCCCACGCGCAGGTCGTCGAGCGGGACGGTACCGGTGGTCGGTGCCGCCGATCCGTACGCGCCGGCGATTCCCACCACGGCTTGCGGCCTCCAGTCGCCGAAGGCTCCGGGGTTCACGGCGACGCCCACGGCGGCCTTGCCGCCCAGCGACCAGCCGGCGAGCGCGATCCGCTCGGGATCCCCGCCGAACTCGGCCACGTGCTGCCGTGCGAAGGCGGCCGACTCCCTCAGGTGCGTTCGCCCGCCGTCCGGTGCGTCGGGACGCCAGTCCGGGACCAGGACGACGACGCCCCGCTCCGCCGCGGCGCGGGCGACGGGCGCGAGGACGTCCCGTTCGTCGGGGCCCCGGCCGTGCCAGAGCAGCACCGCGGGCATCGGCTCCGGCGCGTCCGCGGGCCGGTGGACGTCCATGAGCTTGCCACTGGCCCCGTACCTGACGACAACCATGGTGGTCACCGCGACACCCCCGACTCGTCGGACCACGAAAGGCCTCACGCTACCAACCCCGGTCAACCGACCTGACGTCACCTCGACTCGCCGCCCCGGCCCCTCCCGGAAATCGAGGTGCCGGGCGCGCGGCAGGCCGGGCAGGATGCGGCAATGACGAACTCTTCGCTGCCGCAAGCCGCTTGGCGTCTCTGGGAAGGTCTGGCCGGGACGACCTTCCCGCCACCCGGCGGGGTGGCCGTCGCCGTCGTGCCGCGCTCCGGCCTGTGCCCGCCCGGGTGGGTCGGGCTGATCGCACTCGGGGGTGCGGTGCTGGCGACGGCGCCGGACGAGCGGCGGGCGCGGCTGGTGCGCGCGGCGCTGCGGAAGGACCCGACGGCGGTGACCGGGGACGCCGAGCGGCTGCGCGAACTCCTCCCGATCGGCGAGTTGCTGGGCCCGGCCACGCTCGCCTACCTCGCCCCGGACGGGCTCCGACCCCAACCACCCACCACCCTCTCGACAGTCCAACTCCCGCCCACCGACCCCCGGTTGCGCGACCTGGTGCGCCGGGCCGGAGAGCAGGACGCCGACGAGGCCGGACTCGAAGACCTCACCTCCCCCGTCTTCACCGTGCTCGCCGACGACCGGGCGATCGCCGCCTGCGGTTACCGCGCCTGGCCGTTCGAAACGGCCCATCTCGGCGTGCTTACCGACCCGGCCCACCGCGGCCGCGGCCTCGCCGGTCACACCGCCGCCGCCTCCGCCCGGCACGCCCTCGCCGCCGGCCTTCTCCCCCAGTGGCGCGCCCGCGTCCCGGCCTCCCGCCGGGTCGCCGCCCGACTCGGCTTCCGCGAACTCGGCACCCAGGTGTCCGCCGAGGTGCGCTGAGCGTTCAGGCCCCGGCGATGCCGAAGTGCGCTGAGCGCTCAGGCCCCGGCGATGCCGAAGTACGCTGAGCGCTCAGGCCCCGGCGATGCCGAAGTACGCTAAGCGCTCAGGCCCCGGCGATGCCGAAGTACGCTAAGCGCTCAGGCCCCGGCGATGCCGAAGTACGCTAAGCGCTCAGGCCCCGGCGATGCCGAGGTGGGTGCGGTGGTGGCGCGGGGTGTCGATCTCGTCGAGCAGGGCGCGGGCGAAGTCGGCGTGGGTGACGCGGGCGGCGAAGTCGCCGGTCGTGACGGTGTAGTGGCCGGTGGGTGCGGCGGTGTGGTCGAAGTCGCCGGCGGGGCTGACGATCAGCCAGTCCAGCACGGTATCGGCGGCGCGGTACACGGCGCTGCCGGCGGCGTGGGCGCGCGAGAACGGGCGGTACTCCTGCGGAAAGCCGGGGGCGTCCATCAGCGGTGTGCCGGGGGCGAGTTCGAGGGTGGCGGCCAGGCCGAGGGTGATCAGCCGTTCGACGCCTGCCCGTTCCAGTCCGTCGACCAGGGCGTGCGCGGCGGCGGCGAAGAACGCGTCCGGCCGGGCACCGGCGTCGTACGCGGCCATGACGGCGGCGTCGTGTCCGGCCGCCCGGTCGGCGACGACACCGGCATCGGTGACGTCACCGGTCACCACATGGAGGCCCGCCAGGTCCGGGTGGGCGTCGGGGTTTCGCACCACGGCGGTGACGTGGTGCCCTCGGCGGACGGCCTCCGCGACGGCCGCACGTCCGACGCGCCCGCCCGCACCGAAGATGATGATCCTGCGCATGAGTTGCTCCCTCGACCTGTCGTACTGCCGGTAGTGCCTCCGGACGGTAGCCACCCCTCTGGTTTCCGCCCGGATACCGGGGCGCGGCGCTACGGTGGGCCAATGCGCGAGCCCCTGGACCCGGAGATGTTCGATCCGGTGTGCCCGTCCGAGCTGGTGCCGATCCGGGTGGGCGGCGACAAGTGGGCGGGCATGATCGTCCAGTGCCTGGCGGACGGTCCCCGCCGCTTCTCCGAACTCCGGGTCCCGCTGCGCACCATCACGCCCAAGGTGCTCACCGCGTCGCTCCGGTCGCTGGAACGCGACGGCTTCGTCCTCCGCACCGTCCACCCCGGCCCCGCCCGCCGCGTCGACTACGAGCTGACGCCGCTCGGCCGCAGCCTCCTCGACCTGCTGGCCACCGCTCGCACCTGGGCCGAAGCCCACCTGGACGAACTGCTGGACGCCCGCGAAGCCGCCGACCGCACTGCCTAACGCCGCGCAGCCATCAGCACCGCCGCATGCGGCAGCTCCAACTCGCCGTCCTCGACCAAGAATTCGGCCGCCAGCCGATCGAACTCGCGCCGCACCCCGGCCCGCACCTCCGGCGACTGGCGGCGCAACAGCTCCCCGAGGAACGCGACCCCGTCGGCCGGGCCGCCCCACCACGTCTCCACGGCCGTCCGGTGGTTCCACGCCACCACCCGGCCGTCCACCCCGCCGAAACCGGCTGCGGCAAGCAACGCGAGGAAGCCGTCGACCTCAGTGACGGCCCGCAGGGCGGCAGGTGGCGGGGGCAGGTCGGTGGGGCGGACGGCCCCGGCGGCCTCGAAGGCGCGGCCGAGCAGGGACTGTCCGGGCGGTGCGGGGGCGGCCCAGGTGGTGAGGGCGAGTCGTCCACCGGGGCGCAGCACGCGGCGCAGTTCGGCGAGCGCCTCGGCGGGTCGTCCGACGTGGTTGAGCACGAAGTTGCCGACCACCGCGTCGAACGTGCCGTCCGCGAAAGGGAGTTCGGGCAGCGTGGCGGTGTGCAGCTCGGCCTCGGGCGCGGTGCGCCTCGCTTCGGCCAGCATGCTCGGTTCGGCGTCCACGGCGGTGACGCGGGCACCGCGCGCACAGGCCGCCGCGGCGGCGGTGCCCGTCCCGGTGCCGACGTCCAGCACCGCGCTGCCGGGCCCGACGCCGGCGGCGTCGAGCAGCGCGGGCACGGGGTGGGCGCACAGCCGGGCGACGCTCGCGGCGTAGGCGGTGGCCCGGCCCGCCCAGATCCGGCGCTCCAGCGCGTCGAACGCGTCCACGTCCGCCTCGGCGATCCCGCCCATTCCCGCCCCCTCCGGCATGTCAACTCGCTTCTGTCCTGTCTCAGCGAAGCGAAGGTTGAACAGTCTCACCAAAGGTTAAGCACTCCGCCGGGAGGTCTGAGCACCCAGGCCCTGGTCGGCTACCGGTCAACTGGCCCATCGCCGGGGAGCATTGGTGACCGCCGCTGCAAACTCCGGCCTTCCCGGCGGGCCCTGGTCCGGTGAGCGTCGTATCTCGCTGCGCTCCCGCGAGCTTCCCCACCGCCGCCCTCGCCCCTTGGCAGCCGAATCGCTCAATCTTCGGTGAGACGAAGCTGGCGGTCACCAGGGTTCGGCGAGAACGCGCAGCCTTCGTTGCGGCGGGCACACCTGTCAACTCGCTTCCGCTCCCTCCACCTTGGCGAGGAAGCCTGCCAGATTGTCTCGTACACGATCGATCCGCTGTTCCACCGTCAGCGATTCGTGGATCCGGGTGCCGGTTTCGCGCAGGCCGCGGACGTACAGCGAGCAGGCGAGGTCGCTGCACATGTACGCGCCGACGGAGTTGCCCTGGCGGCCGGCGGGGCCGGCGAGCGGGGCGACGAGGAGGGAGACGCCGCCGGTGTGGGTGGTGACGCAGAGGGAGCAGATGCTGCGCCGGGGCTGCCAACTGGCGGCGGCGGAGCTGCGCAGGACGACGGCTCGGGGGCGGTCGTCGTGGACGGTGACCAGGTAGGCGCGGTCGGGGGCCTGCGGGTCGCGCCAGCCGAGGAAGTCGAGGTCGGACCAGGGCAGGTCGGCCAGGTCGCGGGGGAGGTTGAGGCGTTTCGCCTCGCCCTTGGAGCAGTTCAGGAACGCGGCGCGGATCTCGGGGTCGGTCAGCTCTCTCACGAAGCGCCACGTTAATTTGCCTAAGTCGTTTAGGCAAATGGATAATCACCGGAGAAGGAACGATCGAGCAGCAGGAGGCGGGTCCAGTTGGCGCGTGCAGGTCTGTCGGCGGAGGTCCTGACCAGGGCGGGTGCGGAGCTGGCCGACGAGGTGGGCTTCGAGCAGGTCACGGTGACGGAGCTGGCGCGGCGCTTCGACGTGAAGGTGGCCAGCCTGTACTCGCACGTGAAGAGCTCGCAGGACCTGAAGGTGCGGATCGCCCTGCTGGCGCTCACCGAACTCGCCGACCGGGCCGCCGACGCGGTCGCCGGACGGGCGGGCCGCGACGCGCTGGCCGCGTTCGCCGAGGCGTACCGCGGCTACGCCGTCGAGCACCCGGGGCGCTACCAGGCCACCCGCCTGCGGCTGGACCCGGAGACTGCGGCAAGCAGCGCGGCGCCCCGCCACGCCCAGCTGACCAGGGCGATCCTGCGCGGCTACCACCTGCCGGAGCCGGACCAGACCCACGCGGTCCGCCTGCTCGGCGGCGCGTTCCACGGCTACATCGAACTCGAGGCCGCCGGCGGCTTCGCCCACACACCGGTCGACCCGCAGGCGTCCTGGGACTGGATCGTCGACTCCCTGGACACCCTGCTGCGCGCCCGCGCCGAACACTGACCCGACCCGGAACCACTCGCCCCGAAACCGGCTGCGCGCCCGCGCCAAGCACTGACCCACCCGGCTCGACCCGCCCCGAAACCGGCTGCTCGCCCGCGCCAAGCACTGACCCACCCGGCTCGACCCGCCCCGAAACCGGCTGCGCGCCCGCGCCGAACACTGACCCCACCCGGCTCGACCCGGCTCGACCCGAAAACACGCGACCGCCGACCGGGCATACCCGATCGGCGGCCAACCCCCGACTACGCGTCAGGCGCCGTCACGCACCGGCAGCTTCCACCCCGGCCGCAGCTGACACCACCCCGAACCACCGGCCGTCGACCGCCACACGATCAACCGCACCCGGCCGACGATCGTCCCCACACCGCCCGCCGACCCGCCGTCAGGCGTCACGCACCGGCAGCTTCCACCCCGGCCGCAGCTGACACCACCCCGAACCACCGGCCGTCGACCGACACACGATCAACCGCACCCGGCCGACGATCATCCCCACACCGCCCGCCGACCCGCCGTCAGGCGTCTCGTACCGGCAGCTTCCACCCCGGCCGCGGGAAGTGGCAGGTGTAGCCGTTGGGGTAGTGCTGGAGGTAGTCCTGGTGCTCCGGCTCGGCCTCCCAGAAGTCGCCCACCGGCGTCACCTCGGTGACCACCTTTCCGGGCCACAGGCCGCTCGCGTCGACGTCGGCGATGGTGTCGAGCGCGGTGGCGCGCTGCTGCTCGTCGCCGTAGAAGATCGCGGAGCGGTAGCTGCTGCCGATGTCGTTGCCCTGCCGGTCCACGGTGCTCGGGTCGTGGATCTGGAAGAAGTACTCGAGCAGCGTGCGGTAGCTGATTCGCTCCGGGTCGTAGACGATCTCCAGCGCCTCGGCGTGGCCGGGGTGGTTGCGGTAGGTGGCGTGCGCGTTCTCGCCGCCGGTGTAGCCGGTGCGGGTCGACTGGACGCCGGGGAGGTTGCGGATCAGCTCCTGCATTCCCCAGAAGCAGCCGCCGGCCAGGACAGCCCGGTCCGTGGTCATCTCGTTCTCACTCCTCGCGTGGGACGTCCGCACCCCTGGTGCGGTGCGTGGCCCGTCCGCCGGGGCGCTGCCCGGCGGGACCATCCCCTCCAACCTCAGCCGTCCGCCCGGTGTTCCCACTGCCGAAAGGTTCAGCCGGCCAGCCCGTCCAGCACCTGCGCGCCGGGCAGTGCGGCCAGTGCCGCGCCGGGCAGGATCAGCTTGCCGCGGCGCCGTCCGCTGCCGATCAGCACCCACGGGGTGGCGGCGACGGCGGCGTCGATCAGCAGTGGCCAGTGCGCGGGCAGGCCGACGGGGGTGATGCCGCCGTACTCCATGCCGCTCTCGCCGACGGCGGTGTCCATGGGCGCGAACGAGGCCTTCCGCGCGCCGAGGTGACCGCGCACCGCCTTGTTGACGTCGAGTCGGGTGGTGGCCAGCACGAGCCCGGCGGCCAGCGTGGTCTCGCCGCCGCGCTTGGCGGCGACCACCACGCAGTTCGCGGACGCCTCGGCGGGGACGTCGTACGCGGCGCAGAACACGGCGGTGTCGGCGAGTTCCGGGTCGGTGTCCACGTACCGCACGGCGCCGGCGAGTTCGGCGTCCCAGTGCTTCAGCGCGGCCGCCACCGGCCCGGCCAGTTCGGCGACGGCGTCCAGCGCCCGCCGCACGTCCGGAAAGTTCCCGAACGGCGCCGTCACCTGCTCGTCCAGGGAGTCCTGTTCGTCCATGGACCAACCCTAGCGAACGCCCCCGCGCAACCCGGGCTGGCCCATTGGGGTGAGCCCGGCCGGTGTCGCGGCCGTTCGGACGGCGCCCGGACCCTATCGTCATGGGGGTTTCCAGGCCGGGACGGCAGCCGGCGTCGACAGGGTGGAGTGGCATGGCGACCGAGGTTCCCCCGCAACGACCCGCCCGGCAGGCCCGCGCGTGGCAGGTGCTGCGCCGGTGGCGGATGTGGCTGGTCCCCGGCGTCCTGAGCGCGCTGGTCGCGCTGGTGCTGTCGCTGCTGTACATGGGCGGCATCCTGACCCCGACGGACCATCTGCACCGGATGCCGATCGCGCTGGTGGACGCGGACGCCGGACCGCCGTTGCCGGGCCAATCCGCGCCGCTGGGAGTGGAGTTGACGGACGCGGTGGCGGCGGGGACGCCGCCGGGGCAGGTGCAGTGGCAGCGGGTGTCGCGCGAGCGGGCGCAGGAGTTGCTGGCCTCGGGGCAGGTGTACGGGGCGTTGGTGGTACCGGAGGACTTCTCCCGCACCGTGGCCGCGCTGACGACGAACCAGGCCTCGGCGCGTCCGGTGCTGTTCGCACTGACCAATCCGGGCACCGGTTCGCTGGCGTCCTCGCTGGCGAGCCAGATCACCCAGCAGTCGGCGCACCGCTCCTCGCAGGCGCTCGGCAAGCAGCTGACGGCGGCCGTGCCGAGCGCCTCGGCGACGGCGCGGCTGCTGCTGGCCGACCCGGTGGACGTCCGGGTGCAGCCGGGACATCCAATCGGACGGCACAGCGGGCTCGGACTGAGCGCCTTCTACTACACGCTGCTGCTGGTGCTGGCGGGGTTCCTGAGCGCCAACCTGGTGCACAACGGGGTGGACACGTCGCTCGGTTACGCGGACAGCGAGATCGGGCCGTGGCACTGGCGCCGGCCGACGGTGCCGATCAACCGGACCCAGACGCTGGTGGTGAAGATGGAGATGACCGCGGGGCTGTCCGTCGTCACCACCACGATGATCATGCTGGCGACGATCGGCATCCTCGGCATGGACGCCCCGCACCTGCCGCTGCTGTGGGTGTTCTCGTTCGCCGCCTGCGTCACGGTGGGCCTGGGCGTGCAGGCGATCAACGCGGCGTTCGGCACGCTCGGCCAGCTGGTGGCGATGTTCGTCTTCATCGCGCTCGCACTGCCGTCCTCGGGCGCGACGGTCCCGCTCGAGGCCACGCCGTCCTTCTACCACTTCCTCGGCGCGTTCGAACCGATGCGCCAGGTCGCGGGCGGGGTGCGGGCGATCCTGTACTTCGACGCGCAGGCCGACGCCGGGCTGACCCGGGCCTGGGTGATGATCGCGGTGGGCTTCGTGGTGGCGCTGGTCTTCGGCTTCGCGATGACCTTCTACTACGACCGCAAGGGCCTGCACCGGATGGTCCCGACGCCGTCCTGACCACCGCGCTCAGCACTCACCGGCTGCACGACTCGCGCCGCCCTGACCACCGCCCAGGACGACAGCACCGCCCAGGACGACAGCACCGCCCAGGACGACAGCACCGCCCAGGACGACACCACCGCCCAGGACGACAGCACCGCTCAGGACGACAGCGCCGCTCGCCACCCCCACGACTCACGCCGCGCCAGGCCCGGCAGTTCGCCGCGTCCGGTGCACCAGAGCAGCACCCGCACCGGGTCGCCGGCCGGCGCGTCGGGGAACAGCCGGGCCAGCACGGCGGCGCAGAGCGCCGGCGACGGGGTGCGGTCGAGGCCGAGGCCGGTGGCGATGTCGTGGGTGTGCAGCAGGATCTCGGCGACGCCCATCGCGGCGAAGCCGGTCCGGTCGGCCGGCCCCCAGTGCCAGGCCCGCAGGTCGGGCCCGGCGGCGGCCAGCGCGAGAGCCAGCAACTCGCCGCAGGCCAGCGCGATCTGCAAGGTGGTGGCGGGGGCGGTGCCCGGCCGGACCGTCAGGTCGAACGGCAGGTACCGGTCGTCGGGACGGGCCGCCAGCTGCCCGGCGTAGGCGAGCAGATCGTGGCCGATGTGCGCCAGCGTCTCCTGGCACGACCACTCCAGCCCGCCGGCCGGGACGCTCCAGTCGGCGTCCAGGTGCGGGGCGAGGGTGAGTTGCAGCTCCGCGAGCGCCGCGCGCAGATCCTGATCGTCCATCAGGTCATCCTCGCACCCGCACCATGGAACAGCTACGGCGCCTACAGGTAGGGGCGGGTGATCAGCTCCAGGCCGTGACCGGCCGGGTCGAGCAGGTAGACGCCGCGCCCGCCGTGCTCGGTGTTGGTCTCGCCGAGGCGCTGCATCTGCGGGTCGGCCCAGTGCGGGATGTCGCGCTCGCACAGCAGCGCGTAGGCGCGGTCGAAGTGCTCGTCGTCGAGCAGGAACGCGTAGTGGTGCATCTGGATCTCCACCGGCGGCTCGGCGAACTGGAGCAGCACACCGTCGGCGATCGTCAGGTTGCTGAACGGCCCCCAGGACGGGGCCTCTTCGGCTTCCAGCAGCTCGCGGTAGAAGAGCGCGGAGACCGCGCGATCCACGGCCGGGATGATGGTGTGGTTGAAAGCAGCAGGCATGGTGGTAGGTGAACCTCTTTCCGGTGTCGGGGGGTTGGCGCAGGCATGGCCGGCCTGCTCGGTCTGGGCGGTTACGTGCTCCCAGGACCGGGCGGTCCCCTGACCGGTGGGCACCCCGAAGGCACCAGGGGCGGCCTCAGCCGCCCACCGGTTCACCAATCCGTGCGTGGCCCATGGCCGTTCCGGTGTTCACCCGAGCACCGTACGCAACATCCCGTCCCGGCGACAACCGGTTTTTCCAGCCCTCCCCGAACGGCAGGTGCCCGGGCGTACCCTCGCCCGCATGGCTGACGAGTGCTTCACCGACCCCCGACTGGCCGCGCTCTACGACGCGCTGGACCCGGACCGCTCCGACCTGCTCCCCTATCTCGCCCTGGCCGAGGAGCTCGGCGCCCGCAGCGTCCTCGATCTCGGCTGCGGCACCGGCGTGTTCGCCCTGCTGCTGGCCGAGCGCGGCATCGAGGTGACGGGCGTGGACCCGGCGGCGGCCTCCGTCGAGGTGGCCCGGGCCAAGCCGGGCGGCGACGGCGTCCGCTGGATCTGCGGCGACGCGACGACGCTGGCGCCGCTGCGGGTCGACCTGGTCACCATGACGGCCAACGTCGCCCAGGCGATCACCGACCCCGCCGACTGGCTCGCGACCCTGCGCGGCGCCCACGCGGCACTCCGCCCCGGCGGCCACCTCGTCTTCGAGACCCGCGACCCGTCCCGCCGCGCCTGGGAGGGCTGGACCCGGGAGGCCACCCACCAGCTCGACGACCTGCCGGAGGTCGGCCAGGTGGAGTGCTGGATCGATCTGCTGGACGTCAACGGGCCGCTGGTGACGTTCCGTTCGCACTACGTCTTCGCCTCGGACGGCCGGCACCTCACCTCCGACTCCACCCTGCGCTTTCGCGAACGCGCCGAGGTGACGGCCGACCTGCAAGCGGCGGGCTTCGGCCTCCACGAGGTCCGCGACGCACCCGACCGCCCGGGCCGCGAGTTCGTCTTCCTGGCCCGCCGCCCCTGACCTCGCGTCAGGAGACCCAGGGGTCCTCCAGCACCGGGATGCACGGCGACAGGTGGGTGTCCTCGTGCACGCTCACCTGCCCCCGCACCATCCGGTGCACCACGAACCCGTCGGCGTGCGCCCGGCCCTCGTCGTCCTCCGCGTCGGCGCGTTCCCGGATGGTCACCCAGCCGTGGTACTCGAACATGCCCGGCAGACTACCCGGTGCCCATCGGCCGCAGCGCCGAGCCGAGAATCACGGGCCCGATGTCGGACGGGAGTTCGCGCACGGCGCACGCGACCGCCTCCGCCGCGGTGGTGAAGCGTCCGAGGTTGGGCGCGAGAATCCCGGTGCCCACCCCGAAATCACCGTCGCCGTTCGCCGACACGACGGGGCCGACCGCCGCCATCAGGGGCCCGGTGGTGGTGGAGAAGCGCAGTCCCCAGTGGCTGGTGAAGGGATACAGGGCCCGCAGCACCGGCTCCGTGTAGGCGGCCTCGATCAACTGCCGGTACGAATCGGCCCAGGAGTACTCCATCGCGGCCGCCTCCGCGCGCTTGAACTGCCACTGGGACTCCACCACCTGGTCAACGGTGGCGTCGGCGGGGTTCGGTGAGTCGTTCACGTCCCTCATCGTCCCAGATCGCCGTCAGGGCGGTTCGGTGCCGGCCGCGCGCAGCTTCTGCTGGATCAGCGCGGTGAGCCGGCGCCACCCCGGCCGGTCGTCCTCGCCGTGGTGGGTGAGCAGGTCGTGGCGGGTGACGGCGTCGTCCTGGTGCTGAAGGCCGGTCAGGGTGGGCAGCAGGGACGGGTCGGCGAGGAAGTGCTGGGCCATCTCCTCGGCGAGGTCCTCGATCCGGGGGTCGTCGGCCGCCCAACTCCCGGCGCTCCAGGTGAGTTTGATCAGGGCGACGTGCCGGGGGTCGTCCAGGCCGTGCTCGATCTGCGCAAGGTAGTCCTCGAAGCCCTCCGGCATCAGTGCCCGGACCAGGATCAGGCCCTCCCGCGCGATGGCCATGTCCTGGGCGGAGAAACCGAATCCAGGCATCCGGTCGAGAATGGCGCAGGCCCGGTCGGGCAGCAGCACCCGGTCGCCGGTGGCGAGGCGGCGCAGCGTGGCGCGGCGGGCGGTCAGTTCCTCGATCCGCCGGGTGAGGTTCTCCTCGACCTGGTCGAGCGCGGTCGCGAATTCCTCGCCCTCGGCGTCCAGGATCGGCCCGATCTCGGCCAGTGGCACGCCCGCCCCGGCCAGGGTGCGGACCTGGACCAGGCGCAGCAGTTCGGCGGTGCCGTAGCGCCGGTAGCCGGAGCTGTCGCGGCGGGGTTCGGCGACGAGACCGGTGCGGTGGTAGACCCGGACGGCCTTCACCGTGATGCCGGCGAACGCGGCGGCCTGGCCGATGGTGACCCCGTCCGTCATCCCGCCTGCCGACCCGCCTACCGACCCGCCTGCCAATCCGCCTGCCGACCCGCCTACCGATCCGCCTGCCATCCCGTCAGAAAACCTCACTGCAAGCCGTCCTGTCCAACCTCCCGAACCGCGGTGGCGATGGCCCGGAAGTCCTTGCGCACGATGGTGGTGTGCTTGCTCGGGACGGTGGCGCTGACCTGCACGTGCGGGTTGCGGGCGAGGATCGGGTCGAGGGTGGCGCGCATCGCGGCGAGCCCTTCCGCGGTGCCGCCGAGGCTGGCGCCGGTGGCGACCAGGAAACGCATGGGGAAGGTCACTTGGTCGAACACCGGGTCACTGTCGGCGACGATCTCGTTCAGTTCGATGTTGATCTCGGCGTGCTGTTCGGCGGACATTCGCGCGGCCATCCCCAGCGGCCGGACCAGCGGCATGATCCAGCCGAACTTCCGGAACATGGTGCGGATCTGCTCGCGGCCGGCCTCCCGGCCGCCTTCGACGGTGGCCAGGTAGTCCCAGGGGTAGCCGCCGTCGACCATCACCACGCCGGCGGTCCGGTCCGGGTTGCGGGTGCTCCAGTGCAGGGCCAGCGCGGCGCCGTAGGACCAGCCGACCAGCAGCGGCCGCTGCACCCCGGTGGCGTCCAGGACGGCGTCGATGTCGCGCAGGCAGGCGGCGAACGAGTAGTCGGCCGACTGCTTCGAGCGGCCGCGGGCCCGTTCGTCGAAGGTGATGTGACGGTGGCCGTCGCCGAGTTCGGCGATGACGTGCCGCCAGTTCCGCTGCGTGGCGTAGGAGCCGTTGAGGTAGAGCACGGGCTGCCCGGGGCCGCCGGTGTCGGTGACGGCGAGCGCCGTGTCCTCCACCGGGACCAGCCCGGACCAGGCAGCGTTGCGGGTCTTCGTGTTCGCGTTCTTCGTCATGCCCTCCAGCGTGGGGCTTGACCTTGGGTCAAGGTCAAGCCGCTTCCGCTCACCACTCGGCGACGACCGGCTCCCCGGGTTCGTGCCGCTGCCAGGCGGTGTCGAGACGCGCCAGCCGGTCCGGGGCGGCGACGCCGCACAGGCCGGCGACCTTGCCGTCGCGCAGTTCCAGTACCACGGCGCCCTTGACCCGGCCGTCGACCACGGCGACGACCGCCGGGGCACCGTTGACCTGCGCGATGTGCAGCGCGGAGATGCCGCCCGCCAGCCGTCGTTTGGCGGGGGTGGACCGGAAGCCGGCCCGCACGCCGGCGGCGATCTGTTCGCGGCTGGTGAGCCGCAGCAGCCGCTTGGCCAGGCCCGCGCCGTCCGAGACCGCGGTGGCGTCGGCGGTGAGCATCGCCACCAACTGGTCGACCCGCCCGGAGGTGGCGGCGATCAGGAACTCCTCGGCCACCCGCTTCGCGGACGCCGGATCCGTCTCGGGGCCGCCGCGCCGCTCGGCGGCCACCCGCCGGCGCGCCCGGTGGACGTGCTGCTGGCTCGCGGACTCGCTGATGTCGAGGATCCCGGCGATCTCGGCGTGCGGGTAGGCGAACGCCTCGCGCAGCACGTACGCGGCGCGTTCGACGGGCGCGAGGCGCTGCATCACGGTCAGCACGGCCAGCGACACCGACTCGCGCTGCTCGAAGGTGTCGGCGGGGCCGAGCATCGGGTCGCCCTGGAGCAGCGGTTCGGGGAGCAGGTCGCCGACGGCCCGCTCGTACCGGGCGTGGGCCGAACGGAGTTGGTCGAGGCAGAGGTTGGTGACGACCTTGGTCAGCCATGCCTCGGGCACCTCGATCCGGTCGCGGTCGGCGGCCTGCCAGCGCAGGAAGGCGTCCTGCACGGCGTCCTCGGCGTCGCCGGCCGAACCGAGCAGACGGTACGCGAGCGAGGCCAGCCGGCTCCGGCTGGCCTCGAAGCGGTCGATGGCGGCGCTGTCCATGCACAACAACTTAGGCGGCGCTCCGCGTGCGGGTCTGCTGGGGGCTCTGTGCGGGGCTCTTCACCGGAACTGCCGTCAGGTGGCGCCTGCGCTTGGGCATGCCGTAGGTCGGGTGCGCGATGGTCCACGCGGAGGCCTTGAGCACGCTCGTCTTGAACCGCACGGCGGTCCGGCCGCCCAGGTACCAGGACTTGGAGCGTTCGGCGCCGTCCACCATCTGCACGAGCGCGTCCCGCTGCCCGAGGCTGATGTGGTTGCCGAAGTACTTCAGCGCGGAGACCGGGGCCTCCCGGCCCGTCAGGCGGGCGATGATGGCGGCGGTGGCCTGGGTGGCGGTGAGGCCGGCCGAGGCACAGGACATCGGCAGCGGACGACCGTTGACGCCGATCGCGTGGGCGCTGTCCCCGGCGACGTAGACGTCCGGGTGCGAGACGGAGCGCATGCTGCGGTCGACCAGGATCCGGCCGTCCGCGGCGAGCTCCAGGCCGCTGGCGGCCGTCAGCGGGTTCACGGCGAACCCGGCGGCCCAGACCGTCACTTCGGCGGGCACGGCGCGGCCGTCGGCGGCGAGCGCCCGGCCCGGCTCGACGGCTTCGATGCCGGTGTGCTCGTGGACGGTGATGCCGAGCCGGGCGAAGGACGCCCGCAGGTAGCGGCGGGCCTTCGGGGAGAGCCAGGCGCCGAGTTCGCCCCGGGCGGCGAGCGCGACCGCCAGGTCGGGGCGGGCCTCGGCGATCTCGGCGGCGGTCTCGATGCCGGTCAGCCCCTCCCCCACCACCAGCACGGTGCCTCCCGCGCCCAGCTCGGCCAGCCGGTCGCGCAGCCGCAGCGCCGAGGGCAGGCCGGTGACGTCGAACGCATGCTCCGCCACGCCGGGGACGTCGTGCCGGTCCACCGCGCTGCCGAGCGCGAACAGCAGCGTGTCGTAGGCGAGTTCGGCGTCGCCGTCCGCGTCGCTGACGGCGACGGTCCGGCGCTCGGGGTCGAGCCCGGTGACGCGGGCCACCCGCACCCGCACCCCGGTGCCCGCGAACATGTCGGCGAGCGGGCGGAATTCGACCTTGTGCCCGCTGGCGAGCTGGTGCAGCCGCATCCGCTCGACGAAGTCGGGGGCGGCGTTGACGACGGTGATCTCGATGTCCTCGGCGTTCAGCCGGCGGGCCAGGTTCCCGGCGGCGAAGGCTCCGGCGTAGCCGGCGCCGAGGACGACGATGCGGTGCCTCATGAGGGTGCTCCTGTCTGGTTCGCGTGCCCTCTGAACGGGACGGCGCACCGATTGCTGACAGCGCCCGGATGTGAGCTGGGTCACCGCGAACTCCGCTGCCCCGGCCGGTGTTGGTAACGGCCCAACCGGCCGGCAGCGTCAGCGCGTCCGCGGCGGCGCTGTGCGCGGGCGCGCTGTACACGACCACGGCGAGCCCCTCCGGGAGTTCCATGCTCTCGTGGTCGAGTTCCAGTTCGCCGACCACCGGGTGCCGGAAGCGTTTGACGCCCTTGCGGTGGACGTGCACGTCGCGACCGCCCCACAGGGTGCGGAACTCCTCGCTGCGGGCGGACAGTTCGCCGATCAGCCGGGTCAGCTCCGGGTCGTACGGGTTCCTGCCCGCCGCGACCCGCAGCACGCCCACCGCGTCGTGCGCGACGCGTTCCCAGTCGGCGTAGAACCGGCGGGCGGCGGGCGTGAGGAAAGCGAACCGGGCGCTGTTCGCGCCGCTGGTGGGGTCGTCGAACATCGGGGCGAACAGGGCCCGGCCGAGCGGGTTGGCCGCCAAGGTGTCCAGCCGATCGCTCGTCACGAACGCCGGCAGGTTCGGCATCCCCTCGATGATCCGCAGCACTCTCGGCCGCACCGTCGGCTCAGCACCGGGCCGCCGCGCGCGGGACCCCGGCCCGGCGGCCCGCGCCAGGTCGTACAGGTGCATGCGTTCGGTGCCGTCCAGGCGCAGCGCCCGGGCGACGGCGTCCAGGATGCTGTCCGACACACCCTTGAGGTTGCCGTGCTCCAGCCGGGTGCAGTACTCGACGCTGACGCCCGCGAGCATCGCGACCTCGCCGCGCCGCAGCCCCGCCACCCGTCGCAGTCCGTGCACCGGCAGCCCCGCCTGCGCGGGCGTGATCCGGTCGCGGCGGGAGCGCAGGAACGCGGCGGCTTCTCCCCGGTCGTCCATGCCCGCCAGCCCAGGCAGGCCGCGTCAGTCGCCCTGCGCTGGCTGCTCCAGCGCGGCATCCCGCTGGTCGCCAAGAGCACCGACCCCGGGCGGCTGCGCCGGAACATCGCCGTGTTCGACTTCGAGCTGCCCCCCGACGAACTCGCCGCCATCGCCCAACTCGACCGCCACCAGCCGGGGTTGGGATTCACCCACCAGGACCCTCGGATGCTCGGACTCCTCCTGAAGTACGCGTGACCCTGTTGGGCGCTCAGTGCGGCCAGTCCGGGGCGGGATCCACGTCGAACAGCGGCCTGATCGCGCCCAGGACGGCGCCGATGCAGATGTCGCGCAGCTCGGCGCGGGTGCAGTGCGGCTCGATCAGCCAGTCCACGCACAGGACTTGAACGAACACCAGCCAGCTCTTCAGCACGCCCGACACGGCCTCCCTGGTCCGGTCGCCGGCGGGCGGGAGCGCACTCAGCAGGCGCTCGCGCAGCGCGTCGAGCTCGTCGGCGATGATCGTCTGGACCAGCCGGTCACCGGCCAGCACCCGGTTCGCCGCGAGCACGGTGTTGCGGTTCTCCGCGAAGTACTCGATGTGCGCGTCCAGGCCCTCGGCGAGCTGCTTGACCAGGGAGTCGGCGGGGTCGAACCGGGTCTTGGCGAGCAACTGCTCGGCGACCTGCCGGTAGAGGGCCGCGAACAGGTCGCGCTTGCTCGGGAAGTGCCGGTAGAGCAGCGCCCGGGACACCCCCGCGCGCTCGGCGACGTCCTCCATCAGCACCTCGTCGTACGCATGCGCAGCGAAGAACTGGGCAGCAACAGCGAGGAGTTGGGCGCGGCGGTCGGCTGGGCTGAGGCGCTGGCGAGGAGGCACCCGGCCATCCTACTTGACACGTGTCTACTAGCGGCGCGTAGCCTGCTGTTCCTGGTTGACGCGTGTCTACTAACAGGGGGTCGGCGCTGTCATGACCAAGGACAAGGCACTGCACGCACTCATGCTCACCATGGGCTACGGCTGCGTGGCGATCGGGCTCTTCCACGTCCTGCTCGGCAACTCCGCGATCCCCGGCGAGAGTTCGGCCGGCCCGACCATCGACAGCCTCGGCCGGTTCTTCGGCGCGATCTTCGCCGGCTACGGCGTCGCCTGGCTCCAGGCCGCCCGCCGGTCACCGATCCGCACCACCGCCGTCCGCCGGCTGGCCGGCATCCTGTTCCTCGGCGGCCTCGGACGAATCCTCTCGCTCGCCGTACACGGCTGGCCGCACTGGTTCCAGGTCGCCCTGGGCATCGTCGAACTGGCCCTGCCGCCGCTGTTCCTCTGGCTGGCCCGCACCGACTCCGAGCAGTAGGCGCACGATCAACTGCCGGCCAGGGAGCAGCAGTCCGACCGATGGAGAACGCGAGCCAGGGCAGACTCCGTGGTGTCCCACTCCTCCCGCCGGTCCCCGGAGTCGAGCACCAGCGGTTCGTCCGCCACCTCGGCGATCCAGTCCGACAGCATGCGCGCAGTCTGCCGCCCCTCACCGGGGCACCGCCCGCCCCGTCACCTGGACGCCCGCGGACCCGTCCGCTCGTAAACGGCCCCGCCCGGGATGTACCAGCCCGCCTTCTTCCGCACAGCCGGACTCGGATCCTGCCGGTGCGACACCTGCAGAGCGGCAACAGCCCGGGCATCGGCACGGGCGAACTTGCCGACCAACTCGGCGGCCCGCGACCGCACCTGCGGATCGGGGTCGGAAGCCAGGTGCCGCAACGCAGGTTCGAGCACCCGGTCCGCACCCGGCGCGCACGCGTCGTCCTTGCACCGGTCGCACGCGAGGGCATGGAACGCGGCGATCCTGACCCGGGCGTCCGGATCGTCGGCCATCGTGATCAGCTGCCCCATCGACTCCGTGTCGACCAGGTGGTCCAGCAACCGGCAGCAGCCCTCCCGGACAGCCGCACTCTCATGGGACAGGCCGGCCCTGATGGCACCCACCGCATCCCCCTTGCGCCGCAACAGCTCCCAGTAGGCCGCCACGGCACGCTGCGGGTCGCCCAAGTACGCGACGAGGGCTTCGTTGTCGGTCCTCACGAATCCGAGCATGACCTCAGTGTCGAACCGTCCGACACCACCCGACAACCGAATTCCCCCACGCCCACCCCCCCACCGCCGAAGGCCGAGGCGCCCCCTTCCACCCCGGCCCGCCGACCTCAGTGCCCGGCGTGATGCACGAACACGTAGGTCTCCCGGTCCAGTTCACTCACCTCGACACAGAACGCGGCCGGCACCCGAACATGCGACCGCAGCAAATCCGTCACCCGCACCGACAGTTCACTACGCGCCGCGACACTGCGCCCGCCCAGAATCTTGATCTCCACCAGCACCACCGCCTCCCCCGACGCCCCGTCCCCGACCAGATGCGAAACCGCCGGCCGCACCAGCGTCTTGCAGTCACCCGTCGCCGTGTCGATCACCTCAGGAATCAGCTGATGAACCTCCTTCGCAAACGCCGTGGCGTCGAACTCGAGCCCCGGCGAGTGATCGATCAGGATCTGCGGCATGACAAACACCCTCCCGGACGCACAACGCCCCGGGACCCTCCCGGCACGACGGCGCCCATGGTCAGCTGACTCTACTGACCCGCCAACCCACCCGACCCGACGCAGCCGCCCCTCCCCCGCGCGCCGATGTCGGACCACGCTGACATGCTCCGGCGTCATGCGCACTCAGCGCTTCTGGAACTCGATCGAGGATGCCCGCAGCCAGGTCCCCGATCCCGCCGACGGAGACGCGGTCGCCGCGATGGCCGTCGCCATGCTCCCCACCCGCCCCCCACCCGACCGCGCGCCCAAGGCATGCTCCCAGACGCCACCGACTCCGGCCGCGCTCCACCTCCTCGGCCCCCGCGCGGCGGTTCGGCCCCGCATCCGCCCGCTCGACCACCGTAGGTACCTCGCCGCGCGACCGCCTAATGTTCTCCCGAAGGAGACGACCCCTTCCATCGAACACGGAACGCGATCCACCCTCAACCCGACGGAGGCTCCATGCACTTGATCTCAAGTGGCAGACACCACGCCACGTTCGACTTCGGCAACCTGCGGGTGGTCTCGCTGCGGGACGGGTACATCGACATGCCGCCGACCCGCCTCCGCGACGAGGACGGGCGCACGCTCGACGTGCTGCCGGCCGCCGTCCCGCTGGTCGGCGAGAACCTGCGGCTGTCGGTCAACGCCTTCTTCGTCACCGACGGCACTCGGTCGGTCCTCATCGACACCGGCGCGTCCAACGTCTGGCACGACCCCACCATGGGCTTGATCTACGACGCGCTCGACGAGGCGGGAGTCGAGCGCGCGCGGATCACCGATGTGGCCATCACCCACCGGCACGAGGACCACGTCAGCGGCCTGATCACGCCGGACGGTTCGGAGGCGTTCACCGGACTCGAACGCGTCTGGATCGGCGCGGGCGACACCTCGGTCTTCACGGGGCGCCTCGCGCCGATCCGCGACCGGGTCGTCCCCGTCACGGAGAAGGTCGCGATCAACGACTGGACCACCGCGATCCCGACACCGGGCCACACCCCCGGCCACACCGTCTACGAGGTGAGGAGCAACGCCGGCCACCTCCTCGTCTGGGGCGACACCGTCCACGTCCCCACGCTCCAGTTCGACCAGCCGAAGGTGTCCTGGGAGTTCGACGGCAACCAGCCCCAGGCCCGCACCGCACGCGCGGCGCTCCTCGAACAACTCACCCGCCCCCACCACTTCGTGGCCGGCGCCCACCTCGACTCCCCCGGCATCGCCCGCGTCACCCCCGCCGGCGACGGCTACGCCCTGGAATACCTCGCCCCACCGATCGGCTGACCGATCCCGGCCTCGGGCCACTCCGTGAGGATCAGCGCACGTCGCCGGGGCTTTCGAGGACCAGGGTGGTCTCGTTGACACGACGAAAGCGGCCGTCCGCGGCGAACTCGCCGAAGAGGTGGACCTCCATGAGAAGGGTGGAGCCGTCCTTCATCGAGATCGTGGCGGTGTGACGGTCGGCGTACTGGTCGCCGTCGAAGAGCTCCTGGTGCACCTCGATCACCCCGGAGGCCACGCTCGCACGGAGGTGCGCGATGTGGGCGAGAAAGGCTTCCCGGTCAAGGGAGTTGCCGTCGGTGCGCTGGACGTAGTCGGGGGTGATGTGACGCTCGGCGGCTTCGTTCAGGTCGAGGTCCGGGGAGAAGACGAGGTCGTTGAGGGCGGCACGGATGTCGGTGCGAGGCATGGATGCGCTCCCTGGGTCGAACGGCGGCGGTGGCCGCGTACGTGACGAAGGACTACCGGACGGCAGACCCGCAGGCACGACCAGGGCCGAAACGACCCTCGCCGCCACCACAACTTCCCTTATATCAAAGGAGTTTCATACACCGCGACGATACGCCGACGGCCCGCCACCGAAAGGACGCCCACCCCTCGGCGCCACCGACTTCGCCGCGCAAGCTCCGCAGTCCCACACAGCGGCGATACCCACAAGGCATCAGCCCCGCAGAACAGGTCTTGGACACCGACCCACCCCCAGCGGTGCACTCGTCCACATGACCAGGCAAACGAAGACCGGCGACCCGCAGACCGCCCACACCGTCTCGGTGGTGACCCCCGGCGACGGCGAGACGATCGTTCTGGGCACCACCCGCATGCGCATCCTGGAGGACGGCAGCCACACCGGCCACCGCCTCGCAATCGCCAAGTCCGTCCTCGCCCCGCACACCCAGGGACCGCCGCAGCACCGCCACGCCCTGCACGACGAGGGCTTCTACATCCTGGCCGGCACCGTACGGTTCACCGTCGGGGACACGGACTACGACGCCACCCCGGGCACCCTCGTGATGGTCCCGCCCGGCACCCCGCACACCTTCGCCAACCCGACCGACCAACCCGCCGTCCTGCTCAGCACCTTCACCCCCGACCTGTACGTGCAGTACTTCCGGGACCTCCAGCAAGTCCTCACCGACGGCCGCCCGTTGACGCCACAGGCCAACATCGACGCAATGAGCCACTACGCGACCGAGCCCGCCACCGACCACGCCTGAACCCCCCGGCCCGGCCTCTTCCGGCACGCGGCACAACCGACGGGTCCCGCGTGAACCGGCGGCCCAACCGGCCTGATCCTCCCCCCAACTGACCGACACCGCCCCCTCCCTGGCCCCGGCCGCGGCCACCGGCTTCGTCCTCCTCCAAACCGGCGCAATCACCGTCCACTTGACCACCGGAGACCGCCGAATCGCACTCGACGCCGGACTCACCATCGCTGCGGCCCTGACCATCTGGCCGACCATCAGGGACCTGATCGAACACAGCCCACGACCAGCTGACGCGACGTCGGATCCGAACCGCGGCGTCCACCGGACCGACCACAACACCGTGCCGGCGAACATCCGCCCCCTGACACCGCCCGGACCGACAGGGCGCTCCGGGGCGGCGCCCTCAGGCAGTGATCAGGGCCGGATCGCCGGCAGCGGCGACGACGTGGGACAGCGTCGAGAAGAACGGTCCCGGCCAGCTGTCCTCACGGACGTGCGCGTCGTTGATCGCCCAGTCGCCGGCCCGCAGCATGACCGCGGTCATTCCTTGCGCAGTTGCGCCACTCAGTTCATCGCCGCCGCCGTCACCGACATAGAGGCAATCGCTGGTCGGCGTATCCAGTTCCCTCGCGACCTGGCGGAACAACTCCGGATCCGGCTTCCTGCGCCCTTCCTGGCAGGACAGGACGACCGCGTCGACCAGCGGGGCAAGCAGCAACGTCGGCCAGGTTTCGGCGAGTTCGATCGTGCAGTCACTCAGGACCCCGATCCGAAGGCCGTCGCGGCGAAGCCGCTCCAAAGTCTCGAGCGCGTCATCGCGGAAGACGAACAGTTCACGCTGGCAGGCAAGCCTGGCCGCCGTTGCGGCTGCCAGCGCTTCGTCACCCGGGTCGACTCCGCAGCGCCGGGCCAGGGTGCGGATCGTCCGCGGCAGATCACCCATCGCCCCCACGGCCCGCTCCGGAAAGGACTCGTCCAGCGCCCGACGCCACTGCTCCACCGGAATCCCGAGCGGGGCCGCACTGCGGGCCGCATGTTCGTCCCAGATCCCGCTGGGCGTGCTCGGGGTCAGCGTGCCGAAGAAGTCGAAGATCACAGCGGAGGACCGATAGCCTGCGCCGTGAAGGTCTACCCCCTGTGGCACATCGGCCACCAGAACGAAGCCGGCCCGAACGGCGAAACGATTCACGTCAACGACACGATCGTGTTCCTCGACGAGCTGGACGGCGACGACGTCAAGCTGCTCGGCATCTACTCCTCCGAGGCCGAAGCCGAAGCACGAATCCACCGCGCGCGCCTTCAACCAGGCTTCGCCAACGAGCCGGACTGCTTCCAGGTCGGAGAGTACGACCTCGATGAGGACCACTAGACCGAGGGCTTCGTCCGCGTGCCGGCCCAGCCCCTCGAGTAAACGATCCTACCGAGCCGGGCCACTGACACACCGCCCAAGTACCTCACAAACCCTGCTCGGCCCAACAGTTGCCGCCGCACGGACAGACCCCGAGCAGGCCGGGCCTACCTCACCGGCCGACCGACCGCCGCTGAACAGCGCACGGAACGGCTGCAGATCACCCACGAGACACTAGGGCAGCGTCTCCGCTGTGGCCCACGGCCACCAGCCGGTTGTCGTTTGTCGACACACCTGACGATGATCAACGGTGGCCGTGTCGTCTCCAGGCCGGAGGGCCGCCTGCCGAGCACCCGCGACACCTTGGCGCCGAAAATTACGGTGGCCCCGGGCGAGCTGCTCGCGGTGAGGTCGGCGCCCCGGCCACCATCCGCAGCTTCGCTCACTCGAGACCACCCGTTCTCAGCGCGGGATCACACCGAGCCGGACCACACCGAGCCGGACCACACCGAGCCGACTCACCTCAGCTCGTCCAGCAGCCGCTGCTCCTCCGCAGCGGTGAGCCCCTCCTCGTCGACGGCCGGTCCACCGCGGGCGGTGTCCCAGGCGAGGGTGTCGGCAACGGTCTCGGCGAGCGGACGGTACATCAGGCCGGCGGCCAGGGCGCGGGAGATGTCCACCCGGTTGATCGCCACGCACTCGGGGGCGCCGATCCACATCGGGACGCCCATCCATGGGTTGACGCCGGCTTTCAGCAGCTTCTCACTGCTGACCCAGACCGGCTCCGCACCGGGGTTCACCAGTGCCCGGCAGACGGCGAAGAACTCGCCGAACGGCAGGGTGCGACCGGTGACGTTGTAGATGCCGCCGCGCTGTGCTGCGATGCACCCCAGGATCCACGCCGCGACATCGCGGACATCGATGAACTGGGCCGCGTCGGCCGGGTCGCCCGGCAGCAGCACCGTGCCGCCGCGCTGGAAGCGCCGCGGCCAGTAGGGGAAGCGGTCGGTCGGGTCGTGCGGCCCGACGATCATGCCGGGGCGGACGATGCTGGCACGCTCGCCGTATGCGCCCAGCACGATCCGCTCGCAGGCGGCTTTGCGTGCGCCGTAGAGCTGGTGTGGCGGCAGGTCCTCGCCGAGGACGAGCAGATTTCCGTCCTCGTTCTGCACGGTCGCCTGGTCGGCAAGGACCGACAGGGAGGAGACGAAGACGTACCGGTCCACGCGCTCACCCAGGGCGGTGACCGAGCGGCGGACCACCTCGGGCTCGTAGCCTGCGACATCGACCACGGCATCCCAGCGGCGGTCACCGAGCGCGGACAGGTCGGTGGTGCGGTCGCCAATGATGGTCTCGACCTCGGGGAAGAGCTCGGGCGCGGTCCGGCCGCGGTTGAACAGCGTCACCTGGTGCCCCTCGGCCAGTGCGGCCTCGACAAGGGTGCGACCCACGAAACGCGTGCCACCCAGCACGAGCAGGCTCAGCGGGCGGGGGGTCATGCTCTGCATTGTTGACGAACTCCGGAGTTGTGAAGCGGTCCGGGCCGCTGGCGGCAGAAGCCGGCTCAGTCGGCGACCCGGTCAGGGACGTGACGGAACTCGCTCCCGGCAGCCATAAACCTCACCCTCTCGGTGACGCGTCGACATGGCACTGCTCTGGCGCAGGCGAACCTAGCAGTAGACGATCACGGCCGTCGACAGCATTACGGCACCGCGGACCAGTCCAGGGGTAGCCGAGATCACGATCTGAAGCCGGAGTACTGACTGCCCCGACCCGGTATCTTTCGGACCTGCAAACCCACACCCTGTCCTGGGAAATGAAGTGCAGCATGCACATCCTGGATGACCTCACGGGTCTCACCTCGCGTGCAAAGAACCTGCTCGACCGAACCGGCCGACGCGACGATCCGCAGGAACCCCGACTCTCCACCGAGTTCCTGCAAATCCGTGACCACTCCGGCCAGTTGACCCCCGCGCCCATGATGCTGGTCATCCGCCGGGAGGGATTCGAGCAGAGGTACGGCGGACTCCGTTACCAAATCCGAAGCAGCTGCACCATCGAGGGCGAACGCCACGAGACGCTCCGCGACTGGCACTACGACCTGGGCCAAGGCATGTGGGCCGGCCCTGCCAACGGCTGGTACTTCGACTGGTCCGGGGAGTACGTGTCCTCCCCGGTCCGCTACCTGGTGCACACCGACGGCCGGGTCGGAGTAACCGACGGAGGCGGAACGTTCCTCGAAGTCGCCCCGTCCATCCCGGCACTCATCGAATCCCACGCCCTCACCGACACGCTCGCGACCTGGGACCGCGTCGCCACCAACGTCGACAGCTTCGCACTCGCCCAGCATCTCGACGGCCTCACCGACATCCCCGAAGCATCAGGCCGCACCGTCCGATGGCGACTGTCCGACAACGTCGCAGTCAAGGAGTTCCGGATCTGGAGCAGCGACGCACCGCGCCGCTGGTGTGCCTTCCTCTGGAGCCGAGGCGAATCCGGCCGCCGCCAGGTCGAATCGGCCACCGCCCGAGCAGCGACCACACAGCAGGCTCCATCAGCTACTTGACCCACCGCTCGAACCATCCCCGGCGTTCCGCCGCCATACCAACGAACGAACTGACCCACCGGACGCAAGCATCGAACTCGGCACAGGATCCAGGCCGTTCCCGACTCGACACTGCTCGACCTCGCACATCATCGGAGGCCGCCACCACCTGCCGAACGCCCACCCGCCCGCCCGCCCGCAACAAGGCACCCCCCAGGCGAACAACTGCCCGACCGTTCCTGCCTCGACAACCCGAGGAAACGCCCTCGTCCGAGCCTCCGCCGTCATGGCGCCGGGCCGTCCTGTCAGCAACTGCTGCAACGCTGTCCCCATGGCACTCCCCGGCTCCCGTACGAAGACGACAGATGTCTGGCTGCTACCGGAGGACGAGGCCCTGGTCGGGCAGCGGATCGGGGAGCTCCTGCCGGGTGCTGGATGGCTTTGCAGCCAACCGGGCCCACTGGGCCTGCACCAAGTACATGTGCACTCGACGGTCCAGGAGGCTCTGTGCTGCGGCGGGGTTCAGGCCTTTCTGGCCCTGCCAGGAGGGGCTGCCGCCCCCGCGGGTGTCCAGGACTTGACCGGCCACGCGAACGGTCCTGGGCTGCCGCGCGCTGCGGTGGTTCAACTGCTGTGCTCACGGCGCAGGCCGAGTCACCGCGGCGAGGCGTTCGAGGCCGGTCGCCTCGGGGTGCGCTGGTTCGAACCCGAGGTTGGGCCCGAGATGCACCAACTCCTGACCGAACAGACGCGCACCGTCTGGCAGGCTCTGCGGTCAGGCACCCGGCCGGCCGTGGTCGCGACCGCGGACGGCCGAAGGATCTCCGGCATGCGCATCGGCCACGCAGCCCACGCGCTCGCAGCCGGCACGGGCATCCAGCTCACCCGCGGAGGGTCCCAGCGTCTGCACCTGGTCACCGCGCCCTCCGGCCCCGGCCAACCGTCAACCGCGAACAGCTAGCGGGTCAGCCCGCGGCAACGGCCCTGTCCGGCCTGCGTGAAAGACTGCGACGCATGTCTCTCGCCGACCTCACCTTCGACCAGTGGCGGTCGTTCGACCTCTCGACCGCCCGCCAAATCGCGCAGCAGGCAGCTGATCTGGCCGGCGGCCGCGTGATTGCCGTCGAAACCGGCGAACATCTCGGCTCCCGAATGCACCGCGTCCTGATCGACCGGAACGCACAGGAATTCGCCCTGATACCCGGCGGCCCAGTAACGCTCGGATTCGACCTCGACACCTGGCAACCGACGCCCGAACAGGCCGCCGACTACCAGGAGAGCCTGGAGCAGGGCTTCGGCAACGACCCCGACCTCCGGGCCCACCTCGCCCAACTGCTCAGCCCGCACCGGCGCGTCAACCTGGCGACGGTACTCATGGCCGTCGAGGACGAGAACCTGACCGAGCCACCCACCGACATGCCCGCCGTCCTCGCGGCCCGCGGCCTGCGAATGCCGAGCTCCGACGAGTGGGAACACGCCTGCGGAGCCGGCGCCAACACCCTGTTCCGCTGGGGCAACGACTGCCCCCTCGACCGCATCCCCTACGACGATCACACCGGCCCCCAGCACCAACCGAACGCCCTGGGCCTCCGCATTGCCCACGACACGTACCGCACCGAACTGACCAGCGACCTCACCGCAGTACACGGCGGCGACGGCGGCGAGTCGGCCTGCGGCGGCTACGGCCACCTCCTCGGATGGCTCCCGCTGGCCACGGCCAACCGCAACCCCTTCTACGCCGAGTTCGTGTACGGGCCCGACGGCGAAGACATGTACGAGGACTTCTCCACCCGACCGGTATTCGAGCTCTGACCCGCCACCACTCACCACGGCACTCACGATCCCCACACCAGCCGTGACCACGCACAGTCAGACCAGGCCGGCACCGATGCGGACCTCAAGCGGCCGTCCGGGACCCGACCCCAGACCCCGAACCCACCCGAGAACGCGGTCATCATGGCGTCCGCAGGCAAGTTGGGCGATCGCCGGGATCAGGCTCCCACGAACCCCCCGTATCGTCTTCCCTCGCCAGCCTGGACCGTCCAGCCCACCAGGCACACCGTGCTGCGCTCAACCATCAACGGCTCCTCGGCAACCCGGAGCAGGCCTTCCCCCCGATCCGTCCGCCATGTGCTGACACCGACCGGTCTCGGCAACCGAACCAAGGGTTCGGGCACGAGCTCGGGCCGCCCGGTCGCCGCAATCCGAAGCAGGAACGGCGCCAATGCTCCCACCGCGATCGTTCCGCCCTGCTGGTGAAGACTCGTCCAGAGCCGCCACAAGGCCCCACCGGCAGCTTCGGCGTCCCCGGACGCGAGCGTGGCGAGCAGGCCGGGGATCTCCTCGCACGGGCCGTCGAAGTGCCGGAACCGCCGCCAGGGAACCTCGTCGTACCTGAGCCCGTCCCTGGCCTCCCCGGGCTCGCGCCCACGGCCGTCCGCACGTCGCCGTCCGTGCCGCCCACCGTTCCAGCCGGCCGGCCAACAGTCATCAGGCCGGCAGTGACCCACTCCCCACGAGGCAGGCATCCGCATCCGCCGAGAAGCATGTGCCTCGCGCGCACATGCTGTGCGCACTGCGCCTGACCAGCGACGTAGTGGGAAGAAACCGTCAAATAAGGACGAAAGCACCGCAAATGCCGGGCCGATCCACAAGTAGGCGCCTGTGGACGAGGCTCCGATAAGGTGAGTTGATCTCCGAACTCGTACGCATGGGGGGCGTAGCAGTGACGACCGAGGTGACGCCCGAACTGGCCGAGGCGATCCAGCGTGGCTATGACCAACGCGACCGGGCGAACATGGCGCCGACGATCGCCTACTTCCAGGCGCTGCTTGCCGAACACCCGGACCACCCGGTCCTCGTGTACGAGGTGGGTGGCGCCTACGACACCGCGGGCGAGGAGGAGACCGCCCGCGGCTACTACGAGCGCGCGCTCGCCCTCGGCCTCGACGGCGACGTCCTGCGCCGGTGCCTGTGCCAGTACGCCAGCACCCTGAGGTGGCTGGGCAAGTTGGACGAGTCGCTGGCGGTGCTCGACCGCGCCCGCAGGGAGTTCCCCGACTCCGACTCCGTCCGCGTCTTCCGCGCTCTGACCCTCAACGATGCCCAGCGAGCGGACGAGGCGGTCGCCGAGTTGCTCACCGTCGTCACCGGGCATGCCGAGGTCACCGACCTCGGGCGGTGGGCGGTCGGGCTCCGCGGCCTCGCCCAGTGGCTCGCGGACGGCCGCCCCGAATAGGAAGCATCTGCCCTGCAAGAGGCCGGCGCAGGGGAATCGGCACGTGGTGACCTTGGCTGATGCGCGCATCCGCGACCAGCATGCACACCGCAGTGTTCGCCGTAGGACCGGCTCTCTGCCGCGATGAGCGGCTGGGGCGAGGGCTCCTCTCGCACCCTAATCCTGGAAGCTCTGGGAGTAGATCATCCCGCTCGGCCACAAAGGCAGCTGCCACCAGCGCATCGACGCCTCCCTACGGCAGAAGCGAACCTCGCCGCAGCCCGTGACCGCCCAACCGCCGTCGTCCTGGACCGTCACCGGCTGGATTCTCCGGCGACCCACGGCACTGTCCGACGCAGAACAGCTCCAGTTCAAGACCGTCCTGGCCCACAGCTCGACGCCCTGACCCGGCACGTCCGCTCCTTCGCCGTCATACTCGCCGAGCACCAGGGCGAGCGTCTCCCGGAACGGCTCGACGCGGTCCGCCGGGACGACCTGCCCCTTTGGCACACACTCGCTGCTGGAATCGACCGAGCCCGGGACGCCGTCATCGCAGGCCTCACCCTTCTCTGGAACTCCGGCGTCATCGAAAGGCACGTCAACCGGATCAAGATGCTCAAGCCCCAGCGGTTCGGCCGAGCCGACTTCCATCTCCTCCGCAAGCGCGTCCTGCTCTACTCACAGGACACCGCGTTCTGATGGCATCCATGTACTTCGCCGGACAGACCAGGCTCAGGCCGCCATGAATCGGCCCAGCTCGCGCGCCTTGTGCTGAAGGGCGGCCATCCGAGCCGCCTCAGCGGAACCCGGGGCCGCCGGCACCTGAACATCCTTGAGGCCGCCGTCCTCGGCGGAGCCTGCTGACTGCCAGTTCACCTCGATGCCTGCCCTTTCCGCCAGGACCAGCATCGTGACGACGAAGCCCTCGGAGAGGGCAGCCATGACATCGTGAGTCGTTCTCCGGTGCCACGCGAGCAGGGCGTCGACGAACTCCTTGAACACGACGGGGTCGATCTGGCACTCGTCAGCCTGCATGGGACCGATGCCGGACCGCAGCCCCAGTTCCGTCTGGTAGACGCTCACTTGACTCATGAACAGCCGGGAGGCCCCGTTGGACGGGTTCCACACGGTCTCGTCGCCTATGTCGTAGTACTGGCTCAATGCAGCCCCTCCTTGCTGGTCATACCGGCCAGCGTCGCGAGCGCATGACCATACGGTGAGTCAGCCCTCCAGGAAGTGAGCCAGAACCACTTCGCATGAACGAAGCCACCATCAAGCCAACAAGACGCACTCGCGCGGAACTCGAAGCCACCGTGCCGCAGCGCCCGCAGGTGCTGACCGACCGACTTGGCGCAGGTCCGGCACAGCAGTCCATCCACGCCGGTCCGGCAACCTCCCAGATCTCACCGCAGCCGGAGCAGGTTCCCTCGCAATCCGGCATCCGGGACCGGCAGTTCGTTCGGGTCCCAGCCCCGCCAGCGTCCCAACCTGCAACCGGCTACGCGCATCACGCCACATGTCAGATCGCACCGACCAACGCCGGCCCACGACAACACGGGTGACCCGCCGACCCCGCGTAACCTGCGTGCCGGCCAGCCCGGTCACCGGCAGGGGCCAACCGCATGAACCGCGCACCGCAGCAACCATGTCCGCCTCCACCACAACCACCCGGACTCCCAACCTCCCCTCACGCCGACCGGGCACCCCACCGATGAGCGACGAGCCATGAGGCTTGCCGCAGAGAAGATCGAAAAACACGGCCCCGCTATGTCGCCGGCGGCAGGCATACTGGCGCAATGTCCGACCATCGCCCGTCCGATGCCATCGAACCGCCGGACCCGTTCGAAGGTCTGGTCCTGGACGAGGAGTTCGTCCGCTCCGCCACCGTGACCGAGCCGTCCGCGCGGGCCCGGATGCTGGCGGAACGCTGGCGTCATGAGCCGCCGGTCGACCCGGGTGGCCGCCACTGGTCGCCGGGCGGGTCGCGACCGTCCCGGCGCAGTCGGCGGCCCCGGCGGACAAGACAGGCCCAAGCTCCCTACCACACCCGACGATTGGGGCGGCTGCGACGGTTCCGCTCGCTCAGCCGGGGTGAGCAGTGGACGGTGGTGCTCGGGCTGCTGATCGTCCTGCTGGTGGTGGGCGGGGTGCTGTTCGAACCGCAGCGCGCCCACACCCCGCAGCTGGCCCGCCCGGCAGGAGAGCCGGGCAGCCCGTCACCCTCGCAGGACCGTGCGCTGCCGGGCGGTGGGATATTCGTCGGCAGCCGGTGCGGGACTCGCGGCTACCACCGTTTCCCGGCCGCGCCCGCCTCGCTCAGCGTCGACGGGTCGTCAGGTCCGGCGTTGCTGCTGGCCGCCCACGGTTACCGACACCTCGGCACCGACCGGCCCGGCGAGTTCACCTTCGACCTGCGGCTCAGCTCGGGCTCCGCGACGCCGATGGTGCTGTCCGGACCGCTCGGCCCGGAGGGCGTGGCGGTGGAGATCGAGGGACCGAACGGTCTGGTGGCCGGCGCGTACGGACTGCCCGCGACAGTCGAGGGCACGCCGCACACCTCCGACGGCCGGGGCTGGCTGATCTCCGACTACGGCGCGGTCGCGCACGTCGTGCTGCCAGCGGCGGCGCTCTGCCCGGGCGTCGACGCGCAGGCCCTGGCGACCGGGCTGGCACTGCGCACCGACGGCGGCAACACAATCACCGGCCCAGCGCCGTACACCGTCACGATGTCGCTGGCCGACCCGGAGGTGGGCGAGCTGCGGCGCACCCTCGGCGTGCTGACCCGGGGCGAGGTCCTGGCGGTCACCAACCAGATCCCGGCGCGCGCGACCAGCCCGATCTGATCCTGTCGCGAACCATCCTCCTGAGGCTGCCCCAATCTCCCCGAACCTTCCGGGGGTTGGCCGCCGGACAGCGGTGGGGATAACCCCACCTCGAACCCTCGTGCCCCCTCCATGGCGGGTGACCAGCGGTTTTCCTAGCGTTGGTGAGGCCCCGGCAGAGAGAACCACTGGGGCCTCATCTCCGAGGAAGGCTTCACCATGTCGCCCCGCCTGCGCCGTTCCCAGCCCGGCCGGCCCGCCCATTCCGCCACGCCGGACGCTGCCGCCGCACCGGGGTCGCCCTGGCCCAGCCATGCCGCGCCCACGTCCACGCCCGGCCTGCCCACGCCCGGCCTGCCCGTAAACGGACGGCCCATGGACGGACGGCCCATGGACGGACGGCCCACCGGCGGGCAGCCGGCGAGCGGGCAGGCCACGGGCGGACGGCCCGTCGACGGGGCGCCGGCGGTCGAACTGCGCGGCGTGCGCCGGGTCTACGGTCGCGGCGCCGGGGCGGTGCATGCCCTCGGCGGGATCGACCTGGCCCTCCCCGCAGGCAGCTTCACGGCCGTGATGGGCCCGTCCGGCTCCGGCAAGAGCACCTTCCTGCAGTGCGCCGCCGGCCTCGACCGGCCCGATGCGGGGCAGGTGCTGCTGGCCGGGAGCCCGATCAGCTCGCTCGGGGAGGACGCGCTGACCAAGCTCCGGCGCAACAGGATCGGCTTCGTCTTCCAGGCGTTCAACCTCCTTCCGTCGCTGACGGTCCTGCAGAACGTGCTGCTCCCGCAGCGCCTGGCCGGCCGCCGACCGGACAAGGCCCGGGCCCACGAACTGCTCGCCCGGGTCGGCCTGGGCGAACATGCCGCCCGCCGCCCCGCTCAGCTCTCGGGCGGCCAGCAGCAGCGCGTCGCCCTGGCCCGGGCCCTGATCACCCGGCCCGACGTGATCTTCGCCGACGAGCCCACCGGGGCGCTCGACACGCGCAGCGCGCACGAGGTCCTCGGCCTGCTGCGCAACGCGGTGGACGGCCTCGGCGCCACAGTGGTGCTGGTCACGCACGACCCGGTCGCCGCGTCCTTCGCCGACCGCGCGGTCTTCCTGGCCGGCGGTCTCCTCGCGGGCGAACTCCACCGGCCCGATCCGCGCACGGTCTCCGAGCACATGCTCACCCTCTCCGCCCAGCCTGCCGGTACTCGCGCATGAACCCGCACCGTCCCTGCTCACGCCCCGGAGTCGGCCGCGCAGCCGACGGACCGGCCCGCGCCGGCGTCGCCTCCAGGCATTCCGTCACCCTCTTCCCCTGCCACGCCCCGGAGTTGACCGCATGACCAACGGACTGGCCCGCGCCGCCATACGCTTCCGGCCCGCGTCGTTCGTGGGCACCTTCCTTGCGCTGCTGTTCGCCTCGGCGATCGTGACCGCCTGTGGCGTGCTGCTGCAGACCGGGCTGACCGCGAGCATCACGCCCCACCGGTACGCGGACGCACCGATCGTGGTCTCCGCCGACCAGCAGGTGAAGATGACGGTCGTGCACGGCAAGAGGCCCGACACGATCGCCCAGACACTCCCCGAACGGGCCCGGCTGGACGCCTCTTTGACCGCAGTCGTGGCCGCCGTGCCCGGCGTCGAGCAGGCCCGGCCCGACTCCGCGTTCCCGGTGTCGGCCGGCCGATCCGGCCTGCCGGCGCTCACCGGCCGAGGCTGGGCCGCACTGGGCATCGCCCCCGGCGAGCGGCTCACCGAGGGCCGCGCCCCGGCCGACGGCGAACTGGTCCTGGACGCCGCGAGCGCCCGCGCCGCCCACCTCTCCCCCGGCACGGACCTGACCGTCGACACGCCCGTCGGCACCGCGTCCTACCGGATCTCCGGCCTCGCCGAAGCCCAGCCCGGCCGGGCCACCGCCTGGTTCGCGGACGGCACCGCCGACCGGATCTCCGGCCACCCCGGCCGGATCGACGCCCTCGCCGTCCGCCCCGCGCCGGGCACTACCCCGGCCGCACTGGCCGACGCGCTGCGCCAGGCGCTGGACGGCAAGGCGCAGGTGGCGACCGGCCAGCAGCGCGGCGAGGTGGAGCAGCCGGTGCTGCTGAAGGCGAAGGAGGTGCTGGCCGGCATCGGCGGTTCCTTCGGTGGGACGGCCGCCACGGTCGCCGTCTTCGTGCTGGCGAGCACCATCGCGTTGGCCACCGGCCAGCGGGCCCGCGAATTCGCGCTGCTGCGGACCGTCGGGGCCACGCCCCGTCAGATCCAGCGTTCGATCGCCACCGAGGCGGTGCTGATCGCCCCGGTTGCCGCCGCGATCGGCATCCTGCCCGGGCTGGCGCTGGCCCGCTGGTGGTTCGGCGAACTGGTCGCCCGCGGTGCGGTGCCCTCCGGGGTGTCGCTCGACACCGGCCCGCTGCCGCTGCTCGTCTCGGTGGCGGTCTGCACCGGGACAGCTCTGGCGGCCGGTCTGCTCGCGGCCCGGCGCAGTGCCCGGATGCGGCCGACCCAGGCACTCGGCGAAGCCGGCACCGGGCCGGGCACGCCGGGCGTGGTACGCGCGGTGTTCGGTGCGCTGTTCGGCGCAGGCGCGATCGTGCTGGCGGTGGTCGCCGCCAACCTGGCGGGTGCGACCGCGGCGAACCTGGCCCTCGGTGTGGTGCTGTGCTTCATGGTCGCGGTGGGGCTGCTCGGCCCGTGGCTGGTGCGCGGCGCGGTCGGTCTGGTCGGTGTGCTGCTGCGCGCCGCCGGGGCCTCGGCCTCGCTGGCTGCCGACAACGCCCGCGCCGGCTCGCGCCGGCTGGCCTCGGCGACCGTCCCGATCGTGATGGTCATCGCCTTCTGCGGGACGCTGGTGTTCCTGCAGTCCAGCCTTCAGCACGCCGCCTCCGAGCAGGTCCGCGAGGGTCTGAAGGCGGATCTGGTGGTCACCGCCGAAGCCGCTCCGGGACTGCCGGCGAACGCGGTGGAACGCGCGGCCAAGATGCCGGGCGTGGACGCCGCGGTCGGCCTGCTGCCCACCGGTCTGACGTACCAGAGCTCCGGCGCGCTCGGCACGGCCACCGCCGAGGCGGTGGACGGCGATCCGGCCGCACTGGCGAAGCTCCTGGACCTGGGTGTGACGTCCGGTTCGCCGGCCGACCTGTCCCGCTCCGCCGACACCGTCGCGCTGGACAGCCTTCTGGCCGAGAGCCTGCATGCGAAGGTCGGTCAGCGGACGGCGTTCTGGCTCGGCGACGGCACCCGGGTTGAGCCCACGGTGGTCGCGATCTACCGCCGCGGACTCGGTTTCGGGCAGGCCCTGCTGCCGAAGGCCGCGGTCGCCGCGCACACCGATTCGCCGTACGCGACCCGGCTGTTGGTCGCCAGTTCCCCGGGCACGGACGGAGCGGCCACCGCGAAGACACTCTCCGAACTCGCACCAGCCGGCCTGACAGTGACGGATCGCCAGGGTTACGCGGCGCAGACCGACCAGGACCGCGAGCTGAACGGCTGGGTGAACAACGTGATGGCGGGCGTGCTGGCCGGGTTCGCGGCGCTGACAGCCGCGAACACCCTGGTGATGACGGTGCTGGACCGCCGCCGCGAGATCGCCCTGTTGCGACTGGCCGGCACCACCCGCCGTCAGGTCCGCGCGATGCTGCGCTGGGAGGCGTTGCTGATCACCGCGATCGGCCTGGCGACCGGTGCCGCGATCGCTTGGGCGACGCTCACCCCGATCACCCGCGCGCTGACTTCCGCAGCTCCACATGTTCCCCTCACCACCGCCCTTCCGCTCGGCGCAGCGACCGCTCTGCTCTGCCTGGCCGCCACTGCTCTCCCCGGACGCGCCCTGCTGCGCACCCGTCCCACCACCGCGCTCTGACACCGCGCCCGAACTCCGCGATCCCGACCGGCGTACCCGCGCGCCCTCGGCAGCCGCCCCTCCCGAGGGGCGGCCCTGCCGCGTTCCCCGGCGCCGGGCGCGCCGGGCACCGGGCATCCGTCATGGTCGGCCCAGGAGTTGAGTGCCGGCCGTGCTGCTGGAGCGGGCGGTGAAGAACTCGGTGAAGCCCCCGACGAATTCCTCCTCGGTGATCTGGCCGTCCCCGTCGGTGTCCAGTTGGCGGAAGCCGTGGGAGAGTTCGGCCGGGTGGACGCGGGAGCCGCCGAACAGGGTGCGGTACTCGTCGGCACACAGCTGGCCGCTGTGATCGACGTCGGCGGCGTGGAACATGGCGCGGACGGCGACGTGCAGGCCCTGCTCCAGGTAGCCGGGGTCACGGTCGGTCCCGGCCAGCATCGCGGTGACGAACTCCTCGCAGGAGATCTCCCCGTCGCCGTTGGCGTCCATGGTGGCCAGCAGGTGCTGCCACCAGGTGTCGAAGGCGGTGTAGACGGCGGACTCGGTCTCCTCGTCGCGCTCCAGCGGCCAGCAGATGTTGTGCGCCATGGCCCGGAAGTCGGCGGCGGTGAGGCGTCCGTCGCCGGTCTGGTCCATCACCTGGTGATAGAAGGCGGCGATCCGGGCCGGTCGGTCGTCCCGCCGTGGCGTACGTGGTGTGCGTGGCGGCCGGGGCGGTGCGGTGGTGGCCGCCCGGGGCTGCTCGCCTCCGGTATGGGTGCGGTAGCGGAGCCGGTCGGGCAGCCGCTCGGCGATCAGGCGCGCGCCGCGGTGGACCGTCCAGGAGAGTAGGGCGGCGCTGCGGCTGCGTGGCAGGCCGCACTTGGCGCGAAACTCCGCCGGAAGGTCGGCCAGGGTGAGCGTGGTGAGGAAGCGGGCGACGAATCGGCGCAGCAGCGGCCAGGCGGGTCGGAGCCGGCCGAGGCGGCGTGGGGCCGGTGCGCGGGTGAGGACGGTGTACAGCATGTCCTTGGCGGCTTCGGTGAGTTCGAGCGTCTCCCTGATGGTGTCCCGGAGGTAGCCGGGCACGTCGGCGGCGGTGGGCGGGAACAGCTCGTCGGGGAGCCGGAAGGCGGTGCAGACCTCGCGGAACTCCCGGTAGAGCTTGTCCAGTTCGGCGGGGCGCAGCGGGCGGCCGGAGAGTGCCCGCATTGCCGTCATGGCCTCGTACAGGGTGACCAGCACCCAGACCCGGACGGCGGGGTCGAGGGCCGTGTAGGGGCGGCCCTGGGCGTCGACTCCGGCGATCCGGCGGTGGCTGCGTTCGAGGCGCTCGATCTCGCGGCGCAGCGCCTCCTGGTCGGAGAAGAACAGGCGCCTGCCGCTGTCCATGGTGTGTTCGATCCGCCGCCAGGGGTGGCTGCGGTAGGTCGACAGTTGGTCGACTCCGGCGCCGACGGCGGGGTGGGCGTTCTGCAGGACGAGCAGCCGCCAGGCGACAAGGGCGATGCGCCGCTCGCCGAGGGTGCGGCGCAGCATGGAGTCCGATTCCGCTCGTGCGGTGTGCGTCATAGGTCCGTACCCCCTTTCGCTCCGGCTGGCCCGACGGCTGCTCAATGGCCGTTCGGCTTCGGCCCGTTCCGGATGTTCCGAAGCCTAGGGGCGGCTCCCAGCCAGACCCGCTGGCACAGGCCCCAAACCACCCGGCGGGGTGAGCCGAAGGGCAATTCTCCGCCCGCACGGGTGGATCAGCCCTGAGCGAAGTTGACGTTCACTCAATCTCCTTTGGTGAATGGCACATTGCAGAAGAAGCGAAGGCAGCTCAGTCCCGCCAGAAGGACCACCGGTCGGCATTGACCAGGCCGGGGGCGTAGTCGGCGGTCGTGCCGGCTCCTTGGAAGATATCGTCGGGGCAGAACGCAAGGTGTTCGGCGGCGATCCGAAGCTCCGGTTCGTGGTCCTGGGGTGGCACGCCGACGCTCAACTCGAGTTCGGCGAAGCCGACCTGGACCAGCGGCGAGTTCGGCGCTCTCGTCCGGGTCGGGGGGAGCGTCGGCGTCGGGGGTTGCGTAGTACTCCCAGTTGGTGCGCAGCAGCGCGGCGAGGTCGTACCAGTCGGGTTCGGTGGCATAGCGCGGTTGGAGTTCGCCGGAGCTCCAGGGGCGGAATTCGACGTCGGTGGTGGAGAGCGGGGCGAGCAGCAGCGGCCACAGTCCGCTGGCCGGGTGCTCGTGGTGCAGTTTCTCCCAGAGCCCGAGGGGTGCCGGCCCGTCGCTCGTCCAGAGCACGGGGGCGGTGTCTTCGTCGTTGGCGTACGGCTTCACCAGCCGTCCGGCGGTCAGCAGTGCGGCGACGGCGGCCAGGTCGGCGTCGGGCCGCGGGTGGCGCAGTTGGTGGAGGGTGTCGGTCATGCGGGCAAGCTAGCGAGCCCTCCTGGCAAGGCATTTTCCACTGATGGGTAGTCATGCGGCAGCCGTGCGAGCCGGTTCACGGACCTGCGGAAGTGGACGTAGAGGCCCTGCCTTGATTACGGTCTGGCACCAAACCGATTGTCGGATGATCACGCACTCAGACGCATCCGACCGGAGCAGAAAGAAGGAGCCCACATGGCTTCCCATCGACGCCCGAAACAACCGAGCCGCGCCCGCGCCTACGTCCTGACCGGTGCCGCCGCGACCGCGGTCGTGCTGTCGGCCCAGGTGAACGCGCACGCCGCGCCGGCCCAGCCGAACAAGAACGAGGTGAAGGCCCAGGTCGACAAACTGCTGGAGGAGCAGGAGCAGTCGACCGAGAAGTACAACGGCGCCAAGGAACGGGCGGACCAGCTGCGCAAGCAGGCCGACCAGTTGCAGGACCAGGTGGCCCGCGGCCAGGAGCAGTTGAACGAGCTGGCCTCGGGGCTGGCGGCGGTGGCCGGCGACCAGTACCGGCACGCCGGCGTCGACCCGTCGATGCAGCTGATGCTCTCGTCCGACCCGGACAAGTACCTGGACCAGGCGTCGTCCTTCGACCAGGCCGCCAGCACCCAGACCGCCACTCTGAAGGCGTTGCAGGAGCAGCAGCGCCGCTTGGAGCAGCAGAAGCGGGAGGCGGCGACGGTACTGGCCGAACTGGACAGCCGGACCCAGGAACTCAACGGCGCCCGGAGCACGGCGCAGTCCAAGCTGGCGGAGGCGCAGCGCCTGCTGTCCACGGTATCGGCGGCCGACCGGGCCTCGATCGTACGGGGCGACGACGGGTCCGCCTCGCGGAGTGCCTCCCGGGTCGATCCGGCCAGTCTGCCGGCAGCCAGCGGCGCGGCGAAGGTCGCGGTGGACGCCGCGCTCAGCAGGCAGGGTTTGGACTACGTCTCGGGCGCGACCGGTCCGAACACCTTCGACTGCTCCGGCCTGATGGTGTGGGCTTACGCGAAGGCCGGTGTCTCGCTGCCGCGCACCTCGCAGGCTCAGGCCGGCGCCGGCGTCAGCGTGGGCACCGACTGGCACAATGCCCAGCCCGGCGACCTGGTGATCTACAAGTCCGACCGGAGCCACGTCGCCATGTACATCGGCAACGGCATGGTGGTGCACGCGCCGAAGGCCGGTGACGTGGTCAAGGTCATGAAGGTCGACGCGATTTCGATCAACGTCATCCGCCGGGTCTGACGCGCGGGGGCCGAGGCCCCGGCACCCGATCGCCGATCAGCTCCGAGCGGGGGCGGGGCGGCGGTCGGGCAACTGTCCGGCGACGATCGAGGCCAGCGCGAGGGCGAAACCCACCAGCTGGACCGGGCCGAGGGTCTGGTCGAGCACCACCGCCCCGAGGACGGCAGCCACCAGCGGAGAGAGCAGCCCGAGCACCGCGACGCCGGTGACCGGAAGGCTGGTGATGCCCTGGAACCAGAGGGCGTAGGTGAGCAGTCCGCCGATCAGGCCGAGCCACAGGTAGCCGAGCGCGGCTCGCCCGTCGATGGCCGGCGGGGCGCCCTCGAACAGGAAGGTCGGCGGCAGTAGGAACAGGCCACCGGAGGTGAGTTGCCATCCGGTGAGCGCGAGCGGGGAGACGCCTTCGGGGCGGCCCCAGCGCTTGGTGAGGGTGACGCCGAGCGCCATGGTGGCGGCGCCGCCGAGCCCGGCAGCCACGCCGACGGCGTCCAGGGCGGCGCTCGGGCCGATCACCACCAGTCCGACGCCGAGTACGCCGACCAGGCCCCACAGCAGTCGTCGGCCGGAGAGCCGTTGGCGCAGGACCACCACGGCCAGTACGGCGACGATCACCGGCTGGGCGGCGGCGAGGGTTCCGGCCACTCCGCCGGGCAGGCGTTCGGCGGCGGTGAACAGCAGCGGCAGGAACAGTCCGATGTTCAGTACCCCGAGGACGGCGGCCTTGCCCCACCAACTTCCGCGCGGCAGAGTCCGGGTGACGGCCAGGGCGATCAGGCCGGCGGGCAGGGCGCGCAGCAGGGCGGCGAACATCGGGTGGCCGGGCGGCAGCAGCTCGGTGGTGACCACGTAGGTGGTACCCCAGACGGCGGGGGCGATCGCGGTCAGCGCGGTGCGCGGCAGGACGCCGCGGCCACCGCCCGAACTGCCGGACGGTGCACGGGTGGTGAGCGGTTCGGCGGACGGGGTGGCGGTGCTGGTCGCTGTCATGCGGAGAGTCTGACTTTCACCGGATCGATGAGTCCAACACATGTTTGTCAGTGCATTGATCTCGTTTCGCGATGGATGCAGGATGGGGCGCATGGAGCTCCAGCAGGTGCGCTACGTCGTCGCGGTGGCCGAGACACTCAACTTCACCCGTGCCGCGGAGCGCTGCCTGGTGGTGCAGTCGGCGCTCAGCCATCAGATCTCCCGACTCGAACACGAGCTGGGCGCCCGGCTGTTCGAGCGCACCAGCCGTCGGGTGCGGCTGACCGCGGCCGGCGAGGCCTTCCTGCCGGCCGCCCGCCAGTGCCTGGAGGCGGCGGAGCGGGCGGCGGCCGAGGTCGCGGCGGCGGTCGGCGAGGTACGCGGGCGGCTCGCGGTGGGCCTGATCCCCACCGTCACCGCCGTGGACATCCCGTCCGGGCTGCACGCGTTCCGCGGCCGCCATCCGCAGGTGCGGATCAGCCTGCGGGTCGGCGCCAGCGACGACCTGATCGAGCTGGTCCGCCAGGGCGTACTGGACGTGGCCTTCCTCGGTCTGCCACCGACGCTGCGCCCGCAGGGGGTGACGGCCCGTGAGCTGGCCCGCGGCCGCCTGGTCGCGGTCGTCGCGCCGGGCCATCCGCTGGCCGCCCGCAGCCGAGTGAGCTTGCGCACGCTGGCCGCCGAGCCGTTCGTCGACCTGCCGGCGGGCACGGCCGGCCGTGCCCAGACCGATCTGGCGTTCAGCGCGGCCGGCCTGGTCCGTGATGTGGCGTTCGAGGTCACCGACGCCGCCTACATTCCCCGGCTGGTCGGCCCTGGCCTGGCGGTGGCGATGCTGCCCGCAGCGTACGTGGACCGGTTGACGGGCGTCGCCACCGTCGAGGTCACGGACGCACCGACCCGGATCGAGACGGTGGTGTGGAGCCGCACGGGCCGCACGCCGGCCACCGCGGCATTCCTCGATCTGCTGGGCGTCCCGGCCGACGCGTCCACCTGAAATCGGCTCGTCCGACGATTAGATGATGATCCGTCAGGTCTCCGTGGCGTTTCGCCACATGTCCCCGCGTGTCCGCTCCTGCGATCCGCTGGCGGGTCGATCCCGCGCTGTGCTTACCTGACGCCGTGACCGCCCGGGCGGCCCTCCTCCCCCGCCCCGCGCATCTCTCACCTCCCCGTCCCGCGACGGCTTCGCCCTGCCCGCGAAGCCGTCGTTATCCCCGCACGCGTACAGGAGCAGCATGTCCGAGCAGAGCCCCGTCGCCACCCCCGGCTGGTCGTTCGAGACCAGGCAGATCCATGCGGGCTCGCAGCCCGACCCCGCGACCGGGGCCCGGGCGGTCCCGATCTACCAGACCACCTCGTTCGCGTTCCGGGACACCGCGCACGCCGCCGACCTGTTCGCCCTTGCCGAGCCGGGCAACATCTACACCCGGATCCACAACCCGACCACCGACGTGCTGGAGCAGCGCCTGGCCTCCCTCGAGGGCGGGGTGGCGGCGGTCGCGCTGGCCTCCGGGCAGGCCGCGGAGACGCTGGCACTGCTGACGGTGGCCGGGGCCGGCGACCACCTGGTCTCCTCGGCGTCGCTGTACGGCGGCACCTACAACCTGCTGCGGCACACCCTGCCCCGGTTCGGCATCGAGGTGAGCTTCGTCGACGACCCGGACGACCTGGACGCCTGGCGGGCGGCGATCCGACCGAACACCAAGGCACTGTTCGCGGAGTCGCTGGGCAATCCGCGCGGCAACGTGCTGGACGTACGCGGCGTCGCCGAGGTCGCGCACACCGCCGGGGTGCCACTGATCGTCGACAACACCGTGCCCACGCCGTTCCTGCTCCGGCCGATCGAGCACGGCGCGGACGTGGTCGTGCACTCGGCGACCAAGTTCCTCGGTGGGCACGGGACCACCATCGGGGGCGTGGTGGTGGACGGCGGCACCTTCGACTTCGGCGCCCACCCCGCACGGTTCCCCGGCTTCACCGAGCCCGACCCGAGCTACCACGGCCTGCGGTTCTGGGACGCCCTCGGACCGGGCGCGTTCGCCGCCAAGCTGCGGGTGCAACTGCTGCGCGACCTCGGTCCGGCGCTCTCCCCGCACTCGGCGTTCCTGTTGCTGCAGGGCATCGAGACGCTGTCGCTGCGGCTGGAGCGGCACACCGCCAACGCGCTGGAACTGGCCCGCTGGCTCCAGGCCCGCGACGAGGTCGCGGCCGTCCACTACCCGGGCCTGCCGTCCAGCCGTTGGCACGCCGCCGCGCAGCACTACCTGCCGCGCGGCGCGGGCGCGGTGCTCTCGTTCGAACTGCGCGACGGCGTCGAGGCCGGGCGGCGGTTCGTGGACGGGCTCGAACTGTTCAGCCACCTCGCCAACATCGGGGACGTGCGCAGCCTGGTGATCCACCCGGCATCCACCACGCACAGCCAGCTGGACGCCGAGCAGTTGGCGGCCACCGGCACCTCGCCCGGCCTGGTGCGGCTGTCGGTCGGGCTGGAGAGCGTCACCGATCTGAAGGCGGACCTGGAGGCTGGTTTCCGCTCGGCGAAGGGCGCGTCCTGAACGGCACCTTGGGCCTCGCCGTCCCGCCCGCCACCGGGGCCTGGCGGGACGGCGACCCGGCCGGCCGGCGGCGCTGGTTCACGCTGCCCGGGCCGCTCCCCCTGGAGGCGGGCGGCACCCTGCCGGGCGGGCGGCTGGCATACGAAACCTGGGGGACGCTCGCTCCGGACGGCTCCAACGCCGTCCTGGTGCTGCACGCGCTGACCGGCGACAGCCACCTCGCCGGGCCCGCTGCGGCCGGGCACCCCACGCCCGGCTGGTGGGACGAACTGGTCGGCCCCGGCCGGGCGTTGGACACCGACCGCTGGTTCGTGGTGGCGCCGAACGTGCTGGGCGGCTGCCAGGGCTCCACCGGGCCGTCCGCTGCCGCGCCGGACGGACGGGCCTGGGGCGGACGCTTCCCGTTCCTCACCCAGCGCGACCAGGTCACCGCCGAGGCCCACCTCGCCGATGCGCTCGGCGTGGGGCACTGGGCGCTGGTGGCCGGCGGGTCGATGGGCGGGATGCGGGCGCTGGAGTGGGCGGTGACACACCCTCGACGGGTGGGTGCGCTGCTGGTGCTGGCCACCGCGGCCGCCGCTTCCGCCGAACAGATCGCGCACGCCTCCGCGCAGATGCACGCGATCCGCACCGACCCGGGCTGGCACGGCGGCGACTACCATCACTTGCCGCTCGGCGCCGGGCCGCACCGCGGCCTCGGCCTGGCCCGCCGGCTCGCCCAGATCACCTACCGCAGCGAACCCGAACTCGCCGCCCGCTTCGGCCGCGCCCGGCAGCCCGGCGAACACCCTTGGCGCGGTGGACGGTTCGCCGTCGAGTCCTACCTCGACCATCACGCGTCGAAGCTGGCGCACCGCTTCGACGCGGGCAGCTATGTCGTCCTCAACGAGGCGATGAACGCCCACGACCTCGGCCGCGGTCGCGGCGGGACGGCCGCCGCCCTGCGGCGGGTGACCGCGCCCGCGCTGGTCGCCGCCGTCGACTCGGACCGGCTCTACCCGCCCTCCCAGCAGGCCGAACTCGCCGCGCACCTGCCGCACGCCGACGCCCTGCGGGTGATCTCCTCGCCGTACGGCCACGACGGCTTCCTGCTGGAGACCGGCCAGGTCGCACCGCTGCTCGCCGAACTCCTGCCGGGCGCCGGCCGATGAACACGCACCGGGGCCCCGGGGATGGCCGGCCGTCAGGCGATCGAGGCGGAGACGATCGCCGCGGCAGCCAGGTTGCAGCTGGCCGACACCCACACCGCCGGGTGCGGCTGATTCGACACCAGGATCGCGCCCAGCCGCCCCGGGGTGAGCAGGTCCAGCAGCCAGAACGCGAGCGCCATGAGCAGCAGCCCGAGAACGCCGAAGGCCAGCGTGGAGATCAGGCCCTTGCCGAAGTCGTCGTAGGTGGTGCGGATCGCGGTGTAGACGATGCCGCCGACGCCGAGCAGTGCCGAGCTGAGCAGCAGGGCGGCGTTGCGGTTGCCCTCCGCCCAGATCAGCCGGCCGAGCTTGCCCGGGGTGAGCACATCGATCAGCAGGTAGCCGAGCAGCAACAGCACCAGGCCGACCAGACCGTAGACGGCGGCCGCGCCGAGGCCGTGGACTATATCGTTCATCAGCGGGGCTCTCCCGGGGTCGGGCAGCCGCGCCGGGCCGCACCATGGTCAAGGATCGGCAAAACATAACCCATCTCCCTGGAAGCCCGTCAGATTCCGACGGCACTGGACCTGACATCACATCTTCCGCGTACGATGGTCCGCCATGACACCGCCGCCGCCCGCCACTTCCGCCCCGGGCCTTCCGATACCGGACGGCCGTCGCCGGTCCGGCTTCGTCACGCTGGGGATGGTCGGCACGCTCGCCCTCACGCTGTCCGGCTGTTCCTCCTCCAGCACCCCGCCCAGCCGCTGCGTCGACCCGACCACGCTGAAGGTGCTGGACAGCCACTCCTGCTCGGGCGGAGGCTCCGGCGCGGGCCGCTGGTACTACTGCGGGTACGGCACCGACACCGCCAACGGCGGCACCTTCGACAAGGCCGCCACCAAGCGCGGTGGCTTCGGTTGCCCCAAGGGCAGCAGCAGCGGCTCGGGCGGCGGCTGACCCCTGATGCGCCGTCACACCATCACCCCGCGCCCCGACTGGCTGGCCACCGTCGAATCCCAGGGCCTCGTCTACGCGATGTGCTCCGACCCCTGCAACCAGGGCGGCCCGCACCCCTACTGGGACGAGAGCGCCTACTACGAGTTCTCGCTGCCCGAGGTCGAGGCCCTGGAGGAGGTCGTCGAGGAACTCCACGAACTCTCCCTCGCCGCAGCCGACCACGTGGTGCGCAGCGGCCGCTTCGCCGACTTCGGCATCACCGACCCCCGGCTCGCCGCGATCGTCGCCGAATCCTGGCACCGCCGCGACGAACAGCCCAGTGTCTACGGCCGGTTCGACCTCGCCTACGACGGCACCGGACCCGCCAAGTTGTTCGAGTACAACGCCGACACCCCGACCTCGCTGATCGAGGCCGCCGGGCCGCAGTGGTTCTGGCTGGAAGACCGCTTCCCCGACGCCGACCAATGGAACTCCCTTCACGAACGCCTGATCGCCTCCTGGCAGCGCCAGAAGCACCTGCTGCCGCCCGGGCCCGTGCACTTCGCCCACTCCCGCGGCGACACCGAGGGCGAGGACTGGCTGACCACCCTCTACCTCCAGGAGTGCGCCGAACAGGCCGGCCTGCAGACCATCGGCATCGCCATGGAGGACATCGGTTGGGACGGCCTGACCGGCCGCTTCGTCGATCTCGAACACCGCTTCATCCGCTCCGCGTTCAAGCTCTACCCCTGGGAGTGGCTCGCCGAGGACGAGTTCGCCGACCAGCTCCTCGACGTCATCGACCTCGGCGGCAGCACCGGCTCCACCCTGTGGATCGAGCCCGCCTGGAAGATGCTGCTGTCCAACAAGGCGCTGCTGGCCGTCCTGTGGGAACTCAACCCCGGCCACCCGAACCTGCTGCCCGCCTACCTCGACGGCCCGCGCGAACTCGCCGACCCCGACGGCCCCGGCTACGCCGCCAAGCCGCTGCTCGGCCGCGAAGGCGCGGGCATCCGCATCGTCGAACCGGACGGCACCCAGACCCGCCTCGCCGACTGGGCCGGCGACCCCGACCGCTACGGCGCCGAAGGCCACTGCTACCAGCAGTACCACCCCCTCCCCGACTTCGACGGCAACCGGCCCGTCCTCGGCACCTGGGTCGTCGACGGCGAATCCGCCGGCCTCGGCATCCGTGAAACCGACGACAGCCCCATCACCCACCAAGGCGCCCGCTTCCTCCCGCACGTCATCCGCTGAACTCCTTGTCCTGTCGACCCACCTCGGCCACTACGTACTCTTCGCCGTGCCGGATGGGTATCCCCTACGCATTGATCAGCCCCCCGCCCACCGCAAAGCTGGTATTCGCTCTCCCCACCCCCAGTCAGGAGATCCGGATGACCCGCCGCGAACGCTTCCGCCTGTACGCCAGCGAGCACTTCACCGCACTCGCCGAACGCCCCGCCCCCCGCCGCGGCTTCGTCGAACGCCAGACCCGCCGTGCCACCCTCTCCCGCCTCGCCCGCCTGCCCCACCGCCCTCGTCCCTGAGTCCCGCGACTCGCTGATCCACCGCCTCTCGGCCCACACCTGCCAACTCGGCGCCCACGCCCGTCGGCTCACCGGCCGTCATGTCGCCGCCAACGCCTCCGCCACCTCCTTCCGCCCCACCCCGAGCTTCCGCAGCACGCTCGCCACGTGGTGCTCGACCGTGCGTGGCGACAGGAACAGCGCCTGGGCGATGTCCTGGTTGGTGGCCCCTTGCCCAACCAGCTCCGCGACCTGCCGCTCGCGTGGCGACAGTGCCTCGCCGTAGCCCCGCCGCCCCGGCGACGCCATCCGCCCGAGGCCGAGATCGCGCCGGACGTGCTGGCAGCGCGCCGCGTCGGACGCGGCCCCGAGCGTGGTGAACGTCGCCTCCGCGGCGGTCAGCCGCTCGGCCGCGCTCTGCGCGTCGTGCTCGGCCAGCACCCGGGCCAACCGCTCCTCCGCGCGGGCGGCCTCGTACGGCCGCCCGATCGCCCGCCAGGCGTCCCGCGCCCGCCCGAAGGCCTCGGCCGCGCCGTCGCTACCACTGGAAGCGCCGCCGACACCGTCCAACAAGAAGCCCCTGGCCAGTTCGAGTCCGGCGTGCGCGGCCGGCGCATCGACGCCTTCCAACGCCTCCGCCGCCTCTTCCGTGAGGTGCCGGGCGGCGTCGATGTCGCCGACCGCCCGTGCGGTCTCCACCGCCAGCGGCAGCAGTTCCGCACTGCGCGCCCACGCCCCCGCCTGCCGCAGGATCGCCACGGCGGGCGCCACCACTGCGGCAGCCGCCGCCCCTCCGCGCTCGGCCAGTTCGAGCGAACCCAGACCGGCGGCAGCCCGCAGCGCGGCGGTGACCTGTGACTCCCGCTCGCCGTACCTGGCCGCGCTGGTGAACTCGGCCCTGGCCACCGCCAACCGCCCCTGGGCGGCGGCCAGCCGGCCCAACAGCATGGCCCGCTCGGCACCCGCCATGGCCACGTCGGGGAACTCCGTTCCGAGCGCCGCGAACCGCTCCTCGAGCCCCTGCCACCGCCCGGCCAACCCGTCCAACCTCAGCAGGGCAATTCGGCTGTAGCACTCCAGGTAGGCGATCGAGGCCTGCCGGGCCAGCGCCCGGCTCTCGGCGAGCAGCCGACCCGCCTGCTGGTCGTGCCCCGTGTCGAGGGCGATGTCGCCGACGTTGTACAGGGCGCGGGTGGTCTGCCGGACCACCTCGGGGTTGGTGGAGTGGCGCGGCAAGCGGTCCAGTTCGGGCCACAGTTCGGGGTCACCCTCGCGGGCCTGGAAGGTCAGCAGGGTGGCCCGGTACGCGGCGGTGACCTCCTCGTCCGGCTCGGCCTCCAGCGCTGCCGCAGCGTTCGCCATGCGGTCCCGGGCGGCAGCACCGGCACCGTCTCGTTCGTTCATCGCCAGCGCCAGCAGTGCCCGCGCCGCCCGGGCGGGACGCCCGGCAAGCTCGTCGGCAGCCTGCTCGATCTGCGCGAACCCGGCGCGGTCGCCGCCCTGCACGGCCACCCGCAGGCCGAGCGTCAGCCGGATCTCGCCCCGATCGCCGACCGGCAGACGCGGGTCCGCGATGATGCCGACCAGCGCCGCGGTACTCGCGGTGTCGTCGGCGGCGTTCGCGGCGATCGCCGACAGGGCCCGGGCGACCCGCACCCGTCGCTCGGATGCCAAATCCGTTTCGGCCAGCAATTCCCGCAGCAGCAGCCCCGCAGCCGCCGGATCACCCTGCTCCATCGCCTGCTCGGCCGCCGCTTCGGCCACCTGCTGCCACGCCTCCCGATCACCGAGGGCCCCGGTGTGTGCGGCGATCCGGATGAGCGGCTGCGGCTCGAGGCCGCGCAGCACAGCGATCGCCCGCCGGTGCAGCGCCGACCGCGACGGCCCCGGAATACGCCGGTACGCCACCTGCCGGGCAGGCTCCCGCCGGAAGGCGTACCGGGCTGCGGTGGGCTCGGCCAGCACCCCCGCCCGCAGCGCCTCCACCAGGCCCGCCGCCACCCGTTCGGCCGATAGCTGCGCCACCTCGCCGATCATCTCCTCCCCGGCCGGCTCACCCAGCACTGCGGCTGTCTCCGCCACCGCAAGCGCGTCCGATCCGAGCGCGGCCAGGCGTTCGGTGACCGCGTCCCGCAAACCCCGCGGTGGCTCCGCGGCCATCAACGCCGCAACCGGATCGGAATGCGGGCCGCCGTCTCGCAAGGCCGTCAGGTCCTCCAGGACAACCACCGGAAGCCCCCCGGACCGCTCGGCCAGCACGGCTGCCAGCCCGGTCACCGCATCAGCACCCCACTCCCCGCCGACCATCTCCCGCACCTCGGACTCCCGCAAAGGACCGAGCTGGACCACCCCACCGGCCACCCCGGGCGGGCAGCGATAGGCCGCACCCAGCACCGACACACCTACCGCCATCTCCTCCGCCCGGTAGGTCACCAGCAACGACAGGCCCGGCAACGGATCCCTGGCCAGCAACAGCAAAAGCTCGCGGCTCGCCGGGTCCGCCCACTGCGCATCCTCGATCAGCAACACCACGCCACCCAGCGCACCCAGCAGCGCCCGCATGCCCTGCATCAGCCGGTACCGTTCGTCGCCGCCCCCGACCTCTCCCGGAAGCCAGGCTCCGATGTCAGGCAGCCACGGCCGAAGCGCACCCGCACTCGGTGGCAGCTCCGCCGCCTCCGCAAGCAACGGACCACTGCGTCGCAGCGCATCGAGCACCGGCCCGTACAGCGTCGGCTCGGCAACCGGATGGCAGCGCCCGGTCAGCACCCGCCCCGGCGCCACGCCGGCCTCCGCCAAAGCCTGTCGCACCAGTGCGGACTTGCCGACACCCGCCTCACCTTCCACCAGTACCACCGAAGGTGCCGCCCGCAAGGCGGCGACCAACCGGGCCCGCTCACGCCGCCGCCCGACAAACCCCGGCACCCTCAACACCGCACACCTTCTCCGTCGACCGTTCCGAGCTCGCCCATCGGCGGGAGCACATCGCTTCCGCTCCGCTCATCATGCGCTGCTGCTCCACCACCCCGACCAGCTCCGCTCACCACCTCCCTTCGCCGCCGTCGATCCGTTGGCCCCTCGACACGCCACCTCGTGGACCAACGGCTCCAAGCACCGCAGCGGGACCTGCCTCCGCCGCAATCTGCACGCGACCCCACCCCACCCGCAACGCCAACCTGTCCGGCCTTCCCGCGCCCTCCCTCTCAGGCTGCTGCCGCCGCGCCGTGTTGCGAGCCGGGTGGCTCCCTGGCGAGCATGAAGAAGCTGCGTGGGACCTCACCCCGAGTGACGAGGACAGGTGCTGTCATGACCGACTGGGACCCTCAGGACCCGGAACCCGCCGAGGACGACGGCGTTCTCGAACCGGCCGACTCCCTGCTCACTGACCGGCTCGACGACGACCCGCTGGACACCGGAGTCATCCCTCCCGACGGGTACTACGGCTCGACCGCGTACGGAACGACACCCGGGGAGGCCGCGCGCGGGGAGTCCCTCGACCAGTTGCTGTCCGAGGAGGAGCCCGACGACACCCCGGAGATGGTCGACGACCGCTGGAATGAAGGGCCGTCCCCACGCGCCGGACGCCTGGTCGAGGACGGAATCGACACCGCAGGCTCCGATGTCGGCCCCGACGGTGGGGCGGCCAGCGCCGAGGAGGCCGCCGTGCACCTGGTCTACCCGGACGAGGACGCCGAGGCACAGTTCGATGACGCAGCACCCGACGAGCCATTGCGCGAGGCCGTCCAGTTCACCGTTCTCGACGACCTGGCCGACAGGGTGCCCGACGACGAATTCCGCTGACGACCAACGCCCACCTCCGACTCCCGGCCTGTCTCACTTGCTCATCTCCACCTCCAGGTCAGCCACCAGCACCTGCGGACCAGTCTCGTCCGCCTCCGCCACCACGGCCCCGTCCGGAGCCCACACAGCGCTGCCTCCGCAGCCCGTCCACGGCCCGGCGACGCCCACATGATTGGCCAGCATCACGTGCATACCGGTCGCCTTCGCTATCGCCGGATGCACCGTCCGCCGCTCTTCCCTCCCACCTTCGGTGCCGTACAGCGAACTGGCGAGGTGCACCTGGCATCCCAGCGCCGCATTTCGCGCCGACACCTCTGGGAAGTGGTTGTCAAAACAGGTGGCCAGCGAGAAGCCGACCCCATCCAGCCAGAACCGGCCACCACCGCTGCCGGCTGCGAACACCTCCTGCTCGTTCTCGTACAAGTGCTCCTTCGCGTACGTCGTCACCACGTCCCCAGTCGGCCCGTACACGGTGCTGACGATCTGCGGTTGATTCCCCGGCCCCGCAGCGACGCCATTGACCACGACCGCAATACCGACACTGCGCACTGGATCGAGTCGCGCGTCGTTCGGCTCCGTCCACAGCCCCCGATCCGCGGCGATCATCCCGAGCTCATATCCGGTGAGGCACAACTCCGGCCCGAACACCACAGCCGCGCCGGCCTCCCGTGCTTGCTGCGCCAGCGTCGTGATCCGCTCGATGTTCGCCTCCACATCTCCCGGCACACATTCGAACTGAGCCGCCGCCACCCGAACCCGTCCCATGCTGCTTCCTTCCTCCGACACGCCATCACCCGTCTCGTTGACCGGCCATCACCACACCGCCCTTGCCCGGGCCCGCGTTGCGGGCCCGCCACCACCACGCCACTGGCAACAGCACTTGTGGATCGCCCTGCCCCGCGCCCGACTACTCCCGTCCGATCAGGACAGTTCGAGGTACACCGTAGGGCGTCCGGCCCCGGCCTCCGGCGGGACTCCCAGTCGCCACCCGGAACCGGGCTTACGCGCCCTGCCGACCTGACCGCGACCGGCCCTCTGCTCTCCGTTGGCGGTTCGGGGCTGACCTTCAGTCAGCCCCGAACCGCGCCTCACCGCTCAGACCTGCGAGCCTCCGTCACCGACTCGTTCCGGTCGTTGCGACCGGCGACGCCACCCCATCAGCTCGCCAATTGGGCGGTGTCCCAACGTGATCGCGCTGTCCGCTTCTCCCAAATTCCCACCCATTGCTCGGGCGGCTTTCTGGGACATCGGGACTACCGACGTATGCCCTCCCGCAGTCGCTCGAAGGCGGTCGGGTCCGGTTGGTTCGGCAGAAACGCTTTGATCCGCTCGGCACACTCGTGCGGCGAGTACGCTCCGCTGTCACATTCGAAGTCGTAGTCGCCGTGCTGGTGCACCAGGCCGTGCTGCTGGGCTGCCAGACCGGGGGGCCGGTCACCCCGAGCTTCCTCGCGCCGGGTCAACTCCTCCACGTCACAACGAACCCCAACGAACATGACTCGGTAGGGACTGAGCACGTCCAAACAGTCGGACAGCCGCCACGGCTCGCTCAGGACATGGTCGACGATCACGTTGTTGCCGGCATCCGCCATCGCCGCGATCGACCGGTGAAATCCCTTCCTGGTCCGTTTCAGCGCCTCATCGAACTGGGCCTGCTCCATCGCGCGCATCGTCCGCATGGCGTTGAACATGTCGACGCCAAGATGGAACCAGACCTCGTCGTCGAGAATTTCCAGCAACTCACGTGCGATGCTCGACTTTCCCGAGCTCGACGTTCCGTTGAGGAAGATAATGCGCCCTGGCGCTTCACTCATGTGATCACCCATTATTTCGTTCCATTGATTTGACATCTCGACAAGTCGAGTCTCCGGCACGCCCATCGACCCCATCAGCCACCCATGCCAGAAACCGCATGCCGATCCATAGATGGGCCAAGGACGCCAAAGCCTCACCGACCCAACCACAACGGTCCATCTGACCCAGCCGAGCCGAGCAACCCAAGACGGTTCACATTCCCGTCACCATCACCACCCGAGCCTTCGCAGGTTCAAGGCCAGAGTGAGCATTTCACAAAATTTCACCCCAGGCCCCTACGACCCAAAACCTTCCTATCAAATCCACACATCACGAACACTTCGGCAAGCACCATCGCCCCCGGCATGAGCGTCAGGCGACAGCGAATGCCGCTTATGCCTCACGCAGTCCGCCCTCGAGGCTCGGCCACCCTCCCTCCCTGTCGAGAAACCACTCATTGGGGGCGTTTGACAGTGCGCCCCGATGCCCCCGTCGCGGCGCGCCCGTTGAGCAACACGGCGGCGCCTTGCCCCACCGGACAACCCGCCACACCCAGCCAGCTCAACGGAGGTAACCCATGTCCACCACCACTGTCTTCACCGTCGAAGGAATGAGCTGCGGCCACTGCGAACGGACTGTCACGGCCGAGTTGACCGCATTGCCAGGTATCACTGATGTCACCGTGGACACGCGGGCCGGCCAAGTCACCATCGAGTCGGCCCAGCCACTGGATGACGACCAGGTCCGATCCGCCGTAACCGGATCCGGCTTCATCCTCGGTGTCCGTATCTGATCTCCTGGCATCCCCCGACACCGCCCGAAGTGCTAGCGGCCGGTGCCCACGTGCGCCGGCCTGCCACTCCACCCGCTCATTCGCCGACACCTCCTCCCAGGTTCGCTGCCGCCAGTGACATTTCTACCGCCGCCGGATCAGCACCAACCGCACTCATGGTCGATATTTCCCGATCCACTCTTTCGAGTAATTCAGCGTAACCTGCTCCGGCTCTTCACCATCTACGCACCCGACGACCCTGATGCGCGTCGCTGCCCGACCCCCTGTCACACCAAAAACCAACCCAGCCTCAAATGGATGCTTATAGAAAAAGCTTCATAACGCAGGCTATTTCAACAGCGCTTCACAACACAGGAACCTGCCGGGCTCTCCCGCTGAATATGCGAGCGTCACCACTCGGCACCACCCCCGGAGCAACCCATTTTCCCGGCCGCAGCAAGCCTGCGAAAAAATCTCCGAAAAATACTTTGCGACCCACCCACCAACCTCTCTAAGCTTCGGGCCACTGACGGTGGATCAACTCTACCGACGGTCCAGTGCACGCCCAGCCGCAGAGTGGCTTCGCACCCACGATGCCCCGCACCGAGAGGAGGTCCTGTGGTGGTCCCGATAACTCAGCTCCGTCCCACAGCGCATCCGATCACCCGCGCGTCCAGCTGACACGCCCCCACTTGGGCGGTCGCCACGGATCATCGCGGTCGGGATGCGTCCACTACTCCCCTGCCTCGGAGACCCTGTGATCTTCCGCCCGATCGTCCTTCAAGAACTCGACACGGCCCTGACCTGCCTTCGGTCCGACCCGTCCACCACGATCTCCGCCGAGGTCGTCCGCGCCCGCATCGCCGATGGCGAGTACCGACCCGAGTGGATCTGGATCGCGGAGGCCGGCCCTGAACGAGTGCCCTTGGCGCTCGCCATCTGGTGGGGCCTGCCCGACGACATCCTTCCCCGAAGCCTGGACGCACTGTTCACCACTGAGGCGGCCACAGCTCTCACAAACCTCGATACACCGGGGCCTGGAGCGCGCCTGCTGCCCAGCGACCCTCGCTCTGCGATCGCCGCCGCTCTGCTCACCGCAGCCCACCAGGTCTTCGCCGCCGACAGCCTGGCCGTCCCACCGGAGTACCACCTGTTCCTGCCTGCGAACTGGCGCGGCCAACCTGAGGCTGCGGCAGCAGTGAAGTGGCGCCGCGAGGCCGCGAAGCTGGCCGGCCTCCGTCTTGCCACCGAGCGTCTCCGTTTCGAGTGGGAAGCGGAGCGGCCAGTCCCCACCGTGTCCGAGCGGTTGGTGTTCGTACCGGAACCCGACGACGAGGTCTTCGTCGATCTGTTCCGCCGGGCTCTACCCGGGAGCCTGGACGCGGCCACCACACGGGAGTCGCTGCTTCTCGGGCCGGCGGAGCAAGCCCGGAACGACGTCGCCTTCTACCACCATGACATGCTCGGTGACCGCTCCTGGTGGCGAATAGCTCGAACTCCCACGGGGCAGGTGGTCGGCTTCGGGATCCCCTCACGCAACTCCGCCGCTTCGGTGGTGGGCTATCTCGGAGTCCTTCCCGAGTTCCGCGGGCGGGGTTTCGTGGCGGAGATCCTCGCCGAGGTCACCCGGGTCCTCGCCACCGAGGCCAAGGCAACCGTCATCCGCGCCGACACGGACCTCGCCAATCACCCGATGATCGCCGCCTTCGAACTGCTCGGCTACCGCGAGACAGCGCGCCGGCTTGTTCTCTCCGCAGACTGATCAGCCCCACCACACAGCCAATCCGCCCGACCACGCGCGAAGTCGGCTGGACGGTCCGCCCACGCCGCCGCTCTCCAGCGTTCCGTCCAGCCGATGCCTCAGCCAATGTTCGGCTCGCCGGCCAAAGCCGACCAGCCGACCTCGCCTCCAGGGAAGGAGCTCGCCATCAGGTACGACTTCCAGCACAGCAGCCCGCGTGACCCGCAGTCCACCTCAGCTCAGCGAGAACGCCCCGGCCGGTGGCGGCGGCGAATCCTCGGCAGTCGCATCCGTGACCGGCTCGGAAGCCTGCTGCGGCGATTCCGTCAGCCTGGCAGGGAAGGGGTCGGAGGCGAGCCGCCGACTCAACTCCCCTGTGGGCAGCGGCTCATCGGAGCCGATCAGCAGAACGTTCCCGTACCGCCGGCCTCGCAGCACGCTGGGCTCGGCCACCAGGCAGACGTGAGCGAAGACAGCGGCGACGGTGGCCACCTGGGCCTTGGCGAAGGCGAGTGGCGGGCCATCTGCGAGGTTCGCCGCGTAGCACCCGCCGGGCCTGAGCGTGGCGGCGGCAAGCCGGACGAACTCCACGCTGGTGAGGTGTGCCGGCGTCCGCGAGCCCCGGAAGACGTCAGCCACCACGACGTCGAATGTTCTCGGCGCCACAGATTCGAGTGCCGACCGCGCGTCGCCGACCACCACGTCGATGCCGGACGGCCAAGGAAGGTGCTCCGCGATGAACTCGGTCAACGGCCCGTCGACCTCAACCACTTGCTGCCGCGAGCCGGGCCGAGTATGTGCCAGGTAGCGGGGCAGGGTGAGCGCACCACCGCCGAGGTGCAGGACGTCGAGCGGCTCTCCGGAGTCCGCGACCACGTCCAGCAGATGCGCAATTCGCTGGACGTATTCGAACTCGAGATGCGTGGGGTCTTGGAGGTCAACATACGACTGCGGGGTGCCGTCGAGGGTGAGCAGCCAACCGCCCTCGTCATCGATGTCGGGCATCAGCTTGGCTGTCCCCAGCGCCACCTCGCGCTCGACGGGGCGCGGCTCCGGCAGGCCGGCGGCCGGGCCGGTCATCGGACAGCCCTCCGGAAGGTGACGGTGAGGAGAACGATCAACGAAGGGGCAGCCATGCGGGCAGCTTAGGCCCGACCAGGGCAGTCTTCCCAAACGGAACGACCTACCGACCGGTATGGTCGCGGAAGTGGCACCGCCTCGAACGGCCTCGGGGCGGCGAGCAGAGCAGGAAGTGGGTGTGGTTGACATGGAGTTCCGCGAAGACATCCTGGGTGCCCCGTACGAGGCGGCGGAGCTCCCACTGATCCCGGACGAAGAAGGAGAGGTCAGCGCCACGCTGGTCCGCCGGTTGGTTCCGGGATCCCGCCAGGCGGTGCTGTACTTGCACGGCTACACCGACTACTTCTTCCAGACCCACCTCGCCGATCATTTCACCGCCGCCGGCTATTCCTTCTACGCCCTGGATCTCCGCAAGTACGGCCGGTCGCTTCGGCCCCACCAGTCCCCCAACTTCGTCACGGACCTCGCCTCGTACGACGAAGAACTGGACGAAGCCGTCCGCGTGATCCGGGAACTCGACGGCCACAGTCGGGTGCTGGTGAACGGGCACTCCACGGGTGGGCTGGTGGCGGCGCTGTGGGCGTCCCGTCGTGGTGGACGTGGACTGGTCGACGGTCTGTTCCTCAACAGCCCGTTCCTGTCGATGCCTGCCGCACCCGCAGTCCGCAAGCTCGGGGCGCCGGCCCTCGATGCTCTCGGCCGGGCCGCCCCCACCCGGAAGTTGCCGGCACCGCTCAACCCGCACTATGTCCACAGTCTTCACCGGAAGCACCGCGGTAGCTGGGAGTTCGACCTCGCTCTGAAGCCGGCCGAGGGCTTCCCGCTCTACGCCGGCTGGCTGGCGGCGATCCAGCGCGGACACCGTACGGTCCGACGCGGGCTCTCCCTCGGCTGCCCGATCCTGATGATGGCTTCCACCGCGTCCACCGTCACCAGTCGGTGGGATCCCGCACTGATGCACACCGACGCGGTCCTCCGCGCCGACGACATCGCCGCGCTCGCACCACGCCTCGGCCAGCACGTCACCACTATCCGCATCGAAGGCGGTATCCATGACCTGGTCCTCTCGGCCGAGCCGGTCCGGGCCCAGGTGTTCGCCGAACTCGACCGCTGGCTCGCCGCTTACTTCCCCGCTCCCTGACCACCGCACCACCACCGGGGCAACCACCCAACCCGACCCGGTGGTACTGCCGAACCGTCGGCCCGGTGTCGACCGCCGGGACCTCAACCCAGGAGGCCATCGCTGACCAGCAGTCAGATCCGCAGCTGTCCGCCCCACCCAACTACGATCGCCACGGCAAGCCACTGATCAGCGAACACCTCAGCTCTCGGAGCGCACTCGCCTGCGGCGGCTCGTGGGCGCCCCAGGTGTCTCCGCGCCGCCACGCAGCACCGACACCACACCGAGGCCGGCCGCGCTGACCGGCACGGCGAGCAACGCTCCGATGACTCCGGCGATCCCGGAGCCGGCCACCACGGCGATCATGATCGTCGCCGGGTGGAGCTCGACGGTCCGGCTCTGAATGACCGGTTGGAGCACGTTGCCTTCGATCGCCTGCACTGCCAGCACCACGCCAAGAGCCCAGAGGGCTGTGCCGAGACCGCCGTTCGCCAGGGCCACGAGTACCGCCACAGTCCCGGAGAGAAAGGCCCCGACGAACGGAATGTAGGACCCCATGAAAACGAGAGCACCCAGTCCGGCCGCACCCGGAACATCGAGGAGCAGCAGTCCGATGGAGATGAATGTCGCGTCGATCAGCGCGATCAAAGTGGTGCCGCGCATGAAGCCGGCCATGGCCGCGAAGGCCTGCTGACCGCAGGCGATCACCGTGTCGGAGTGCTTGCCCGGCATCAGTTCGTGGATGGCGTCGGCAAACCGATGGCCGTCGCGCAGGAAGAAGAAGACCAGCGCGAGGGCCAGCACTCCTCCGGTAAGCAGCTGAGTGACCAGGCCAAGTCCCGACAGGACCCCGTTGGCGAGGGAATCCACCAGGTTGCTTCCCGAGCCTGCGCTCTGCCGAAGCGCGTACTGGATCCTGTCGCCGAGTGGTCCGAGCCACGAGGCGATCCGGTCGCCCGCCTGTTGGAGTCCCGCAGCGATCTGTGGGGCGCTGTTCACCAGAGAGTTGACGAGCAGTGCGATGCCTCCGGTGACAACGAGGACCAGGGTGGTACAGGTCAGTCCAGCTGCCGCTCCACGGCCGACGCCCCGGTTCACCAGCCATGGCATGACCGGGTAGAGCAGCGCGGTGGCCAGGAGTGCAACCACCATCGGGATGGTCGCTGCTCTGAGCGCCACGACCACGAACACCGCAGCCCCGGCGACGGTGACGAAGAGGATCACCGCGGCCGACCAGGCAGCGGCGGCTCGAACGGATGGCGGCAGCATCAGGGCCGGCCTCCGATCGTCCGGCGCCGTACTGCGGGTGGCCACCACCGCGCCCGTTTCCGACAAGCCCTCAGCACCTATGGAGGTGTACGCACTTGACGTCGATTGCTCGCCAGTTGCCGGTACCCCACCGGAGGGGCGCCGGCCGCCCTTCCCGGCTTTCTCGCCGGAGGCGGTACCGCCAGCCCTCTCTCCGCTGGTCTCACCAGCTGCGCCGTCATCGGCCGGACCGGAGTCTCCGCCCAAGGACGGTCTGCGATCAGCAGGCCCAGATGCGCCGGAGTTGTCGGCCGGCTCTGCCCCTGATGGGTCACCCGCCGAGTCGTTCACATTGGGCTGCTCCGAGCCGTCCTCGTCACCGGACGGCGTTGGCGGCCCGGGGTGCTGGTTCGGTTCGCGAGGTTCCGGGGGGCCTTCCGTTGCCACCGCCACCTCCGCCCACGCGCCGCCATGATCGTGTCATTTCAGCACACACCTGCCGTCACAGCAGGTAGTCGCCTGTGGGGCGGCGCGCCGCCCACGCCGCCGCCGAACGGACCATCAACTCGTCAGCGCTACCTGGCTCCCAGCCCAATCCAGAACCCCCCGCCGCCCACTACGCCCTCGCACTCCCGGACACGCTGCCGGGTCGACAAGCAGATTGGACATACTGTGACCGCACCTGTCAGCACTGTCTGCACGGCATTCGCCTTCCTCTCCAGGGCGTCCGCTCGGGTCTTCGGCATCGCGCGGAGGACAACACACTGGCGTCTCCTCCGGCGGCTCGCCGGCGAGCCCTACAGCTGTGGGGTGTCACGAGGCTCGCCGACCCCTGAGACACCGCCCGCCGCAGACGTCGCACGCAGTGCAGCCCCGATGCCCGCACACCGGCTCCATCGCCGGGGCAGGGCCCAAGGCCCGACGTTCGAGCCTGCGGTCGGCCTCACGGCGGCCACCGACCAGAACCGCGACCGCAGCACCGGTTCGGACATCAAGTCGGTGCGCCACAGCCCTTCAGCGTCAGGCCCGGCCCGACCGGCGGCGCGGCCCGGGCGCCCCGGCTCAGCGGGCGTGCTGGTCGATCGTCCGGCGCAGCAAGGCCACTCGGTTGGAGGTGAGCGAGTCGACGCCGAGGTCGAGCATTCGTCGCATCGTCCTGCGGAGGTCGACGGTCCAGGTGGCGAGGGCGAGGCCGGCGTCGTGCACAGTCGCCACCAGTCGCTCGTCGACCAGCCCGAAGGGGGGATTGAGGTAGCTGGGGCGCAGTTCGTCCAGCAGCCGCTGCTTGGGCAGTTGAAGTCGGTTCCAGGTCAGCGAGATCTCCGCCTGGGGTGCGAGCTCCCGCACGGCGAGCATCGCGGCGACGGACCCGCAGAATGCGACGCGGTCGGCCAGGCCGAGATCGCTGACGGTGCGCCAGGTCGCGGCGGCCGGCTGGGCGTCGTCCAGGTCTACCAGCAGCTGTCGGCCGTCGGCCTGCGCGACGACCGGAAGGATCTCCGCGAGGGTGGGGATCCGGAGGCCGGGCGTGGCCAATTCCTCGAGCTGTTCGGAGGTCACGCGGTTGATCGGGCGCGGGTCGTTCCAGAGCCGTTCCAGGGTCCGGTCGTGGAGCAGGACCGGCACGCCGTCCCTGGTGAGTTGGACGTCGACCTCGACGGCGTCCGCTCCCGCCGCGAGGGCGGCACTGACCGCGGGCAGGGTGTTCTCGCGGTGCTGGTACGGGTCACCACGGTGGGCAACGGCGCGCACGCGGCTCTTCAACGGGGTCGTCCTCTCACACGGTCGGGCAGCTCACACCACGGGCCGCCTCGCCGGCGGTTGGCCGCAGAACTCCGCATCCTAGGCGGCGTCCGCTCGTCGCTGTGCAGGTACCTCCGATACCTGGCGGCGGGCATCACGCCCCGCCGGGCCGGGAGGCCACTGCAAACGTGGCCTCGGCTCATCGGCCGGGCAACGGGTCAACGGCGTTCGACCACGACGTTGGTCGACTTGATGACGGCGGTGGCGGGTGCCCCGGGCACCAGACCGAGCTCCTCTGCGGAGTCGCGGCTGATCAGCGAAACCACCCGGAACGGCCCGGCCTGGATTTCCACCTGCGCGGCCACGTCGCCCAGCACCACCGCGGTCACAATCCCCGGGAACCGGTTTCTGGCCGAGGACCGGCCTTCCGCTTCGCTGTTCTCGGGGCGCGCCAACTCACGTGCGAAGGCCGCGAGTTCGGCCCCGGCAATGATCCGGTGCCCGTGCTCGTCCCGGGTCGCCGGCAGCCGCCCCGCATCCACCCACCGCCGCATGGTGTCGGCGCTCACCCCGAGCATCGAGGCCGCCTCGCCGATGCGGTACGGGTGGGCGGGCGGGTCGGGGATGACCATGGATGCAGCTCCTGGGCAGCTCACGGAAGGTGGAGACTCCGCCATCCTGCCCTACCGGCAGCCGGCCCCGTACCGACCCCACCATCGGTGGCCTCCGAACCGCCGCCCGGACGATCGCGGCTGGGTCTCCGGATTGGCCCCCACCTCAGCCGCGCCGCAGCTCCCGACGACCACGCCAAGGCGGCAATCAGCAGTCGCGGCGCCGATCCAGTCCCTCGAAGGCCCTGCTCACCCCAGAAAGCGCGCTGCCCACGCACGACCCGACCACCCGCCGGCCGCACGAAACGACCACATCCAACCCGCGCGTCGGCCACGACCCGAGCCTCACTCGCCTCCGAACAGCTCGCGCCGCACCGCGTCCCCGGCGGTCAGCACTGCACCGGCGAGCACGGCGCCGCCACCGGCCGTACCGGCGCGGACTTCGGTGGCAAGTGGGGAGAGCCGGGCGAGTTGGCGCTCGACCCGGGCGGCCAGTTCGGGGCCCCCGGCCTGGCCGATCTCACCGCCCAGCACCACACAGCCGGGGTCGAGTACCACGCAGATCGACGAGGCTCCGAGGGCGATCCGTCCGGCCAGTTCCTCCAGGAAGTCGTGGGCTCCGGTCCGGACCGCGAGTCGTACGACGGCTTCGGCGCCGGGTTCCGATCCGTCAGGCTCGGCGTCCAGGCCGTGGCGGGCGCCGAGTTCGCAGATCGCGGCGCTCGAGACCAGCGCGTGGAAGCCGCCGTCGCACCGGGTGGCGTCCGGCAGGCCGCCGGTTCCCGGGACGGGCAGGAACCCGATCTCACCGGTGCCGCCGGAGGCTCCACGTCGCAGCCGACCATCCAGGACGACCGACGCGCCCACGCCGTGGCCCAACCAGATCAGGGCGAAGTCCTTCCGGTCTTGGGCTGCGCCGATCCGGTGCTCGGCGATCCCGGCCAGGTTCACCTCGTTCTCGAGGATCACCTCTGTCCCGCGGCGGGCGCGCAGGGCGGCGAGCAACTTGGTGTGCCACTCGGGCAGTTTCCCGGAGTTGTTGAGTGCGCCGCTCACCGGGTCCACCAGCCCGGGCGCGCCGACCGCGACGGTGTGCAGGTCCTGCGCACCGGCCGCAGCGGCGGTCGCGAGCAGTGCCTCGACCGTCCGCTCGACGAGAAGATCGCCGTCCCCCGGCCCGCCCTCGGCGGACGAGGCTGTTCCCGCCCTGGTCGGCGACGAGACATCAACAGCGGCTCCGGCGGTTCCGGCCGCCCCATCGACCGCGGTCGGAGGCCTGCCCGGTCCCTCGGCCTCGCTCCGCGCCGGTGCCGCGATGGTGGCCGTGCCGAGGGTGCGGCCGGTCAGGTCGGCAACGACCAGGCTGACACCGGTGGCGCGGATGTCGATCCCGGCGAGGTGCGCCCGATCGGCGACCAGCCCGTACAGCCGGGCGTTGGGGCCCCGGCGGAGTGCGGCGCTCTCCCCTGCCTGGGCGACCAATCCGCTGCGTTGGAGGCGTTCGAGCAGGTCGGCGACGGTGGGCCGGGAGAGTCCGGTCAGCGTGCGAAGGTCGGATGCGGTGAGCGGGCCCCGTTCGAGCAGCAGGTTGAGGGCGAGCCGGTCGTTGATGGCCCGGGCGGTGCTCGGCGTGGCAGTGCGAGCGGTCGTCATGAGCCTGCATCCTTCCAGAGGTTTCTATCAGGCAGGGTCCCTGATAGTTTATTTCCAATCCGACCGACCCAAGGGGGGAGCCCGGCGTGGGCGAAACTCTCAAGGACGTCCGGCGCGCAAGGCTGAGTGTGGCGCTGGTGTTCGCCGTCCACGGGGCCGTCACCGGCACCTTCGTCAGCCGCATCCCGTGGATCAAGGACCAGCTGGATCTGAGTCCCGGCCAGCTCGGTCTCGCCCTGGTGTTCCCGGCGATCGGCGCCTCGATCGCGATGCCGCTGGCCGGAGGCATCGTGCACCGCTTCGGCGCCCGGGCCGCGCTGCAGGGCCTGTTGTCGCTGTGGTGCCTGTCGCTGGCGCTGCCCGCACTCTCCCCGCACCTGGTGGTCCTCTGCCTCTCGCTGTTCATCTACGGCGCGACGTCCGGCATGTCGGACGTGGCGATGAACGCCCAGGGCGTCGAGGTCGAGAAACGGCTCGGCCGGTCGATCATGTCGGGTCTGCACGGGATGTGGAGCCTGGGCGGTCTGGTCGCCTCCGGCTTCGGTGTGCTGGCCGCGCATCAGCAGGTGGACGCCCGGATCCAGTTCGCGGTGACCGCACTGGTTCTGGTGCTGCTCGCACAAATCGTGTCGCGCGGGGTCCTGGACGTTCGGCCGGCCGTCGACGAGGAGGCACCGCCCCGCTTCGCACTGCCACCCAAGGAGGCACTGCTCATCGGTCTGGTCGGGTTCTGCGCGGTCTTCGCCGAGGGCGCGTCGATGGACTGGAGCGGCGTGTACCTGCGCGACATCACCGGCGCCTCCGCGTCGATTGCCGCCGCGTGCTTCACGGCCTTCGCCGCCACCATGGCCGCAGCCCGCCTGGCGGGCGACGCGGTGATCCGCAGCCTCGGCCCGGTGCGCACGGTACGGGTCAGCGGCGCGGTCGCCGGCGTCGGCGGACTGCTGGTGGTCGTCGCCGACAGCCCGTACCTGGCCATTCCGGGGTTCGCGCTGATCGGCATAGGTATCGCCGTGGTGGTTCCGCTCGCGTTCGCCGCCGCCGGACGGGCCGGTACCAACCCGAGCCAGTCCATCGCCGGCGTCGCCACCATCACGTACACCTCCGGCCTGGTCGCCCCGGCCGTGGTGGGCGGCATCGCCCAGGCGAGTTCGCTGACGGTCTCGTTCCTCGTCGTCACGCTGCTGGCGGCCGCCCTGATCCCGTCCGCCACTGCCATGCGCCAGCGCAGGTCGGCGGACTCACCGGCCGCGTCGGGCCCCCTGGAGCCATCACGCTGAGACTGTGCCGGCAGCCGGACCGCCGGCGCCACCGGCCAAGCCGCCAACCGAACCGCCACGTGAGGGTGCGGGAACCGACCCCGCACCCCTCACCACGTCAGCCCGGCCCACCGCACCCACGCGCTCGGCCTGCCCCGCGCCGCGTCTCAGTCGGTCCGGCGCTGCGTCACCCGCCAGAGCCGGCGCGGAAGATCGCCCTCCTCGAACGGCTCGACCTCGGCCAGGTCCCAGCCCTCCGCGAGGCGGTCCACCAGTTCCCGCGAGAAGAAGTGGACGGCGAAACCGCCGTTCTCCCAGATGTCGTCGCCGTGGCCGATCCCGGCCCCGTAGTGCGCATCGCCGGTGTGCCGCACGGTGTACACCAGCACGCCTCCGGGCCGCAGTACCCGCCGCACCTCCCCGACCAATGCCTCCAGCTCCGCCGTGGACAGCGCCATGCAGAACAGCATGTGCGCGTACACCGTGTCGACGGACGCGTCCGGCAGGTCCAACGGCTGGCGGACGTCCTGCACCACGGTGGTCACCGTCAGACCGTCGGCGGCGGCCCGCTCGCCGAGTTGGTCGAGGGCGACAGGGCTGAAGTCGGCTGCGGTGACCGTGAAGCCCCGGCGGGCGAAGAACAGGGCGTCGCGCCCATGGCCGGCGCCCAGTTCCAGCACGGTCCCCCCTGGCGTGGACACCGTGGCGGCGTACTCCGCCGACTCCGACGGCTGGTCCCCGTACATGCCGGGGTGCTCGGAGTACGTGCGCTCCCAGTGCTCGCGCTGCGCCCGCGCCAGTGACTTGTCCATCTGCTTTCTCGCCTTCCGTCCTGCAGCCGCCCGTCAACCGTCCGGCCGGCTCTGCCTGACCCGCTCTGCCCGGCCGGCTCTTGCTGACCGACTCCCCCGAATTGCCGGCCGCCGCATCGAAATGGCCGCTGCCGACCCCGGTGACCTGCCGGTCCATCCTGCCGTGGGATGCTCGTGGCCATGAATTCCGCCCCGCGAAACCCGATCGGCGCCCATGTTCCAGTTGCCGGAAAGGGCCTGGTGGGGACGGGGCTGGCCTACGCCGAGAAGGTCGGCGCGGAGGCAGTGCAGGTGTTCGTCGCCAACCCGCGTGGGTGGGCCACTCCGGCCGGGAATCCAGCGCACGACCTGGCGTTCCGCACGGCCTGCGCCGAGCAGGGCATCCCGGCCTACGTCCACGCGCCCTACCTGATCAACTTCGGCTCTGATTCGGCGGCGACCCGCGAACGTTCGGCCGAGTCGCTGACGCACTCGCTGCACCGCTCGGCGGCGATCGGCGCGCTCGGTGCGGTGGTTCACACGGGTTCGGCACTGTGCGGCACTCGCGAGGAGGCGCTGGCCCAGGTTCGCGCGCAGGTCCTGCCGATCCTGGACGGACTCGACCGGTACGGGAACGACGCGCCCTGGCTGCTGCTGGAACCGACAGCGGGGCAGGGCAGCTCGCTGTGCGCCCGGATGGAAGACCTCGCCGCCTACCTGGACGCGCTCGACCACCACCCATTGGTCGGCGTCTGCCTGGACACCTGCCACGCCTTCGCCGCCGGTCATGACCTGGCCGCCCCGGGTGGGGTCGACGAGCTCTTCGACGCCCTGCACCGGGCGGTCGGCCCGGACCGGCTCCGGCTGATCCACGCCAACGACTCGCAGGACGTGGCCGGCGCCCGAAAGGACCGCCACGAGAACATCGGTGCCGGTCACATCGGCGCCCCCGCGTTCCAGGCCCTGCTGGCGCACCCGGCCACCGCCGGCGTCCCGCTGATCATCGAGACCCCGGACGGCCGCCACGACCCCGAGCGCATCGAAGGCGTCCGGCACGCCGCCGACATCGCCCTACTGAAGCAGCTGCGCCTCCCCACCACCTGAGCGCCCACCGACTGACCGCGCTGCCGCCCAAGCCCAAGCCCGCACCCGCCCCCGCCCCCGCCCCCGCCAGGCCCCTCGCAAACGCCCCGGCCCGGGCGCCGGTTAAGCTCCCCGGGTGCCCGCCCCGCAGCCGACATCCGGCCCCACCGCGCCACTCCCCGCCGACGCCGACGCCGGCACCGACGCCAGCACCACCGCAAGCGCCGTCCCGGACACCCGCACCGAAGCCGACGCACCGAACGCGCCCGCACCGCGCCCGCGCCCGCACCGCCACGCGCTGCTGCGCCTCGGTGTGCTCGCGGCCGTCCTCGCCGCCGCAGCGGCCTCGCTGCTGCTCTGGGATCCGACGGCGGTGCTCGCGGCGGCGGCCGGTCCGTGGCGGATGCCGATCGCGTTGGCGGCCTACGCCTTCGGCACGGTGGCGTTCCTGCCTCGCCCGGCGTTGAACGCAGGGATGGGGTTGTTGTTCGGTTCGCTGTGGGGCGTGCCGCTGGCGGTCGCGGGGTCGGCGATCGGCGCGATCGCGGCGTTCGCCCTCGGCCGGTCGCTCGGCCGGGAGGCGCTGCGGCCGCTGGTGCGCGGCAAGGTGCTGACCGAGATCGACCGCCGGCTGTCCGAACAGGGCTTCCGCAGCGTGCTGTTGGTGCGACTGTTTCCGGGGGCACCGTTCCAGGCGGGCAACTTCGCGTGTGCGTTCTCGGGAGTCCGGTTCTGGCCGTACCTGGCGGCAACTGTGCTCGGAGTGGTCCCCACCACGGCCGCGTACGTCATCGCAGGGGCCAGCGCGAGCTCGCCGGGATCCCCGGCGTTCCTGATCTCGGCGTCGGTGATCGCCGCGATGTGCGTGTTCAGCGCCGTCTCGCTCTGGCGGGCCCGACCTCGCCGCTCCGCCTGACCGCCGCTCCGCCTGACCGCCTGACCGCCTGACCGCCTGACCGCCCAAGCATCACGCCGCCGCCGACGCCAACACCGCTCCCGAGCCGGACCGGCACCCGGCCGCACGCCACATCCGCACACACGTCAACGTCCCGGCGCCGCACCGGAGAACGAGTGCGGCACCGACCATCCGCCTACCGCTCGATCTCCGGCGACCATTCACCCACCAGCCGCAGCCACACCGTGTTGACGACCATCAGCGCACCGAGCCAGATCGCCCAGCCCGAGTGGCCGGTGACGGCCAGCAGGGCGACCGAGCCGCCCCAGATCAGCAGTTGGACGCCGTACCAGGCCACCGCCGAGTCACGCACGGGCCGTCGCGGTGCCGCATAGCGCCCCCACAGCACGGCCGCAGCCACCGGCAGGGCGAGCGCGATCAGCACCCGTACCACCACGGGGCCCCCGTGCCAGAGCCCGTAGCCACCCACCGCCAACGCGGCCAGTGAGGCCAGCTCCAGCAGCAGACGTAGCGTCAGCTGGACCCCCGTCATCACCTTGCGCACAACGACACCCCACCCGAGTCGACCAGCAATGAACATCAGATCATCGCACCGCGCACCGCCTCCGTGCCCGCACACCACCGCCCAGCTCCGGAAAACGGCTCGCCCCCTACGCCGACCCGCCCCCACCATGGCGGCATGACGAACACCAGCGGCTCCCCTGCCACCGCCCGCGTCAGCCCGGCCTTCGCCTCCGACGAAGCGACCATGCTCAACTCCTGGCTGGACTTCCACCGCGCCACCCTCGCCCTCAAGTGCGAGGGTCTGACACCGGACCAGCTCCGCGAACGGTCCTGCCTTCCATCGCCAATGTCGCTACTGGGGCTGGTCCGACACATGGCGGAGGTGGAACGGCACTGGTTCCGGCTGTATCTGAACGGCGAGGATCTCGGGCCGGTCGGCCGGTACTGGACCGAGGAGTTCCCGGACGGCGACTTCGACCTGGTCGACTCCGCGGATCTGGTGGCCGACACCGCCGCCTGGCAGCAGGACGTCGCCTACGCCCGCGCCGCGGTCGAGGGCGTCTCGTTGGACACGGTGGCCAGGCGCCCCTGGCGCGGCAACGAGGTGACGCTCCGGTGGATTCTGTTCCACATGGTCGAGGAGTACGCCCGGCACAACGGCCACGCCGACCTGATCCGCGAGCGGATCGACGGCGCGACCGGCGAGTGACCGCACAAACCCCGGCTCGCCAAAGGCCCCCGACCCGGCCGAGCCACACCGAAACCACGACACACACGCCCAAACCACGACACCCACGACACACGCGACACGCCGGGGACAGAACCGAGAACCTGCGGCCGAAATGAACCCCATCAGGTGACGCCGCTACACGATTGTTGACACTCAGTCAACTGCCCTTAGGTCCCCACCGATAGTGTCGTTGGGCGCAACCGTTCACCGACCGCCTGCGTCGTTACGAATATCCGAGTAAGCACGGATATTCGCCCGCGCCACAACCGTGGGGCGGGCGCGTGCGGGCACTTCCGCGGTGATCAGTGCGATACTCGGACAGTTCCAACAAGTGGATGACGTGTCAAAACGACTCGTCGTCCCCCGGGGGACGAGTACGGAACGAGACAGGGAGGCGCGGTTAATGGGAGCACTTCGCGACGAGCACCACAACGGGTGGCTTATGCCCTCCGGTAGCTACCCGGCCGCGATGTACGAGGAATCGTGGGACGGCGAGGAGACGCTGCCGAGCGGGCAGATCGGGCCGTCCAAGATCGTCTCGCTCCGGCCCACCGGGTTCGAGGCCGCCCGCACCGTCGGCGAGCACATCCGCGCCGCCACGCCGGTGGTCATGGACCTCACCGAGATGAACGACGCCGAGGCCAAGCGGATGGTCGACTTCGCATCCGGTCTGATCTTCGGCACCCGAGGCGGCATCGAGCGGATCGCCCGCCGGGTGTTCCTGCTCACGCCGGCGGACGTCGAGGTGATGGTCATCGACCGCCCGCTCGACGAGACCGGCTTCTACAACCAGAGCTGACCTCATCGGGCAGCCCATCGGGCCCACGCCCGACGGCACAACCCCACAGCACGCCCCAGAGGACCCCGCGCCCCGCGCGGGGTCTTCTGCGTGCGCCCCCAAGCTCCCCGCAACCCGCACCCCACCACCCCATCGAAACCAAGACACCGAGCCCAAAACCCGAGCCCGAGCCCAAAACCCGCCGAGCCCGAACCCAGGCCCGAGACCCCGAGCCCGAGACCCCGAGCGCGAGACTCACAGCTCCAATGTGAGACATCAATGTCTCACTTGCACTATGCTGCTCTCATGGCAACCGACCGCGACTCCGTCCTCGAGGCAGCCGTCGGCGTCCTCTCCCGACGCCCGACGGCCCATCTCGACGAGATCGCCCGCGCCGCCGGCATCAGCCGCGCCACTCTGCACCGGATCTTCCCGGGCCGGGAGGCCCTGATCCGCGAGGTGGGCGCGCTCGGCCTGCGCCGGTTCGCCGCCGCGCTGGACACCGCGCGGGTGGAGGAGGGCAACGCCGAGGCGGCGCTGCGCCGACTGGTGGATGCGGTGGTGCCGGATGCGGCGCTGTGCGCCTTCCTGGCCGGCGAGAACCAGCTGTACGACGATCCCGACATCAATGACCTCTGGGAGCTCCAGGACGCCCGGGTCCGCGCGCTGTTCCTGCGCGGGCAGCGGGAAGGAACGTTCCGGATCGAGCTCTCGGCCGGCTGGCTCAGCGAGGCGTTCTTCGATCTGGTGGCCGGCATCGGCTGGGCCGTCCAGGAAGGCCGGCTCGCCCCTCGCGAAAGCGCATTCTCGCTCGCCGAACTGTTCCTCGGCGGCGCTCTACGGAGACCTGATACCCAATGAGTTCCCCCCTCGCCGACCAGTCCACCCGGACCGTCCGGAACGGACGGTCCGGCCACCGCTGGACCGGTCTCGGCGTCCTCGTGCTCGCCGTCACCCTGGTGGCGGTGGACGCGACGGTGCTGTCCCTCGCCATCCCGTCGATCACCGAAACCCTCCGCCCGTCCGGCACCCAGCTGCTCTGGATCGGCGACATCTACTCGTTCGTGCTGGCCGGCCTGCTGGTGTCGATGGGCGCGCTCAGTGACCGGCTGGGCCGCAAGCGGGTGCTGCTGGCGGGGTCGGCCGCGTTCGGCGTGGCCTCGCTGTTGGCGGCGTACGCGCCGGGGCCGGGCTGGCTGATCCTGGCCCGGGCGCTGCTCGGTGTGGCGGGCGCGACGATCATGCCGTCCACACTGTCGTTGATCCGCTCGCTGTTCCCGGACGCCCGGGAGCGGGCGACGGCGATCGGCATCTGGGGTGCGGGCGCGACGGCAGGTGCGGCGCTGGGGCCACTGGTGGGCGGGGTGCTGCTGGAGCACTTCTGGTGGGGGTCGGTGTTCCTGCTGAACCTGCCGGTGATGGCGCTGCTGCTGGTGTTCGGTGCTTGGCTGCTGCCGGAGTCCCGCGATCCGCGCCCGGGCCGCTGGGACATGCTGAGTGTGCTGCTGTCGATGGCGGGTGTGATCGGCGCGGTGTACGGGATCAAGGAGTTCGCGGCGCACGGCCTGGACACCTGGATCACCCCGGCGACCTTCGTGCTCGGTGTGGCGGCGCTGGCGCTGTTCGTGCGGCGTCAGCTCCGCCTGGAGACCCCGCTGCTGGAGGTCCGGCTGTTCCGTGACCCGCGGTTCACGGCGGCGGTGGTGTCCTCGCTGATCAGCCTGATCGGGCTGTCCGGTGTGATCTTCTTTATGTCGCAGTACCTCCAGTTGGTCCGCGGCTACTCGCCGCTCTCGGCGGGTGTCGCCGAAATGCCGGCCTTCGTCGGCTCGGTGGTGGGCGGCCTGCTCACGGCCCGGCTGGCTCGGCGTGCGGGTGCGCGCCGGGTGCTGACGGTCAGCCTGCTGGTGATGGGGCTGGGCATCGCGGCGCTGGGCATGGTCCGGGTCGACAGCACGTACCTGCTGCTCGGCTCGTCCTTCCTGGCGCTGGGTACCGCCGAGGGTGTGGTGTACACCCTCTCCTCGGACCTGGTGCTGGGTGCCGCCCCGGCCGACAAGGCGGGTGCCGCCTCGGCGGTGTCGGAGACGGCGTACGAACTGGGCGCGGCGCTCGGCATCGCCCTGGTCGGCTCGATCGTGACGGCGCTGTACGCGGGGGCCCTCACCGTCCCGGCGCACACGGACCCGGCCCTGGTGGACCAGGCCGGGCAGTCCCTCGGCGGCGCGGTGGAGGCGGCCTCGACGCTGCCCAGCGACCTCGCGAACCAGCTGCTGACCAGCGCGAACGACGCGTTCGTCCACGGCATCAACATCGCCGCGTGGGTCTCGGCCGCCCTGCTCCTGGCCTCCGCCGCCTTCGCCCGCCACCTCCTCCGGCCCCGGAGCCGCGCAGAAACCCCCACCAACGCCGAGACCGCCCACGAGCCGGTTCACCACTGAAACCGGCCGGGCCCGTCAACGGACAGCGTCAACAACTCGCGTCAACAACACCCCGTCAAGGCTGCTCCCCCAGGTACGCCACCAACCACTCGGTGTCCTGCGGGGTCCAGCCGTCGGGCGGGACGATCCTGGCCCAGGCCTCGATGGGCATCCGGCGGTAGCGGTGCCGATGCCCGTCGGGCACCGCCTCGGAGGCCGTCAGGTCGAAGGTGACTTGCCAGAAGGTCACCAGGGGGTACCAGCGCATGGTCGGTGAGACGTCGTGGGCGCGCTGCCCGTTGAGCCAGGCGGGCCGGCTCCAGATCAGGGCGGGCTCCCACCACACCACGGGGTCGCTGCCGTTCTGCAGGTAGCCCACCCGGGGCTGCGGCCAGGGCGCGCCGGGCACCGTGAAGTCGGAGGTCTGCTGGGCGAAGCGCACGGTGCGGCCGTCCTGGTGGACGGGCCGCCAGCCGCCCACGGCTGCCGGACGGTGCCGGGGCTGGTGGAGCGGTCCGTCAGCGCGGCGCCGCGTTCGGCGGCGCCGAGCAGGGCGCGCAGCAGGAAGCCCTGGGCGAAGCCGGTCACGAGTACGACGGCGAGCGCGGCTGCGCCGGCGGCGGCCGCCCAGCCGGGAACGGCCCGGCCGAGGACCTCCCGCAGCGTCCGGGTGCCGAGCCGGACGCCCCGTGCGGCGAGCACCAGCAGCGCGCCGAGCAGCAGCGCGACCGGCAGCACCAGGGCCCACTGCCACCAGCCGATCCGCGGGTCGAGGCCGACGGCCCGCCGCAGGTCGCCCTGCCAGCGCACGCTCCAGGCGGTGATCGCGACGACGGAGCCGCCGCCGACGACGGCCAGCAGCCACCACCCGGCACGCCGCACGGCCGGCGAGGGAAGCAGCCCGCAGCGGCGGGCGACCATGCCGAAGAACGCGCCGAGTCCGTACCCGAAGAATGCGGTGATCGCCCCGGCGGCGGCCTGCAGCAGCCCGGGCCTGGGCAGCAGCGACGGCGTGAACGACAGGCAGTAGAACAGCACCGCCCCGACCAGCGCGCTCCAACTCGGCAGCCGCCGTAGGATCCGCGGTTCCCCCACCGGCATCGGCGCCCTCCCCGCGCTCCTTCGCCCGTCAGTCACCCGGCATACGTATCTCCCCACCGCCGTTGCCGATCTGACGCTCCGTCGGACTCCCCCCGAATGGCGCAGCGCCGCTGGCCGGAGGGGTTGCCCGGCTCCGACGATGGGGACGGAGAGCGGAGCGTTGGTTCCGCACGTCCGGGCGCGGGCCGACGGCTCGTCGGATCGACCGCGGCGCGCAGTGGCCGGCGCGGTTCTGAGCGAAAGGGTGCAGCGCGATGCGAGACGCGGACCAGAACAGTTCCGGCCGGGGGCCGACGCCCCGCCAGCCGCTGGTGCGCCAGGGCCGGGTCGGCCCGCCGGCCCGGCCGGAGCAGCCCGGACGGCGGCGGGTCCACCGCGGCGCGCGGCTGATGCTGGCGCTGGGCGCGGGCGCGGCCGGGATCGCGGTGATGGCGTCCTGCGGTGGCACGTCGGGCGAGGATCCGGTGCAGGCGGCGATGTCGACGTTCGTGGTGGGGACGGAGCGGTTCTCGGGCGAGCCGCCGTCCCCGCTCGGTTCGTTGCACTCGTCCGCGCTGGCGTCGGTGTCGGCGGCGCAGGCGTCGGCCTCGCAGCGGGCGGCGGAGTTCGAGGCGTCGGCCAACGCGCAGCTGGCGGCGGGCCGGGAGAAGGCGACGGCGGTGCTGTCGACCGTTCAGGGGTCGGGCAACGCGCTGGGCGATGTGACCCTGACCGGGATTCCGACCCAGACCACCGGCGATGTGTCGGCGGCGAAGGTGACGATCACCAACAGCACCCAGGAGACCCGCTCGTACGCGATCCAGGTGGACTTCACGGACCCCAACGGGCAGAGCGTGGACTCCTCGGTGGTGGGGGTGGAGAACGTCGTGCCGGGCGCGACCGTGAACCCGGTGGCGTTCTCCACCAAGGGCGCCGGCACCACGCTGACGCCGGTGGTGGTGAAGGCCCAGCGCTACTGACCCGCAGCGAGTGTCCGCTGAGTGCCCCTCAGCGCACTGTGCCCGCCGCTCGATCACGGTCGAGTGGCGGGCACAGTGCGCTGAGGGGCACTCAGTTGACCGACCGAAAAATGACGTCGTCGTAGTCCCAGGCGGGGTCCTCGGCGTCCGGCCAGCTCGCGGTCTCCACTTCGCTCTCGGGGCCGATGTCCGCGGCGGTGGGCCGGGCGGCGAGTTCCTCGTCGAGCCGGTACTCCTCGCTGCGCTGCCGCTCGGTGCGGTAGTGGTCGGCGGAGTGCGGTTCGGCGGGGAACAGGTCGGTCCGGCCGGCGCCGACGGGGCGCAGGTCGTCGGGGGCGGGGTCGGTCTGTTCGGAGGTGCGTCCACGTTGCAGGGTCATGGGTCCATAGTGGTTCGACCGGCCGAGGGGGGCCCGGTGCCCGGCCGAAGTGCCCCCCGATCGGGTGTACGGGTGGTGCCGTCCTCCCGGGCCACCCGGTCGGCGGGTGTGGGCAACTCGTGCGACCGAACCCGGCTGGCCGCGGGCGGGTCGCGGCCATAGCTTCGAAGCGGCGGGCGCGCGCCAAAGCCGTCCGCGACCGCAACCCTTGGAAACCGGCTCTCCCTGATGACTCCTCTCTTCGCTCCGGCGCGCCCGCGCTCCCGCCTCGCCGCCGTCCTGCTCGCTTCCGCCGCCACCGTGCCCGCCCTGCTGGCCGTCAGTCCGGCGCCGCCCGTCTCCACCGTCCTGACGTCCGCTCTCTTCGCCGTCCCCGGCCACGTCCTCGTCCCCGTCCCGTTCCCGGGCGCCGCGTTCGCCGGTTCTGCCCCTGCCGCGCGTCCGAACGTGGTTCACCTCGCGCCCGGTGCCTCGGTGCAGGCCGCCGTCGACGCGGCCCACCCGGGTGACGTGGTGGAGCTGGCCGCGGGCAGCTACCCGGGCAGCGTCACCCTCGCCACCGACGGGGTGACGCTGCGCGGGCAGGGCAGCCGCACCGTGCTGGTGCCCGACCCGGCGGACGGCAGCGCCTGCGCCAAGGCCGGCAACGGGCTGTGCGTGACGGGTGTGGCGGACGGCAACGGGGCGCCGGTGCGGCCGGTGTCGGGCGCGGTGGTGGAGGCGCTGACGGTGGCGGGGTTCGCGAAGAACGGGATCGCCGCCGCCGTCACCGACGGGCTGACGGTCCGCCGGGTGACGTCCCACGACAACGGCCTGCAGGGCATCAGCGTGGAGATGTCGACCCGCGCCACGGTGATCGACAACGAGGCACGGGACAACGGCCAGGCGGGGATCTTCATCGCCAACTGGTTCGACCGCAAGGGCGGCGCGTTGGAGACCCGTGGCACCCAGGTGGCGGCGAACCGGCTGACCGGCAACAGGATCGGCCTGCAGCTGCGCCGGGTGCGCGACCTGACGGCGATGGCCAACCTGGTGTCCGGCAACTGCGGCGGCATCTTCGTGGTCGGCGACGACGGGGTGCCGCGGGCCGGTGCGCTGACCGTCACCGGCAATGTGGTGCGCGCCAACAACCGCTACTGCGAGCCCAATCCGCGCCTGGACTCGGTCCAGGGGACCGGCATCCTGCTGACCGGCACCGAGGACGTCGCGGTCATCCAGAACCTGGTCGCCGACCACTCCGGCAACTCCCCGATGTCGGGCGGCATCGTGCTGTACCCGAGCGTGGTGGGCGCGCCGAACGCCCGCGCGGTCGTCACCGGCAACACGCTGAACGACAACCGGCCCACCGATCTCGCCGATCGTGACCAGGGCACCGGGGACTCCTTCACGAACAACCTCTGCAGTACTTCCCAGCCCGCCGGCCACTGCTGACCGGCCCTCCCGAGCCCTCCAGCCCCGACGAAAGGCCGCCGCGCCCATGACCTCCGCCCCGACCCGACCGGTCCCGCCGTCCTCCTCCCCCGCGGCGACCGCTCCGGTGACCACCACCCCCGCCGAACCCGTCACCGACCCGGCCGCCCGCCCCGGTGTGCCGCCCGCGATGCTGCTCCGCGAGCTGGTCTTCGGCGCCGCCTGCGCCGGTGCGGTGCGCGCCGCCGCCAGTCTGAAGCTGGCCGACGCGCTCGATGAACAGCCCGCCACCGCCGAGGAGTTGGCGGTACGGCTGGGCGTCGAGGCCGGCCCGCTGGAGCGCCTGCTGCGGGCCCTGGCCAGCTACGAGGTGTTCGCCGCCGCCGGTGACGGCCGCTTCTGCCACACCCCGCTGTCGCGTCTGCTGCGCTCCGACGAGCCGGGCAGCCTGCGCGACATCGCACTGTGGTGCACCGAGCCGTGGACCTGGCAGTCCTGGTCCCGGCTGGACGACGCGGTGCGCACCGGGCGCAGCGTGTTCGCCGACGCGTTCGGCAAGGAGTTCTTCCAGTACCTGCACGACGACGCGCCGGAGTCCGCGGCGCTGTTCAACCGGGCGATGACGCAGTCCAGCCGCCAGTCCGCGCAGGATCTGGCCGACTTCCTGGATCTGACGGGCGTCGCCACGGCCGCCGACATCGGTGGCGGTCAGGGCCAGGCGCTGGCGGCCCTGATGGAGCGCCAGCCGGGCTTGCACGGCACGCTGCTGGATCTGCCGAAGGTGGTCGAGCACGCCGATCCGCGGCTGTTGCCCGGTGGCGTGCTGGCCGACCGGGCGCGGCTGGTGCCGGGCGACTGCCGGGTGGCGATCCCGGTGCAGGCCGATCTGTATCTGGTGAAGAACATCCTGGAGTGGGACGACGAGTCGACCCGCCGCACTCTGCGCAATCTGCGTCAGGTGGCCCGCCCGGGTGCCCGGGTGGTGATCGTGGAGAACCTGGTCGACGATTCCCCGTCGATGCGTTTCACCACCGCGATGGACCTGCTGCTGCTGCTCAATGTCGGCGGCGCCAAGCACACCCTGGGCAGTCTGACCGCGCTGATCGAGGAGTCCGGCCTGCTGCTTAAGGCCGTCGCCCCGGTCAACCCGTACCTGCACGCCTTCACCTGCACGGTGCCGTAGCGGGAGAGCCGCAAAGCCGTCCGGACCACGTCGGTCCGGACGGCTTTTCCATCGCGAGAAGAAGGGCTACGGCACCTCCGCGGCCATTTCGGCGACCAGCGCGGTGGTGTGCCGGCCGGCCCGGAAGCGCGGGTCGGCGAGGGTGCGGCGCAGGTAGTCGGTGGTGGTGCGCACGCCGGGGCCGTCGATGCGGAACTCGGCGAGGGCGCGGTCGAGACGGGCGATGGCCTGTTCGCGGTCGGGTGCCCAGGCGATGGTCTTGGCGAGCAGCGAGTCGTAGTCGGGGCCGATCAGCCAGCCGGGGTAGGCGTGGGTGTCGACCCGGACGAACGGGCCGCCGGGCGGGACGAATTCGGTGAGCAGTCCGGGGGTGGGCAGGAAGCCGCGTTCGGGGTCCTCGGCGTTGACCCGGGCCTCGACGGCGGCGCCGCGCGGGCGGACGGCGTCCTGGCGGAGCGTCAGGGGTTCGCCGGCGGCGATGGTGAGCTGTTCGCGGACCAGGTCGATGCCGGTGACCATCTCGGTGACGGGGTGTTCGACCTGGAGGCGGCAGTTGACCTCCATCAGGTAGAACGCTCCGTCGGTGGCGAGCACGAATTCGAAGGTGGCGGCGCCGACGTAGCCGACGGCGAGGGCGCCGCGGACGGCGGCGGCGCAGATCTCGTGGCGCAGCGGGTCGGACAGGTTGGGTGCGGGTGATTCCTCGATGAGTTTCTGGTGGCGTCGCTGCACGGAGCAGTCGCGTTCGGCGAGGTGGACGGCGTTGCCGTGGCGGTCGCAGAGCACCTGGACCTCGATGTGCCGGGCGCCGTCGACGTAGTGCTCGAGGTAGAGCCGTTCGTCGCCGAAGACGGCGCGGGCGTGGGCGCGGATCTCCTGGAAGGCGGTGGGCATGTCGGCGGGGTCGCGGACCACGGCCATGCCGCGTCCGCCGCCGCCGGCGACGGCTTTGAGGATGACGGGGTAGCCGGTGCGGGCGGCGATCTCGCGGGCTTCGGCGGGGCTGCGGACGGCGCCGGTGGAGCCGGGCAGGACGGGCAGTCCGGCTTCGGCCATCAGCCGGCGGGCGGCGGATTTGTCGCCGAGCTGTTCGATCACGTGCGGGGGCGGGCCGATGAAGGTGAGGCCGTTGGCTTCGCAGATCTCGGCGAAGTCGGGGTCCTCGGAGAGGAATCCGTAGCCGGGGTGGACGGCCTGGGCGCCGGTGAGCCGGGCGGCTTCGACGATGGACGGGATGTGCAGGTAGCTGGCTCTGGCGGCGGCGGGTCCGAGGTGGACGGCCCGGTCGGCGAAGCGGACCACCGCCGAGTCGCGGTCGGCGGTGGAGTACAGGGCGACGGTGCGGATGCCCATCTCCCGGCAGGTGCGGGCGATCCGCAGGGCGATCTCGCCGCGGTTGGCGATCAGCACGGTGGTGAACATGCGGGCCCCTTACGCGGGTTCGACGGCGATCAGGCGCTGCTGGAACTCCACGGCGGTGCCGTCGGCGACCAGGATCTCCACCACCCGGCCGGCGAGGTCGGCCTCGACGGGGCTCATCATCTTCATCACTTCGAGGATGCCGATGGGCTGGCCGGCGGTGACGGTGTCGCCGACGGCGACGAACGGCGGCGCGCCCGGTTCGGGCGCGTGGTAGAAGGTGCCGATCATCGGGGCGCACACGTGGTGGCCGGCTGCTTCGGGTTCCGCCTCGGGTTCCACCTCGGGGCTGGTCCGGTCCGGCGCACCGGACTCGTCCCATTCGATCTCGACGGCGGTGCCGAGGTGTTCGAGCCGGATCCGGCGGGGCGACCGGGCACGGGTGCGGGCGAGTTCGGCGACGCTGCGGCACAGTTCGGCGAGGTCCGCGACCTGGTCGGGGCCGCCGGATCCGTCACCGGTGGGGGTGATCCGTCGGTGGGACGGCTGGTGTTTCACCTCGACGGTCATGGCTGGCTCCAATCTGCCGCGGCGGTGTCGGCGCCGTAGCGGTGGAAGCGGGCCCGGCGGGCGGCGCGCAGCCGGTCCGGGTCCCAGGGGATCAGTTCGCGCAGGGCCTCGGTGACGGCGGCTTCGAGCAGGTCGGCCGCGGCGGCGTGGTCCTGGTGGGCTCCTTCGGGCGGTTCGGGGACGATGCCGTCGACGACGCCGAGGCTGAGCAGGTCGCCGGGGTGCATGCGCAGCGAGGCGGCGGCGGTGGGTGCGGCCTGCGGGTCCTTCCACAGGATGGCGGCGCAGCCTTCGGGGCTGATCACCGAGTAGATGCCGTTGGCGCTGACCAGGACGCGGTCGGCGACGGCGAGTGCGAGGGCGCCGCCGCTGCCGCCCTCCCCGATCAGCACGGCGACGATGGGGACGGGCAGGCGGGCCATCAGGCGCAGGTTGTCGGCGATGGCGGCGGCCTGTCCGCCGGATTCGGCCTCGGGTCCGGGGTTGGCGCCGGGGGTGTCGATCATGGTGACCACGGGCAGGCCGAGTTTGGCGGCGAGCCGCATCAGCCGGTTGGCCTTGCGGTAGCCGGAGGGCTGGGCCATGCCGAATCGGCGGCGTTTGCGTTCGCCGAGGTCGGTGCCGCCCTTGTGGTGGCCGATCAGGACGACGGGGGTGCCGGCCAGGCGTCCGGTGCCGGCGACGATGGCGGGGCAGTCCTCGGTGAGCCGGTCGCCGTGCAGTTCCTGGAAGTCGTCGACCAGGCGGCGGATGTAGTCGAGGGTGCTGGGCCGTTCGGGGTGCCGGGCGAGGCGGACGTTCTGCCAGGGGTCGCGGTCGGCGAGTTCGTCGGCGGCGCGCAGGATGGCGGCGGGGTCGCCGGGGGGCCGGGGTTCGGCGGGGGGCCGCAGGCCGAGCAGCCGGCCGAGGACGGGGCGCAGGCCGATCCGGGGCACGACGTCGTCGACCATGCCGTGGGCGAGCAGGAATTCGGCGGTCTGGAAGTCGGCGGGGAGTTTCTCGCCGGTGGTCTGTTCGATGACGCGGGGCCCGGCGAAGCCCATCCGGGCGCCGGGTTCGGCGATGATGACGTCGGCGAGGGTGGCGAAGGAGGCGGCGACGCCGCCGTAGGTGGGGTCGGTGATCACCGAGACGGTGAGGATGCCGGCTTCGTCGAGTTCGGCCATGGCCTGCGCGGTCTTGGCCATCTGCATCAGTGACAGCACGCCTTCCTGCATCCGGGCGCCGCCGCTGGCGGTGACCAGGACGAGTGGGGCGCGGCGGTCGAGCGCGACGGTGGCGGCGTGGGTGATGAGGGCGCCGACGGCGCAGCCGAGGCTGCCGCCGAGGAAGCGGAAGTCCATGACGGCGGCGATGCAGGGCTGGCCCTCGATCTGTCCGGCGGCGCACAGCACGGCCTCGTGCAGGCCGGTGTGGGCGCGGGCCTCGTCGAGGCGGTCCTGGTAGGGGCGGCTGTCGACGAAGCCCAGCGGGTCGTGCAGGGCGGGCACCGGTCCGAGGGGTTCGGCGGTGCCCGGGTCGAGGAGTTGGGCGAGCCGCTGCGGGGCGGTGAGCCGTCCGTGGTGCCCGCAGTCGGGGCACACCTGCAGGGTGCGTGCGTAGCGTCTGCCGTAGACCAGGCCGGCGCAGCCTTCGCAGCGCACCCAGTCCGCCGGTTCGCTCTGTTCGGCCACGGCGGCTCTCCCTTCCCTGTGCAACGGCGGGTGGTCAGCGGTCCCAGCGGTAGAACTCGTGGGCCATGGCGTCCTTGGGGCTGCGCCAGGTCGACGGGTCGTAGGCGTCGACGTAGACGGCGAGCCGTTCGCTGATGTCGCGGAATTCGGGGTGGTCGGTGTACTTGGCGACCTCCGGTCCGGGGGGGCGTTCGGACTCGATCAGGTGGAGGTAGATGTCGCCGTACTGGAACAAGCTGCGGCCGTGGACGCCGATCAGCCCGGGCAGCGGGCCGCGGTCGGAGTCGGCGAAGACACCGGCGATGTGGTCGGCGGTGCCTGGCTTCATCCTGGCGACGATCAGGGCGCGGTGGGTGCCGGTCATCGGGCCCCGCCGGCGCGGTGTTCGACCTTGGCGCGGATCAGTTCCATCTGGACCTTGGAGTTCTGGTTGATGATGTCGGTCATCTGGAGGTCGTCGACGGGGGCGGTGGGCTTCATCGCGAAGTCCTGGATCCAGCGCATCCGGGTGCCCTGCGGGAGGTCCTCGTACTCCCAGCGGATCTCCATGAATTCGAACGGGCCGGGTTCGACGCGGCGGGCCCGGACGGCGAGCGCGTCGCGGTCGGTCTCGCGTTCGGATACCCAGCTCCACACCTGGCCGTTGTCGTCGGGGTGCATGGTGAGCCGGAACTTCACCAGCTGGCCCTGCCGTTCGAGGACTTCGACGGAGGCGTACTCGCTGAACAGCTGCGGCCAGTTCTCCAGGTCGTTGGTCATGTCCCAGACCAGGTCGACGGGGGCGTCGATGAGGATGGTGTTGTCGGTGTGTCCGGGCATCTCAGGCACCAGCTTTCACGGTGGAGTTGACGGTCTGCAGGAACTCGGCGACGGGGCGTCCGAGCAGTTCGGAGGAGTCGATGGAGACGCCGTAGCGGTTCTCCAGGTCGGCGAGGACGCCGAGCACCCCCAGCGAGTCGACGCCGAGGTCGAGGAACATGCAGCCCGGGTCGGCGAGGTCGTCGACGCTGACCTGGACGCCGGCCCGGGCCTTGATCAGGGTGGCGAGTTCCTCGTAGGTGATCTCGGATGCCATCTGTTGCTCCTAGCGGTGGGGTGGGGTCAGGCCCGGCGCAGTACCAGGGCGGTGTTGGAGCCCATCTGGCCGCGGCTGAGCACCAGGGCGGTGCGCAGTTCGGCGGGCCGCAGGTGACCGATGACCAGGTCGAGGCCGTACGGGCAGTCCTCGGTGTGCGGGGTGGGCGGGATCAGGCCCTGTTCGAGGGCGAGCACGGCGGCGGCCACGTCGAGGGCGGGGGCGCCGCAGTGGGCGCGGCCGAAGCCGGCCTTGGGGGCGGTGACGGGGACGCGTTCGGCGTGTTCGCCGAGTGCGTCGGTCAGGGCGAGGGCTTCGGCGCGGTCGGCCTCGGGGACGCCGAGGGCGTCGGCGAAGACCACGTCGATCTCGTCGGGTGCGCAGTGCGCCTCGGCGAGGGCGCCGCGGATGGCGTGGGCGAGTCCTTCGCGGCTCTCGGCCCAGCGGGCGGCGCCGGTGAAGGTGGCGGTGTGTCCGGCGATCCGGGCCCGGGTGCGGGCGCCGCGCCGGAGGGCGGTGTCGGCGTCCTCGACCACGAACATGGCGCCGCCCTCGGCGGGGACGAAGCCGGCCGCGTCGGAGCCGAACGGCCGGTAGGCGCGGTCGGGGTCGTCGGTGGTGGACAGCCCGGGGTAGCCGAGTTGGCAGACCATCGAGTAGGGGGCGATGGGTGCCTCGGCGGCGCCGGCCAGCACGGTGTCGGTGCCGCGGCCGACGGCGCGGGCGGCGTGCGCGAGGGCGTCGAGGCCACCCGCCTCGTCGGAGGCGACCACGCCGCACGGGCCCTTGAAGCCGCCGCGGATGGAGATCTGGCCGGTGGAGGCGGCGTAGAACCAGGCGATGGACTGGTAGGGGCCGACGTGGTGGGGTCCTTCGGCCCACAGGTGCTGGAGTTCGCGCTGGCCGAACTCGCCGCCGCCGGATCCCGCCGCGGTGACCACGGCGACCTGGAACGGGTCGTCGGGGTGGGACGTCAGGTCGGCGTCGGCCATGGCGAGTTCGGCGGCGGCCATCGCGAAGTGGGTGAATCGGTCGGTCTGCACCAGGTAGCGCGGCTCGACGTACTCCTCGGCGTCGAAGCCGCGCACCAGGCCGGCGATCCGCAGCGGAAGGTTCTCGCAGCCTTCGCGGTCGATCCGGGTGAGCGCGGAGCGGCCCTGGCTGAGCGCCTTCCAGTAGTCGTCGGCGCCGATGCCCTGCGGGGAGACCACGCCGACGCCCGTGATCACCGCACTACGAGTTCGGCTCATGCCGCCTCCGCTCTGCTCAGCACCACCGCGGACTGGAAGCCGCCGAAGCCGCTGCCCACCGACAGCACGTGGCGCAGCGGCAGTTCGCGGGCGGTGCGGGGGACGTAGTCGAGATCGCACTCGGGGTCGCGTTCGGTGTAGTTGGCGGTCGGCGGGACCACGCCGTGGTGCAGGGCGAGGGTGCAGGCGACCAGTTCGATGGCGCCGATCGCGCCGAGCGAGTGCCCGACCATCGACTTGATGGAGCTCATCGGGGTGCGCCTGGCGTGCGCGCCGAGGGAGCGTTTGACGGCGGCGGTCTCGTGCCGGTCGTTCTGCTTGGTGCCGGAGCCGTGCGCGTTGACGTAGTCGATGGCGTCGCCGGGCAGCCGGGCGTGGGCGAGGGCGCGGTCGATGGCTTCGGACATCTCCACGCCTTCCTGGGTGAGTCCGGTCATGTGGTAGGCGTTGCCGAAGGTGGCGAAGCCGCCGAGTTCGGCGTAGATCCGGGCGCCGCGCCGCTTGGCGTGCTCCCATTCCTCCAGCACGAGGACGGCGCCGCCCTCGCCGAGCACGAAGCCGTCGCGGCTCTTGTCGAAGGGGCGGGAGGCGTGTTCGGGGTCGTCGTTGCGGGCCGAGGTGGCCTTGATGGCGTCGAAGCAGGCGACGGTGATCGGTGAGATCGGTGAGTCGCAGGCTCCGGCGACGATGACGTCGGCGCGGCCCTCCTCGATGGCGAGGGCGGCGTAGCCGACGGCGTCGAGGCCGGAGGTGCAGCCGGTGGAGACGGTCTGCACGGGGCCGTGCGCGCCGATCCGTTCGGCGACCGCGGAGGCCAGCGTGGCCGGGGTGAAGGCCCGTTCCAGGTGCGGCTTGGCGGGCCGGTGGTCGACGTCCCAGTGCTCGCCGCGGCCGCTGACCAGCACGTAGTCGGCTTCGAGCCGGGTGGTGCCGCCGACCGCGGTGCCGAGCGAGACGCCGATCCGCCAGGGGTCCTCGCGGTCGGGTTCGAGTCCGGCGTCGGCGATCGCTTCGGCGGTGGCGACCAGCGCGAACTGCACGTAGCGGTCGTTGCGGGCGATCTGGTCGGCGGTCAGGCCGTGTGCGGCGGGGTCGAAGTCGCACTCGGCGGCGATCCGGGAGCGGAAGCCGTCGGGGTCGAACAGGGTGATGCCGCGGGTGGCGGTGCGGCCGTCGGTGAGCAGCGTCCAGAACTGCCGGACGCCGATGCCGCCGGGTGCGACCACGCCGATCCCGGTCACCGCGATCCGGCGGTTCACGAGGCCGCCCCTGCCGGTTCCGGCGGCCCCGCTTCGGAGGTGCGCTGCTCCTCGGTGTCGACGTGGCCGAGTTCGGGGCGCGGCGCGAGCGGCCCGAGGTGGAAGACCATCCGGGCCTGGCCGGTGCCGACGTTGCGGAACCGGTGCTTCATGCCGATCGGGATCATCAGGCCCTGGTCGGGGCGCAGCGGCTGGGTCTTGCCGTCCAGGTCGACCTCGAGTTCGCCGGACATCACGAACACGAACTCCTCGGAGTACGGGTGGTAGTGCTCGCCGATCCGCTCCCCCGGTTCGACGATCGCCACCCCCATGAATCCGCTGGTGGCGCCGCACGCCGTCGGGGTGAGCATGGCCCGCAGGTCGCCGCCGCGCTTGCGGTTCGGGGGCGCGTCGTCGACGTGGACGACAGGTGGCATCTCGGTGGTCACGGTGGACTTCCTTCCGGGCGTGGGGATGTGCGGGACGGGTGGTCAGGCGTCGGCGGAGCGGCGGTCGGTGACCGGGGTCATGGTGCATTCGGCGAGCAGGTGGCGCAGGCCGTCGGCGCTGGGCACGGGGTGTTCGGTGGGGATGTCGGCGAGCTTGCCGAGCACCGCGGCGGCGCGCGGGCCGGCCACGCCGAGGGCGGTGGCGGGGTCGCTCGCGGGGTCGGTGAGCAGGTCGACCAGCCGGACCACCAGGTCGTCGCGGCGGTGGACGGTGGCGCGAACCAGCGGCGAGCCGGGGTCGGCGGCGGCGTGCTCGTCCTCGCCGGCCAGCAGTTCGGCGAGCGCCGCGCCGCAGCCGGGGCGGACCGGGTACAGGTAGGCGTGCCGCTGCACCGGGCCGGACTTGAGCGCGGCGTGGTGGTGAACGGCGGGGATGGCGGCGCGCTGGAAGAAGTCGCGGGCGGCCATCGGGTCGTCCAGGTCGCGGTGCTCCTCCAGGTACGGGTTGATGGCCTGTTCGACGGCCCGCACCTCGGGCTGCTGGGCGACGTGCCGCAGCGCGGCGACCAGGTCGCCCGCGACTTCGACGCAGCGCACGACCCGGTTGCCGCGCATGAACAGCGAGGTGCGCAGCAGCCGGGTGGTGTCGTCGACCCGGGCCTGCGGGGAGCGGTAGCCGGACAGCAGTTCGGCGGCCTTGGCCTCGGCGCCGGGCCGGACGGTGAAGCTGAGGGCGTGCCGGACCACGCCGTCGGGCCCGGGCCGGGGCGCGGCGGGCACGCCCGGGTGGTGTTCGCCGGGGCCCAGCGGGGCGGCGAGGCTGTCGATGGTGTGCGTGCCCTGGGTTTCGCGCAGCACGGTGTAGCGCAGTGAGCGGGTGTCGCGGACGCAGCCGTGCAGCGGCTTGACCATGTCGCGGTGGGCGGGGCTGTCGACCCAGGCGAGGAACGGCGGGGCGCTCTCCCATTCGCTGGTGATCAGCCAGCGGGACGGGTCGTCGATGGACTGGCAGAGCTGGTCGCTGATGTGGCCGGGGACGGCGGCCACCTGATGGCGGAGCAGTTCGTAGACGTCCAGGAAGTGGTCCTGGGCGCCGTCGTGGACGTCGAGCATCAGGACGACGCGAAGCCGGCCCGTGGCGGGCCGGCCGGTGGTGGTGGCGGTCTCCTCGGTTGTGGAGAGCAGGGTCATGGCAGCGGGATCCTGTCGTTTGTTCACATGGGTGCTCGGCCGGCCGGTCGTCGGGTCGGCGGGCGGGGCGTGGTTCGCACTCGATCGTCACGGGGGCGCGGGGGTGGCGCGAGAGTTCGCGGCCATCCGGGCGAAGCACCCTGCGTGGTCGTCGGCGGCGGGGGATGGTTGCGGGGTCTGGCGCATCCAGCGCCCCGCACGGATGGAGCAGGTCTGATGAACACACAGATGGCGGACCGGGTGCCGGTCCTGGTCGCGGGCGGTTCCCTGGTGGGGCTGTCGGCGTCCCTCTTCCTCGGCCGGCTCGGCGTGCCGCACCTGCTGGTGGAACGGCACGCGGAGACCTCCCGGCATCCGCGCGGGCGCGGCAACAACCTGCGGACCATGGAGCTGTTCCGCACCGCCGGGGTGGAGGACGACATCCGGGCGGCCGCGTCGGTGCTGGCCGACAACCACGGCATCCTGCAGGCCGAGACGCTGTCCGGCGGCGAGCAGGAGTGGCTGTTCCGGGAGATCGACCCGGGCGGGGGCCTGGCCAGATTCAGCCCGTCCTCGTGGTGCCTGTGCAGCCAGAACGACCTGGAGCCGGTCCTTCAGCGGCACGCCGCCGAACGCGGCGACGTGCGGTTCAACACCGAACTGGTCTCCTTCGAGCAGGACGCCGACGGGGTGACGGGGCGGCTGCTGGACCGGGCCACCGGCGAGGAACGCGAGGTGCGGGCCGACTATCTGATCGCCGCGGACGGGCCGCGCAGCCCCGTCCGGGAACGCCTCGGCATCGGACAGTCCGGGCGCGGCGACCTGTTCCACAACGTCAGCGTCACGTTCCGGGCCAAGCGGCTGGCGGACGTGGTGGGCGACCGGCTGTTCATCGCCTGCTACCTGACCGACCCCGCGGGCGCGGGCGCGCTGCTGCCGGTCGACAACCGCGAGAAGTGGGTGTTCCACCTGCCGTGGCACCCCGAACGCGGCGAGGCCGTCGAGGACTTCACCGACGCCCGTTGCATCGCGCACATCCGGGCCGCCGCCGGGGTCCCCGACCTGGAGGTGGAAATCACCGGCCGGGCCCCGTGGCACGCCGCCGAACGGGTCGCCGACCGGTACGGCGCCGGACGGGTGTTCCTGGTCGGGGACGCCGCCCACGAGATGCCGCCGACCGGCGCGTTCGGCTCCAACACCGGCATCCAGGACGCCCACAACCTGGCCTGGAAGCTCGCCGCCGTACTGGCCGGCTGGGGCGGGCCCCGACTCCTCGACTCCTACGAGAGCGAACGCCGCCCGGTCGCCGTGCAGACCGCGGCCCGGGCCGCGGCCCGCTCCGTCGAGCACCAGCACCCCGGATTCGACGCCGCCCCCGCCGGCGGGCCGCGCACCAACGTCCTGGCCGTGGCGCTCGGCTACCGCTACCCGGAAGGCGCGCTGGTCGGCGCGGACGCCACGGCGGGCGTCGTCCCCGAGCGATTCGCCGCCACCGGCGAACCCGGCACCCGCGCCCCGCACGTATGGCTGCGCGACGCCGCCGGCAAGCGCCTGTCCACCCTCGACCTGTTCGGCGGCGGACCGCTCCTGCTGGCCCCCGCCGGGGGCGGCGCGGCATGGCCGGAGGCCGCCCGGCGAGTGGCCGAGCAGACCGGAGTCCCGGTGCGCTGCCTCCTGATCGGCGAGGGCGGCGACCTGCTGCCCGAGCCCCCCGCCGACCTCCCGTCCGGCGCCCGCCCCACCAGCCCGGTCTCCCCCACCACCTGGCCCGAGGCGTACGGGCTGCACCCGGGCGGCGCCGCGCTCGTCCGTCCGGACGGGTTCGTCGGCTGGCGCGCGACCGGAGCCGTGGGCGACCCGGCCGCGGCACTGCTGGTCGGCGTGCGGGGGGTGGCCGGCCTGGCCTGACAGGGTGCGAAATCAGGGGCGCGTGGGAGGTACCCCCACGCGCCCCTGGTTTCAGTTATTGGCCGGCCTTGCGCAGTGCCCGGCCCGGGGACTGCACTCCGCACCCGCACCCCGCCCCGCTCCAGCCCGGGTCCCTCGGGGCAGGCGCCGGACGGGAGGTCGGCGGGGGGCCCGGGCTACTGGTGCGGCGCCGCCTCGTGGTCAGCAGTCCGGAACGGGATCGGTTTCGCTGGTGATGGCGGTGTCCTTCATGAAGCCGAGTTGACCGTTGTCGGCGACGGTCATCAGCCAGCGGTTCGGGTGCGGCCCGCCGACCCAGGCCTGGCCGTCCTCCTTGCAGTAGAACCAGCTGGGGTTGGAGTTCATGTAGCCGACGACGGTGGAGGGGTCCGGGTAGAGGTGGTTGTTGCCGACCGTGCCGTAGACCGGAGAGCCGGGCACGTTGTAGCAGTACCACCGGTTGCTCTCCCCGGGCCAGCAGTTGTCGGCCGCCGAGGCGGACGGCGCTGCCACGATGCCCAGGCTCACGGCGAGGGCGGTGGCGACAACGGCGGCGGTGATCCTGGCGGTTCGGACTCTGCTGAGCACGTCTCACTCCTGGCTGTGTGCCTGCGAACTGACTGGCTCGCAGCGTGCCCGGCAGCCCTGGCGTGTCACACATCCGACATTGCCGGTGACTCGAAGTGATTGGTCTCCAGGGGGACTTGCCCGAACATCGTCGGTCACACGCACGACCGTGGGGCAGGTGTTCGCCCGTGGCACACCACCTGTCCGACCTTCGCCCTCACCCCGCAGCGACCGGACGGCGGGGATGCCCTGGCGGACTCCGCGAAACCGCCGGCGATGACCAGGAGCAGCTCGCTTCGGTGGCACTGGCCGACATTGAACGGGCCCGGCCGGTGCCGCCGGCTGCGCCGCCTCGCGAGCGGTCGTACCGTCACCGCCGACTCGAGCGGCACCTCGGCGGTCACGCTCCAGTCGGCAGGCCGGTTCACCTGCTGTGAGCTACGCCGGGGATTCAGCGTGGCGCCGAATCGCCGGGAGCGAGAGCGGGCCGGCCCGTGCTCCACGGCTCGGGCACGCCCACTCGCACGTCGAGGTCCCAAAGGACGCACTCCTCGTCCGGCCGGGCAACGAACGACCATGCCACGGCCGTCCGGTGCAGCTGTTCCCGCATCGATCCCGCGCGTCTCGCATCCCCGGGGAGCTCACCACCCTGGGGATGGTGATGCAGGAACTGCCCGTAGCTTGCCTGACAGAAGGCCGCGTAGCGCGCGGTGCACAGAATCAACCCGTGCCACGCCTCGTCCACAGCGAACGAGGGCATGCCGATGACCTGCTCGTCCAGCAGGGCCGCTCCGCAGCACCGTAGCCACTGTCGCAGCCCGGTCTCGACCAGCTCCCGCGGCCGGAAGGGACAGGTCTTGTAGACGGCAGGGGGAAGTTCAAGCGCGTCGACCGCCGACTGCATACGGTCGAGCCGTCGCGAGAACCGTCCTGGAAGCACGCCGCTTCTCCGTCCTGAATGGCCAAAGAACTACCTCGGCAGCAGGTTCGTGCCGACCGCCCCGGTCCCGACGAGACGTCGGTACGGCTGGGCACTCAGCTTCCGCCGCCGCAACCCCCTCCGCAGCCACCTCCACCTCCCCCGCCACAACCGCCGCCGCCTCCGCAGCCACCTCCGCCGCCGCCGTCTCCGCCGCCGCTGTCTCCGCCGCCGCCCTTGTACCGCGATCGCCTGTTGGCGTCGTCCTGGTTCGAGAGCCAGCTGATGACCCTGACGGCAGCCCAGATGATGCCGGCCCAGATCAGAAATTCCATGAAGGTTGTCTACCCATTCCCTTACGAGCGACCGGCTTCCCTTTGGGGAAGTTCGCGGTGCGAGGACCGGGCTGAGCCGGGCTCGGTCGCATCTGTCACATCGTCACCTCCTGTGCCACAGGCGACAGTTCATGACCGGCGCCGTGCGAGCCGGGAGGGCGGCGGACAGCTGACCGGCTTCACTTGCGTCCGTGTTCCCGTCCCGGCCCGGGCCGCTGCGCCTTGTCCAGTCGCCGCCCAGGCCCGGGACCCGTTTCCGGCTGGGTGTGCCCGTTGCGGGCCGGGGCCGGCTAGTCGGTCCGGGTGGCCGTCGGGCCGCCGTGGAGGGCGGTCCGGGGCCGGTCGATGTAGTCCGGCCCCCTGCCACGCCCTGCCGCCAACGTGTGACACGGATCACGCCACGTCGAGAACCCGGCCGCGGGTGCTCGCGTCTGGCAGGTGTGAGAGCACGCAGGAGAGCACTGGACGAGCTGGACGAGGAACGTCTGCTCCGGCTGGTCGCCAGGAGCGACCGGGCGGCGTTCGACGAGCTGTACCGGCGCACCGCGCCGTGGCTGGCAGTGCGGTTGCGCCGTCGCTGTGCGGACGAGCAGATCGTCGCCGAGGTGATGCAGGAGACCTATCTCGCGGTGTGGCGCGCGGCGGGCGCTTTCGCCGGCAGCGCGGTGGGCGGCAGCGCCGTCGGCTGGTTGTGGACCATCGCGGCCCGCCGCCTGGTCGACGCCTTCCGCCGCCGCGCGCACCACGCCGAACCGCCGGCCGCCGCGGCCGGGACGGCCATCGCGCCGGCCGCCGAGGACGAGGCGCTGGCCGCGTCGGTCGGCGGCGACGTGGGGGACGCGCTACGGCGCCTCGCCCCCGAGCTGCGCGCGGTGCTGCAGGCCACCGTCCTCGACGGGCTCTCCGTCCGGGAGGCGGCCGTCCTGCTCAGACTGCCCGAAGGCACGGTCAAGACCCGTGCCCGCCGGGCCCGGATCGCGATGCGGAAGGAACTGGCATGAGCGCGGACCACGCATCGGCGGGGCTGATCGACGCGTATGCGCGAGGTGGCGACGGGCTGCCCGCGGACACCGTCTGGGCCCTGGAGGCGCACCTGGAGGGCTGCGCGCCCTGCCGGGGGCTGCTGGCGGCGGCCGTGCCCGACGCGGCGCCCGGCGTCGCGGCGCTCGTCGGCTCCGTGCACGACGCGCTGCGGCCGCAGCTGGACGCGGCCCGCCCGGTGCCCGTGCGGCGCCGGACCCGGTGGCTGCCGGCCTGGGCCGCGCCGGCCGCTTCGCCCTGGCTGCTGACCGCCGTCGCGGTGGCGCTGCTGGCACTGACGCTGGACTCCGCGGGGCCGCCGGACATGTTCGGCCAGGTGTCGCCGCTGCTGCTGGTGGCGCCCGTGCTGCCGCTGTGCGCGGCCGCCGCCGCGTGGGCGCCCGGCCTCGACCCGGCGCACGAACTGACCGCCGCCACCCCGCGTTCCGGCCTCCCGCTGCTGCTGCGGCGCACCGTCGCCGCACTGGCCGTGGTGCTGCCGGTACTGCTGGCGGCAGGCGGGCTGACCGGGGCGATGACGGCCGCGCAGTGGCTGCTGCCCTCGCTGGCCTTCACCAGCACCGCACTCGCTCTCGGCAGCGTCGTCGGCGTCGGCCGGGCCGCCGCCGCGCTGGTCGCCGTCTGGGCCGCGGCCGTCGCGGCACCCGTCTGGGCCACCGGCCGCCTGCCGTTCGTACTGCGGCCCGAGCAGCTGCCCGGCTGGGCGCTGCTGCTCGTCCTCGGCGCCGCCACGGTGCTCGCCCGTCGGCGCGCCTACTCCGCGCCCCGTACCTGAACCACTCCCTGCCACGCGCCGTCTGGGCCACCAGCGCCGCACCTGACCCACCCCTTTTCCGGAAGGAACCACCTCCATGCCACGCGCCGTCAGCGCGGTCTCCGTCGCGCCCAAAACCCATGCCTGGGAGATCCGGGCCGAGGGCCTGCTCGTCCGGGCCGGACGCAAGAAAATGGCCGTCAATGGCCTCGACCTCGCCCTGGGCACCGGCGCCCACGGCCTGCTCGGCCCGAACGGGGCCGGCAAGACCACCCTGATCCGGGCGCTGGCCACCGTGCTGCGCCCCGCCGGTGGCGAGCTGGAACTGCTCGGCACCGCCGCCGGCCACGCCGACCTTCGGGCGCTGCGCCGCCGGATCGGGTACCTGCCGCAGGACTTCGGGTACTACCGGCGATTCACCGTGCGGGAGTTCGTCGAGTACATGGCCTGGCTGAAGGAGGTCCCGAAGGCCGAGATCCCGGGCGCCGTCCAGCGGGCGGTGGAGCGGGTCGGCCTCGCGGACCGCGCCGACCACCGGATGAAAACGCTGTCCGGCGGCATGGTGCGGCGGGCCGGCATCGCGCAGGCCATCGTCAACGATCCCGACCTGCTGCTGCTGGACGAGCCGACCGCAGGGCTGGACCCGGCGCAGCGGCTGCGGTTCCGCGAGCTGCTGCAGGAACTCGGCCGGGACACCTGCGTGGTGGTCTCCACCCATCTGGTCGAGGACGTCGCCGCCGCCTGCTCCGACGTGGTGCTGTTCGCGGACGGCCGCCTGGTCTTCCAGGGCACCCCGGACGACCTGGCCGCCGCCGGCGGTCCCGAACACCCGGGCGACAGCCCCCTGGAGCGCGGCTACTCGGCGCTGCTCCGCCGCACCGAGCAGCCCGGGGGTATCTGGTGAACGTACGTGTGCTGCGGACCGAGCTGCGTCGCTCGGCCGCCCCGTGGGCCGGGCTGCTGGTGCTCGGCGGCTCGCTGGCCGTCCTGTTCCTGATCGACGGCATCTGGTGGCACGGCACGGCCGGCTGGACGGCGCAGTGGACGCCGATGGCGATGTGGACGCGCTGGCTGCTGGGTTTCTGGTGGCCGCTGACGGTGGGCGTCGGCGCGCTGTACGGCCTGCGCGACGCCCGCTCGGGGACGGCGGAGCTGTTCGGCACGGTGCCGAAGCCGGCCTGGCGGCGCGCCGCGCTGCCCGCCGGGGCGATGGCCGGGGTCCTGGTGGCCGGGTTCGGCGCGGTGGTGACGGCGGGCGCGGTGCAGGTGGCGCTCGGCGACTCCGGGTACCGAACGCTGGGCTGGGTGCCGATCTCGCTGGTGGCGGCGCTCGCCCTGGCGGCGGGAGCGGTGTTCGGCATGGGCGTGGCGAAGACCGTGCCGTCGGTGCTGACCCCGCCCGCGTTGGTGGTGCTCTCGCTGGTGACGCTGGGCACGCTGCGGTTCACCGGCGACGGCGCGGTGCCCGGCGCCACCGTCGCGCCGAACCGGCTCGCCCTGTTCTCCCCGGTGACGGTCGATCCGCGTGAGGCGCTGCTCACCCTGTCCGGCTCCGTCCACCTCGGCCAGACGCTGTGGCTGCTGGGCCTGGCCGCGACCGGTCTCGCCCTGCTGGTCGCCGCGACCCGCCGGAACCGGCTGCTGGCCCTCACCCCGGTGCTGGTGGGCGCGGCGCTGGCGCTGGCGGTGCTGCCCGGCGACGCCCGTCACACGTACGTGGTGGACGCGGCGGCGGCCCGGCCCGTCTGCGACGGTCCGGTGTGCGTGACGACGGCCGACCGGCACCGGCTGCCGGAGCTGTCGGAAAGCGGCGCCGAGGCGCTGCGGATCCTGCACGACGTACTGGGCGACGGGGCGCCGCGGGCGATCCGCGAGGACGCCGAGCCGCGCGCCCTCGGCGACCCGCGACGGATCGACGCCGGGACGATCCTGGTCGACTTCGACGAGCGGGAGTTCGGCCACGCGAGCGGCCGGGACCTCACCCGCGCCCTGGTCGCGCAGGGCCTCGTCCCGACCTGCTACGCCCGCACCGACCGGGAGGGCGGACTGGTCAGCGACGCCGCCGCGCAGAGCGTCGCCGCGAGCTGGGCGCTCGGCGAGAGCGCGCTGGTGCCGGTGGAGACCCCGGGCGACAGCTCGTACGACCAGCAGGCCTGGGAGAACGCCCGGGCCGCCTGGACCGCGTTCGCCGCCGCTCCCCCGGCCGAACAGCGCGCGCGGATCGCCGCGCTGCACGACGACGCGCTGTCCTGCTCGACGAACCGCCGCCTGAACGTCCTGGCCGGATCGGAGGCCCGATGAACTGGCTGGTGCTGTACGCCCGTTCACGTCAGGTGCCGCTCTCGGCGGCCGTCGTCGCTGCCGTGGCGCTGAGCGTGTGGGCGCTGGTGGACGCCGCCCCGGCGGGCGCGGAGGACCGGGGCACCACCGCGCTCGTGCTGACCGCCAACGTGCTGGCCGCCGTCGTCGGCCTCGGCGGGCAGGACGCGGTGCTCGACCGCACCGCCGCGATCCGCTGGGCGCCGCGCCGGGCCGCGCACGTCCTGCTGATCGGCGCCGCCGCCGGAGCGGCCGTGCTGGCCGTGCAGGCCGTCGGACCGGAGCTGGCCTCCGTCTCGGTGGTGGTCCGCGACAGTGCGGGCCTGGCGGGCCTGGCCGCGCTCGGCGCGGCCTGCTGGGGCACCACGTACGCGTGGGCGCTGCCGACCGGCTGGCTGGCGTTCACGATGCTGGTTCCGCCACTGGGCGGCGTCCAGGGCCGGGTGGGCATGTGGCTGATCCAGCCGGCCGGGACCACGGCGGCCACCGTGACGGCGTCGGCGCTGCTGGTGGTTGGCACCACGCTCTACGCTGCGGCGGGTCCGCGGCGGTAAGCGAAATTGGCGCGCGACAAGCGCAAAGCCCGTCCGCAAGGTCGCGATCAAGTGCAAGTCATTGTCCTGCGTCGCGATCTTGCTGACGGGTGCCTTCCGCTTCGCGCAGTTCCCCGCGCCCCTGGTTGTGCTCTCCCTGGTTGTGCTCTCCCTGGTTGTGTTCTCCCTGGTTTCGCACCCCTTATGGGCGCAGCGCAGCAATGAGCGCCAGAAGCACGAACGCGATCACCACGGCGAGGCTGAGTTGGAACGCGCCGGGGTAGTCGGCCGGCGTGTGCAGGTGCCCGAAGAACGTCGCGCCGACGGTGGCGATGCCGGCTGCGGAGCCGATTCGCTGGGCGGTCTGCAGGACGCCGCCGGCGCTGCCGGCCCGGGCGACGGGTACCTCGTTGAGGGTGAGGGCCTGGTTCGGGGAGACCACCAGTCCGCTGCCGAGGCCGGCCACCAGCAGTGGCAGGGCGGTGGCCCAGCCGACGAACGGGCCGTTGAAGAGGTGGACGGCGAGTGCGGCGAACGCCAGGCCGACGGCGACGGTGGCCAGGCCGACGGCGATCAGCCGTCGGCCGTAGCGGACCACGATCCGGCCACCGATGGTGGAGGCGACCGCGGAGGCCAGGGCGAACGGGGTGATGGCGAGGCCCGCGTAGAGCGCGCTGTAGCCGCGGCCGGCCTGCAGGTAGAGCGTGAAGACGAAGAACACGGCGGTGAATCCGGCGAAGTACAGCAGCGACACCAGCGAGCCGGAGGTGAACGAGCGGGTGCGGAACAGCGCGGGGTGGACCAGTGGCTCGCGGCTGCGGGCGTACCGGTGTTCCCATCCGGCGAACGCGGCGAGCGCCAGCACCGAGGCGGCCAGCAGCAGCCACTTGCGGGGGTCGTGCCACTGGGCCTGGACCAGCGGGAGCAGCAGCAGGACGGTGCCGGTGCCGAGCAGCAGCACGCCGACGGGGTCGAAGTCGCGGCGGGCGCAGGTGTCGGGGGTGGGGGCGGGCAGCAGGCGGCCGGCGAACGGGAGGAGGGCCAGGCCGATCGGGAGGTTGACGTAGAACACCCAGCGCCAGCCCTCCTCGGTGCCGAACGCGGCGATCAGCAGGCCGCCGAGCATCGGGCCGACGGCGGTGGAGAAGCCGATGGTGGTGCCGAGCAGGCCGAACGCGCGGGCGCGTTCGCCGCCGCGGAACAGTTGCTGGATGAAGCCGGAGACCTGCGGCACCAGCAGTCCGCCGGACATGCCTTGCAGCAGGCGGGCGACGACCAGCCAGTCCTCGTTCTGGGCGGCGCCGGCCAGCGCGCTGGTGGCGGTGAACGCCGCGAGTCCGGTGAGGAAGACCGGGCGGCGGCCGATCGCGTCGCCGAGCCGCCCGGCGGGGACCAGGACCAGGCCGAACGCCAGCGAGTAGCCGGAGAGCACCCACTGGAGTCCGGCTTCCGACATGTGCAGGCCGGTGCGTACGGACGGCAGCGCTACGTTGACGATCGACACGTCGAGCAGGGTCATGAATCCGGCGGTCAGGCACACCGCGAGGGCCCGCCAGCGGCGTACTCCGGTGGTCGCGCCGCCGACTGTCGTGGGCTGGGCCATACGTGTGTCCTTCCGTCCGGCGCCCGGTCCGGGCGGCGTCCAGTCTGGGCGGCGCGGACGGGGGCGGGCGGGCGGCGCGCCGGGGTTGACGACCGGTCGGCGGACGCCGGGTCGGGCGTCGGGCGGCAGATCAGGCGTCGGACGGCAGGTCGAGGAGCAGCTGCTGGGCGTCGGCGAAGGCGGGCGGGTCGGCGCCCAGGTCGGTGAGGGTGGTGATGACGACGCCGTCGACGCCGGTCAGCCAGTTGCTGGTCTTGGACTGCACGACCACGGTCTGGATGTGTTCGGTGCCGTCGCACAACACCTGGGTGGGTGAGGTGCGGGTGGAGCCGAAGGCGATGCTGGCGGGGTCCTCGGGGTCGGTCTGTTCGACGGAGGTGTTGAGGGAGCGCGGGCCGTCGGAGGGGGCGCAGGTGTAGGTGAGTTCGACGCGGACCCGGCTGGGGATCTTCGGGTCGATGCTGACCCCGGTGATCCCGATGACGGTCGCGGCGTCGGCGTCGGGGTCCTGGTCGGCGAGGGCGACGGGCACGAGGGCGACGGGCACCAGGGCAAGGCCCAGGGTGAGTGCGGTGAGGGCGGCGGGGAGGCGGAGCTGCACGGCGGGACCTTCCGGACGGAGGGATTTCTCCGACTGTCCGTCAGCCCCGCCGTGCGGGCGAGTTGTGGCCGCCAGGCGGGTGTTGTCCCGGCGTGTCTGCGCGGCGGATGTCAGCCGGGCCGGTAGGGCAGTTCGATCTCCGCCCAGACCACCTTGCCGTTCTTGGTGGGGCGGGTGCCCCAGCGGTGGGCGAGTTCGCTGACCAGGTGGATGCCGCGGCCACCCTCGTCCTCCTCGGCGGAGCTGCGCAGCCGGGGCGGCTGGCCGCCGGCGTCGGAGACCTCCAGGGTGAGGGTGCGGTCGCGGAACAGACGCAGCCGGCGGGGGGCGGCGGCGTGCAGCAGGGCGTTGGTGACGAGTTCGCTGACCACGAGTTCGGCGTAGTCGGTGAGGGTGGACAGGCCCCAGCTGTCGAGGGTGGCGCGGGTGAAGCGGCGGGCGCGGGCGGGCAGCGGGCCCTCGGTGGGGAGGATCAGGGTGGCGATCTTGTCGGCGGGCACGGGCAGCGCCCGGGCCATGATCATCGCGATGTCGTCCTCGGTGCCGTCGGTGACCAGCGCGGCGAGGGCCGCGTCGCAGCTCTCCTCCAGGGTGCGGCCGGGGGCGGCGAGGGTGCGGGCGAGCAGGTCGATGCCCTCGTCGATGTCGCGGCCACGGCGTTCGACCAGGCCGTCGGTGTAGAGCGCGAAGGTCGATCCGGGCGGCAGGGTGAACTCGGTGGATTCGAACGCGCCGCCGCCGATACCGAGCGGGACGCCGGGCGGCAGGTGCATCACGTGGGCGCTGCCGTCGGGGTCGACCCGTACCGGCGGGAGGTGGCCGGCGGAGGCGATCACCACGCTGCGGTCGACGGGGTCGTAGACGGCGCACACGCAGGTGGCGAACTGGCCGTCGCCGATCGCGGAGGCGGTCTCGTCGAGCCGGCCGAGGACCTGTTCGGGCGACAGGTCGAGGGTGGCCAGGGTGCGGGCGACGGTGCGCAGCTGGCCCATGGTGGCGGCGGCCCGGATGCCGTGGCCCATCACGTCGCCGACCACCAGGGCGACCCGTCCGCAGGACAGCGGGACCACGTCGAACCAGTCGCCGCCGACCTCGCTGACCACGCTGGAGGGCAGGTAGCGGTGGGCGATCTCCAGGCCGAGGGTGCGGTGGATCTCCTGCGGCAGCAGGCTGCGCTGCAGGGTGAGGGCGGTTTCGCGTTCGCGCCGGTAGAGGCGGGCGTTGTCGATGGCGAGGGCGGTGCGGGCGACGAGTTCCTCGGCGAGCGAGACGTCGGCGGCGCTGAACGGTTCGGGGTTGCGGGTGCGGATGAACTCGGCGCCGCCGAGCACCATGCCGCGGGCGATCAGCGGCACCAGCAGGTAGGAGTGGATGCCGGCGGCCATGCCGGGGGCGACCCGGTCCTCGCTGGGCACGATGCCGCGCAGCACCTCTTCGTCGACCTGCGGTTTGAACAGCGGGCGGCCGCTGCGCATGCACTGGGTGTAGGTGCGTTCGGCGCCGTACTCGGTGGTGCCGCCGACCTGGTCGGCGGCGCCCGTCAGGCTGGTGCCGTAGGCCTCGCCGACGGCCAGCGCGCGGACCTGGACGGCCTTGCCGGGCTGGATCGGGGCGGGTTCCTCGCCGCGCACCACCGGTTCGAGCAGGTCGACGGTGGCGAAGTCGGCGAATCGCGGGATGACCGCCTCGACCAGTTCCTCGGCGGTGCGCTTCAGGTCGAGGGTGGTGCCGATGCGGGCGCTGGCGGAGGCGATCAGCGCGAGGCGTTCCTGGGCGCGGGCGGCGCGGGCCTCGGCCCGGAAGCGCTCGGTGACGTCGATGATCGAGGAGGACACGCCGAGCACCCGGCCGGTGGAGTCCTCCAGCCGGAAGTAGGACGCCGACCAGGCCCGGTCGTGGCGCGGGTCGGCGGGGACGCGGCCGTGCGAGCGGGCGTCTATGACGGGCTTTCCGGTGGCCAGCACCTGCCGCATCACGGCTTCGACCTCGGCGGCGTTGATGCCGGGCAGCACGGTGGTGATCCGCCGGCCGAGGTGCTGCTCGATGGTGAGGCCGTTGATCCGGGCGAGTGCCTCGTTGAGGCGGACGAAGCGCAGGTCGGTGTCGTAGACGGCGAGGCCGATCGGCGACTGGTTGAAGAAACCGTCGAAGACCGCCAGGTCGGACTCCACCTCGTGCAGGGCGTGCACGTCGGAGGCGGTGGCCAGCAGCAGGGTGCGGCCGTCGGGGCCGGCGATCGGGTAGGTGTGGAACTCCAGCTCGACGGTGGAGCCGTCCCGGCGGCGGACCGAGTGGGTGCCGGTCCAGCCGTGGCCGGCCAGCAGTTTGCGGAACACCTTCTCGCCGGTGTCGATCCCGTCGTCGGCGAGCAGCAGCCGGGCCGGGTGCGCGCCGAGGGCCTCGTGGGCGGACCAGCCGGTGAGGGCCTCGGCCTCCTCGCTCCAGTGCAGGATGCGGCCGTCGTCCTGGACCAGCGCGGTGGCCAGTGGGACCAGGCGGTGCCCGGCCAGGCGCGCGGAAGCGTCGCCCGCCGCGTCCCGGCCAGGCGTCTCTTCGAATCCGTGCGTGCTCAGTTGGCCACCTGCCCGGTACCTTCCCCGGTTCTGCCGGTAGTTCCGGCTTCCACCAGACTGCATGGCCTGCCGCACGCCTGCGACTGGTGATCGTGCGGGCGACGTGACCGAAGGTGAGAGTCTCCTCGATCCTGGCCTTTCGGGGCAAGGGGAAGACGGTGATCTGCCGGTGGTCGCCGCCGGTCAGGGGCATGACGGGGCGCTCAGCCGGCGAGTGCGGCGTCCAGCAGGCGGGACCACTGGCGGACGATGCCGGCCCGGCGCGGGCCGTCGTCGGTGAGCAGGTTCGCCAGGCCGAGGCCGCGGGCGAGGTCCAGCGTCGCCTGGACGGTCTCCCGGACGCCGGTGGCGCTCTCGTCGGCGCCCAGGCATTCGACGGCGGCCCGGTGCGCCTCGCGGCCGACGTGGTTCTCCAGGCTGACGATCCGTTCGCGCAGCGGCTGTTCGGTGGCGGCGGCCACCCACAGGTGCAGGGCGGCCCGGAACAGCGGGCCGGTGTAGAGCCGGACGATCATCTCCACCACCGCCTCGGTGCGCGCGGGCCCGGGCGGCGGCAGCTCCTGGACGTGCGACAGGACGGCGGCCAGCCGCTCGGCGGCGACGTGTTCGACGGCGGCGGTGAACAGGTCCTCGCGGGTGCGGAAGTGGTGCTGGGCGGCGCCGCGGGTGACGCCGGCCCGCTCGGCGACCGCCGCGACGGTGGAGCCGTTCCAGCCGACCTCGGCCAGGCACTCCACCGCCGCCTCCAGCAGCCGGCGGCGGGTGGCGCGGCTGCGGTCCTGCTGGGGGGCGCGCGCGGCGGGGGTGCTGGTCGTCATCGGCGGCTCCTGCTCGGCTGGGCGGGTGTGCGCGTCCCGATCCTGGCAGATCGTCACTTGCCTGCGGCACGGTCCCGCAGTTCGCGGCGGAGGATCTTGCCGCTGGCGGACTTCGGGACGGCATCCAGGAACTCCACCTCGCGCACCTTCTTGTACGGGGCGACCCGGCGGGCCACGTACTCGATGACCTCCTGCTCGGCGAGTTCGCAGCCGAACGCGGGCACCACGTACGCCTTGGGACGTTCGGTGCCCTCGGCGTCGGTGACGCCGATCACCGCGGCGTCGGCGATCGCGGGGTGGGTGAGCAGCAGGGCCTCCAGTTCGGCGGGGGCGACCTGGTAGCCCTTGTACTTGATGAGCTCCTTCACGCGGTCGACCACGTACAGGTAGCCGTCGCTGTCGACGTGGCCGACGTCGCCGGTGTGCAGCCAGCCGTCGGCGTCGACGGTGGCGGCGGTGTCGGAGTCCCGGCCGAAGTAGCCCTTCATCACCTGCGGGCCGCGGAACAGCAGTTCGCCGTCCTCGCCGGGGCCGAGGTCGCGGCGCGGCTCGTCGCAGGACAGCACCCGCAGTTCGGTGCCGGGGACGAGGCGGCCGACGGTGCCGGCCGGCGGGTTGGGGTCGTGCGGCGGGACGACGTGGGTGACCGGGGAGAGTTCGGTCATGCCGTAGCCCTGGAGCAGGTGCGGCAGGCCGAGGCGGCGGGCGCAGGCGGCGGCGAGTTCGGCGTCCAGCGGGGCGGCGGCGCTGAGCACGTAGCGGACGGAGGACAGGTCGAAGCGGTCCACCAGCGGGTGCTTGGCCAGCGCGAGGGCGATCGGCGGGGCCACGTACACCCCTTCGATGCGGTGGTCCTGGATGGCGGTCAGGAACTGCTCCAGGTCGAAGCGGGGCAGCACGACGATGGTGGAGCGGGCGCGCAGGGGGCGGTTGAGCAGCGCGGTGAGGCCGTAGATGTGGAAGAACGGCAGGACGGCGAGGATGCGTTCGCCGGGGGCGGTGCGCAGCATTGCGTCGGTCTGGGCGAGGTTGGTGGAGACCGAGCGGTGGGTGAGCATCACGCCCTTGGGCAGGCCGGTGGTGCCGCTGGAGTACGGGAGCACGGCGAGGTCGTTGGCCGGGTCGAGTTCGGGGGCCGGTTCGGGGGCGTCGGCGGCGGCGAGGTCGGCGAGCGAGCGGTGGCCGTCCGCCCCGTCGCAGACGAAGATCTCGGCGACGGGGTGGGTGGCGGCGGCCTCCCGGGCGACCGGCAGGAACGCGGCGATGGTGATGATCCAGCGGGCCCCGGAGTCGCGCAGCTGGTCGGCGAGTTCGGCAGCGGTGGCGAGCGAGCTGACGGGGGTGACGGTGGCGCCGGTGCGAGTGGTGCCGTAGAACGCCAGCGGGTAGGCCACGGTGTTCGGGCTGAACAGCGCCACCACCTCTCCCTTGCCGACGCCCGCGGCGGCCAGCCCGGCGGCGATCCGGCGGCTGCCCGCGTCCAGCTCGCGGTAGCTGACGGTGCGTCCGGTCAGCGCGTCGACCAGAGCGGGCAGTTCGGCGTGCTCGCCGGTGGCGCAGTCGCCGAGGACGGCGTCGTGGATGGGCCGGTCGAGCGGGGCGACGGTCGGGTAGTCGCTGTGGAACACCATGCGGGCCTCCGGGGCGGGCTCGGCGGGCGGGAGTGATGGCGCGGTGCGGTGCATCGGTGCTGGTGGCGCGTGTGTGTGTCGCTGGCCAAGGTTGCCGGGGCGGGGAGGGGCGCGGGCAGGGCGCGTGGCGGGCTTACGGGGTCGCGCGGCGGTGCTGGCGGTACTGGCGGTACTGGCGGTACTGGCGGTACTGGCGGTCGATCAGGTCGAGCAGGCGGGCGTGGGTGTCCGGGTCGGCGGCGACCAGCAGGCCGCCGTCGCCGCTGTGCAGGGGCTTGCCGCGCAGGTCGGTGACGGTGCAGCCGGCCGCTTCGCACAGCGCGAGGCCGGCGGCGAAGTGCACGCTGTCGGCGAGGTGTCCGTCGGTGATGTAGGCGGCGCGCCGGCCGGCGGCGACCCAGGCGACGGCGAGCGTGCTGGAGACCACCCGGGGGCGGAACGCGGCCTCGAAGTCGGGGTCGGTGAGCAGGTGCGCGGCGCGGAACTCGGCGGCGTTCGGGTACGGCGGGTCGAGGTTGAGGTCGACCAGGTGGGACTCGGCGGACGGGAGGAGCCGGGTGTCCTGGCCGTCGTGGCGGACGTACGCCCGTTCGCCGTCGGTCCAGTAGGTCTCGCCGGTGTACGGGTCGGCGGTGGCGGCGGCGACCGTCTGCCCGCCGGCGCGCAGGGCGACGTTGACGGCCACCAGGTGGGTGCCGACGGCGTAGTTGAGCGTGCCGCAGAGCGGGTCGATCAGCCAGCGCCGGTCGGCGTCCGCCGCGCCGGTGCGGCCGCTCTCCTCGCCGGTGAACGCGTCGCCGGGGCGGGCGGCGCGCAGCAGGTCGAGGATGGCGCCCTCGGCGGCCAGGTCCGCGGCGGTGGCGAAGTCGCCGCCGCCCTTGTGGTGCCGTTCGGCGGTGGCCCAGGACTGGGCGCGAACCGCCTCGGCGCCGGCCTCGGCGGCCCGGCGGGCGAGGTCGGCGTCGGTGCGCTCGTCGGACTTGTTCGTGATCGGCATGGCGGGAGCGTAACCGCCCGCGCCGGTGCAGTCCGATGATCCGCCGAATGTGACCGCGCACCGGTGCGCGGAGGCCGCCCGCGACGGCGTCCGGGGCGCCTGGGCCCGTTGGACGCCGGCACCGGAGCGCGCGCCCTCGTGCTCGGCGCGACCGGAGCGGGATCAGGCGGCCGCACCCGCCGCGCGCGGCAGCTCCAGCACGGCCGGTCCGGTCTCGGAGGGCGGCTTTCCGGAGCTGGCGGTTCCGTCATCTCACCTACTCCCATGGGCAGTTGGGAGCGGATGGCCTCGTTCTACTCACTCTGACAACGGTTCGCGCAAGCCCCTTCCGCTGCCCGATCCCATCTGACAGAGTCGTCCGCCATCCGGTACACGCTGACCGGAACGGGGGTACGGGGAACAATGTTTGGCTTTGTGCTGCGCCGACTGCGCGGGCGGCTGCCGCTGGCTGCCGCCGTGCTGTTCACGGTGCTGATCACCACCACCGTGCTGACCGCCCTGGTGGCCTTCAACCGCACCGCCGCCGAGGCCGGCCTGCGCCGGAATCTCGACGGCGGCAACCGGGTCGGTGTGGTGCTGAGCGCCGACGACGCGGTGGACGCCCGGGCGGCGGACGACGCGAAGGCCGCCGCGCTCGGCACCCAGCTGTTCAACGGGCTGCCGGTCGCCACGCAGTCCCTCGCGCTCAGCCGCGCGTACGGGCTGCCCGGACTGTCGAACGCCCAGGACCCGGACCTGACGGTGCTGGCCTCACTGGACCGCGGCCGGCTGAAGCTGGCGGCCGGCCAGTGGCCGACCGCCAAGGGCGCCCCCGCGGGCCCCGACACCGCGGGGACCGTCCAGGCCGCCGTGCCGGAGAGCGCCCTGAGCCGGCTCGGCCTGACCGACGACGCGCTGCCCGCCAAGGTCACGCTGTCCGACCGGTACGGCGGCCGGCCGCTCACCGTCGAGGTCACCGGCGCCTACCAGGTCGCCGACCGGAACGCCCCCTACTGGCGGCTCGACCCGCTCGGCGGCCGCGAGATCCAGGTCAAGGGCTTCACCACGTACGGTCCGATGGCGGTGGACGACGGCCTCTTCACCTCCGGCCTGCTGCCGCAGGACAGACGAAGCCTGCTGCTGACCGCCGACTTCTCCGCCGCCGACCCGGAGCGCGTCGACCAGGTCCGGGCCCGCGCCGACAAGCTGCCCGACCTGGTCAGGCACTACAGCGCCGGACTCCAACCGCAGACCGAACTGCCGGCCCTGCTCGGCGAGTTGCATTCGGCGACGCTGGTCGCCCGTTCCAGCCTGCTGATCGGGGCGCTGCAACTGGCGGTGCTGGCCGCGGCCGCGCTGCTGCTGGTGGTGCACCTGGTGGCGGAACGGCAGCGCCCGGAGAACGCCCTGCTCACCTCGCGCGGCGCGACCCGGCGGCAACTCGCCGCCTGGACGGCCGTCGAGGCACTGCTGCTCGCCCTGCCCGCCGCGGTACTCGCCCCGCTGCTGACCGGGCCGGTGCTGCGGCTGCTGACCTCCTGGGGCCCGCTGGCCGGGATGCCGCTGGACCACACCGACACCACCGTCCGCTGGCCGGTGGCCGCGGCCTGCGCGCTGGCCTGTGTCGCGCTGGTCGCGCTGCCGCCCGTGCTGCGGCGCGACGCCGACCGGGTGGTGTCGCGCCGACAGGCCGTGGTCAGCACCGTGGCCCGCTCCGGCGCCGACCTGACCCTGCTGGCGCTGGCCGTGATCACCTACCAGCAGCTGGCCGCCCGCACCGGCGGCCTCTCGATGGACGCCGCCGGGCAGCTGGGCATCGACCCGGTGCTGGTCGCGGCGCCCACCCTGGCGCTGTGCGCGGGAACGCTGCTGGTGCTGCGGGTGCTGCCGTTCGCGGCCCGGCTCGGGGCCCGGCTGGCCGCCCGGGGCCGCGGCCTCGGCGCGGCGCTCGGCGGCTGGCAGCTGGCCCGCCGCCCCGGCCGGGCGAACGGCCCGGTGCTGCT
>NZ_JBICXW010000017.1:49793-172791 GCF_043200475.1 Kitasatospora sp. NPDC048407 | reverse complement strand
GGTCGGGCAGGTAGGCGTCCGGGTTGGCATCGGCCAGGGAGCGGTAGTGGCCGACGGCTTCCTCGACGGCGGCCAGGCCCTCCGCCCGCCGGCCCGTCTCGCCCAGCCGGATGGAGAGGTTGTTGAGAGCCGTGGCGAGGTAGGGCAGGTAGGCGTCCGGGTTGGTCTGGGCGAGGGTGCGGCGGATGGTGACGGCTTCCTCGACGGCGGCCAGCCCTTCCGCCCGCCGTCCCGTCTCGCCCAGCCGGATGGAGAGGTTGTTGAGAGCCGTGGCGAGGTAGGGCAGGTAGGCGTCCGGGTTGGTCTGGGCGAGGGTGCGGCGGATGGTGACGGCTTCCTCGACGGCGGCCAGCCCTTCCGCCCACCGGCCCGTCTCGCCCAGCCGGATGGAGAGGTTGTTGAGGGCGCTGGCGAGGTCGGGCAGGTAGGCGTCCGGGTTGGCATCGGCCAGGGAGCGGTAGTGGCCGACGGCTTCCTCGACGGCGGCCAGGCCCTCCCCCCGCCGGCCCACCTCACCCAGGTCGGCGGAGAGGTTGCTGAGGGCGCTGGCGAGGTCGGGCAGGTAGGCGTCCGGGTTGGTCTGGGCGAGGGTGCGGCGGATGGTGACGGCTTCCTCGACGGCGGCCAGCCCTTCCGCCCACCGGCCCGTCTCGCCCAGCCGGATGGAGAGGTTGTTGAGAGCCGTGGCGAGGTAGGGCAGGTAGGCGTCCGGGTTGGCATCGGCCAGGGAGCGGTAGCGGCCGACGGCTTCCTCGACGGCGGCCAGGCCCTCCCCCCGCCGGCCCACCTCACCCAGCCGGACGGAGAGGTTGTTGAGAGCCGTGGCGAGGTAGGGCAGGTAGGCGTCCGGGTTGGCATCGGCCAGGGAGCGGTAGCGGTCGGTGATGGTGTGAGTGAGGCGGGCGGCGGTGGTGGCGAGGCGGTGGCTGGTGCGGGGGAACTGGTAGTAGAGCGTGGTGAGGGTGTCGAGGGGGGTGTCGGGGTGGGTGGTGAGGGTGTCGAGGGCGGTGGTGAGGGGCGTGGGGTGGTCGGTGCGGGTGGCGGTGGTGATGATGTGCGCGGCCATCCTCTGGTGGTGGCGGAGGCAGAGGTCGGTGAGCTGCCCGTCGAGGCGGTTCTGGAAGACGGAGTGGGGGGCGGCGCGGGCGTAGACGGTGAGGAGTTGTTCAGTTTGGGCGTCGTCGGCGCCGTCGAGAAGGTGGTCGGCGAGGCGGGGGTTGGCCAGGAGGGCACGGCCGGTGTGGCGTTCGGCGAGCCGGTCGGGCTGGAGCGCACCCCATGGTGGTCCGCCGGGCATTGTGGCCGCTGCGGGGTAGAGGGTGGCGAGCCAGGCGGTGACCTGGTTTCGGCGGTCGCGGGGCTGGTCGGCGAGTGCGGGAAGGCGCTGCCACAGGAGATCAGCCTGGTCTCGGTCAGCGGCACCGACCAGGTGGGCTGCGGCGAGCACGGTCTCCAGTGTGTCCGTGGCAAGGGCGGGGGTGAGGCTGCGGGCTGTCGCGCTGCTCTTCCAGTAGCGGCTCTCGTGACCGAGGAGTCGGTCCTCGACGTCCTGCGCTTCCTCGTCGTCTTCGGTGTTGTTCGCGGGTTCGGTGCGGGCGGTGTCGAGGAGGTCGGCGAGGGCGGTCATGTGGAGGGTGAGCGCGTTGCCATAGGCGCCGTCGCCGAGTCGCCGGGGCGGCTGCAGGGTCGCGGCGGCCGCGCTCCAGTCGTGGCCGACGGTGCCGGGGACGGTGGGAAGCGCAAGGGCGAGGGCGTGGGCGGCGTCGCGGTAGTGGCCGGGGCGCCGTTCGGGGTCGTCCTCCAGGGCGGTGAGGCGGCGCGTGCGGGCGGTGGCCAGGATCTCCTCGGCCCGGCGGCTTCCCGTCCGGGCCTGTTGCCACCAGTCGCCGGCGGTGCGGGCCAGGAGGAGGAGCTTGAACGGGTTGGTGCCGGGGTGTTCGGCGGCGGCGTCGACTAGCGCGGCGAGTTGTTCGGGGCGTGTTTCGGCGTAGTCGAGGACGATCAGCAGCGGCCTGGCTGCCCGCCGCACCTCCAGTAGCTGGTCGGTGCGGGCGGCGGCGCGCGGCCACAGCACGGTCCAGCCCTGCGTGGTGAGCTGGTGGCCGAGGTGGTGGGCGAGGCGGGTCTTGCCCTGTCCGCCGGGGCCGTGCAGCAGCCACGCCCCGAAACCGTCCCGACCGCACCACGTCTCCAGCTCGGCGAGCAGAGCCTCCCGGCCGTGGAAGGGGACGATCTGGCGTCCGGCCTCCAGCAGGGCGGCCGGTGTCACCGGGGCGCGCCGGGTGGCGAGGTTGCCGGTGGGGTCGGCGATGTCCTGGAACTCCACCGCCGCCAGCCCGATTGCCGGGCCGCCGCCGCACTCGGTGAGGGCGGTGCGGAAGGCGGGGTCGTGGTGGAGGACGTAGGAGGGGACGACGTTGAGGCGGCCGTGGGCGGAGTGGGCGCGGTCGGAGGCGACGACGCCCGTCAGGTAGCGGTCGCAGAACACCACCGCCCCCGACAGACCGCCCCACGGCGACGTCCCGTCACCCGGCCACCCAGAGCCAGGGGTGCGCAGGTCCATGACGTACTGGTTGCCGACGAAGCCGCTGCCCGGATTCACCTCGCCGTGCAGCTGTACGGCTTCGACGGGGCGGTCGGGGCGTTGGGCCTCGTCGGGGACGCCCCAGGTCTCGCAGGGGGCGCCTGGACGGGTGGTGTCCGGCCGTCCCCACCGCACAGGCGCCGTGGGTGGCCGCCAGTGCGGGGAGCTAGCGACGAGAACGAGCGCCGCGTCGTCGCGCCCGCCCGGGGCGCCTGCCCACACCACCGTCCCGGCCGCGCTGCCGCTGCCGCTGCCGGCAGGGTGGTAGACCTTCACCTTGGTGCCAGCGGGTCCGGTGACGTGGGCGGAGGTGAGGACCAGGCGGCCGCCGACCGCGTACCCCGATCCGCGCCCGCCCGGGCCGTTCACCCCGGCAAGTCGTACCCGCTCCACCCATGCCCCCTACCATCCAGTCCTGCGTACCACTGTGTGGCCGCGGCCGGACGACGGGGCGTCGGCCGCGCTCCGGTCCTCAGTCGCTGATGCGCCCGGTGGTGTCGCCGGGCCCGTCCGGGCGCTCCTGTGCGGAGCTGACGAGGAGGTCGCCTCCGTCGGGGCGCTTGGGGGTGAGAGTGAGGGAGACCCGGTGGGTGCGGCCGCGGGAGAGCCCGGCCTCGGTCTCTGCCCCCACCGCGAACAGCTTGAACCCGGCCTTGGCCTTCGCGTCCGCGCGCAGCTCGACCTCGAACTCCATCTCCACCGGCCCGACCGCGAACACCACCTGCGGGGCGTCACCCGCCCGCGCGGCTGCCTCCAGCAGTTCGTCGCGGACCGCCGCGACCGTGTCCGCCAGCGGAACATCCATCAAAGCCCACCCCTTTGAGCACCCGACCGTGCGGTCCTGCCGATGCGGACACCGTAGAGCCCGCGCGGTGGCCCGCGCAGGGGAAAGGCGACTTCGCCCGGACCAACCCGCCAGCCGCCCCGGGGCAGGCGGGCGGCCCGACCGTCGGCTACGCGCAGGTGTCGAGCATCTCGACGAGTGCGCTCTTCTCGGGCTCGGTGACGGACAGGCCGTAGACATGCTTGATGTCGGTCCAGGCACGGGAGTAGGTGCACCAGTACGACCGCAGCGGCGGCCGCCACTGGTCCGGGCTCTTGTCCGCCTTCGCCCTGTTCGAGGCGGCGGACACCGCGACCAGCTGGCTGTGGGTCAGGTCGTTGGCGAACTCCTTGCGCTTGTCCGTGGTCCAGGTGTCCGCACCCGACCTCCACGAAGCGGCAAGTGGAACCAGGTGATCGATGTCGAGGGCCTTGGCGTCGGTGAAGGTCTTGTCGTCGTAGGGGCTCACCCAGGTGCCGGAGACGGCGCGGCACTGATCGTCCTGGAGGACGTCCTGGCCGTCGCGGGCGAGAACGACCTCACGGGTGTCGCAGGTGCCGTACTGCTTGATCCAATGTGGGAACTTCTCGCGGGTGTACCCCTCCATGGAGTGCGGAGCCTCCACGGTCAGCTGGTCGAGTTCGGTCCGGGCCTGCTCGACTGGAGGCGGCTCGGGCAGCTGACGGTGCTGGGCGACAACCGCAGAAGTGGCCACCGGCGCTGCTGCTGCGGCCGGGGCGGCTGCGGGGACCAGAGTGAGGGCGAGCGCCGCGACGGCGGTGGCGCTGCGGCGCCACCAGGCAGAAGTGATCATGCCGCAAGGGCTACCGGTCTGGGGCTGCCGACCGTCGTACCGTCACTCGAAGGTCGGCGTGGCGCCATTCACATTGACGCGGACCGGCCGGAGGTTCGGGCCTGGAGGTAGGCGGTCCAGTCGGTCACGGCTCGGGCACGCCATCGTGTGAGGGTGCTGAGGCTGAGACCGAGCATGGGGGCGAGGACGGCCGGGGGCATGTCCTGGGCGAGTTGAACAAGCGCGGTTGCTCGGGCCGGGCGGCTTGGAATGCCGTGGGTGGTGAGGCGACGCACCAGTGCGCCGCCGGTGATGTGTCGGCCGGGCTCGGTCGAGGGGAAGAGCCAAAGGTTGGGGTGATTCCCCGCCCAGCCAGGGGGCCGGGCAGGCGAATGGGCACGCGGTCCAGGAACAGGACGGTCTCCCCGGCCTGCTCGGCCACGGCGTCGGTCGGCAGGGCGGCGATCCGGGTGACCTCCTGGCCGAACAGGTAGAGGACGGCGCCGGCGGCTCGGACGTCGGGCGGCAGGTCAGTGTCGGTGAGGCACTGGTGAAGGATCTCCCAGTGGGAGTCGTCGTCCAGGGTGACGGGGTCGGGCCGGGGCCGGACGGGAACGTCGAGGCGGCGGGCGTGGCCGCGGCGGGTTGCCCAGAGGAGGAAGTCCCGGACTTCGTAGCGGGTGCTGCGGCCATCGGCCAGCCACTGGTCGATGTCGTGCTGGGTGACGTCGGCCAGGGCAAGCCCTGCTGCCCCCATGGTGGACAGGAGGTCGGCGGCGGTGTTGATCCGCGTCTGGGCCCAGCGCAGGCGGTTGGCGGTGGCGTGCGCGCGGTCGCTGCGGCGGCGGGCGCGGGGCACCAGCGACCAGCGGACGTAGGACCGAAGCAAGAGGGCATGCGCGGGGTGACGGTCGAGGACGCGGATGAGGTGGCGTTCGACACGGGCGGGGATCTCGTCGCGTTCGGGCAGGGCCTGGTGTGCGAGCAGGACGCCACGCAGGTAGTCGACGACCCGGGCACCGCCGCGGCCTTCGGCGGACGCCAGGCCGTCCAGGTCCTCGTGTGTCAGCGCCCGCCCGTCGGCGACAGCGTCCGCCAGGAGCATGGCGGAGCGGGAGTTCCGCAGCCAGTTCAGTGCGGTCGCGGGCCTGTCGCATACGGCCAGGGCGGAGCGCATCTTCGCGTACTGGTCCTCCGGTCCTGCGAGGCGGCCGTCGAAGAGGTCGGCGAGGTGGTCGTGGAGGGTGCAGCGGTCGCACAGGCCGTGGACGTTGTAGGAGCGGGGGCTCGTGCAGCGGGGGCAGGCGTACGGGTCGGGGTGGCCGGCGCATGAGCCGCAGACCCACGTTCCGTCCTGGCGGGCGATCAGTACGCGCGGCTTCTCGCAGGCCGGGCAGGTGCCGGGGTGGGTGCGGGCCCGGCGGTAGCAGGGTTTGCAGACCGGGCCGAGCGGCCAGCGGGCGCCCACCGGTGCGCTGGTGGTGCACAGCGCGCACGGCGCCGGCGGCCTCGGGCGGCAGGTGCCGCACGGGTCCATCGGGGCGGGCTTGCCGCAGGCCGAGCAGGACCGGGTGGCGGCAACCTGGAGGCGTCGGCAGCTCCCGCAGGTCTGCCGGGAGGGCCGGGGGCGTACCTCGCCGCACACCGTGCAGGGGCCGACGTTGCCGCGGAGGGTGAGCGTGCCTTCGCATCCTCGGCAGACCCGGCCGCCGGGAACTGCCAGCCGCAGCGGACGGACGCGCCCGCACCGCAGACAGGCCGGCGGCCGGACACCGGGGACGCCGACCTCGCCGAGCGTGGAGATCAAGGCCTGGACGGATCGCGGAGCGTCGGACGCTCCGCTGACCAGCGCGTCGGGGTGGCGCGCGAGGTGGGCACGGGCGCGGCCGCGGGCGGACGGCGTCATCCCGGCAACGATCCGGGCCGCATCCTCGCTCGGCAGGTCGGGCAGGAACGCGGTGATCCGGCCGGCGAGCTCCACCCACTCCAGGGGCGGCCCCGCCCGGCGGGCGCTCACAAGCCCTCCGGGCGCTGTACCCGCACCCGCCGTACGGGCGGGACCTCGGTGACGGAGGCGGTCTCACCCGAGGCCGTTGGCTTCGCGACCTGGCGACGGACCTCCTTCACCGTGACCAGGTCTCCCGGTGTGCAGCCGAGGATCCCACACAGCGCGGCAAGGGTGTCCATCGACAGGCGCTGCGGGGGCTGGGTGACCAGCCGGAACACCTGCTCGCGCGACAAGTGCACGCCGTACTCGGCCAGCTTTGGCACCAGGTCCGTCGTCTGGTACATGCCCTGATCGGCCATCAGCCGGCGCAGGTTCCACTCGAAGCCCATCCTCTTCATCACCGCGGCCTCAGCCCCTCTTCGTTCGTGTGCTCCAGGCGCCGGGCCATCGAGGCCTCCAGCAGCCGGTTGCGGTACTCGTCCGACACCCACGTGTACAACGCCGTCGTCGACGCGTAGACGTGGCCGACCTGCTGCTGGACGAACCGCTCCGGATAGCCGAACTCGATCAGGTGCGTGATGTAGGTGTGCCGCAGGCAGTGCAGCTCCAGCTCGCTCGGCAGACCGGCGTGGTCGCGGACTGCGGCGAAGACCTCGTCCAGGCGGCGAACGCCGATCCGGCCGCACCGCTCGGTCACCCACAGCGCCGGATGCCCGCCCGGGGAGAAGCCGTCGCGGACCTCGTCCACCCACTCTTCGAGGACGGGGACGATCCAGTCGACCTCCGGCACCGTGAGCACCGTGCGTCGCTTGGGCGGGCTGCCGCGCGAGGCCTTGCCGTGCCGCACCTCCAGCGCGCCGAAGCGCCCGTACTGCTTCGCCCGAGGGTTGTGCCGCAGGTCCGGCAGGTCCAGCATCGCCGTCTCGCGCCGCCGGGTCCCGTACGCGTAGACCTGTTTGATCATGACCGCGTCCCGCCACGCGGCCAGCATCCCCTTGCGGCGGCGCTTGCGCTTCTGCTCGACCAGGTCGTCGGCGGCGTCGAAGAGCGTCTGCAGTTCGTCGTAGGTCAGCGCCCGCCGTCCGGGCCTGCCCTCGTACTCGGCGACGTGGTCGGCGGTGTTCCAGTCGTGGCACACCTGCACCGGGATCTGCCCGAACGCCTCCTCGCAGGCCGAAGCCCAGCCGTAGCGGCCGTCCGTGATGAACGCGCAGAACATCTGCAGGTCGCCCTGCTGGCCGCGCACCGTCGAATGCGCCAGCGGCGAGGCACCCGACAACTGGTGCGAGAAGTACGCCTCGACGTCCTCCGCGGTCCACTCCCACGGATACGTTGCCGTGAACAGCGCGAACCGACGCACCAGGCTCAGCCGGTCACCGATCGTCTTCTTCGCCAGCAGCCGGCTCTGCTGCTGTTTCTCCCACCCGCGCAGCATCGCGTCGAACATCGCCGGCGCCGGGTCCAGAGCCCGCACGTTCCCCGGCACGACCAGCCGGAACGCACCCGGCACATCGACAGTCCGCACGGCCACTCCCACGGTTGCACCTGATGCAACATCGTGGCGTTGGGTGCACATCGCCCGAGGCCAGATACCCCGGCATCACCTGAACGAACGACCCACCCGAACATCTCTGACCAGGTCACGGCCGTGCCCACCCCGCGCGGAGTTGATGCACCCAGCGCAACTCCGCCTACTTGGAGTCCCAGGCCTCGGCCAGCGGCACGACATGGTCGACATCCAACAGCTTGGCGTCGGCCAGGACCAGGTCGTCGTACTTCGACAACCACGTGCCGCCCGTCAACGCGCAGCCCGCGCCGATCGCCGGCGCGGTGACCGCCTCCGCGATCAGCACCTCCGCCCGGGTGTTGCAGCCGTTCTTGTCCGCGTCGATCCAGTGCCGGAACTTCGTGCGCTCGTACCCGGTGCGGTCCTCGGGCGCCACGGGCAGCGCGTCGATCGCCTCCCGCAGCGTGGTGGTGACCTCCTCCCCCGCCGCCCGATGCTGCGCTGCGGCGGGGATTGCCGCACCGGGAACGATGGTGCCGACGGCACTGGCCGGGACGGCCAGCAGCACGGCGGCCGCGGCGGACAGGGCGGCGGCGAAAATGGGACGGATGCGCACGGGCAGCACTCTCCAGAGGAACCGGGTACGGGCAGCAGTACTCGGCCCAACCCCCGTCACCCGAACCCGGTTGCGGCCGACCGCCGACCATCACCCGCACGAGATCCGAAGACACTGACAGACAGGCGCACGGCACGTCGGCAACTGCCTGTACGGAACGGTGTCAGGACACGGTCCTGGTCGTCCCGCTCGGCCGGGGCGACGTCCTCGGCGGGCGGCCGCGGCAGGTGCGTGACGCCAGTGAGATGGCGACGCCGGTGCAACCGGCCTTCTCCCGGGAGGCTGCTGGCGTGGTGTTGCTCGAACCGCGGTGTCAGCGGCTTGGCGGCCGGGTCCAAGCAGAGCTCCTCGCGCAACTCCGGAGCAGCGTGGCGGCCGGCTGTTCGTCGGTGTGGGCCGGCCCGGAGAACATGCTTCGGTGAGGCGACGGAAAGACCCCGACCTGGGGGTTCTCCACTTGAAGGGGGGCTTTCGCGCCGGTCCTGGGCCGTCAGTCGGTCGGCTCGCCGTCTTCCTCTGGGCTCCAGCAGACCCCTGTTCCGAACGCCAGGAACCGTGGCCGGAAGGCGGAGTCAGCGGCCCACGATGTCAACCCCGCGCCCAGAACGGCGTCACAGCCTTGTTCCGCCCCGCGCTGCCGGAGACTCTGCCAGGCCGGCTCCGGCGAATGCGCGGGCTCTCCGGCAAGTACCGCTACCTGCCGGTGCGGACGCTGCGCCGTCGGCGACGTGGAGACGAACACCGATGCTGCTGGCCCTGCCACCAGGACCGCGAGGAGCGGCTGACATCAAGCACGTCTACGGCCTGTCCGTCACCGAGGCCGAGAAGAACGCCCTCAACGCACCACTCGCGGTCACGCTGCCGAACTGATCTGCCGCAACTGCGAAGCCACCCCTGCACCGTCGTCGTGGCACACCGCCCAAAAGCCTGGCAGCGGCCAAGCAGCACCCGGTGGATGCGGTTTGCATGTCGTGTTCGAGCACGCCGACCGGGTGCTGGGGGTCTGCGTATGCCTGGCGGGCCGTGAGGTTGTTATGCCTGTTCGAGGAGGAAGTCGTAGTAGTCGGTTGGGCCGGTCAGAACAGCCTGGAAGTAGAGGGGTTCGCCGTCGGTGTCGAGGGGGACCTCGTGTCCGGCGGTGCGGGTGAAGCCGAGTGAGAGCTTGGGGATGGTCCAAAAGCTCGGCTCGTTGTGGAGGACGGTCTCACCCATCGCCTCCAGTTGCTGGATGAGCTGGAGGGCCGGGGTGCGGAACACGTCGATGCCACGAAAGCGGACGGTGATCTCCTCTGGGCCGGGCCGCGGGTTCCATACTTCGGCGGCGCGCAGCGTCTTGCCCCGCTCCATGTGGAAGACGATCTCGAACTGGGGGTGGAGGGCGGTGACGCGCATGGGGCGGAAGGTGCTGGTGGACCCCTCGTTGGACACCTTGACCTGGCCGAGGCGGGCGGCGGCCTGCTTGAGGTCGTCGGTGGGCATGCCGATGGGGAAGCCGGTGATTCCGTGCGGCGGGTCGAGTTCGATGTCCATGGCGGTCATTTTAGGAGGCAGGTACGGATCTTCCAGCCGTTGTCGGAGAGGTACTTCTGGAAGGACTTGTTGTGGGGCAGGGAGTCGACCATCTCCTTGATCGCGGCGTCGTACTTGGTGCCGTGGATCTTGCGGATCATGCCGATGTCCATCTTCATCGCGACGTCGAATTTTCCTTGGGCGATCAAGGCGCGTTGCTTGGCCCGCCACGCGATGCCCTCGTGGCTGCTGCCGGTGCTGATGAAGTCGCGGTGGTCGTCGTAGTCCATCCGGATCGCCGGCCCGGGCCCTTCGCCGAGCACGGAGCTGCCGACGCCCAGGTAGGAGTTCCGGGCTGGGATGTGGTTGCGCTCGTAGCGGTTGTTGTCGCTGCCATCGGTCCAGTTGCTGGGCCTCAGGCTGTAGTGGGATCCGCCCCAGCCGACGGGCTGCCGTTTGGGGGAGAGGCCCAGCGGGTCGACGAAGAACAGGGGGTTGGGCACGTAGGCGTGCGGGTTGGGACCACCGTCCACGCCGAGGGGGTCGCTGCTGAGGTAGCGGCCGGTCGACGGGTCGTAGTAACGGAAGTAGTTGTATCCGAGCCCTGATTCCGGGTCGTGGTACTGGCCGGGTCGGCCGAGCGGGCAGGTCACGGAGTTGTCGGCGCCTTCGCGCCGTCGCCCCCATAGGTCCGATTCGTCGGACCAGGCGATCTGTCCGTCGGTGGTGACCAGTTCGCTGGGCGCGTCCACCAGGTCCGTGACAATGGCGTAGAAGCGCTCGTCGATGCCTTGCCGGTCTTGTTGCCAGGCTCGTTCGGTCTGGGTCAGGGGCTTCCACGCGCCGGGGTCCCAGTCCCAGGTGACGCTGTGTCGGGTGCCGTCGGGGAGGGCCCGGTACTGTTCGGTGAGCTGGGTTCCGTCCCATGCGAAGTGGGTCCGCTCGAGTTCGCTGCCGTCCTCGGCGAGGCGCCACTTGGCGGTGCGTCGGCCCAGGGGGTCGTAGCTGTAGGCCCATGAGCCGCGGTCGGGTGTGTCGAGACCGACGAGTTGGTCTTCGGCGTTCCAGGTGTACCGCCACTCGCGGCGCTGGCCGGACAGGGTGCGTGCCAGACGGCGCACCAGGCGGCCTTGGTCGTCGTACTCGTAGGAGGTGCGTCCGGCTGCGTGCAGCAGGGATCCCTGGTAGGCGCGTTCGCCGTTTGTCGGGTTGTCGGGTGTGCGGGTGTCGTGGGCGTGGGTGATGTTCCCGAGCCGGTCGTAGGCGTAGGTTTCGTTCCAGGTGTCGGCGCTGACCTTGGTGACGCGTCCGGCGGGGGTCAGTTCGAAGGTGTGGTGGCCGCCGCGGAGTCGGTCGGTGACGGCCGCCGGCATTCCGTCTGCGCGGTAGCTGTAGGTGCGCTGCTGGACGTTTGTGTACCCGCCGGATGCCTGAGCGCTTGGGTCGGAGGCCCAGATCGACTGGCCGCTGAGGCGGTCGCAGGGGTCCCAGGTCTGGGTCAGCGCGGCACCGGCGCCGAGGTAGCGGGTGGTCTCGCGGCCGCCGCCGTCGTAGGCGAAGGTGAGGGCCGCCAGCTGGTTCGCCAGCGTGGTGGGCCTGCCGGCGGCGTCGTAGGTCCAGGTGGAGGTGATGCCGGTCGGCGTGGTGCGGCTGGTGCGGCGACCTGCTGCGTCGTAGGTGAAAGACGTGGTTCGCCCATCTACCGTCTCGCTCACCACGCGGCCGAGTGCGTCGTGCGTGTAGTCGAGGACGCTTGTCCCTGTCCTGACCTGGGACAGGCGTCCGAGGGCGTCGTAGGCCAGCGCCGTGGTGGTGCCCTCGTGGTTGCGGCGTTCGGCGAGCCGGCCCTGGAGGTCGTAGGTGAAGGTGGTGGTCCGCCCGGCCGTGTCGGTGGTGGTCAGCAGTTGGTCGGCGCCGTCGAGGCGGTAGGTCAGCTCGCGGCCGTTGAAGTCGCTTTCGCCGATGAGGTGCCCGGCCTGGTCGTAGCGGTAGCGCCAGGCGGCGCCGTTTGTGGCGACCGACAGGAGTTGCAGTTCGGTGTCGTACTCGAATCGCTGCTCCTCTCCGTCGGGGAGGGTGCGCGCGGCGAGTTTTCCGAACGGGCCGATCGTGAGGGCGGTGATCGCGCCGGCGTGCTCGTGACGGACGAGGTTGCCCTCGGGGTCGTACTCCCACGTCTCACGGGTGCCGTCGGGCAGACGGCGCTCGGTGATGTGTCCTTCGGTGCGGCGGGTCAGCGAGGTGGTCGCGCCCAGGGCGTCGGTGAACGTGGCGATGCGGCCGAACGTGTCGTAGGTGGCGTGGGTGGTCGTGCCGGCGGCGTCGGTGATCGCCGTGGTCAGGCCGGCCGGGTTGCTCTCCAGGCGCTGCGTGTGGCCGAGGGCGTCGGTGACCGCCAGAAGTCGTCCCTGTGAATCGTACTGACGCGTCGTCGTGGCACCGGCCGCGTCCGTCGAGGTGATCAGGTTGCCGCGCGGGTCGTAGTCGAATGTGGCGACCGTGGTACCGCCTTGGGTTACGGACGCCACCTGCCGCAGTTTGGTGTAGGCCAGCTCGATGACGCTGCCGCCGGGCTCGGTGATCCGGACGGGGTCGCCGTGGTCGTCGAGGACGAGGAGTGTGGTGCGGCCGATCTCGTCGGTGCGGCTGACGACGCGGCCCGCCTCGTCGTAGCCCGTGAGTGTGGTGTTGCCGAGCGGGTCGACGGTCCGGTGGACCCTGTGCTGCTCGTCGTAGTGGTATTCGGTGTCGTGGCCGAGACTGTCGGTGGCCACCGTCACCCGTAGGTCGGTGTCGTAGCGGAAGGAGGCGGAAAGGATCCCGTCCTGGCCGATGCCGCGGACGGCCCGCCCGGCCTGGTCGTATTCGTATTCGTAGCTCTGACCGTTGCGGTCGATCCAGGCGGTCATCCGGTTCGCGTCGTCGTACTCGTACACGTACGGCAGGCCGGAGGAGTTGACGATTCCGGCGAGTTGGCCCTGCGGGTAGTACTGGTAGCCGACCACGGTGGTTCCGAGGCCGCTGTGGGTGCCGTCCAGCAGCCGGAGGGCTTCGGCGCGCACGCCGTTGGACGTGATGATCGTGTCGACGGCGACGCGGTAGCCTCCGCTGTGCCGGACCTCGAGCAGCGTGCCCTCCTCGTCGCGGACGAACTCGACGCGGTGGCCGTTGCGGTCCGTGAGCGCGGAGATCGGTCGGGTCTCGCCCATCCGGTAGGCACCCTGGCCTGGGCCGGTGAAGTGCCTCACGAGGCCGCGGTCGGGGTCCTCGATCCGGAAGTCACCCGTCTGGGAGTCCCATGTCAGCGGCCACCGGGCACCGGCTTCCGGTTGAACGGGGCTGCCGACCTGGGGAAAGGGATAGTGGAGGATCTGCGCGTCGTCCCCGGCGAAGTGCAGGCCGCTTCCGTCGATCTCGACCCGCTGGTCGAGCGTCGAGGACCAGCCCGGGCCGAACAGGCGCCCGCCCACGTAGTCGGAGGCGTAGGCGCGGCGCAGGACGACCGACAACAGGCCCGGCAGAACGAGATCGGTCTCCGAGGTGATCACCTGCCCGGAGACGACATCCACCGGGTCGCCCGCGGTGTGGCAGCCGATGTTGCCGTCGACACCCTGCCCGCGCCGTCCGCCACGCCCCAGCGAGCCCTTGCCACCACCGCGTCCGCTGCTGGTCCGGGGGTGAGGGAGGCTGCCCGTGCCCTCGCCCTTGAGGATCTTCTCCAGATCCTTGACGTGCTTCTCCTCGACCTCCCGAACGTTCTTGGCGACCTTCTTCAGGTTGTCGCCAGCGTGCCGGTAGAAGTTCTTCAGCGCCTTGCCGGCGTCCTCCGCGAGGGTCTTGCCGAGCTTCTGCGCCCCGTGTTCGAGTGCTTTGACGATCTGGTTGCTCATTCGAAGCTCACCCCCGCGATCTTGGACTGGAACATCTGCGCGTGGCCGGCGACGGTCTCCGCCTGCTCGTGCATCATCCGGGCGTGCTCGTCCAGCGCGTCCGGATCGATCTGAAAGCCGGAACCTCCGCCGCCGTCGGCGGACACCCCGAGCGCGGACTCCGCCGCCTGGAACACCATTCCCTGCACCGCGTTCGCCACTGTGTCCACCAGCGGACCGATCGCAGCCTCCACCACCTGGCCGATGATGTACTGCTCCAACTGCTGCTCGAGGTAGTTGATCAGGCGCTTCGCGGTCTCCTCGATCAGGATCACCGCCGCCTCGGCGGCGCCGAGGGTGGCGACCGCCGCGGCCTGGTCGGCGATGAACGCCGCCGCCAGAGCAACGAGTTCACCGATCGTCTCCAGCTTCATCGCGACAATCACGTCCGCCGCAATGTCCAGCGCGTCCGCAACCACGTGGCAGGCCTGCACCAGTTCGTTCAAGTGACTGTCCGAGATCGACGCCCACTTCGCCAACAGCGCCTCGTACGACGCGCCCTGATACGCCTGCCCCAAACGCTGAATCGTGGACGTCGACTGCTGGTGGACCGACTCGACGTTCTGCGCGAACTCCCGCACATGCGAGCCGAACTCGCGCACCTTGTCCTCGTTCACCGTCGGCCAGTTGATACCGATGAACGACAGGAACTCCACCACCTCGCCCGGCAGTTCGATTGCCACAGCACGACCTCCCCCGACAGCGACCAGAACTGAACAGACAGTAGTCGACGGCTAGGACTCGCCGTCACGGCAGTTCCAGGTTCGTGACGCAGAGCCCCAGATCCGTGCCTGCAGACTGTCTGACCGGCTCCACTGCTGCCAGAGTCGTCTCGGTATGCGCCCCTCCAGTGCTTCCGGCGATCTGAATAGGTACGTGAATCCCCTGCGCTCTCGTGCCGTACGGGGCTGCATCGCCTACTCCCCTGCGGCCGAAGCTTCGGATTCTCTGTGCCACTCGCGGTGCCACTGGACATATTCCAGGTCGACGACGTGCTGAGGGACCGCCGCAAGGCTCCGACGGGCTGTGCCGGTCACCGCTTCGATGACCCTCAGGTCGTCGTCCAAGTAGAGGCCGCCCTGGTCGAACTGCACATGGCAGTTGGGGCACAAGCACAGAACGTTTCCGGTGTAGTCATGACCCCCCTTGCCCAAGGGGCGAATGTGGGCACCTTCGCTGACCGCCTGTCGTGGTCCCGGTATCCGCAAGACGGTCCCGCACATCTGACACTGGTTGCCGTACCAGCCCTTGACCTCCTGGCCCACTGCGGTGTCCCGCCTGATCTTCCCGTTCCTGCCCCTGACCGCCCTGACCGGCATGTTCCCTGCGTCGGTATCGGTGCTGCGGGCCGGGGAGGGATCCCACCTGGACAGAGCCTCCGGTGAACCGGTCACCGCCGCAATACCGGTGCTGGTCGCGTCGAGGATGCTGCTTGCGAGATCCTGGCCATCGGGGCACAGCTGCCAGACCCGGTCCCGGCAGGAACGAGCCACCACGGACCACGCCGCATCGAGATGCTCCCCCGTGGTCACATCTGTGTCCTCGGCGAGAGCGAGGGCAGCGGCGATCCGAAGAGTATGGTCACCGAGGCGGAGGAACTGGGATTCCGGCAGGGCCGCCTGGCTGTCGAAAAGATCCTCTGCGGCCCTGACCAGGTCGAGCTTCTCCGCGGCCTCACCAGTCATGTCGAAGTCCACCTGGCGGGCCGCCAGCCCATCGTAGATGCGTGCAAGTTCCTCCACTGACTGCTCTGCCGCTGCCCGCACCTGATGGTCGGTGGCCCTGACGGGGCGCGTGTCCCTGCACTTGAAGATCAGAACCCTGGTGGACGACGCGGGATCGAGCTGCGCGTCATGCCGCCAGTCGCACTCCGGCATCTCCCACAGCACACCGATCCGAGGGACGTGTCCCGCCAGACCGAGGCTGCTCAGGCGGCGCCGTTCCTCATTACTGCGGTAGTCCCGGCCGTCCCAGGCACGCCTGAGAGCGGACGCGAGGAACTCGTCGGCGGACGTCCTCAACGCCCCGTACTTGATCGGGCTGCCAGTGAGCAGCATGGAGAACGCCGTGTCCGGCCGGGTCCGCCTGGCGGTGGCGGAGTGGGCTGCTCGCAGGCCGGTCTCGGTGGTGACGTCGGGGTGGAGGGTGAGAGTGGAGAATTTGCCCGGCCGGCCCGGTTCGAGTCCTGCGCTCTCCAATGCGGCGGCTAGCATCGGGGGCCGACCTGCCCGGGTCAGGAACGCTCCCCACACGAGGCAGGGCCACCAGGCCGCTCTGTTCACCACCGGTGCCACGGCTGCGGACCACCAGCACAGGGCCGCCGCGTAGGCGTCCTCGGCGTCGACACCGCTCTGTGTCTGCATCCGCCGTGCAATGTCCCGCAACGGACCACGCATCACGACGTCCGACACCTGTACCCCCTGGCATTGACTACTCGACCTCTGTTAATGATCTATCACCGGTCTCTGACAGCATCGGCCGGATTTGCGGGTCGGCCGCCAGGTGATGCTGTGGACGTCACCGGATGTGACGCGGGCAAAGTGTGTCCGGGTGGGCGGGGAGTTCGGCGAGAGTGAAGGTGGACGGGTCCGCTCAGTGAAACCTGGATTCGACCACGACCGCATGGAACAGACATCGCTGGGCTGCGGTGGCGATGGCTTGCAGTGTCGTCGGGCCGGTCACACCGGCGTACATGACGGTGCCTCTGGTCTTCTCCACCATCGCTGTATGCCCTCGGTGAGGCAGGCCGGCCCGGCATTTGAACGGCCTGCGGGTCGGCGTCTTCCCCTGACTCGACGGCGCAATCGTCAAGGCCGATCGTGGCAACTGCAGGAAGGTAGCGTGCTGGGGCGGTTCCACGGCCTTGAGAAACGTGCCCAAGCTGGTTTGTGGTGGAGACTGGCGCACAAGGGTCAACAGCTCGACCTGGTCGGCGCTGGCGCCCTGTCAGAAGGATCCGCTTCCGGAGCAGGTTCTGGGACGGGAGCCGTCACGCAAGTAGAGTCTGTCCGCTCCTCGTATCGCGCGCCCGGCCTCGCCGGCCCCGGTTCGACACGCGGGACCCGATTCGGCGGGCCCGGCCTGACGAGTCGCCGAAGCTAGGCCCGCCGAATCGTGGTGGCGTTCGGTCAAGGGTGCAGGGCGATGTCCGTGTTCTTCGTCCTCTCCTCGGGCGGCAGCGGCTGGGCGTTCGACTTCCGCGCGGCCTCGGCGCGGGCGGCGTGGAACGCCTCGACGGGGTCGCCCTGCTTCGCCCACACCTGAGCGCCGCACCAGCGGCCGATGAGCCGGAACTGCTCCAGCGCCTCCCCGTACATCCCGGCCTCGCCCATGTAGTGGGCCAGCAGGTGACGCAGGCCCGGGACCCGGGGGTCGTCGGGCCGGGCCGAGGACAGCGCCCGGGCGACGGCCGTCAGGCGCGCGGTCGCGGCGGAGCCGATCGGGACTCCGCAGCCACGCCCCTCCAGTTCGGACAGCGCGTGCAGGTAGATGCCCGCGAGCAGGCTGTCCGGCGGGGCGGCGTCCATGGCCTTCTCGGCGAAGTCCATCATCTTGCCGTTGGTGCCGTACCACTTGGCGCACCAGTACTGCATGCCCTGCCAGTGGCCCTCGTAGTGGTGCGGGGCGCGGGCGACCAGGCCCTCCCACAGCGGCTGGAAGCGGTCGGGCTTGTACTGGGCGCCGCGCGCCGCCGTCACCATGACCACCCACGGCGCGGGGTTCTCGGGGTCCAGGAGCGCGGCCCGCCGGGCCGCTTCGATCGCCGCGGGCAGAAGCGCGCGGAAGCGGGCCATGTTCTCGGCCGGGACCTCGTTGGCGAACCCTCCGCCGCGGATCGCCCAGGCCTGGTGCACCATCAGGTCGGCCTCCAGGGCCGCCGCGTCGCAGTTGTCCGGGTCGGCGTCCCGCCAGGCCTTCAGCCACTCGTCGTCCTCGCGCGCGATCTCGCGCAGCAGCTCGAACCGCGACCAGCGCTCGTCCCAGTCGTCGCCGGCCGCCGCGACGTACGCCGCGGCGGCGCGCCAGTCGCCGTCCCACGCGGCGTCCGCGACCGCCTGCGACTGCTTGCGCTCCCCCTCCGACGGCGGCGGACCAGGCCGGCGCGGGTCGAGGGACTCGCGCGGCACCAGCCCGTACGCCGCGGCATCGAACGACACCGGCACACGGCGTTTCGGCTTGGACCTGCGATTGGCCGGGGAAGAGACGGTGCTGTTGCCGCGGAGGTGGCGTACCAGGACGACGGCCAGGGAAGCGGCCACCAGGATCAGAAGATGTGTCACGGGTGGAGATCATCTCGGCGGGCACGGTGGATAGCAACAACGGCCCGGACGGCCATCGGGCACGGCGCACAACCCCAGCTGGTCGCCGTCTCCGCGGTCAGCAACCGGTCCAAGGCCGACAAGGGCCCCGACGCCTGGAAGCCCCCGCTGCGATCCTTCTGGTGCACCTACTCTCGGGCGTGGGTCGAGGTGAAGAGCCACTACCAGCTCAACATCACCGCCACCGAGAAGCTGGCCCTGAGCGAGATGCTCGACACCTGCGACCAGTAACCGCCGCACGACCGCGCGCGCTGACACCAGACCCGCCCCGGCACGCCACCCAGAACAGGCGGCACCCCGGCTGCGCCCACCGGTTCCCGGCCCGACGCTGGGGGGCATGACCTCGTGGACACTGCCCGAGCCGATGCTCATCGAGCCGGTGAGCAGCCCGGTGCTACCGGAGGGATGGGTGGCGGAGCCGAAGTGGGACGGTTCACCAGACACGAGAATGTGTCTCACCGAGCGTGCTTGATCAGCGCATTCGCCTCCACCAAGCTGCTGCTCAGCTTCACGGCGGTCGCTTCGCGGAGGTCGGGTGATGCTGTTCTTCACCGACAGGCGCAAGGTATGGAAGGTTGGACCGGTTGCCGAGCTCGACGCCGATCAACTGAATGTGCTCTTCGATTGGCGTAGGGGTTCCGGACGGGATGCCGGTGCTGCTGGACGACGCTATGCGTCCGGTCGAGCCGCTGTGCTCCTGGTTCCGCCGCCTGGCTATGCACCGCCTGGCTCCGAAGACGATGAAGGCCTACGCCCACACGGCCCTTATGCTGATCAACTTCTTGCACAGGCGGCAGCAGGACCTGCGCTCCGCCACCCAGCAGGAGATCAGGCACCGGGTAGGCGGCGTGCGGGTCGATGATGGTCGCCGCCCAAACCTACGACCCGCCGCCGACAGCGCCGGCGCACGACGCCCGCCGGTCCCGGGTCGTGGCCCGGCAGCGATGTGGGAGGCCGCCGGGGCGCGTACGCGATTAACGTCGATGTTCAGCCGTGCCGTTCAGGAGGTGTTCCACCGGGAATCTCTTCCTTGCCGCCGTCGGAGTAGTAAACGATCAGAAGGCCCTCATCCTCATCATATTCGTCTTCTTCATTGGCCTCGAAGAGCTCCTCCAGGTACTCCCACGGGTCACCGCCAGCTGCTTTGATCCGCTTCTCATCATCCCTGTTCAGGAAGCGGGACTTCGGCGCACCGTAGAGCCTGGGACTGCTGAGCGGTCGTTCGCCAGACGGGCCGAGCATCCTGAGGACGAACTCGGCCATGCCGAAATCGAAACGCGTAAATTCTCCCTCACGGTCACGAACTACCACGGACCACCGGTCGGGATCGGAATTTGCGGTATCCCAATAGAGGACGGCGTAGTCGACCGTTACTCCCCAACAAATGAGCCCGCCAGCCTCCGGCCATACCGGGTAGGGCCAGTCGCTATTCTCCAGGTGGAGCGACCGCGCCACTTCAGTGAGGCCACTGACTGTAGGTCCTTGCTCGAAGCCAAGAGAAGAATCGAGAACGGTCGCAATTTCCATGTAGTCGTCGATAGAGCCGGCCCCGTAGACGGCTAGGAAATCGCGATAGTCGCCGGGAAAGGCAACATTCCAGCTCTCGGCAACACTCCCCCAGTCGGGCGGACACCCAAGGGGTTTCGATGGGGGGACAAGAAGGGAGGAAAGCCGTTCTACTGCAAAATGCACCATTGGTTCATTCACTCCGCTCACTTGACGTTTGGCGTCGGCAACGCACTCTTGCACGCCGGAACTGCGCAGGATTCCGTCCCGATGTTAACCCAGCGCCCCTGATTTGGGCTATATATCACATTTGGCACCACATCAGCCCGAACATTACCGCGACTACCATGGGCAATCATGACAAAGGCATAGGGAACAGTCCGATTCCCAAGATACATAGCACTGGTGTGATATCTGACACTTTCACCATTCTCGACATCATCGCGGGTTTTATTCTCAAAATTAACCATACTTCCAGGCCTGCCGGGATCGGTGGGGTCCTGACGGGAAGCATTGGTTGAGCGCCCGCAGGTGGCCAGATTGTACTTTGATCCAGTGCCGCCGAGTTGCTTGCCGAAGAGGTGGCACGCATTGACCGACATCCTACTACTCTGCACTCCCATACTGTCGGCAAAATCCTTTGCCCACTCATAGGCAGGTGGATTGGATGAGGGGTCTGTCCCGCCGTCCAGAAGCGCCTTCGTGATGCACGCGTCTACGGAAGTCGCCCGGTTGCCGTTCTTTTTGTCCAGCGCGCCATATTTCACCCATCCGCTTCCACAGCCGTTGTCCTCGTCGTCAAATCCGTTGAAACTCGCTGTATCCGTCGACCCCTGGAGGATGCTCTGCAGTGATGCATCGACGCTGCCCGATATGTAGCCGGCCACATCGTCCGACAAGTTCCGAACGGCTTCCCCGGAAAGGGTTTGGCCGTTCTGAAGGCCGTTCATGGTACCGGTCGTCGCGTGGCCGCCGTCGCTGCGCGAGTCGTTGGTGCCCGGCTTCTCCTTGGTGGGGTCGCGTCGCGGTGGCGCTGGAGTGTCGCAGCTACCGGATCCTGCGGCCAGGGCGAAAGCAGAGGCGACAAAGCCGCCAGCAACGGGTATGACAACAGGTGCGGCTGCGCCTCCGGTTCCTGCGATGACTACGCCTCCTATGGTGGCGACGCCTACGCTGATGCCTGCACCCAGGAGCCACTTCCAGCCGGACCCACCGGAGCTCTGGTTCCGCACGGCGGTGTAGGTGGTGACCGAGTGGACGGCCCAGATGGACGTGGCCTGTGCCCGTGCGGCCCGCTGCCGGGCCCTGGGGTCGGTCCAGTCCGGATAGTTCGTGCCGCCGCCACCACCACCCGACCTGGCACCGGCACCACCGCCACCGCCACCGCCACCGCCACCGCCACCGCCACCGCCACGGATACCGATCGCGGGGCTGGTGATACAGGAGTTATGGCCGCTCGGGTCCACCCGGTTCAGCGGATCGTCATCGCCGTAGGCGTAGCGGTTGCCGACGACGCTGCTGGTCTGGGCGAGGTCGACGGAGTCGCGGCTGGTAAAGCCGGCGGTGGCGGGGTCATACCAGCGGCTTTTGGTGCTCACTTGACCGGTTGCGCTGTCAGTCCAGCCGCCTTGGTAACCAAGATTGTGCTGGGTTCCGCTGCTGGCGGTCGGCACGCCCCACGGATCGTAAGCCTTGGAGCCGCCGATCCCGGATCCGTCGGCCGCGTAGGTGGCGACCAGGTTGCCCCGGCGGTCGTTGAATGCGGCAGCCGCGGTGGATCCGTTTCCGATGGCCGTGAGCTCGCCGTGGGTATCGCGGCTGTACGTCTCGGTTCCGTCGGAAGTGACGTCTCCGGTGAGGCGGTCGTAGGTAAAGGTGTGGCCGTTTGTGCCGGCGAGTCGGCCGAGGGCGTCGTAGCTGTAGGTCTGACCGCCCTGGGAGGTGAGTTGGTCAAAGGCGTCGTAGGTGGCGGAGTTGGTGCCAGTCGTGTTGGTGGCGGTGCTGCGGGTGCCGCGCGGGGTGTATGTGTAGGTGGTTCCGTTGGCGGACTGGAGTTGGTTTCGCTGGTTGTAGCTGGCGGTGCGGCTGCCGTTCTGAGTGAGGTTCCCGTTGGCGTCGTATCGGTAGGCGTTGGTGGTGGTGCCGTTGTTCCAGGAGCTGAGGCGTCCGGCGTCGTCGTAGGTGTAGGTGTTGCTCGCGGTTCCGGCGAGGCCGGTCGAGGTCTGGCTCTTGAGCCGGCCGGAGGATGTGTAGTCGTAGGCCATCGAGGCTGTGACGGTGCCAGCGGCGTTCTTCAGTGCGTCGGAGGTGGTGTTACCGAGATCGTTGTATGTGAAGTTGCGGGTGGTGCCGGTGCCGTAGGAAACGGAGGAGACCTGTCCGCTGGGGGTGTAGGAGTAGCTGAGGGTCTTTCCAATCAGGGGGTCAGTCTGGGTCTTGAGCTGCTGCGTGGCGTCGTAGCCGAAGGTTGTGGTGCCAGTGGTGTCAGTCCGGCTGGAGAGCAGGCCGAGTTCGTTGTAGGTGTAGCTGGCCGATCCGAGGGGTCCGCTGGCGGTGGCGATGCTGCCGCGGTCCTCATAGGTGTAGGTCTGGGTGCCCTGGGGGGTGGACAGCGAGATGAGGTGGCCTACAGCGTCGTAGCCAAACGTTCTGGTGGTTGTGGGTGTCTCGGCTCCGCTGCCTGAGTGCGAGACGACGTTGCCAGCCGAGTCGTAGGTGCTGGTGAGGATGAGGCCGCCCGGCTGGTAAATGACGGTCGGCCTGGCGAGTACGTCGTAGGCGGTGGTGTAGGTGCGGTCGGCGATGTTGGGGTAGGCGCTGGTGGCAGGCTCGATGACGCTTTCCTGCAGCCCCAGGGTGTTGAAGGTGTAGTAGGTGGAATTGCCGTTGCCGTCGGTGTAGGCGCTGCGGTTACCGGCTGCGTCGTAGCTGAACCGGGTGGTGATGTCGGCCTGACCGGTCGGCTGGACCTGCCGCACCACCTGGCCCAGCGCGTCGTACCACGTCTGCGAGGTGTGGTTGTCCTCGTCGGTAATGGAGATCGCGTGGCCCTCGACGTCGTATGTCGCGGAGGTTGTGGCGAGGATCGTGGTCGCGGACGTCTGAAGGTTCGTGGAGGTCTTCCGCGTACCGGTCTGATTTCCGGCGCCGTCGTAGATGTAGGTGGTCCCGACAGAAGTGTTGTTCCCGTAGGCACCGCTCGGCATGGTGGCTGACGCCGTGTCACCGCCGAGGTTGTAGTCGATCTTCGCCGTCCGTTGGAACGGGTCGGTGATCGAGGTCAGCTGGCCCAAGGCGTTGTAGGTGGACTGGCTGGTCTGGCCGTTGGGCCCGGTCGCGCTGGTGCGGTTGCCGGCGTCGTCGTAGCCGAACGTCCCCGTGTACACGGCGGTCGGCTGGCCTGCCTTGCGGACCTGCTGGCTCAAGGTGGCGGCGCGGCCCAAGTCGTCGTAGGTGGAGAGGGTCACGGCGCCGACCGGGTCGGTGATGGACAAGTTCTCGCCGGCGAGGTCGTAACTGTAGAGCCACTTGGGGGTGGTGCCGTTGAGGGTGGGCAGGTCCGTTTCGACGAGATTGCCCAGCTGGTCGTAGATGTTGGTGGTGAGCTGATTCTGGGCGTCGTGGACGGTCTTGATTCGGCCGAGGCTGTCGTAGTCGATCTGGGTCACCGGGGTGACAGGCGTGTTCTGGCCGGGGGCGGTGTAGGTGTTCTGGGTAGTGGAGGTGTGCTCGCCGCCGACGTCGTAGGTGTGGGTGAGAGTGGTGATGTTGCCGGTCGGGTCCTGGGTGGAGGTCGGCTCGTCGTAGATGCCGTAGCCGGTGCGACTGATCGCCCGGGCGTTCGGGAGCGTGACGGGCTGGCCGGTCGCCGGATTGAAGACCGTGGTATCGGCAGGCGGGGCGGTGGTGACGGTCAGACGGCCCAGCTCGTCATGGATGTAGGTGGTGGTGTGGGCGGCCGGGTCGGCAGCGGTCACGTTACCGAGTGGGCTGACAGTGGTGAGTGGCAGGCCGCGCTGGTCGTAGGTGTTCTTCGTGATGCTGTCGGCGGGCTGGTTGCGGACGGTCTCGGTGAGCACTTGGCCGACCGGGTTGTAGGTGTAGTCGGTCTTCCTGGTCTCGCCGCCACCGTTCAGGACGCTTGTGAGGATGTTGTTGCCGGCGTCGTAGGTGTAGGTCTCCTTCCGATTCAGGCCGCCCGGGTCAAGCGTGGTGCTGGTACGGCGCCCAGCTGCGTCGTAGGCATTCACCACGGTGGTTTTGCCGCCGCCGGTGGTCTGTTGGGTGAGGTGGCCTGCGGCGTCGTAGCTGTTCTGCTGGAGGACGATGGTGCGCTGGGTGCCGTCGGGGTTGCGGTAGGCGTCGAGGTCGGTCTCGGCGACGGTGTTGTCGTCGTTGTAGTAGGTGTGGGTGGTGCGGCCCATCGCGTCGGTGACGGTGGCGAGGCGGCCGGCGGGGTCGTAGGCGCGGGCTTCCAGGATCTGGAAGCGGGAGGGGACGGGGTCGAGCGGGCTGCCGGTGTAGTTGTTGATTCCGGTTCGAAGGAGCCGGCCATTGCCGTCGTAGGTATAGCTCCAGGAGGTACCGGCAGGGTCTGTCTTGTTGATGGGGTGGGCTTCGGCGTCGTAGAGGTAGCTGGTGGCGCGGCCAGCCGGGTCGATGGTCTTGGACAGCTGGTTGTGGGTGTTGTAGGCCCAGGTGGTGGCGCGGGGGCTGTCGCCGCCGGTGGTGTCGGAGACGGTCTGGGTGGTTCGGTTGCCGTCGCGGTCGTAATCGATGGTGGTCTTGCGGGTGTGGATAGTGCCGGTGACCGCGTCGATGGTGGCCGGGTCAGTCTGAGTCAGCGGGTTGCCGAGGCCGTCCCGGGTGTAGGTGGTGGTGCTGGCGGCGGCAGAGCCACAGTCGGTGCAGGTGGTGGTGGCGGCGGTACGGCGGCCGAGGTTGTCGTAGGTGTAAGTGGTGACCAGGCCGGTGGGGGCGGTAGTCCGGGCGAGGTTGCCGGTTCTGTCGTAGGCGTAGGCGGTGGTGGCCCCGGCGGTGTCGGTGCTGGTGGCGACGAGCGCGGCGGGCTGGGTGCCACTGGATCCGACTGCGGTCTCGGTGCCGGCGGTGTAGGTGGCGGTGGCCGTGCGGCCGCTCGGGAAGTCCGGGGTGGCAGGGGTGGTCGTGGTGGTGGGGTCCCCGAGTGCGTTGTATGTGTAGCGGGTCGTGTACGTGGCGTCGTCGGCGTCGCGGGAGCGGGCGTCACTGACGCTGGTGCGGTGGTCGTTAGTTGGGTTGAACGGGTTGACGGGGTCGAGCGAATAGGTGGCGTACGCGGTGTGGCAGTCGGCCGCAGTGACGCAGGTAGTGGTGGAGACGGTGTTGCCGCGTTCGTCGTGGCCGGTGGTGATGGTGTGGCCGTCGGGGTCGGTGACGGTGTAGAGGAACCCGTGGGTGTCGTAGGTGTAGCGGGTGGTAGTGGCGTTGGCGTCAGTGACGGCCGTGAGTTTGCCGGTGCGGGTGTCCCAACGCCAGGTGAGGGTGTGGGAGAGGGGGTCAGTGGTGGTGACGGTGGTGATCTTGGTCTGGGCGGCCGCGCTGCCCATGGCGTTGTAGTGGGCAGTAACGGCGTCCGCGTTCAACACGGAGGGGTAGTAAGCAACTTCGGCGATGGTGCCGGTGAAGCGCCCGTCGGGGCTGGTGGGGTGGTTGGGCCAGGTGCCGTCGGCGGTGCCGGCGCCGATGTAGGCGTAGGCGGTGCCGTTGGCGAACACGGTGCGCTTGGTGGTGCTGCCCGCCGCCTTGGCGCCGTCGAGGTAGAGGGTCTGGCCGTTGTCGTCGCCGGCGAGGACGGCGTGGTGCCAGGTGTTGTCGTTGACGGTCTTGGTGGAGATCAGGGCGTTGGCCGTGTCACCGGTCCAAAGGGCACCGTAGAGCTTGCCATCGGTACCGATGTACAGAGCGGGGTTCCACTGGTCCACGCCGCTGGCGTGGGCGGCACCGAGCGGGAAGGATTGGTAGCCGTACAGCACGCCGGCGGCACTGGTTTTGAACCACAGCTCGATGCTGTTGGGGCCGCGGACAGGTATTGCGGTGCTGGGCAGTTGGGTGGATGAGGTGGTGCCGTTGAAGGAAGCGGCGGTCCCGTCAGTGCTGCCGGAGGGGCCGGTGACACCAAGGTTGATGCTGGTGTAGGTGCCGTGGCCCTGTTCGGGGAGGGCGGTGCCGAGGGTGTCCTGAACGGTCTTGGCGCCGACGGGTTCGTTCAGCCGCCAGTAGGCCTCGGGGGTGGAGTCGACGACGCCGGTGCGGTAGTTCGCGGACTGGCTGCCGGCCTCGCCCGCAGGGGCGGTGGCATAGCTGTAGTGGCGGCCGATCGTGTTGGTCTCCAGGGCGTAGCCGTAGTAGGAGAAGTCGGCGATCTGTCCGGTGAAGTGCCCGTTGGTGTCGGTCGGTTGGCTGGGCCAGCCGGTGACGGTTCCCGCGCCGAGGTAGGAGTACTGGGGGCTGGTGTATTTGGTGGCCCCGGTGACGGGGTTGCCGCTGGCGGCGCCGTCGAGGTAGAGCTGCTGGAAGAAGGAGCCGTTCGCAAACCCGACGACGAGGTCGGCCATGTGCCAGGCGTTGTCGTTGACAGTGGTGGCGGAGACGGCGGTGTTGGTGTTGTCGCCGTTCCAGACCTGGCCGCGGAGTTTGCCGTCGGCGCCGACGTACAGGACGGGTGTGTAGGTGGCCGGGGTGGCGCCGCCGATGGGATCGGACTGGTAGCCGTAGATGACGCCAGGCTTCGCGGTCTTGAACCAGACCTCGACGGTGGCGGTGTTGCCGATGTGCGGGGCCGCGTTGGTGGGCAGTTGGACGTACGAGGTGGTGCCGTTGAACGTCGCCGTGTTGGTGTTTCCGGTGGTGTAGGGGCCGCCCGCGGTCAGGGTGGTGTTGGAGTAGCTGCCCTGGTTTTGGGCCAGGGCCTGGGAGGTGAGCAGGTCGGAGGCCTGGTTCCCGGCGGTGTCGTTCAGGCGCCAGTAGCCGGAGGGGCGGGCGTCGACGACGGCAGCGTCGTACGCGGCCGTGCCGTTGGCGGCCTGGGTGTACAGGGCTGCGGCGTTGATGCCGTGGTCGAAGGCGGCGACGCCGGCGATCTGGCCGTTGAAGTGGCCGGACGGGTCGGTCGGCTTGCTGGGCCAGCCGCCGTCCGAGGTGCCGGCGCCGAGGTAGACGTGGGTCTGCCCGTTCGACTTGATGTCTCCCGTGAGCGTGCCTGCGGCCTGGCCGTCGAGGTAGAGGGTCTGGCTGGTGGGGTTGTCGGCGGACAGGACGGCCTGGTGCCACTTGCCGTCGGTGACCGTAGCCGTGGTCGCGAGGGTCTTCGTGGGGTCGCCGGTCCAGAACTGGCCGTGGAGTTTGCCATCGGCGCCGACGTACAGGGCCGGGTCCCACTTGTCGACGCCCGCGGTGTGGGCACCGCCGATGGGGAAGGACTGGTAGCTGATCAGAACGCCGGGGCCAGTGGTCTTGAACCACAGGGCGAAGGCGCCGGTGCCGGTGGTGGGTGCGTAGGCGGCAGGGATCTCGGCCCAGGAGGTGCTGCCGTCGAAGGTTGCTGCAGTGCTGCCAGTGGTGGGGCCGGCCGCACCGAGCGCAACGTTGGAGTAGGTGCCGTTGTTGGGGGTGGGGCGCGGGGTGTAAACGGCGTTGGTCGCCTGTCCCGCCTTGCCCTCCGCGAGGCGCCAGTAGCCGGCAGGGCGGGAGCCGAGGACAGCGCTGCGGTACTCCTGTTCGGAGCCGGACACGGTGGGCTGGTTGAGCTTCCAGACGCCACCGTTGGGGTCGGTGTACTGGGTCGCGCGGTCGTTGACGGTGTCGTAGCTGACGGCGAGTTTGGTCTTGCCCGAGGGCAGGGCGATGTTGGTGAGTTCGGCGGACGGCTTCTGCGCGGCAGCCCACTGGGCCGCGACGGCGGGTGCGCCGAGGGTGTGGTTGTAGAACGCGACGTCGCTGATGGTGCCGTTGAAGTAGCTGGCGTGGCCGGTGTTGTCGCTGCCGTTGTAGAACGGCTCATCGGGCCAGCCGCCGCCGATGAAGCCGCCGCCGACGGTCCCGACGCGCTGGCCGGGGGCGACGACCTGGCCACTGCGGGTGCCCTGGGCTGCGCCGTCGAGATAGAGGGTCTGGGTGTCACCGGCGGCGGTCAGCAGCGCGTGGTGCCACTTGCCGTCGTTGACCGTGCTGGTCGAGGCGATCGGGTTGGCCCAGCCGTTCCACAGTTCGCCGTAGAGCTTGCCGGAGGTGCCGACATACAGGGCCGGAGTGTAGTTGCCGGGTGTGGTGGCGGCGGGGAACGAGTCGTTCTGATAGCCGAACAGCACACCCTGGCCGGTGGTCTTGAACCACAGGCCGATGGTGGCGTAGGACGAGGTGTCCAGCAGGCTGCGGGGCAGGGTGACAACGCCGGAGGTGCCATTGAAGGTCGCGGCGGTGGCGGCGGAGCCTGCGCCGGGGCCGGCGGTGCCGAGGGTGATGCCCTGGGCGGAATAGGCGGCCTTGTCGGTGCCCTGGTTGGCGATTACCTCACTGTTCGCGGTGGTGCCGGAGGCCTCGCCCAGCCGCCAGTAGGAGGCGGGCGCGGCGTCCGCGACGGCCGAGCGCAGGTGCGAGCCGGAGGTGTAGGTGTATGTGGTGCAGGGGCGGGTGGTGTTGGTGCCCGCGGGCGGGGTGCAGACCTGAGTCAGCCGGTCAGGGTTGGCGCTGTCGTAGGCGTAGGTCCAGGAGAGAGCTGTGGTGGCGTCACCGGCGGTCACCGGGTCGGTCGTGACCTGCGCGACGTGCCCGCCGTCGGCGGTCCAGGTGAAGTGCAGGGCGCGGCCGGAGGCCTGGTCGGTGACGGTGTCGAGCTTGCCGCCGGTGTAGTGCAGCGCCTGGATGTGCTGCTGGCGGTCGGTGATCTGCGACAGCAGGAACCCGGTGCCGGAAGGCTGGGCGAAGGTGTAGTTGGTGCCGGTCTTGTCGACAAGGGTGAAGCCGCCGCCGGTGCGGGCCGCCAGGGTCTCGAACTCACCTGCGGGCGAGGTGTAGAGCGCCATGCCGGTCGTCGTCCGGGATGGTCCGCTCCAAGCGCTGCCGCTGTGGTACAGGTACTGAACGCCGGTCGCGCGGTCAACGGCGAGGATGTCCGTGCCGGGATCGCCCGGGAGTCCGTTCACGGTGGCGAGGTCACGCATGGTTGTCCAGCTGGTACCGATTTGTACCGGTGCGGCGAAGGTCGAGGTACCAAGGGCGGCATTTCCGGTGCCCAGGTACTCCATCAGCGCGCCAGTGCTGGTCTGCACGCCGACAACGTCGCCCTTGCCGTCGTGGTTGAAGTCGCCGCCGACCAGTTCGCTGATGCCGTTCCAGCCAGTGCCGAGGCTCACCCTGGTCCCGGGCCTGCCGTCGGCGGCCAGCGGGTAGGCATACAGAATGCCTGTGGACTTCTCGACCGCCACCAAGTCCTTGCGGCCATCGGCGGCCAGCGGCGGCGTCACCGCCAACCCGGTCATGCCGTTCCAGCCGGACGATCCGACCGTGATGGGCTCCTCGAAGCCACCACCGGCCCGACCGAGATAGAGTCGCAGGCTGCCGTCGCTGGTAGCTACGCCGTACAGGTCGCCGACGCTGTCACCTGTCACATCCCCGCCGGTGATCTGGGACAGGCCGTTCCAGCCCTCCCCCATCAACTTGCGTTCGGCCTGGGAGTACCCGGGCCCGGGAAACAGCCAGAGCTTTCCGGTGCTGGTGTCGACGGCCACAGCGTCGCCAATGCCGTCGCCGGTCTGGTCACCGACGCCGGCGAGCTCTCCGAGCTGGAAGTCGTTGCGGCCGAACCGCTCGGCACGACCGCTGGTCGTCGTGACCACGACGGAGCCGGTGGAGTCGCCGTCGGGTACCACGGCCATGTCGTACTGGGAGGACCAGCCTGACCCAAACAGGGTCGTAGTTCGTGGGTCGAGCGAGTTGTATGCGCGGGTGACTGACAATGCCGGGCCGACGGATTGCACCGACGCGTCCGTGGCGGAGGTGGTGTAGTTGCCGACCTGAGGATCGAACGACCGGGTGGCACCGTTGCCTGCGGACTCGCCCAGGCGGGAAGTAATGAGCGGCTGCTGGACGGCGGTCTTCAGGGGGATCGGGTTGGACCAGGCGCTGGACGCCTGGCCGTCGAAGACTCGGACGGTCCAGGTGTAGGACTCATTCCAGGCCAAGTGGCCAGCTGGCACCGCGTAGGATTGGTTGGTGACCCAGCCGGAGTCGGTCAGCAGAGTCGTGCCCGCGTAGACCTGGAACTGGTACTGGAGGCCAGTGCCGGGGTAGTTGTCGGGGTCGTGCCCAGCGGCGTAGAGCTGCGGGGAGAGCGTGCCCACGACGGTGTTCCCGGGGGGTTCAGCGGCGTCGATTTGCGGCGGGACATTCTGCGAACTTACCCAGGTGCAGTTGTGATACGGCACGCCGTAGGAGTCGTGCAGGGAGGTGGTGCCGTTGACGTAGCCGTCCCAGCAGAGGATGTAGGCGCGATTGTTGGGCAGCGGCGGGATCACGCCGTTGACGGTCACGCTTTCGCCGGTCTTGACCAGGCCGGGAACACCGGTCAGCGGGGCATTGCCGACTGACTGCTCGCCCCAGTTGTCGTCGAAGAGGCGGGCCTTGACCTGCATGCTGGTGGAGTTCCACCAGTTCGAGGCGAGATTGGTCAGCGTCACCTGCTGCGAACCGGTGGAGTTCGACGTGGGCGGCGTGTAGGAGCCGTTGGTGGTGTAGTCGGCCGCCCAGCCGCTGTAGGTGATCGCAAGGTAGGGCGGGTAGCTGGTGTTGACGCTGTCGAACTTCTTCCACGCGTTCGAGTCGGTGGTGGATGCGGTGACGGCGAGACCGTAGTTCGCGCCGCCGTTCGTCCAGCTGTTCACCAGCTGTGATCCGGGGGACGTCGGGTCCGCTCCGATCGGGATCGTCTCCCACTGGACGCCGTTCGAACAGGTGTCACCACCGTAGAAGGACGCCTCGCCGAGCTGCTGTCCGATGTTCAGGCCCGGGTAGGTCGAGATGCCGGAGGGGTTCCAGCCGTTGGTGATCTGCTTGATGTAGACCGAGTGTCCCTTGCACTCGTAGGAATGCGTGACGGCCATGTGCACGGAGGCGGAGAGCACGTAGTTGCGGCCGACGCTGCTGGATACAGCGGGAAAGTACAGGTAGCTGTTGGCGATCTGCCCGCCGCCGTTGTAGGTGCCGACCTTGAGCTCGGAGTCGCTGGAGAAGTTCGCGGTGACGCCGGTCATCACATAGGTCGACTGGCCGACGTTCACGTTGGTCGAGGTCGTCGGGTCCACCCGGACCGGGTAGGCACGGGAAGAGTCGTGCAGCCAGGCGGCATCGAGGTCCATCTTCAGGGCGGGACGCCCGTCGACCTCGGCAAGCGAGTAGTGGACGCCACCAGACTTGGTGCCTTCGCCGGACGCGGGGTCCTTGGCCGCGTCTTCCATGAAGCCTTGTGGGATGGTCAGCCGGATGGCACCGGCGCCATCGGTGAACCGAACCTCGCCGTCCTTGCCGATGGACGTTTCAAGGCCAGTCAGGCTGAGCGGGAAAACCCAGCTGGTGGGCGCGGACGCGTCGTGGAGAACCAGCGACTCCTTGATCCCTTGTGCCAGAGCGTTGTAGACGACGTCAGTGGAGGGTCCGGCAAGCGGGTAGGTGACCGTGTCGCCCTTGGCCTGAGCCGCCACCGGCGCGGCTCCTTGGAGGGAGTAGGCGACCCGGTGGCTCGAGTCGAGCTGAAGGGCAATCAGATCGTGTGCGTCCGCGCGGGGGGCGAATGACGCGCTGATGCTGTTTGCGCTCTCGCGCAGCCTCCCGTCCGAGCCGGCGACGAGGCCGGTGTCGATGTCGGCCCATGAGCCGTCGGCCTTCTTGAAATGTACGGGCCGCGAGTAGAGCCGTTCCGTCATGGTGCCATCGGCGTTGAGGAAGACGGAGCTGGTCTCGGTGCGCTCGGATTTCAGTTCGGTGCCTGCGGTCGTCGGGCCAGGTATGCCAGTCGTTGCCGAGGCGTCTGACGCTCCGTCGCTACCGTCGGCCCGGCCTTCCGGCCGCACCGCATCGGACGGCTGGACCGTCTGTCCCTGCTGGGGTGCAGTGCTTGTCGACACCGCCCCCGGGCCATGGTCGTGCGCGCCCTGGTCCTCCGGGAGTTCGCCATCGCCGGGACGATGTGCGTCACCCTGTTTTCCAGCACTCTTCGCGCGGGTCGTATCGGCACTGACGGCACCGTCGCGGCCGTCAGCGGACCCGGAGCGCTGCTGCGGCACGTCGGGGCTGGCGAAGTACTGGGGTGCCTTGCTCTCCGCGAAGGCGAGGGCGTCCTGCGTACCGAGAGAGACGACCAGCATCAGCACGACGATCACAGAGGTCGCGAGCGAGGGACGGCGCAGCACAGACCGGAACGGCCGGATGTGGTGCTTCCGGAGCCGAATGATTTGAGCCGCCGCAATGAGGTTTGACCACACACGGAACCAGACGCGACGCACTTGCCGTCCCCTACCAGGAGCAATCGCACCGCCCTTGTGGCGATGGACAGCGAACTGGATACCCCCTAGGGGCGTGCACGTACAACTGCACTCGCGTCCTGGTTGGTTGATATCGAGTGATTAAGAATCAGATGTCATGACATGTCAAGTCGCAAACTTTGCCAAGCCTTTATTTCTTCCACCTGCTGCGGGATCCGCCCCGGGGGGTGCAGGTCGCGCGCTACCTAGCGGCCTGTACGCTCGGCGGGCCGATGCGGCCGTCAATACGCGTGCCAGGCCGGCCGATGCACATCTGCAGGAAGACAAGGCGACATGAGTGCTCCCCCAAGACGTCCTCTGCGGCGGCTCATTGCCGCGCTGGCGGCCGCCATCGTCGGCTGGTCCCCTGCTGTGGCTCAGGCCATCGAGACCGTGCGGTCCGCAGAATGGCCACTCGACGCGGACCACTTCGACGCCGAGAAGGTCTGGACCGTCACCAAGGGCGAGGGTGTGACGGTCGCAGTGGTGGACAGCGGGGTCTCCGCCACCCATCCCGATCTCGTAGGTCAGGTCGTGCCCGGGGCCAGCTTCCTCGGCGACGGCAGTGATGGGCGCAGCGATAGCTCCGCTGAGTCCCACGGGACAGCCGTCGCCGGCATCATCGCGGCGTCGGGCGGTCGGGACGGCACGGGCATGACCGGGCTCGCCCCGGCCGCCCGCATCCTGCCTGTCCGGGTCACCGCGGGGGAGGCGGTGGCGCCGTCCCTCCTGGCCCGCGGCATTACCTGGGCGGTCGACCACGGAGCCCAGGTGATCAACGTTTCGATGACCACCCCCCAGCCGGACGCTCTGCTGCACCAAGCGGTCCAATACGCGATCCAGCAGGATGTGGTCGTGGTCGCCTCTGCGGGGAACAGTGGGAACACCGACAACCTCCCGCAGTATCCGGCGGCATATCCCGGTGTTGTCTCCGTGGCAGGCACGGAACGCGACGGCGCTCCGTGGGCCCATGGTCAATCAGGTCGGGGCATAGCCCTGGCTGCTCCTGCGACGGACATACTTTCCACCAACGACCAAGACGCGTACGTCAATGCCGACGGGACGAGCTACTCCACCGCCTACGTGTCAGCGGCCGCCGCGCTCGTCCGCTCTCGTTTCCCCGCTCTGAGTGCCGGTCAGGTGATCCGCCGTCTGACCGACACCGCAGACCATCACCACGCAACGCCCGACGCCCGCTCGGGTTATGGAACGATCGCTCCTCTCCGGGCGCTCACCGATCCGGCTCCACCCGCCGCTGATCGCGGCAATCCACTCCTTTCCGTCCCCACGACTGCGGCCTCCTCAAGCGACAGTTGGGGCCCGTCCGTCCCATGGGCGGCCTCCGCCTGCGCTGCGGCCGCCCTGGCCTGGGTGGCACTCGCCCTGCGGAAGCGGCGCCAGGGCACAGCGCCCTCCGGTGTCATACCCCTGCAGCCGACCGTCCGGAAGAAGAATCCGGCGGGCACCGCACGCCGTACCGGCAATCAAAAGAAAGGACCCCGCCGATGAGAATCCCCGCAGTCCTCACCCGCCGCCGATGGGCCGCGCTCGTGGCGGCGGGCGGCGCGGCCGCTATGGCTGTTGCCATCCTCGTCTGGCCCGACGACGCCCCCGAACTCCCTCCCCTCGTCCCGGCGATGGATTACTCCGGGCGTACCCGACTCTGTCTCGCCTTCGATGACGACGACCACGGCAGGGCCACCGCCGCGACCGCGCGGAGCGTCATCCATGACGCGGCGGACGCCCGAACCACGAACGTCCAGGAATTGGCCGTGCCGGCCACCGCCCCGAAGGAGGCGTCCTCATACCTGGCCGGGCTTGCGGCGCAGCACTGCAATCTGATCGTCACTGCAGGCCCGGTCGCAGCCAATGGCGTGTCTGCACTCACTGCGGCGGATCCGACGCTGCGCTTCGTGGTCGTGGACTCCCCATCGAACCCGCAGGGCCCGACAGTCACCGTCGTGAAGCCGCAGGACCTGGCGCAGGCACTGCCATCACAGATTGTGGCCGTCTCCCGATCGGTGCCCTCCCGCTGACCGGCCGGATCCGTAGGCTGGCGGGCCTCTCCACGCGATTTCGGGGAGGGTAATGTCTTGCCGAGCTTCTGCGCGCCGTGCTCCAGCGCTTTGACGATCTGGTTGCTCATTCGAAGCTCACCCCCGCGATCTTGGACTGGAACACCTGCGTGTGGCCGGCGACGGTCTCCGCCTGGTCGTGCATCATCCGCGCGTGCTCCTCGAGCGCGTCGGGGTCGATCTGGAAGCCGGAACCTCCCCCGCCGGCGGACACCCCTAGCGCGGACTCCGCCGCCTGGAACACCCTCCTCCCCTGCACCGCGTTCGCCACCGTGTCCACCAGCGGACCGATCGCGGCCTCCACCACCTGCGCGATGATGTACTGCTCCAACTACTGCTCGAGGTAGTTGATCAGGCGCTTCGCGGTCTCCTCGATCAGGATCACGGCGGCCTCCGCCGCGCTGAGTGTGGCGACGGCTGCGGCCTGGTCGGCGATGAACGCGGCCGCCAGCGCGACTAGTTCACCGATCGTCTCGACCTTCATCGCGATGATCACGTCCGCCGCGATGTCCAGCGCGTCGGCGACCGCGTGGCAGGCCTGGACGAGTTCGTTGAGGTGGCTGTCCGAGATCGATGCCCACTTGGCGAGCAGCGCCTCGTACGACGCGCCCTGGCACGCCTCCCCGAGTTGCTGGACCGTGGACCTGGAGCGGGCACTTGAATCCCGCGTACATGCTGTTGTTCGTGTGGAAGGGTGTAAGTCGCACCCTGCGGTCGAAGGAGGAATTCGTGTCCACGGAGGAGACCGTCGAGTGGGTGGAGCAGTGGCCGCCTCCGCACGGCATGTCGATTCGCCAGGTGTACGCGGTGGTCTTCGAGGCCGAGAGCGGTGCCGTGGTTGTTCAGGACGATGCCGGACGCTGCAACCTTCCTGGCGGGACTCCGGAGGAGGACGACGAGGATCTGGTCGCCACGCTGCGGCGTGAGTGCTACGAGGAGAGCCAACTCGTTCTGAAGGACTGGGAGCCGGTGGGCTATCAGGTGGTGCGCGAGGTCGGGCGCGATCCTTACGCCCAGGTGCGGTATGCAGCGCTGCTGGAGCGCGCCGACCCGGTGGCGCCGGACCCGTGCACGGGCCGGGCGTACGGACGGATTCTGGTGTCACCGTCCGATGCCGCCGAACTACTCGGGTGGGGTGATCGGGGCGCCGCTCAGCTGCATGCCGCATGCCGCGTCGCCGTGCAGCGGTGGCGTCTGACGATCCCTGCCGCGGGTGTGGAGCGACGCGATCTGGTGTAGGCGGGTGATCGTGTACGCGGCCGCGACGACGGTGGCGCGTACCAACGCCAGCACTCGCAGGTTCCAGGGGAGTTCGCCTGTTCGGCAAGTAGGGCGGACGGTCTCCCGCAGGGTGCGGACGAGCGTGCGGTAGGGGCGCCATCGCGACAGGCGCCAGAGGCGGGTGCCGTGGAGGGTTCGGCAGCGGGCCAGGCCCTGGCCGGACAGGGCGCTCTTGCGCAGGAGCGCGCCGGTGCCGAGGTGGTCGTGGTGGTCGGTGCTCATGCGCGGGTCGAAGCAGATCCGGCCCGCGAAGCCAGCTGCGACGAGCCGGAGTTGATAGTCCACGTCTTCGAAGGCGCCGCGGGTGAAGGCGGGCGCGGTGATCCGGTGGCTGCGGGCGGTGGGAAGGTCGACGAGCATGTTCCCGCCGGCGGCCATCATCGGCGGTGCGTGCCGGATGCGGGTGGGCACGGCGCGGGCTGCGGTGATCTTGGCCGAGGATTCCGCTTCCCACGCGCGGATCCGGCCTCCGGCTCCCTTCGGGTGGGCCGGGTAGCGGGGGCCGAAGGCCAGCACGTTGCCGCCCGCAGCAACGTCGTGGACGGCTGTCCACCAGCCCGGGCGGGGCGGGCAGTCGTCGTCGAGGAAGGCGACGTGCGTGAGGTGCGGCGCCGTCGTCGCGAGGTGGTCGACGAGCCAGACACGAACGGCTCCGATCCGTAATTCCGTGCCGGTCTCGACCAGTTGCGCGCCCGCTGCGGCGGCTGCTCGGCGGGCCTCGTCATGGGCGGGGGTACCGGTGGATCCGGTGAACAGGACAGTGACCAGGTCTGGGGGTGCCTGGGCGGCGAGCGCGGACAGGACGACGGGCAGGGTGACGGGCGCGGTGTGGGTGACGACCACAACCGTCACGGCGGGGGTGCGCGTCACAGGCATTGGCGGATCGCCTCCAGCAGGTGGTCAATCACGCGGGTGGTGGTGTGCTCGGCGGCGTGCGCGCGGGCGGCGGCGCGCAGTCGGTCGAGCCGGTCTTCGTCGCACAGCAGCGCGACGGCCCGGTCGGCGAACGCGGCATGCACGTCGGGGTGCCCGGCGGGGCCGGGGACGAGGAGGCCGGCAGTGCCGTCGGCGGCGCGCTCGCGCAGGGCGGCCCGGTCGGAGAGGACCGGGACGACGCCGCAGGCGGACGCCTCCAGCGCGGCGATGCAGCACATCTCGTCGTAGTCGGTGGGGTAGAGCATGAGCTGGGAGGAGGCGAGGGTGCGCAGGTAGGTGGCGCGGTCGACGTCGCCGAGGTAGGTGACGCCGTCGGGGAGACGGGTAAGGGCGGGGACCTGGTGGTGGGCGAGCGCGCGGGCCTGGCAGGGGCTGTAGCCCCAGAGCCGGTAGCCGCCCATGACGGTCAGGGTGGCCTCGGGGACTTGCTCGCGCAGCCGTGGCCAGAGGGTGAGGAGCGGGCCGAGGCCGCGTTCGGGGACGCTGGCGTGCACGCACCGGAAGCGTTCGCGCGGTACGTTCGCGAGCGGGGCGGGGTCGATGTCGTGGCCGCAGCTGTGGACGACGTATCCGTGGCGTGGGGTCAGCAGTGGGGCGTAGCGGGCGTGGGCTGCTTGGGAGCCGACGAAGGCGAGGTCGCAGGCGGGTGCGGCTCCGGCGAGGCCGGGGGTGGAGCGGTCTCCGATGTAGAGCAGCTTGAGTGCGCTGTCGGGGACGGTGCGCAGGAGGTCGGCGTTGCGCCAGGCGATGACGGCCCGGGCGGGGCGGCGGGGTTGGGGTGCGGTGTTCGGGGTGCACCAGCCGTCGGCTGCGAGTTCGCGGCTCGGGTGGTCGTCGCCGTCGGCCGGCGGGCCGAGGAGGACGCGTACGGTGATGCCGCGTGCGCGTAGATGCTGCCACCAGGTGACGAGGGTGGCCTCGTTCCCACCGAGTCCGCGGGCCAGTCGGCCGGGCGGGAAGTAGCGGGTGCCGGGGGCGAGGATGTCGAGGACGAGGGTGTTCATCGGCGCTCCGTCAGGGTGTGGGCGTAGCGGGTCAGCAGGTTCATGGCTTGGCCGTCGGGCAGGCGCACTCCTCGGTCCGTATATCGGGCGAGGGCTTGGTCGGGGGTGTCGCCGCGGGCGATGAGGACTGCGAGGGCGAGGAGGCCGGCGCGGTCCAAGCCGAGCAGGCAGTGGGCGAGAACCGGGTGGGGGCTGTGTTGGACGGTGTGCACGGCCTGGTGCAGCCGTGGCAGTGCCGTCTCGTCCCAGTAGGGCAGGGGCAGGTGGCGGATATCGGTGGCGGGCGGCGCCGCCCAGGTGGCCGGGTAGTCGCCGGGTTGGGGCGGGCGACGGCGCAGGCACAGGACGGTGGCGGGCTGTTCCGGGAGGGTGCGGGCCGTGGCTGCGGAGGAGATGTGGAAGCCGGGCAGGACCTGCCACGGCCTGGCGGGCTCCGACCCTGCGGGGGTGTGGGAGGTCATTTCGGTGCCGAATCGAGTTCAGCGAGCGCGGCGATCTGTGCCGCGGTCTCGTGGGGCGGCTGCGTGGAGGTGTCGATCAGGTGGTAGCCGCACTGCTGCGCGAGGTGGGTCAGGTGGTTCTCGACCTGCCGGTGGTGGCCGGCGCCGGGGCCGAAGCGGTGGTCGTCGCGGAGGTTGCGGACCTCGGTTCGCAGGTAGCGGTCGCAACGCACTTCGAAGGGGCTGTGCAGCAGCACCGCCAGGTCGACGCGGCGGTGCAGCACCGGGGCGAGGCATGCGGCCGACCGTGCGAGCGTGCGCCGGTTGCGGGCGAGGTCGTTCGCCCAGACCCGGCACACGTACGACTCCTGGAGCCACACCTGCTGCGCGGCAGTGGCCGGCTCGCCCCGGCGCACGGGTTCGATGGCGAGGTCCGGCAGGTAGGCGAGGTGGAACAGGGCCGAGCGCAGTACGTCGGGCAGGTGGGGGGTGCGGTAGGCGGCTTCGATGAGGGCCGGCATGGCGCCGCCGGTCAGGGAGGTGGTCGACCGCGTCACCTCGGTGCCCTGCCGGTTCAGGAGTTGGGCGAGGTGGCGGCAGACGGTGGTCTTGCCGGTGAAGTCCATGCCCTCGACGACGATCCGGATCACCATGCGGGCCCCCGCGAGGTGGCGGCCCGCGCCGCAGTCAACTGGCGGACCAAATCGGCGGCTTCGCCGGCGGCCCGCTCGGGGGCGGTGGCATTGGTGTCGATCCGGCGCACCCGACGGTGGCGCCGGACCATTTCATCCAGGGCCCGGTAGAAGCGGCTCTCGAAGGCGGCGTCCGCGACGGTGGCTGCGTCGACGCCGTCGGCGCGGGTGCGCCCGGCCATACGCCGAAGGCGCACGGCGTGGGCGGCGCGGGTGATCAGGGCGAGGTCGAAGCGCGGGAAGAGTTCCGGGTGGCGGGTGGCCCAGCGGGCGGCGGGCCAGTTCCCAGCTGCGACGCCGTAGGCGACGGCCCGGTCGACGTAGGACTCCTGGACGATCACGTCGAGACGGGTGTCGTCGAGGACGCCGGGCAGTGGGCCGTCGAGGATCGCGGAGGCGATGAACGCGGCGTTGAGGCGGCTGCTGGCCGGCCGGTGTCCCGGCACGGTGCGCTCCAGCCACCGGCGCTGCGGGTGGTGTTCGGCGAGGCAGCCGCGGTGGTGGAGTACGCGCAGGCCCGTGGTCTGCAGTTCCTCGACGAGCAGGCGCGTCAGGGTGGTCTTGCCGGTGAGGTCCATGCCGTCGACCAGGACCGAGACCGGCCGTGCGGCGTTGCTCCGACGCGGCTGGAGGGTGGGGGCGGGGGTGTTCGGGTGGTGCCCGGTTGTGGGTACGGCGGGGTCCGCGGTGGCCATGGAGGGCTCCTCGTCTGTACGACGGGACGTTGAGCCTCCATGGCACCGCTTCTCAACTTGCCTTCCCAGAGACGAAGTTGGGACCTTGGCGGGACCAGTCCGGGAGAAAAGTGGGATGCGGCTAGGACGCGGCCGGGCCCGGTGGGGACAGCAGGCTCAGGGCTGCCTGCCGGTAGGCGGCGTAGACCTGGGGCAGCGCGGCCAGGTTCGCTCGCTCGTCGGTGCCGTGCAGTCCCTCGTAGGACACTCCGAAGCCGGCCGTCGCCGGGATGCCTTCGCCGGCGAGCAGGTTGCCGATGTTGGAGGGGCCGGCGACCTTCGGACGCACGCGCAGGCCCTGGGCCTCGGCGGCGCCCACGAGTGCGGCGGCGGGCTGCTCGTCCTGGCCCAGGCGGAACGGCGGCCAGCTCGCCACTGGCGTGATGTCCGTCGGCCGCGGGGCGGGCATCTCGGCATCAAGTTCCGCGACGGCCTTGCGGATCAGCGCCTCGGCCTCGTCGGCTCCGAAGCCGGGGACGGTGCGCACGTCGATGTTCAACTCGCACAAGTCCGGGGTGACGGAGAAGCCCGCGCCGCCGTGAAAGGCGGTGACCGTCAGCTTCGGGGTCAACGGAAAGCCCGAACTCCCGTCGCTGCCGGGAAGTTCGGCCGCGTCCAGCAGGTGGACGAGGTGGGCTGCGCGGGAGACGGCGCCCACCACGGTGCGGCTCGATCCGGAGTGCCCAGACGGGCCGTGCACGGCGACCACGGCCCGCCACAGGCCGCGCCCGCCGACCACGACCTCCTCCAGCCCCGGGTAGCCGATCATCACGCCGGACGGGCGGGCCGCGCGCTCGTCGGCGAGGTAGGCGCGCGCGCCGCCGAAGGCGCCGGTATGCTCGTCGACGTCCAGCAGCACGGCGAGTCCGCCGTGCAGTTCGGCGGCGCGCGGCAGCAGGTCGGCCGCGATGTGGCAGAACATTGCCGCGGCGAGTTTCGAGTCGGCGCTGCCCCGCCCGCGCAGCCATCCTGACACGACGTCACCGCACGTGGGGGGAAATGACCATGCGCTCTCGTCGCCGTACGGGGCGGTGTCCACGCACGCGTCCAGCGCCCACCACCGGCCTGGCCGCCCGCCGGGAATCTCCACCAGCAGCCCCGCCAGCTCGCCCTGGTGGTGCAGGCGCCGCCACGGCAGGCCCCGGGCGCCGAGCCAGTCCTCCAGCACCGCGAGCACCGGCCCGTAGTCGTCGATCCCGGCTCTGCTCGGCCGGCGGACGAGTTCCTGTGCCAGCTGGATCACCGACGCTGCCCGAGCCTCGGCCCGTTCGTCCTCACTGCTGCTCATGTTCTCTCCCCGCCACGTCAGTTGTGCCGCACCGGCAGCGCGCGCACCGTCTCGGTGGTCTCCACCGGGCGCGCCCCGGCTGCCGCTTCCCGCCCATGGTGGACCAGGCCCTGGGCCGCCTCGCGACCCAGCAGCACCCCGCAGTCGAAGCCGTCGGAGCCGTGCAGCGACGGCAGCGGGACCACCGCCTGTGTCTCGGAGGCGACGAAGAAGCGTTCCAGCGCCGGCCCCTCGACGATGCCGATGTGCAAGGTCTTGATGCCGTGACGACGGGCGCGTGGATCGCGCAGCTCCAGCAGCCGCACGAGGTGGTCCGTAAGTGCACGGTGGCGGGGCGGCCCATACAGAACCCGGTAGTGCACGAGTCCGGGGTACTGCGCCACCACCGTCTCGATCGCCGTCAAATACGCCTTCTCCCGCGAACGGCTGCCCGTGACGACCAACTGCTCGCGCGCGCCCGCCACCACGCCGACCATCGCCTCCATCAGGTCGGTCCACCGTGTGAGGACCTTGAGGACCACCCCGGTTCCCGAGGACTCCAGCACGCTGGCCGCTTCTCCGTCCTGGTGCGCGAACAGCACCTCGGGACGCTCTCCGAACAGCCTGGACAGCCCCACGCGGTTACGGTGACCGGTGCGCCGGCGGCCCGTTTCCCAGGCGCTGACCAGACTCCCGTCCGCCGAAAGCTTCGTGATCCGGTTCAGAGCGGCGGCAACCTCCTCCTGCGTCATGTTCCGAGCCAGTCTGGCGCGCCGAAGCGCCGAGTCGTCACCATCGGACGCAACCATGATCGCCGTCCCTCCCGTCCGCCGACCGACACCCCCCGAGCCTTCCCCGAACGTCCATCGTCCACCGCAGGCCGCCCCGTACAGCTGCCGCAGGACCGTGTGCATCCCAGCGAGTTATCCCCTGGGGAGCGCTGGCCATCGCTCCCGCAAGGCGCCCCGTTGCGATCCCCGCGCGGATGCTGTGGGCTGAGAGCGGTCGACTCGTGACCCAGCCTCAGATCGTGTGGGTCTGCAACTGGGTGCTGGCACCGGAGACACGCCCAGTTGCTCAGTGGTCATGCGGCCAAGGCGGCGCCGATGTTCGCGGCTGGGACGAACGGGATCAGGCCAGCGCGTTGTAGACGCCGCCCCACCCAGCGGCAATGTGGTCGCCGCGGGTGAAGACGGCGGCGCCGGTGCGGCCAGCCGACGGGTCGTCGGGGGCGGCTTTCGGGTAGGGCAGGTCGACGGGCGTGTTCCCGATGGTGTGGTGGGTGTACGCGGTGCCGTTCCAGGTGACGGTGGTGGTGCCACGGGGTGCGTGAATGCGGGCGTGGCCGGGGTGGAGGGTGATGGTCGTGCCGGTGGTGCGGGTGGCGAGGAGGTTTCGGTAGTCGGGGGGTGCGAGGCGGTTGGTGGCGGGTGGGGTGGTGCCGGGCCAGTCCGGGGAGTCGATGTGGCGGGCGTGGGCGGCGCGCCACATCTCGGGGACGAGGGTGTGGGCGTGGGCGGGGGTGGCCATCTGTTCGCACATCCACAGCAGGCGGCCGGCGCCGCGGGTGGGGCCGAGGGCGCGCCAGCGGACGCGTTGGGCGAGGTCGGCTGCGACAGTGGCGATCCAGGGGTGGACGGTTGCGAGGTGTCCTTGGGCTCCGAGCCAGGCGAGGTATCGCTGGGCGTCTTCGAGGACGGGTGCCATGGAGGCGGCGGGGATGCCGCGGATGTAGGAGGGACGTCCTCTGAATGCCTTGGGTTCGCGGGCGACGAGGAGGAGGACGGCGCGGGCGAGGTCGCCGGCGGCCGGCTGCCAGGTGTTCTCCGGCTCGTCTTCGTCGTCGGGGGCGTCGGAGTGGTCGTCGATGTCGGTGAGGGTGCGCAGGACGTTGTAGAGCTCGGCTTTCGCGCGGTCGGTGAAGGGTGCTTGTTCCAGGGTGGGTAGGTGGGTGGCGAGTGCGGTGATGAGGGTGTCCTCGGCGGTGTCCGCGTCGTTCGGTGCGGGTCGGTGGGCGAGGTGGTCGGCGAGGGTGGAGGCGAGGTCGGCGTCGACCATGAATCGGCTGGTGAGGCGGCCGAGTTCGGTGGCTTCCAGGCGGTCGTCGCCGTCGGGGGCGGGGGTTCGGGTGAGGTAGGCGGTGTCGGTGAGGAAGTCGGCGGCGTCGTGGAGGGGGTCGAAGGGGTGCTGGCCCTGGTGGAAGGCGAAGGTGCCTTCCCACCAGTGTTCGGCGCTGGTGAGGGTGTGGACGCGGTTTTGGACGGCTTCGGCGAGCAGGTGGTCGGGGAGGCGGTCGCGGATGCGGGAGGTGACGGTGTATCCGGCGGCCAGGCGGGCCTGCCAGTGGTGGCGTTCGCCGGGCGTGGTGAGGAGGTAGGCGTGGCCTTCGCGTTCGCCGGCGCCGATGCGGCCGGCGCGGCCGAACATCTGCTGGACCATGGATACTTCGATGCGGTCCATGCCGATCTGGGTGTCTCGGACGATGACGGCGCGGGCGGGGAGGTTGACTCCGGCGGCGACGGTGGAGGTGGCGACGAGGATGTCGGCCTCGCGGGCGCGGAAGGCCTGTTCGGCGTCGTGTTTGTGGGGCCAGTCGCGGTAGTGCAGGCGTACTCCTGCTTTGGTGCACAGGCGCTCGACGAGGTCGGTGTCGTCCACATCGGCGCGGGCGGTGTCGATGCCGCGGTCGTGGGCGAGGGCGAGGGCGGTGGTGCGTACGGCGCGTTTGCTGCCGCAGAAGACGAGGACGCTGCCGCCGGCGTCGGTGTGGTGGCGGGCGAGGCGGACGGCGTGCAGGGTGCGGGTCTGGTTGCGGGTGGCCCAGTCGGGGGCTTCGGCATCGGCCGGCAGTTGAGGTAGTTGCCAGGTCTGGCGGGTGGGACGCCAGGGTGAGCGCACCAGGGTGGCGCCGAGCCATTCGGCGAGTTGGTCGGCGTTGGCGACGGTGGCTGACAGGCCGATGATCCGTACCCGGGCGGCGTCCTCGCGTACGCGGGCGAGGAGCGCTTCGAGGACGGGTCCGCGGACGGGGTCGCCGAGCAGGTGGATCTCGTCGACGACGAGGCAGCCGACGTCGGCGAGGATGGTGCGCAGGGAGGCGGTGCGACAGATCGCTTCGAACTTCTCGGTGGTGGCGATCCACAGGTCAGCGCGGCGGATCAGGTCGACGTCGACAGCGGCCTCGCCGGTGAGGCGGGCGACGCTCAGTCCGGCCCGGCGCCAGGAGGCGAGATCACGGTCGAGTTCGTCGGTCAGGGAGCGTTGCGGTACCAGCCAGGCGGCTTTGCGCCCGCGCTCGCGCGCGGTGAGGCAGGCGACCTGTCCGATCGCGGTCTTGCCTGCGCCAGTACGGGCGACGACCACCACATGGTCGTCGCCGTCGGTGACGGCAGGGACGGCGGCGGCCTGGACCGGGTTGAACGCCGGGTGCGGCAGCAACTGCTCCCATACCGCGGGCACCAATTCGGCGACGGGCGTGAACGTTGACATGTCGTCGGCGGGCAGGTCTTCCAGGGCGTCCCACTGGACCGCGAACGCGTCACGGGCCGCGTGCGCGGCCGGCCCCGCCACCGGGGTGGCCGCGCCGGCGGGCCAGGCGGTCAGGTCGGTGGGGCCGCCCAGGTCTGAGCGGGTGGTCACCACTTCTTCCTCCGCCCAGTGTTCCGCGGTGCGCACCTGAGTGCCGAGTGCGGTCAGACGCGCGCGCAGCGGGCCGTACTCCTCCCCCGCCGGGATGATGGCGCGTGCGTCCTCGCAGGAGCGCAGCAGGAGTTCGGGGGGCACGAGGCCGGGGTCGGTGAGTTTGGCCCACCACAGGGCGCGTGTCTCTGGCTGCGCGGGAAGCGGTAGGTCTTCGGGCCATGCCAGGGCTGGGGTGGCGGCCGGTGCCGCGCCGGCCGGGTGCGGCGGGCGGAGCGGGGTGACGGTCGGGCCTGGTCGGGTGGGTGCCGGGCACGGGGCGGCCGGGAACGGGAGGAGCCGGCCCCAAGCGGCTTCGGGGGCAGGCCTGGGGGCCGGGGTGGCCTTGGGCCGACCTGCGGGTCGGGTTCGGGCCGGGGTGTCCCGCAGGAGTTTGTCGTAGGTCTTCACGCCGAGGTCGGCGAGGGTGAACGCGCGCGGGCAGGTGGGGCAGACCAGCGCGGTGTACCGGTACTGGCGGCCCGCGGACTCGTATGGGCGGCGCAGTGAGTGCAGGGGGCCCTCGCAGTCGGGGCAGGGGCGGGGAACCTGTTCCTGGTAGGTCCAACCGGGTTCGGTGAACCGCTCGGGCAGGCCGTTTTCCGGCAGGTCGCTCTGCCATGTGCGGGCGAGGAGTTGGCGGATGGTCAGGCCGTCGGCGGTTTCCGTTTCGTGCACGGCGTTCACTGTGCCAGCGGCGGCGGAGTTTGCGTGGGGCTTTGCCCCAGCGGGGCGTTGGGTGTCGCCGTCGGGCATGCAGGTGTTCCGTTTCGGGGTGGATGGAGCGCGGGGCGGTTGGGGTGCAGCGGTGCTGGCCGGTCGGCGGGGCTCGGGTGATCAGGTGCTGCCGGGAGTAGGAGGATGGGGGATGGGGGGTGCGGCGGGGAGGTGGGTGTGGATGTGGGTGTGGTGGAGGAAGGGGTCGAAGGGTTCCCACTCGGTGACGGCGATGTCTGCGGCGGCGCCGTAGTCATGGACGACGCAACGTTGTCTGCGCCATCGCAGTTGGACGCTGTAGGGCAGATCGCTGAGGTAGTAGACAGCCATCTCGGCGGGCAGCAGGTGCGTGGCGAGGTGGCTGGGAGCAGTGCCCGCGGGTTCGACTGGCATGAGGGCCCATCGGCCCTCATGCCGGTCGGTGAAAGGGTTTCGGCAGCGGTCGCGGGTCCGGCTCTGGGCGACGCAGCGGATGTGGGTCAGCGGGCCTGGTGCGAGGTAGTGGGTGTGGAGCATGTGGACGATCGGGCGTTGCGGGGGTGCGGTTTCGATCTGTGCGGGGTCGGTCTTGGGGGTGGTGAGGCCTTGGGCGGCGGGTTGGAAGCCGTGGTTGACGAGGTGTCGGGTGTTCAGGGCGAGGGTGCGGCGCAGTTCGGTGAGGGTGGGGGTGGTGGCGCCGGTGTGGGGGCTGTTCGTGGGGCACAGGGCGGTGTGGGCGATGCGGCACCAGGCGGACCCGCTGCCGCCGGGGTGGGCGATGCCGGAGGCGAGGTGCCAGCGTTTAGGTGAGGGGACGTTGGCGGCGGCCAGTTCGGCGGGGTGGAGGGGAACGGGGCTGCCATCGGCGCGGTAGCACCATTCGATGAGGTTGCCGCAGAAGCGGCAGGTGGAGGCGGCGGCGGAGCGCAGCAGGCGGGTGGGGCTGTTGGGGTCGATTCGCAGGGTGCGGGTGGTGGGTGTGCCTTTGCGGGTTCCGTCCCAGTTGAAGCCGGGGGTGCAGGGGGTGGGTGCCATGCCGGGGACCGTCGCACCGGACGGGTCGGGGTGTTGGGGCAGCGGGGCGAGGGTGTCACCCGTGGGAGGGGTGGAGGTCGTCGGTCAGGCCGTGTTGTGACCGCGTGTTCGAATCCGGCTGCTCGTTCGGGTGGTTGTCGTGGTGCCCCGGGGTGGGGAGAACGTCAGGTGCCGGAGGGGGTGTGGTCGTCGCAGAGTCTGGCGGTGAGGTCGCCCAGTGGGAGTTCGAAGGCGTGGGCGATGGCGTGCCAGGTGGCGAGGGTTCCGACGGTGCGGCCCTGTTCGATCTCGATGAGGGTGCGGCGTGACAGGCCGCTGTGCTCGGCGAGTTCGTCGTAGCTCCAGCCGCGGCCGGCCCGCAGGCGCGCGAGCTCGAGGCGCAGCGCGGCGAGGTTGGGGTCGGGTGGCGGGGTGATCACTGTGCTATCGCACGGTGCAGACCCCTGCCCTGTCAGTGCAGACCTCTGCCCTATTTTTTCCTTTTTGCCGCCGACCTGATGGTGCAGAGGTCTGCACTAGGGTGGCCGCCGCTCCGCCCCGGGTTCCCCGCCGCCCGGCACGTTCGCGGACCGTGTGCGGGGGCCACGGGGAAGGGCTGCGGCGAATGCGCGAGGGCAGTGCGGCGTCGGACGGCGTGTGGTCGGCGGCCGTCGACGCGCAGCGCCGGGTGATGGCGTGCCGGTGCGCGGGCTGTGGGTATGCGAGCGGGCGGCTGGCGACTCCCTCGGCTGTGCGCGACGCGGCCATTGCGCATCTCGCCGAGCATGTGCTGCGAGAACGCCTGCTTGCTCATCTGCGGACCTGTGCTTGCAGGACAGCTGGCTGCGGGTGGCATCTGGGTCGTCATAGCTGTGGTGGGCAGATTGTCCTCGTCCTGTTCCGCGGCCCGGACGGCCGGTCGTGGCACCTGGCCGATGTGTGCGAGACGTGCGCCAACTCCGTCCCGCGGGCCGTTCGTGTCCCCTGCGCCCCCGATCTCAGTCCCTCCCCCGTACCGGTCGACGGCCCGGTTCGAAGGCGCCGCGGTGGCGAGGCGCACGCTGTCACCGCGCAGCGCTTGGTCGCGCGGGCTGCGCTCGCCCACGTTGCCACCCTGCACCAGCGGGTCGGTGCCGAGGCCCGACTGCTTGCGTTGGTGTGCGCACTTCGCTGTCGCAGAACCGGCGTCGCGCCGCTACCTCCAGGTTTGGTCCGGTCCCTACGCCTCGCCCAACCCGCTCGCGCTCTCCGCGAGTTGCAGGATGCCGGGTGGCTGCACTACCTGGGCCGGCCCCTCGGCGGTCCGGCTGCATTCGTCCCCGACCTGGCCGGCCATCGACGCGGCCGCGCCGGCCAGTGGGCACTGCGGCTTCTGGCCGACCCCCGTGTCGCTTGCCTGGACCCGGCCGCCCGGCTGGCCGTCCTCGCGGTCCTCGCCTGGGCCGAGCAGCCCGGGGAGCCTTTCCTCGTCGAACCCGAAGCCGCCGCCCGCACCAGTGGTCTGTCTCTTCGGCCCTTCGGCGCAGCCGTTGCCCGCGCCTGCGCCACGGGCGCTCTCGGCATCTGCACCGTCCTGCCCAGCGAGTTGCTCCGCTGTGTCGCCCTCGTGCCGGGCCCGTCCGTGCGGTCGAATGCACGGGGCTTTGGCACGCAGAACGCGGCCTGGGCCTCGGGCGGTCCTGACGCCCGGTAAGCCTCGCCTGCCGTTCTCCCGGCTGCTTGTCCGCTGGACGTCGGACTGCGGTCGAACCGTCTACTGACTCACCCACGTCGAGGTGTTGATACTCGCGTCGAAAGGTGCGGGCCGCTCTCACGCCCCGGGCGAAGGCCCACTCCGCAGTACCGCCGAGCCGATTGAAGGACGCTCCATGCCTCCGATTTCGGGTTACCTGGTCCCGATGACCAGGTGGGCCGCCACTGCCCGGTAGTGACGGCGGATGTGTGGCGCTCACGCGGCAGATACGTCACCGCATGTGCCGTGGCTGCGGCGCTTTTTCGGGGGCGAACGGGCGCACGGACGTGGAACCAGGGACGTCGAGGGCGTGGAGCAGGTCGGGATGGAGACGGTGGTGGTCCCCGGAATCGGTGAGGTTGCGTTCGGTCAGGAGTGCCAAGTCGGCGGAGGTAATGGGCGAGCGCTTGTCGGGACCGGCGAGGTGGTGGTGCAGCAGGCGCAAGGCGGCGGCGGCTTCGGCGGGGGTGAGGTCGCTGGGGGCGTAGCCGGCGGCATCGGCTTGTTCGCGCTGCTGGTCGGTCAGCAGGCCTGGTGTGCTGGAGAGCTTGATGGATTCGCGGGTTCGTTGGAGTCGCTGAGGGCTGGTGGGTGAGCTCTGGAGGCGGCGGTGCAGGGCGTTGGCGGCTCGTTGGAAGCGGCCGGGTTCCCAGCCGAGGGCTGCGGCGAGTGCGCCGGGTTGGTGGCGGGTGCCGTCCAGGAGTGCCGCGTGGAGTGTGGTCGGATCGGTGGGGGTGGTGGGCTCGGGTTCGGGGGCATCCTGCAGGAGGTTCTGAGGCGGGGTATCGAGGGCGGCTGCCAAGTACAGGAGGCGGGCGGCGCTGAGGGTGTGCAGGTCGAGTTGGCCCTCGAAGCGGGAGGGCTTGATACCGGTGATCTGGGTGAGGTCGTCGTCGCTGAGCCCGCAGTCGGCGGCGCGGCGGCGGATCCGGGGGATGTCGAGTTGGGGTTCGTCGGCAGCGGGTTGGTCGGTCACTGGTATTCCTCGATGCGGGCGGCGGGGGCAGGTTCACCGGACGGGTCGGGGCAGAGGTTCGGTGAGGCGGTGGCAGCGGGCGTGTTCGTGCCAGTCCTTGCCGGGATGGGGATGGACGAGCGCGGGGATTGGCATGCCGCCGTCCAAGGTGAGGGCTTTGAGGCGGTGTCCGAAGCACTTGGTGAAGAGCATGGAGGTGTCGTCGGTGCGTGACTCGCGCCTGCGGTAGTCGACGGCCGCCAGGAGGAAGGGTCTGGCCCTGGGCGGGACGGCGTAGAGGGTGTCGGGGCCTGGCGGTTCGCCGACGGTGGTGCGCGCGTCGGGGTTGACGACCAGGTGGCTTCCGTCGGGGCTTACCCCTGCGATGAGGACATGGCCGAGGTAGGCCGTGGAGGTTCCGGTTACCAGGAGGGCGGTGAGCGCCGCCGCGCGGACCGGGTTGAGCACCTGAGTGCGGATCTGGTGGGCGATGCGGGGGGTGAAGGGGACCGTGGTGATGCCGGGTCCGCCCAGGTGGGCAAGGCCCTTGGGGAGGTCGAGCAAGACTCCGTGGCGTAGGAATCCCGCTTGGGCGCCGCGCAGGCGTGCGAGGGTGTGGCGACGGCTGGGGCTGGTGACGGTAAGGCGGGCCAGGAACAGTCGCAGTTGTGCGGGTTCGTCCCACGGGCGGGGAGGGGGCGCGGTGTCGGCTTTGAGTGTGTGCGTGGGGCGGTTGAGCCAGGTGCCGGCGGCGAGGAAGCCGGCACGGTACTGGCTGTCGGCGTGGTGGTGGTCGGCCGGGTCGAGGTGGCGGCGCAGGTCGGCGCGGAATCGGGTGACGCCGCTGGTGGGCAGGGGAGGAAGGTGGCGGATGTGGTCGCGAGGGGGTGGGCCCCAGCGGCGCTGGGAGGGCGGGCCTAACAGGCTGATGGCCTCGGTCGTGTCGGTGATCTGCTGCAGGTCGCCAGCCAGGCCCGCTTCCTTCAGCCGGACAGTGAGCTGCCTGACGTCGCGGGCGTGCGGGGTGGCGGCGATCAGGACGAGGTGGCAGGCGGTCTGTTCGCGCAGGTCGGCGAGGCGGTCCAGGCGTTCGGGGGTGAGCAGGTGGGCCCGTAGGACGGTGATCCGGTGTGGGCCGCTGACTCGGATCCAGGCGGTGATGGATCGCCAGGCCGGGCCTGCCTCCAGTTTTTCGCTTCCGGGCAGGAGCACGCCGCTGCGGCCCATCGCGTGGAGGATGTCGCGGGCGAGGTATGAGCTGCTGCTGGTGTGCGGGGTGGGATCGACGGTGAGCCGACCGCGCTCGGGATTGGCGCTCATGCGCGCGGCGACGCCCAGGGCGTGGTCGTCGGCGCGGTCGAGGACGAGGGTGACGGGCGGGGCGGTGGGCAGGATGGTCATGGGCGCCTGGGTCGGGGGGCGAGGGTGGTGTCCAGCCGGTCGATCAGCTGGTGGAGGAAGGCTTCGTCGGCGTCGGTGTGCCCGGTGCGGGCCATGACGCGCAGCGCGAGGTCGGTGAGCGCGGCCCAGCGGCGTAGGTTGCCGCGGGCGTAGCGGGCGTCAGCGGATTCCAGGGCCTGGATCGGGGTGGTGTGCCACAGGGGGTGCAGGGCGGGAACCACATGGCGGGCCTCGTCGGGCGGCAGCGCGGTGAGGTTGAGCCACGCGGCTGTGCGGGAGTGGAGCATCTGCTGCCGGCGCAGTGTGCCGTGGCCTTTCTGGCCTTCGATCAGGACAACGCACAGGCGGGTGTCGAGGTCGTCGTAGAGGTAGCGGATGTACTCGAAGCCGGAGTCGGAGATCTGGTGTGCCTCGTCGACGACCAGGACGCGCAGGTGGGTGCGGAGCGTGGCGCGGATGGCGGTGTCGGCGGCGAGGGGATCCTTGGGGCGCGGTCTGCTCGTTTCGAGGGTTTGGTGGAGTGCGGTGCGGATGTCGTCGGCTCCGGGGTTGGAGCGCAGCGGCACGTGGTGGGCGGTGAGGTCCGGGCGGGTGCTGAGGGCCGCGTGGACGGCGAAGGTCTTACCGCAGCCGGCCGGCCCGGACACGCACATGATCGATTCGGTGGCTGCGACGTCGGCCAGGCCGCGGATGGCGGCTTCGACCTGGCTGGTGCGCAGGGCCCGGGCCCCGTCCAGGTGAAGGAAGTGCAGGTCGGGGCTGATGCCGGACAAGATGGCAGGCGGCTTCGCGCCCGTCCGGCCGTTGCGGACGCCTGATCCTGCCCGGACTTGGCGGGTCGTCAGCACCGGCGCAGTGCCCAGTCGAGAACCTCCTCGTCGATGCAGTCCTTGCGCAGGACTGTCATGCCGCGCAGGCAGAGGAAGGTGACTTTCGCCCACATTCTGAACGCGCCACCGCACTTGTTCGTGTCCGCCTTGAGGATCAGGCGCTCGTCGACGCCTTCCCAGGCAGGGTGGAACTTGGGGATGACGGTGAGGACTTCGCTTTCGTGCATAGGCAGCACTTCCTGGCGGATGTAGATCCGGGAGGCGAGTGCCGGGTCGCTGCACAGGGTGTCGTATGCCTCCTTACCGCCGACGAACAGGACGGCTGGTCGGTCTCGCTTGCAGGCGTCCCACAGGTTGCGGACGAACTCGAAGCACTCTCGCCGGTACTGCTGGGCCTCGTCGCACAGGATGACGTAGCGGCGGCGGGGCAGGGACTTGCGTAGGAGTTCGTCGAACTCGGTGGGGGTGCCGGGCTTCTTGCTGGGCAGGCCCATCTCGTCGAACAACGCCCACCTCAGGTCTTTCGGGCCGGGGCGGGAGCGGGTGAACTTGAGCGACAGCAGCAGGTCGGGTTCGAGCTGTTTGAGGGCCTGTTCCACGCCGAAGGTCTTCCCGAGTCCTGCGTCGCCGTAAATGCAGCTCATGGCGCGGGCTTCGATGGTGTCGGCGATGTTGTCCTGCATTTCCAGCAGGGCGTCGGTGACGACGACCCTGGCGTCGGGAAGGTCGAGGTACATGCCGGCCCCGTCGGGTTCCTCGGATCGGCCTGTTGGGTTCATGCGTCGTCGTCTTTCGGGGTCGGTCGCGGGCCCGGAAGGACCCACGAGTCGGCGGGCTGGATGCGGGGTTTGTATGGTTCGGCCGGTGCGCGGCGCACCGGCCTTGCCGCGGTGGCGTCGAGTTCGGCAGTGATCTCGGCGCGGGTGCGGCGCTTGAGCTTCGTGGGTTCCTGCGGAGCGTCGACGGCGCCGTAGCGTTCGCGGCGTCGGATCTGGGCGCGTTTGAGGGCTCGCGTGATGTTCGCTTCCAATTCCTTGCGGGAGGCGAAGACCTCGTCGAGCTGTTCGTCGGTCGCTTCGTCCGAGAGGTAGCAGCGGCCGAGGAAGCGGTTGGACCGGTACTCGTAGATCTCGATCTCGTGGTCGTGGTGCGGCATCCAGCGAATGCGGACCTCGCTGCCGATCCGGCCGGCGGCCTTCTCCGGCATGTAGGTGCGCCTGTTCCAGGTGACGCCGTGGCTGGTGATCTTGTATGCCTTGTCGTCGCTCTCGAGCATGAAGGCGCGCACGTCGTCGTGGGAGACCTCGCGGATCTCCACAGGGTCCGCCTCCCATGCCTGCAGCCGCGTCGTTCCGGTCTCCGGGACGATCTCCTCGGTGTTGTGGCGCTTGACCCAGTCACGGAGTTCGGTGACGAACTGCGTGAAGGCGATGGCCGGGTCGCCGTCGGTGACTCGGGTGCGGTGGTCCAGGAGCGGGGCCTTGGCGTAGCCCGGCAGGTCGGCGAAGAACCGCGTCATGGCGGTCCGGTTGAGGCGCTCGACGCCGCCCTTGTGGCGGGGGCTGTTCACGACGTGGACACGGACGCCGAGGGCTCCGAAGGCAGCGGTGACGGTCTTGGACAGGAAGTCCCGGCCGCGGTCGATCCGCACGACCTGCGGAAGGCCTCCGGCGGGCCCGTAGTGCTCATCGCGCAGGACGGCGTGACGAAGGGCGGCGAGGACCGATCCCCGATGCGCGGAGACGGGAGTGACGGCCCATCCCATGACGACGCCGTGGGCGCGGTCCTCGAACCAAGTGACCCATACGACCGCGAGTTCGCCGTTGGGCATCAGGACTTTCAGCGGAGCCCTCTTGTGGTCACCCTCCCACGCCTGGTTTCGGTGGACGGGGGGCCGTTTGAGCGCGGGGTTGTAACCGCGGGCTGCAGGGACGCCTTGCCGCAGTCCCGCCATGAATCCTGGGGTCAGGTCGCGGCGGATGGCGTCGTGGAGGGTCGTCAGTCCGACGGGCTTCCTGTTCTCCTCACGGGCCCTGCGGGACAGTTCTTCGTGGGCGCGTTTGACGTTCCCGTAGCAGTCCGCCAAGACGTCGATGACGTCCTCGGACACCTCGAACCTCTCGCGGGTCCGTTTCTCCGGGGTCCCGGCCTCCTTGGCTTCGGCCAGCCACCGCCACACGGTCCGACGCGTGCACCCCAGGGAGCGTGCGACCAGGCTCACCTCTGCGGTGATCGGCGTTCCGGAGGCCACCGCTTCCAGCAACTGCCCGACCGATGCGGGCCGCAGTTGCGCCGCTTCCTCTTTGGACAGTCCTCCAGGGTGCGGCTCCGAAGAATCACTCACCGGGCTCGCCGTCCAGCGAAGTCGGCATCATTCGATGCGAGTGGTCCGACAGCACGGGCTGCGCAGCCGAAACAGGGTCATGATGCATGGGACACCGCTCACCGAGGCGGGGCTAAGGACAACGGAGGCTGCAGCGAACACCGGACGCCAGTTCGACCGATCCGCTAACGGGCCGCCACACAGGCTCGCGTCGCCCGCCTCCGACAACGGACCCTAGGGACCGTCCATGTCCTGCCGCATCCCCCTGTTGTCCTTTCAGGGGAACGAGCCCCTGAACCCCTGCCGTGTCGGCCGACGCATGCTACGCGCCCGAGAGAACGTGCGAGGACAGCAGCCGCGTCGACAAACTCGGCCCGGTTCTTGAACGGATTGGGGCCTTGGTACCGCGCGGGCACATCCCGGCCTCTCCCCCGCCCGCGCGGCCCGCCCCGGCACATCCACCTACCGCGCTGCTCAACACCGTCCTCGGCGAACGTTCCCACCTGCCCCGGCTGTTGGACGAGCTCCGCGCCACTGGCCCGATCCCCCGCCATCGACGGCCGGACCGTGAACGGCCACGCCTGACGGCGTCGGCACCATTCTGGGCTGTTCGCTCCCCCGCGGCACCGTGTGCATGGAACGATCACAACGTAGCCAGCACGAAAGGCAGTGGGTATGGCTCAGGCAAAAGATCCTTTCGAGGCGGCCGCCTCGGCTCTGGGCTACCTGTTCCAGCTCCGCAAGGCCCTGCAGAGGTGCGTGGAGCTTTCCCGGGACGGGATCGAGTGGAACGTGGCCATCGAGGCCGCCGACGACGTCGAGGTGTCGACCGAGGCGGGGACCGAGCTCATACAGTTGAAGAGGCGCGCGCCCGGGATACGGCTGACGGATTTCCAACCCGATCTGTGGAAGACGCTGCGGATCTGGTCCGAGGGCGTCACCGGTCACCGGATCGATCTCGACGAAACGAACCTCTACCTTCTGACCACGGCCGAACTGCCTGCGGGGACGGCCGGGTTCCACCTGCAATCGAGAGCCAGCGGCCACCGCGACGAACAGGCGGCCGAAGCCCTCCTTGTCGCGGCGCGTGCCGCCTCGGGCAATACCGACCTCGCCAGCGCGTTCAAAGCGTTCGACAAGCTCACAGAGCAGCAGCGGGCCCGTCTCGTCAGCCGCATCGAGGTGATCGGCTCCGCCCCCGATCTGGACCGAGTCCGCAACGACCTGCTGGGTTACGCCAGCCTGGCGGTAGAACGGCGGTACGCCAACTCCTTCCTCCAGCGTCTGGAGGGATGGTTCTTCGAACGGGCCATCGTCCAGATGAGCTCTCCCGGCAGTGATCCGGTCTCCGGGGCCGAGTTCGACGAGTTCTTCAACGACCTGCGCCGCCAGATCGGCGAGCACAACCTGCCGATCGATCCCGACATCGCGGAGATGCCAGCGGATGCGGCCGACCACGCGGACGCATCCGACAAGGTCTTCGTCCACCAGTTGCGACTGATCGGCGTCGGCACCGAACGGATCGGTCTGGCTGTAAGGGACTGGCTTCGCGCCTTCACCCAGCGCTCCCGCTGGGCCGACGAGAACCTGATCCAGGCCGGGGAGATCGGCAAGTACGAACGCCGGCTCGTGGAAGAGTGGCAGGCCCGGTTCCTCGACATGCGCGAGGACCTCGGTGACGAAGCCGCAGAGGCTCAGATGCTGCGGGCTGCCAAGGTGATCTACCGGTGGGTCGACCAGGAAGCCCGACTACGTATCCGTCCCGGCTGCGACGAACTCTTCGTCACCAAAGGCTCCTACCAGATGCTCGCTGACGAGTTGAGGGTCGGCTGGCACCCGGACTTCGCCGCCCGGCTGGCCATGTTGCTCGAACCCGCCGGAGCCACCGATGGCCGGCCTTGAACTCAGCCGCGAGGAACGCGCCCTGTTCAACCCCGCGTTCACCGCTCTCGTGTGCGCCCGAGCCGTACAGGGCCACGCGAAGCAGTACCAACGGCCATGCCCCCTGCCGGTGGCGATGACCGCCACGGTGATGTCCCTCCAGCCCACCATCCGCAAAGCGCTACCGGCCACCATCCGTAACGGCCTGATGACCTGGCTCAACGAGCACGAAGCCGTCCGCGTCGCCATGAGCCGCAACGCCGCCCCTCTGGCCGCCGTCGTCCGACCAGGCATCCTGTTCGCCCTGCAGACCGAAATTCTGCGCCTGGACGGCCCGGCGCTGACGCTCACTCCACGAGCCGTCGGCCCGATCGCAGAAGGCGACACCGAACAGAACACCGCTATCCAGAGCGCCGCCCACCTGCTCGGACGCTGGCTCCCCAGCACCGGCAGCATCAGCACCGTCCTGACCCTCCTGGGAGTCCAACTGTGACCTTTCAGATCAACGCGGTCACCGTCTACGGTAAGCACCCCGGCCAGGTACGCACCGTGCCGTTCCACACCGGTGCCCTCAACATCGTCACCGGCGACTCCCGACGGGGGAAGAGCGCCCTGTTGACGATCATCGACTACTGCCTGGCCAGCTCCGACTACCCCGTCAAAGCGGGCAAGGTCCGCACCTACGTCAGCACCTACGCCATCACCCTCTCTGCTCCTGGGCGGCAGCTCTTCGTCGCCCGCCAGGCCCCCGCCGCCAAGAAGAACGTCAGCACGGTCCTGTGCCTCCTGCCCCAGGCACCGGGCAGCCCGGCCCCGCCTATCGAGGAGCTGGCCTTCAGCACCCCGTTGGAAGCGGCCAAGGACATCCTCAGCGACTTCTGCGGCATCGACCGCACTGTCCAAGTCCCCGCCGTCGCACGGGCGCAGACCATCGCCCCCTCAATCCGCCACGCCCTGTACTTCTGCGTCCAGGCCCAGAACGAGATCGCCAACCCAGACCTGCTGTTCCACTCCCAGGGCGAGGAGTGGAGACCGAACATCATCCGCGGCGTCGTCCCATACTTCCTCGGCGCGGTCGATCCCGAACAGGCGGCCCTGCGCCACCGATTGCAGTTGCTACGCCGAGAGCTCTCCGAACTCGAGGCGAAACTCACCGTCTCTCGCGCGCTCGGTCCCGCTGCCGGCCAGGCCCTGGCCCTGCTCGCCGAAGCCGCCGAAGCGAACCTGCTGGTACGAGGCGACGGCGAGCCAAGCTTCGAAGACGCCCTGCACTTGCTGGCTTCCGTCCTCTCGGGGGAACTGTCTGCCGGACCTCCTTCCGAGCGCGACGACGACCCTCTGGCCCAGGCCATGGCCCGGCGTAGTGAACTGCGGCGCGCCCATGGCGCCACCCGTATGCGAATCGCCGATCTCAAACGCGCTCTCGAGGAGAACAGCGACTTCGCCGGCCAGGCCGGCGAGCAGCGCTCACGCCTGGCCTCCCTCGGCCTGCTGCGCGTGAACTGGCAGGCCGCGCAAGTGGCACAGTGCCCGGTGTGCGAGTCCCCTGTCACCTCGGCCACCGCCACAATGGCCGCAATTACCCGGGACCTGGAACAGCTGAGCGGCGACCTGCAGGTCATCAGCAGCGACACCCCGGCCCTCCAGAGCCAGCTCGCCCGTCATGAAGAACATTTGCAGGCCCTGCGCTCGGCGCTTGCCCGCAACCAGGACGAGATCAACGAGATCAGCGCCGGCCTTCGCGCACTGCAGCAGGAACCGGACCAGGCGCAGCGCGCCGCGCACGTCCGAGGCCGTATCAGCCTCTATCTCGACACCGTCGCCCAGCAGCCCCGTACGGAACGTGTGGAGGACAACCGCGACCAGCTCCGGCAGCAGATCGCTGGCCTCGAGGCGCAGCTCAGCGATGACACCCAGGACGATCGCCTAACCAGCTACCTGTCGCTGATCAGCCAGCGCATCCGCGACAAAGCCCAGTCCCTGGCCCTTGACCACTCGAAGTCGCCGATCCGCCTGGATGTCAACAAGCTGACCATCATCGCGGACACCCCCGACGAAGGCCCGATCCGCCTGCCGGACATGGGAAGCGCCGAGAACCACCTCGGCTATCACATCGCCACCCTGCTGACCCTGCACGAGTGGTTCAGCGAACACTCCGGCCCCGTGCCGCGGGTCCTGATGCTGGATCAGCCCTCCCAGGTCTACTTCCCGCCCGACCACACCGGGGATCCGACGCTCCAGGGCAACGACCTCACACAGTTGCTGGACGTCTACCGCGTCATCGACGACACCGTGCGGTCCTTGGATGGTGCGCTGCAGGTCATCGTGGTCGAGCACGCAGACCTGGCGGATCCCGTCTTCCACGACCACGTCGTCGACCGCTGGCGCCACAGCAACGGCCAGGCCCTCGTCCCGGAGGAGTGGATCACCGAGCCCGACGGCGATTCCTGAGCCGGTCCTGGCACGACCGCCTTCCAAACGGCACTGCTCCCGGAATCCCGCCACGTCGCGCGGCCCGGGGCCGGCAGGTGCGGTGATACGTGCAGGTCTCGGATGCTGGCTGGCCCCTCCGCTTCCATCGGTTGTTCTCGGATGGGCTTCTCAGAAAGGCAGGGGCCCTGCAAATGGCGAGCCATGGGAAGAAGGTCGTCAGAGCGTGAGAAAGACAATGCGCCTGTGAACAACCGGCATTACCTTCGGGCCGCAGATGTCCACCCCGGTCGTCGCGGAAGCCGACGACCGGGGTAGGGGCACCATCTGAGAGCGTGGTCCTGGAACTACGCCACCCATTGGCGAGACGGAGAAGCACTCATCCCCCCAAGCGCTGTCTCGACCAGCAGCAGGTGAGCACCCGGCTCCCGGGACTTCCCGCCCGCGGCATACGGCCTGTCAAAGAGCCGAGTTACCCCCAAGACGCATGTGCTGCCGTCTCAGCCCGGCGAGTCCTCCCGGGGGCAGATAGGCATAGCCGACGATGGTGTCCAAGGCCGTGTTGGCGGCATCGCGGCGCTCGCGAGCCGTCATCCGCTCGCACTCCTCGTGCATGGCGTGGGCGGTAGCGCCCTGGCCCGCGCGGGCCAGGCGTCGGAAGGAGAGACTGGCGAGGCCGGGCAGGTCTGGGTCGGTCTGATTGGGGGGCGGACTTCCTTCAGCCTCGATCATCGCGCCGCACGCGAGTTCCACCAGGCGGGCACAGGTCGCCGGGTCCTCGACCAGCAACGTGAGCGTCACGTCCTGACACGAGGTGCAGCGTGCGAGTGCGGCCCCTGTGACGGCCGCGAACAGGGCATCGTCCGCGTCCGGGCCGTCGGAGTGCGGCAGTTCCTCCAGATGAACGCCAGGGTGGTCGTGCGGGTCCTTCGAACTGCGGCGCGGCTTGCCGGGCTTATGACGGCCCACGGATTCCTCCTCCTCGGCGGCAGGCTGATGGGACCTGCTCGATGGCGAACGTAGTGGCGCGTCCGTCCCCGACTGACGGATATTGCCGATCGCCTACCAGGCATCTCCGAATCCTGGTAGGTCTCTGGTAGGCCGGCGTCAGCCCGTGCGGCCGACCGGGGAACCCGGCAGGACGACCGGGACCAGCGCCTGGCCGGTGACCTGAGGTAGAGACACGGGGTGGAACCGCCCCCAGGGAGGGTGTCAGCCCCGAGGGCACGGCGCCTGTGCGGCTCCACGCGCGTACCTCCATCGAAACAGCACCACCCAATAAGTAGAACTTAGATTCGATAAACAATGGAGGTACGGGCCGCCTATCACCGATAGATACGGCTTCGTGTCACCAAAAAATACGGCCCACATCAGCGGATCCATCACTTAAAAAGCATTCCCAGCTGCAGATCGACCTCGCACCCAACTGACATCAGAAGCCGCACATCCTGCTGACACCTCAGCCGAACTTCACAACCGGCATCAAAAGCACGCCAGCAGGAACCCCCTCGGCCCGTTGACGATATGAACGCGGAATTCGGGTACAACACCCATCCACTGGAATGCCCAACCATGTAGAAATCCCATCAAGCCGAATATGGAATACCCCCATACCGAAAACCGCCTGCCGTCGTTGGGCAGGTCATGACGCCTTCTCCCCCGCCCGTTCCACCGACCGCCCCTGTGAGACCGCGTTTGAGATCTGACATGGGACGATCGGTCGGTGACTCGATTCGTGAACCGTGACCGCTCTCTTGAGGAGCTTGAGCGCGACCGCTGGTCGGTCCCGTCGGGCGGCGAAACCCGGTTGATGGCGACCGTACGCGAGCTTCGGCGCAAGCAGATCGGCGGCCTGACGGTCGAGGACATGCGGCTGCTGATCGGGCAAGACGCGGGCCTTGCCTATCTCCTGCCCCTGGCGGTGGAGCTCCTCCGGGCCGACCCACTGGCGGAAGGCGACATGTACGAGGGCGATCTGCTGGCTGCCGTGCTCACCAGGAGTGCGGAGGCCTGGAGTGGGTTCCCCGAACTCGGGCGGGAGGTCCGCCTGATCGTCTCGGAGCTGGCCGAGGTGCCGCCCGCCCTGGAGCGCGAGGTTGAGGGGTTCTTGGCTCGGTAGCTCGCCGCATCTAAGGCGCGGACGGGAAGCCACCGGCCGATGCGGCCACACGTCAGTGGAGGTGCGGGCCAACGTCAGCGTTCCACCCTGCTGCACATCCCCACCTGCGGCTCAGCCTCCAAGCAACCGCTGACGCGAAGCCGCATCCCGCTGACACCGCACCCGAACACCACAGCGCTCGACGGCCTGGCCGTTGTCACGACCAGAGCCACTGCCGGGCATCCGGCACGGGACTGGCCGGGGCGGGGCCGGCAGTGAATCACCCGATCGGGTAATTCCACGTCAGGCTTGGCCGGTCCTGCCCGCCGAAGGCGACAGACTGTCCGCGTACACGCCAAACCAGCAGCCCGCCCTGACATCCCGGAGGATCCCCATGGCCGTCACCGACAACAGCGGAGTGGTCGCGAGGCTGGACAGGGCGTTGGCGACGCTGCGCGCCGATGCGAACTCCAAGGCGGCCGTGCTGTTCGACAGGACCGGCCGGCGGATCGCGGCAGCCAGTGACGCCGCAGGGCTCGACACCTCCTCGCCCGCCGCCCTGACCGGTGGTCACGTCGACTCCGGCGACGGCCAGGCCCGGCTGATCGGCCAGGGCGAGTCCACGGTCCTCTCCCCGGGTCAGCAGGACAACATCCACCTCTCGATCGTCGCCAAGGCCGCTCTGCTCATCGTCGTCTTCGACGAGCGGTCCTCGCTCGGCCTGGTCCGCCTTCGGGTCAAGAGGGCCGCCGCCGAGCTGGAGACGATCCTCGGCGACGACCCCGGCCTCGCCCCGATCACCGACGAGGACGTCCAGGACCTGTTCGAGGCGTAGCCCCGCCCACGGTGCCACCGGCGGTCGGCCGTGCGCGGTTGGGCGGTGCGGTGTGGGCGCGTACACGCTGCCCCCCCGGCGTAGACGGTGACCGCAGCGGCGTAGGCGGCCTCGTCTCCGGCGTCTGCGTATCGGGGCCGCCGAGCAGCGGCGCTCCTGCGTAGCCGGGGGCGGCCTGGCCCGGTCGGCCCCGGCCACGTCTGCGACCGCAAGACCGATGAGGCCTCGGGCTTCCCCGGCGAGTGGATCGGCACCACAGCCGTCAGAACTGGCGGTGCCGTACGACGGGCCGGACGTGCGGGGCCTGCTCGGTGCCGCGCAACGCGAAGGCCGCGGTGCGGGTGCGCTCCAGCCAGCTCATGACCTGGCGCAGCGTGGCGGGGTCGAGGTGGCGGGTGAGGTCGCGGACGGCTCCGTGGCCGGCGTCGGCATACCGGTCGGCGCAGCGTTCCTCGGACCGGGCGCGGTCCTGGGCCTGCTGGAGGCTCTCCAGGGTCATCCCGGCCGCCCGGCGAGGGACCCGACTGCGAACGTTGCCGAGCAGCCGAGCACTCCTGGGAGATTCGCCGGCGGTACGAGTACCGCGAGTACGACGACCCGCAGGCCGGCCGCCAGCTGCGGACGTTCCTGCGCGGGCGGGCGTGGACGCACGCCGAGGGGCCGGTGGCGCTGTTCGACCACGCGGTGGCGTGGCTGCGCCGGCACCGGGTGCTGCTGCCGGGCGTGTCGGTGCTGGCCCGGCAGGTGGCGGAGGTGCGGACGGTCGCGGAGAAGCGGCTGCACGCCACGGTGGCCCGGGCCGCCCGGCGGACGGACGCCGCTCTGCTGGGCGAGCTGGTGCGGCTGCTGGGGTACCCGACGGCGCCCGGGTCTCGGAGCTGGAGCGGCTGCGCCGGCCGCCGACCTGCACGACCGGGACGGCGATGGCGCGGGCGCTGGACCGGGTGAACGAGATCTCCGCGTTCCAGCTGGGCCGAGTGAACCTGACCCGGGCGCCGGTGATGATCGCGCTCGCCTTCGGCAAGGCCCGCACCGGCGCGGCCCTGGACAACCCGGTGCTGAAGACCGAGGGCCGCGTCACCCTGATCGACGGCCTGCTTGCCGCCGCCGTCCTCGTCGGCTGGTGCTCAACTCCCTGGCCGGTCTTTGGTGGGCCGACCCGGTGGCCGGCTACGTGCTCGTCTACTACGCGATCCGCGAGGTACGCGAGATCTTCTCCACCGGCCACTGACAGGTCCGCCCAGGGGGCCGGGGAAGCGGCCCGGACCGGGCAACGGCTTCACCCCGAAAGAGACCTCGTATGGAAAAACCCCATACCAAAACCGCCCGAAGTCATCGGCCAGGCCATAAAGCCCTCCTCCACCTGCCGGCCTGTGCCCCCAATGCCGAGCAGGCCGCCCCGGCAGACCCGGGACAAACTCGGCGGTGGCTCCCGGCGGGCGGGTGCTCGGCGGCCTGGCCGGGCCGCCCGGGTGGCCTGGGTGCACACGGCACCGGTGTTGCCCGCAGCCCGGTCGGGCTGCGGGCAACACCGGTGTGCTCAGTCCTGGCCCGCGACGAGACAGGCGAACTGTGCGACGGGACCGATGAAGTCCTCCAGGAGGCCGGTGCAGGTATCGAAGTCGCCGTTTGCGGCAGCCTGGCAGGCCGCCCGGGCGGCCTGCGGAGGAGCGCCTTGCCGCGTCGCCTGGTCGACGCACTGCGAGACGGTGGCGTGGGCCGCCGGGGCGGCGGCGACCATCCCGAGGGTGGGGAGGAGGGCGGTGGCCCCGGCCAGGGCCAGCGAGGTCAGAAGTCGACGCACGGGAGTTCCTTTCGGTTCGCCGGGCCGCGCACACCGGCGGCCGGGCAGCGGATGACCGGACGCCCCGGGCCGGCAGAGAGCCGGGCCCGAGCGCCGCGAACCAACAGCTATCACCCCATTTCGCACCCGGCAGCCCCCACTGGCCCGCAGGAATGGCCCGACAGTCGGCAGGACGGACCGGGCACTCCACTCCGCGAACCAGCGATCACCGACGGTCGGGCCCGGCAGACGAGGCGTCAGGCGGGCTGGCGGGAAGACGTCGGGCGGGCCGTCAGACAGCCACAGCGGGCCCGCCAGAGCCCGGCCGCGCGGCCCTCCAGCCGCCGGGGGCGGGCGCGGCCCCCGGCCAGGGCGGCAGAGAGCAGCAAGCGCCAGTGGCCCCGCCCGCCCGGGTCCGGGTGCTCGACGGCCAGGCCGTCGGGGCGGCCTGCGGCGGCGAACAACAGCCCGCCGCAGGCGCGAACCCCGAACCGCCAACCGACCAAGACCAGAAGACAGAGGAGAAGGGGTTGCCGGAGTTTCCGAGCCCCGGTCAGGTGCCTTGAGCTGCGGTGATACCAGGTCAGGCCATGGGACTGGGTGTCCACAGGACACCCCACAAGGGAGCCGGAGAGGTGCCCCACAAGGCGCTCCACAAGATGCGGCGTGGGGCCGGCCCCGCGCCACCGCTGTCGGACGACAGCGAACTGTCGGTGGCTGGCGACGGGCCGTACCGCGCGCTCGGCTGCGGCACAGCCTGCGACTCAACCGCGATCGGCGGCAGGCCTGGTGACGCACCGATGACCCGCGCCGCTGACACTTCGTGTCGTTTCGCTGAACCGGATGTCGTCCGGCAAGACGGACGCGAAGGGGAGGCCGAGCGCCGTCTCCGCCCGGCCGCCCCTTGACCGCACACCCCACAGCCCCTCTCATGGAAGGACGGCGGGGAGGTGGTCACGGTGGCCGACGGACCGAACGGCGGACGTGACGTACCGGGAACGGTGATGGCCGTGGTGCTGGCGGTGATCGTGCTCGCCCTGATGCTCTGGGGGGCGACCGCGAACGGCGCCCCGCCCGGCCGGTCCGGCTGCACGGCCTCCTGCGACTGGCACTGAGCCTGCGCCTCTCGACCCTCGGCGATGGCCCTTTTGAGCACCCCCTGGGGGACTGTCCCCGCATGGGCTAGCGCCAGGTAGACCTGAGGAGCGTGTTGCCGCACGGCTGGTCCTTGTGACCGTCACTTCTCGTGCCTCATGTCGCCGATCACTGACATCTCACGTCGCGACCCACTGACGTTCTGACGTCGTCCGACAAAAAGCAGGCCGAGCGCCGGTGAGCGGCCTCCTCCCCGACCGACCGCGCCCAACCCGCCACCACCATCCGCCACCAGGACCAGGCGCACAGAGGTATGTCGGGCCGGTGAGAAGCACCGAAAGCCGGCCCTGGCCTGCGGGAACGGCCAGGTGCCGGACATGGGTACCGAACCCTGTACAAGCAGCCGGACGAGAGCTTCGTCCGGCTGCACTTGGCGGCTTGGTCGTCGTCGTTACCCGGCCGGGCCGGCACCGGCCAGCACAAGACTTCCCCGGCCCCACCGCCAGCCGGTGCTTCCCAACCAGTCCGATACCTCAGGTCAGAGCGGTGAAGAGCTTCATCGCGGCCATGGTGACCAGGAGGGCCGCGCCACCCAACAGGTACTGGGTGGCACGTCGCATCCTTCGTGCTCTGAGCTGGTGAACGCTGATACACCGCCACAGTTCGAGTGCGGCGGCGTCGGCCGCGGCCTCGACGGTCTGGGCGGAAAGCCCCTCACGGAACTGCTCCGGGGACGCGAACGCCTTGACGGTGTCGCTGTAGCTGAACGCCACAGGGACCAAGGCGTCGGGCGGCTGCGCCAATGACGGCAGCTTGCCCGACCCGGTGAGTACCGAGGCAGCGAGGGTCGCCGAAAACGCGCTCACGACCAGCGCGAGGAGCCCGACCGCCCCAATGGCTGGCGATACGTCCGACGATGTCGCTCCGGAGGCGAACACCACGCCGGTCATCAAGAGCGCGTTGGCGCTCAGGAGAGTACCTGCCCGGTTCACCAGACCCAGGCGGAGCGCGTCCGCCCGGTCCAGGTGCCACTGGGCAAGCTGTAGCCGTCCCTCAGGGCGTAGTTGCTCATCCACATGCCCCACCCGGAGAGCGGGAGAGCGCGGCTGGAGACGAAACCACTGCGGTCGCCGACAGGCGGGTGGGAGGAGAGGTCGAGTGTCGGTGAGCGGCCCGCTCGGGGCCGGCCGTGCCCGCTCTGCCGCCATCCATCATCAGGACCGGGCCCGCTGTACTCGACGGTCTGGCCGTCGGGCGGCCGGCGGCGGCGGCGATGAGCAGCCCGCCGCGGGGGCGGACGCCGGACGGTCTGGTCGGGGCCGGGTGGCAGGCCGGACGGCGTGCACCGGTCTGTCGCTCGGCCCGTACTCAGGTCGCAGGGAACGGGCGGGGTGGGCAGGCGGCTCGTCTACTGGCAGTGCTGCCGGGGGCTGACGCCGGTCCGGAGGGGCAGGGCGGTGGCGGGGGCTCCGGTCAGGGCGATCATCCGCAGTTGGTTCCCAGGACGATCATGGAGGCGCTGTCTATCGCGCCGTACCAGTCGATGCAGTGGCCCTTCCCGTAGACGTACACCGGGCCGGCGTATCCGCCGTAGTACCCCTGGTCGACGTCCGCCCAGCCGGGGTCGCCCGCCTGCGAGATCTTGACGACCATCCACGGCTTGGTGCCGTCGTTGTAGCGCGTGGTCACCGCGCAGTTCATGCCGTTGGAGGAGTTGTAGGTCAGATAGAGCGTGCCGTTGCCGACGGGGGCCGAGTTGACCACCGAGTAGCCGGAGCCGCAGGCCCCGTTGTAGGGCGCCGCGAGGATCTGCTGCGGAGCTGCGGTGGCGGGAATGGTCCCGAGCACGGACAGCGCCGCCGCTCCGAGGGCGGCCTTCGTCGCCAGGGCCTTGCCGGAACGGGTCTTGTTCTTCGGCCGAGCAGTGCGTGTGGTCATGCCGTTTCTCCCTTGTCCGTGGCATCGCTGTGCCTGGTCGCATCGGCGGGAAGCCCTCGCCGGCTGCTGTGGTGGGGCTGCCTCAGCCTCGTTCACCTGAGGGGGCGGCGTCTTGTACAAATGCGAATGTCCTTGGCGGGCAGGCCCGTTGGGCTGGGTCGGCGCGGCAGCGGCGAGCGCTGTGGGCCGCCGTGCAGCGGTTGGTGCTGAAGGGGGCGGAAGCGATCTGCGCGGACAGCGCGAAGTGGCCGCCCTTACGGCTGGGGTGCACCGGCTCCGTGTGTGTTTCGGGCCGATCCGGCCGCCAGTACCGCGCTGGTGACCTGGCCCGTGAGCCGGTCGGTCGGCTCGGCCCGCGTCGGGCGGCCGCGGTGGCGGAAGAAGTCGCGGGGCGTATGGCCGACCATGGCCCGGAAGGCCCGGTCGAGGTGCGCCTGGTCGTAGAAGCCGCACTGCGCCGCGATCTGGGCCCCGCTGCTTCCGGGTGAGGCGTCGAACGTGGCCAGGGTCCGCTGGAGTCGCAGGATCTGCGCGACCTGCTTCGGCGGCATGCCGAGCTGGTCCCGGAAGCGCAGTTCCAGCCGCCGCCGGCTCCACCCCGTCAGCTCGGCGAGCTGTTGGACCGGCACTGCCCCGGCGGTCCGGCGGATCTCGTGCCACGCCGTGGTCACCGAGGGCGCCCATTGGTGACCGGCCGACAGCCGCGCGACGAAGAACGCGTCAAGCAGGGCGTGGCGCGCGTCCCAGCCGTCGGCGTCCGCCAACTGCTCGGCCAGGTGGCGTTCCTGACGGCGGAGCAGCTGGCTGATGTCGACCCACTGGTCTCCCAGCTCCGCGACGGCGGGGCCGAAGACACCGTATGCGGCCTGTGGGGTCAGCGAGACTGCCACACCGGACAGTGAGCCGCTGTGCTCGGCGATCGTGGCCGTCCGGCGCAGGCCTGCCACCATCGAGGAGAGCGGGACGACGGGCCCTCCCAGGACGGCGTCCGTGAGCCGCAGGGAGCCCTCGAAGCCGAAGGTCACGGTGAGTGCGTCCGTTGGCACTTCCAGGCGGCGCCTGAGTCGGCGCAGGTTCAGCCGGTAGCCCCGGTACCCGAGTACCTGCCCCCGCAGGCGGGTTTCCGGGAGTGCGTGGACCGTCTGCCACTCCCCGTCGGTCTCCGAGAATCCCTGATCCATTCGCATGCCGTCCTCCTGTGCGAAAAGACGAGCTATTGGAATGTCCATGATGACCAGGCGGGCAAAAGCACGGGGGAAAGACAGCAAGGTCGTCCGATGACGTGCGCCGAGGAGTCCCATCTGGCTGAAAGCCGGCTCTTCGGCCGGATCTGCGGGTGTGATCAGGCGGGCTGGCGTCGGGGCAGGGTGGGGCGGTTGCCGCCGGGACAGAGCCCGACGAGTGCGATGACGGCACCGGCTCCTACCGCCTCGCCGCCACCCGCGCCGCCTGCGCAAACGCCACGTCAAGGCCGTCGTAAGGACCGGAACACCGTCGAGCGCCCGATCAACGGGTTGAAGGCCTGGCGGGGCGTCGCCACCCGATACGACAAGGCACCTGGCAGCCACCTCGCCGGCCTCCGTCTCCGGAACCGGGCCGGCTCCATCGAACGGGGCGGCGGCGGGCGCCGGCCGGGCGGGGCGGCGCCGGCCGGGCGGGGCGGCGCCGGCCGGGCGGGGCGGCGCCGGCCGGGCGGGGCGGCGCCGGCCGGGCGGCAGGCGGCTGCGGGAGGGCGGGCGCGGCGGAGCGGGGTGTCGAGCATGCGGAGTGCGGCTTCGGAGGGCGGTCCGGGCTCGACGGGGTACAGGCCGAGGGTCTGGTGCGGGGCGCCGGCGGGTGTGAACGCCTCGAAGCCGAGGGTGAGTTCGCCGGCGACGGCGGCGTCTCGGGCGCTCCCTGCCCGGGCCGGCCGCGGCGCCGACTTCAGCTGGCGGCGCGGTTCGGCCGGATCGACGGCCTCGGTCTCCCGCTGCGGCGGGCGGTCGGGGTCGAAGCCGTAGGTCGGGGCGAAGCCGGGCCAGGGGTTTGTGCGATCGCCGACAGGCCGTTTCGGTCATTCGGTGACCGATATCCGCGGAGGACCGTCTTCTTTCGCGGATGCCGCACCCCGGGGTGCGGGGGCTGCCATGCTGGCATCAGAGGAATGTGACATTTCACATTCCGCCCATCGTCCCATCCCCGCCCCCGAGGAGAGACACCCATGAAGACCACCGTCATCGCCGTCGCCGCCGCGGCGGCCCTGACCACCCTGGCCACCGCCCAGGGGGCCGCCGCCGCGCCGAGCGGCCCGGTCGGCCCGGTCGTGACCTGCGGCACCCCTGGCGCACCCGGCCCGCTGCTGACCCAGGCCTGCGTCGAGGTGACCGGCAACCAGGTCCGCTTCTACGGGGTGGCCACGCCCGCCGACCCGTCCTGGCAGCCCCGGCTCCTCGGCTTCACCGTCTCCGGCACGGTCGTCGGCAGCGCCCCCCTCGCCCCCGTCCACCCGGGCCTCATCGTCCAGGCCGGCTCGAACCAGGTCGGCAGCGTCTTCTCCAGCGCCCCGTGCGGCGCCACCGTCAGCACCACCTTCTCGGTGGCCCAGCCCGGCTGGCCCACCTCGACCGCCACCGTCTCCACCGTGGTGGCCTGCTGACGCCGGACTCCCGCAGGTGTGCCCCGGCCTCCCGGGGCGCACCCCGGCGCCGCCAGGGTGCTGACCGAAGCCGTCCGGGTTCCCCGCACTCCGCCGCCGTGGGTCGCCGACCGCCGTCGAGGCCGCCCTGCGGCGGTGCCGGAGGAGTTCGAACGGACCGCCGAGCCGCGGTGGTGAGGAAGTCGAGGACCTGGACGAGGACGCCCTCGCCGAGACGCCGCCGAGGCCCGCGTCGTCGGCGCCGTTCCGGCCCGCGCCGTCGACGACCTGGTGCGCGGCCTGCTCGGGCAGCCGACCGACCGGCTGGGCCGCGATCAAAGGGCTCGGCCGCGCGCTCACCGCGGCCGCGCAGGACCGGCCCCTGCCCGCGTGGGCCGCAGACGCCCGGCCGCGCCGAGGACGTCCGCCGGCGCCGAGCCCGCACCGCACTGCTGGAGGCCGTCGCCCGCCACCACCACGGCGCCCTGCCCACCGGGCCGCCGAACGACCGGCCGTGGCGACCAGCGCTCAGCGGGCGCGCGGCACAGGCTCCCTGTCACCGACAGCTCCCCCACCGCCCGATCTTGACCGGTAGGCGACCGTGCCTGGCACCGCGCCTGCTTGCGGTGGTCCCCGGCTCCCATCCCCGGGGCGGACTGTGCGCGGACGTCGCGGCCGCTCCCCCGCGGCGGCGGTCGTCGTGTTCGGCGGCGGTGGGCGTCGCGTCCACTCCTCATTGCGGTCGCGGTGCGGGCTTCACCGGGTTCCGGGCAGGCTGTGCGCTGCGGCCCGCCGGTGGGGCGCCCGGCCGGGCGGCGGCCGGGGGCGGGTGTGTGCGCCGGGCGCGGGCGGGCCGCCGGAGGCGGGCCTGCTTGCGGCCTGGCTACTGGTGGTCGGGCGGAGGGCGTCGTGCAGTAGCCGGATCACGTCCTCGGTGAGGGCGGTGCGGTGTTCCTGCGCCAGGGTGAGCAGTTCGGCGGCCCGGGCGGGGTCGGCGTCGAGGGTCGGCGTCGAGGGTCGGGGGCGGGCGGGTGAGCCAGGGGTGCGGGGCCAGTTCGCGGATCCGTGCGGTGGCGTCCGCCGTGCCCCGGGCGGCGAGCCGGGGGTCGGTGTCGCCGCCCGGGAGGAGGGCGGCGCGCAGGGCGGTGAGGCGGTCGCGCCGGGTCAGCAGCCGGTGGCCGGCCCGTCGGACAGCCGGTCGCTGCGGGTCGGTGAGCAGGTCCCACAACAGGTCGGCGGGCAGCTGGGCGGCGCTGGGGGCGAGGGTGGCGGCGGCTTCCTCGACCACCGCGGCGGAGCCGTTCCGCAGCAGCGCCGTGGCCCGGGGCACGGACGCCAGGTCGAGGCTCCGCAGGGCGTGGACGCGGACCTGGGGCGCCGGGTTGTCCAGGAGCGCGGTGAGCAGGGGCCGTCGGTCCGGTTGCCGGTCTCGGCGAGCCCCGCGACCGCCCCGACCTGGGGCTCGTCGGCTTGGACGGCCGTGCGGTAGTGCGTCAGCGGGTCGGTGCCGGTGCGGCGTGCGGCTCTCCGGCCAGGGCGCGGATCGGTGCGGAGGGGTCGTCGAGGTGCGGCGCCACGTGCTGCGGGGAGCCGGTGCGCATCAGCCCGGTGAGGGCGATGATCCGTACCTCGGCGTGGCGGCTGCGGGCCAGGCGGCGCAGCAGTTCGGCCTGGTCGGTCCACACCGCCTGCCGGGTGGCGGCCTCGGCGGCCCGGGCTCTGGTCTGCCGGTCGGGGTCGTTCTCGGCGAGGGCCGTGAGGGTGCGAAGTGCGAGGTGGTGTGCGGTGGTGTCGAGGACGAAGCGCCGTACCGCCGGGTCGGGGGCCGCGAGGAGCGGTGCGGACGGCCTGGTGGCCGTCGTCGGTCAGGTGGTGGGGGCCGGCGCGGTCGAGGGCGGTGCAGAGGGATCGGGCGGCGGGGCCGGCAGGATGGCGGTGGGCGGCGGCGACGGTCTGACGGGCCTGGCGGGCCTGGCGGGCGGCCTCGCGTGCGCGGTCGGCGGCCTCGCGGAGGCGGCGGTCGGCGAGCAGCGTGTGCTGGAGGGCGGTGTCGCGGTCGGGGTCGTAGCGCTCGGTGTGGGTGGTGGCGGTGTGGTCGTGGATGCGCCGCCGCTCGGTGCGGGCCGTGGTCGCGTCGGCGTGGGCGGTCTCGTCTCCGGCGTCGGCGTACCGGTCGGCGCAGCGGTCGCCGAACTGGGCCTGGTGCAGGGCTTGCTGGATGTTCTGCGGGGTTGTTCCGGCCGCTCGGCGGCGGATTGGGTGGGGGTGGTGGCGAGCAGGGCGTGTTCCTGGGTGGTCGTCCTGGTTCTGGGTGCGGTCGAGGGCGGGTGGTGTCGGTGGTCACCGCCGTTCCTCTTCGTTCGGCGGGTGGGCGGCCGCCCGGTGGCGGCTGCCGGGCGCCGGGTTTCAGGCGCCGGGCGCCGGGTGCCGGGTTTCAGGCGCCGAGGCCGACGTGGGAGACGTACTGGTAGGCCCCGTAGTCGCTGTCGAGTTCGCTGATGACGTCGTCCCAGATCTCTGCGAGTTTGTCGGCGTCGCCGGTGGTGAGGGCGTCGACGGCGTCGTCCCAGATGTAGCGGGCCTGGAAGGAGCGGACGCGGAGGTTGTCGCGGCGGCGGGGTTCGTCGACGGCGTCCTGGTTGATGGGGTGGATTTCGATGCGGGTGCCGCGGCCGTCGCGGTTGAGGTGGGCTTTGAGGATGGCGGGGTTGTTCAGGACGTTGGCCGCGCGGAGGTTCCAGTAGGCGGTGTCGATCGCCTCCAGGTTGGCGGGGCGGGGGCGCTGGGTGCCCTTCTTCCAGGCGCGCATGGTGGCGGGGGTGGCGGTGACGCCGGCGTCGGCGAGGGCCTGGCGGCCGCCCTTGTGGGACATCAGGTAGTTCATCCGGGCCTTGAGGCCGCGCCGGCTGCCGGCCGGGGACTTGATGCCGCCCTCCAGGATCATCCGTTCCACGGCGTCCTCCAGGGCGCGGCCGAGGGCGACGGAGCCGTGGACGTTTCCGGGGTCGATGCTGGCTCCGTAGCGGCCGAAGTTCTTCCATCCGTCGGTCGACACTTTTTTAGGCGCTCCGCTTCCGGTTCAGGGGCAGGGTGTACTGGTCCTTGAGTTTCATCTGGGTGGTGAGTCGGCCTTCTTCGAAAACGCCGCCGTTGGCCTTTCGCCATTCGCCGCCGGTGACGTGCAATTCGTCGGTGCCGCGCAGCCTGACGATTGTCAGGCCGCCGTTGTGGGCGCGGTGGGCCTTGTACCAGAGGTTCGCGAATGCCTGGCTGCGGATGATGTGCATCCAGTCGGGTCGGCGAATGTCTCGATTGTAGGTGGATTCGCCGATGGTCGAGGCGAATTTCGCGTACATGGCCTTGACGTATTTTTCGGTGATGGGGTCGCCGTCGTGGATGGCGTTCTCGCGGGCCTGGGTGAGGACGCGGCGGAACTTCTCCAGCAGGCCTTCGGAGGCGCCGGAGGTCCAGGCTTCGGTGATGTGCGGGGCGTCGGTGAGGCCGAGCTTGTGGCAGCGGATCAGCAGGCGCACGGTGGCGCCGTCCAGGAGTACGGGGCCGGCCTCGTGGCGGTTGCCGATCGGGTCGGGCAGGTGCGGGTGTTCCCAGGCCGGGCGGGCGGGGAGCAGGTAGATCCCGGAGCGCTTGGGGTCGAAACCGCCGTCGGGCTGGTGGACGAGCGAGCCGATCGGCAGGTGGGTTTTCAGGGCGCTGCAGTAGGCGGCGTTGGTGTCCAGGATGTCGACCGCCAGCCGGTCCAGGTCACCGCGCTTGAGGGCTTCCATCAGCGGGGCGTTCTCCCATTTGTGGCGGCCTTCCCAGATTTCGTCCGCGCCGTTCCGGGTCTTCTTGGAGAGGAATTCCAGGCGGTCCGGATAGACGGTGTGCTCGTACGCGGCGCCGACGCGGGTCGCCTCGAACAGGGCCATCCCGTTCGGGATCGCCTTCTTCTCCAGCGCGGCGGACGCGGCCTCGGTGTCGCCGTCGTGCTCTTCGAGGGCCTGCTCGACCGCCGAGGTGATCATGTCGAGGTAGTAGCCGAGGTCCCGGCCCGTACCGGCGTACTCCGCGCGCGGCGCGGCGGACGCGGGACGGGCGGCCGGCCGCGAGGCCGGGCGGGGCGCGGTGTCGGCGGTCGGCGTGGCGGCGATGCGCGGGTGGCGGGCGAGCGCGTCCAAGGCGGCCGGCGAAGGCCCCGCCGGCTCTGCTTGGGTGTGCCTTTCCACGGCGGGGGCGGGCGCGGCGTGCTCGGCCGGGGCCAGCGGCTCTGCGACGGACGTGGTCGGCTCTGCGGCGGGCGTGGTGTGTTCGGAGGTGACGGCCTGGGCGGGCGCTGCCACGGCGGCCGGAGCCGCCCGGAGTCGTTCGGCGACCCCGGTGTCGGGGGTGCACCAGCCGCCCATGTGCATCGGCCGGCCGCCTGAGCGGTACGGGCTCGGGCGGCCGCACCGCGCGCAGGGTGCGGGCTCCGCGCTCAGCAGTTCCCCGGCCGCGGTGCGGTCGAGCTCCACCACCCGGCTCTCCTGCTCGGCGCCGGGCACCTGCGGCGGGGCCGCGACGGCCGGGGCAGGGGCAGGGGCGGCGGCCGGGACGGTCGGCTGCGCCGGCGCGGCGGTCGGGGTCTGGGCGGTGAAGGTGGCCGGCACCGGCTGCGGTGCGGCGGTGTCGGGGGGCCAGGTCAGGGACTGGGCGGCGTGGGTGGGGCCGGCGAGCAGGTCGAGCGGCGTCATGCCCCAGTGCAGGGCGAGGGCGTCGACTTCGTCCAGGGACCAGGGCTGGGCGCCGGACTGACGACGGGACACCTTGTCCTGGGTCAGGTCGAGAGCAGTGGCGAGTTCGCGCTGACTCTCGCCGGTGCGCTGCCGGATCGCGGCTACGGTGAGTCGCAACGTTTCCAGTGTGCTGAGTGCCATTGCGGCACTCTATCCATACCCCATGGAGAATTTCCATAGAATTGGGGTAGATTCACTGACCGGGTGATACGGGCGGGAGGTTCGAGGGGCCGATGCCGTGGCCGGCCTTCCGGGCAGGGCCCTGAAGAACGTGCCGAGTGCCGCCACCCGGGTCCGGGCGGGCGAGTGGTCCGGACCCGGTGTGATCGGCCGTCAGAACGGTGCGGGGGCCCCTTCCTGGGCGGCGCAGGCAGGGGCACTGGCGGCGTACGCCGACTCTGCGGCCCAAGCACCGGAGGACTTTGGAGGTCGCACAGGGTTGCCGGACCGTGCCTATGCACTCGACGATCAACCCTTGCAATAGACCCTTGCCGGGACATCCTCGAATGTGCGGACCCGGCACATGACGGCCGACGTCATCATCGCCGAGGGCGTGCCGGCCGGTCACCGCGCCGCGAAGCGGCGAGCCGCTCCCGAGGCGTCCGGGCCGGGGGCGGCCTGACGCGACGCCACCGGGCCCGGACGGTACGCACCCCGCCGGTGTCCGGCTGCGCGCCACTGGCAACACGTCAGGCGCCGGACCCCGGGGCGTCGTGGTGCGTGGTGCGTGGTGCCGGAGCGACCGGCCGCCCCGGTAGGTTACGGCGCGCCCAGGGCCCACAGTTCGGTCTTGGCCCAGGCGCCGACGATCGCCACGTCCGGGTTCTGGTGGCGCAGCTCGGCCCAGCGGCCCGCCAGCAGCTGGAGCCGGACGGTCAGCGGGAGCTGCGCCAGCACCGGAGGCAGCCCGGCGGCCGCGGGAGTCGCGGCGAGGGTGCCCACGGTGATGCCCTCCGCGGCGGCGGCCGCGCCGAGGGCGGCGGTCAGGCCGTCCGGGTCGGCGTCGGGTTCGAGCAGCAGCAGGCCGTCGGCGGCGCCGAACGGCACGGCCGACCCGTGCAGGTACAGCTCCGACTCGTAGCCCTCGGCGAGGATGCGGGCGGCCTCGCGGACCTTCAGCGCGCCCTCCCGGGCGGTCACCCCCCAGGGCCCGGCGCCGATCACCGCGAGCGCCCGGGCGGGCAGGGCGACGGCGTCCAGGCCTGGCTCCCGGCAGGCCTCGCGGACGGCCTCGGCGGTGCGGTGCAGTTGCTCGGGGCCGTACTGCCCGGCGCCGAGGCGGTGGGCGAGCCCGGCCAGCACGGTCAGGGCGGCGGTGTAGCTGACGGTGTAGGTCTCGGACTGCTCCTTGGCCACCGTCTCGACCGACTCGGCCCAGTCGGCGGTGCCGGCGCCGGTGATCGAGACCGTCGGCACGCCCGCCGCGAGAGCCTGCTCCCGGCAGCGCAGCGCGAAGGCCGTCTCCGCCGTGTGGGTGATCACCACCACGGCGTCGTCGGAGCGCAGCGGGGCGCCCCAGCGGGCGAACTGGGCGGCGGACGACCAGCGGGCGTCCACCCCGGCGTGATGGAGCATCATGGCGCCGAGTTCGGCGGCGTGCTGGCTGGTGCCGGTGCCGAGCAGCAGCACCCGGCGGGCGTCGGCCAGGCGCTCGGCGGCCTGCCGGAGGTCGGCCTCGGCCAGCCGGTCGACGGCGTCCGCCTGGGCGTGGACCATGCGGTGCAGGGCGGTCTCCTGGAAGGTGCGGGACACGGGGGTCACTCCTCTTCGGCCGGGCGGGCGGCCGTACAGATCAGGTGCGGCGAGTGGACGTGGAACGGGCTGAGGTCGTAGTCCCCGTACAGCCCTTCCGGGGCCAGGCCCGCGCGGGTGAGCAGGGTGGTCAGCTCGTGGGCGCTGTAGACGCGGTAGTCGGCGGTGACGCTGCGTCCGACCGTGCCCGACGCGGGGTCGAAGGCCTGGATGTTCCAGGTGATCCGGCTGGTGTGCGCGTCGAACCGCTCCTCGTACAGGTACGTGGTGCCGGTGCTGGAGTCGAAGTTGCGGACCACGAACTCCTGCGGCGCGGTGCCGAAGGACTCGCCGCTCTGGGTGAGGAACCAGTCCCGGTTCATCACGTCGATCAGCAGCCGCCCGTCCGGGGCCAGGCGGCCGCGGATCTCGCGCAGGACGGCGAGGTTCTCCTCGTCGGTGTCGAAGAAGCCGAAGCTGGTGTGCAGGCTCACCACGGCATCGAAGGAGCCCTCCGGGAGGGCGCTCAGGTCGCGCATGTCGGCCTGTACGAAGGAGACCCGCTGTCCGGCCCGTGCGGCCCGCTCGCGGGCCTGCGCCAGGTACGGCTCCATCAGGTCCACGCCGGTGACGTCGAAGCCCGCCGCGCCGAGTGGCACGCTGTGGCGGCCGGTGCCGCAGGCCAGGTCGAGCAGGGTGGCGCCGGGCTTGGGATCGAGCGCGCCGGTGACGCAGCGCACCATCGCCTCGGCGGTGGCCGTGTCGCGCAGCTCCAGGTCGGAGCCGGTGTAGACGTCGGTGAAGAAGGTGCTCCACCAGTCGGTGGGACGGTCGGTCACGGGTGTCGGTCCGTTCTGTCGTGCGGGGGAGGGTCAGGCGGGCGGGCGGGCCTCGACGCCGAGGAGGCCTGGGGAGCCGGGGGCGTCGGGGCCCGCCGGTCCGAAGTGCTCCAGGCTGGCCCGGAGCCCGGGGCCGGTGTAGTCGACGTAGTACAGGCGGCCGGTGCCCGCGCGCAGGCCCGGCAGGCCGCCGAACTCGCCGGCGGCCCGGTACTCGCCGTGGCCGCGCTCGACCACGGTGAGCGCCCGGCCCTCCAGGGCGGGGCGGTCCGGGTCGAAGCCGGCCGCCTCGGCGGTGGTGCGGTGCCAGTACGAGCTGCGCTCGGTGCCGTCCGGCAGGGCCTCGACCGCCAGCCAGAGCGTCGCGCCGCCGGGCCCGCCGGTCAGCAGGTACTCGACCCAGCGCTGGGTCGCGCTGCGGACCTGGACGGCGCCGAGGACGGTCGGCCCGCCCGGCAGGGTGTCACCCGGGAGCAGGTGCAGCAGAGCGGCCATCAGAACTCCCGCCGGCTGTTCGGCCGGGACTCCGGCCGCCACGGCGCGTCGTGCAGTTGCTCGGGCCCGATGGGCAGCCCGGCCATCAGCGCGGCGTTGTGGTAGGCCGGGCTCTCGTCGGCGGTGAAGTAGTCGAGCATCATGGTCCACTCGTCCGGGGCGGGCTCGCCGGCGGGCGGCGGGTAGGGCGTCGGGTCGGCGTAGTACGAGGAGACGGTGACGTCGATGTGGTACAGCGCGCGGTACCGCTCGGGGTCGGCGTCGGCCGGCAGGTGGCCCGGCCGGGGCGGTCGGCGCACACCGTAACCCGTGGGGAAGGAGTCGCCGAGGTGCCAGGTGCTGCCGTGGCCGGCCGGGTGCCCGATGCCGCCGTTGCCGACCGAACGCAGCGCCGTGCCATGGGAGTTGCGGATGGCCTCGGCGTGGGTGCGGAACCGTCCGGCGTCGTGCGCGGCCTGGGTGTGGTGGCCCACGGCGTTGATGTTGAGCAGCATGCCGCCCGGTACCCGGTGGTCGTGCGCCCGGGTGAGGTGGGCGCCGGTGAAGAACACCGTCATGCTGGCCGCGAACAGCTCGATGCTCCCGTCGGGGCGGCGCAGCGGCACGCCGTCCAGGCAGATGGTGTCGGCCTCGATCGGCGTCCACTGCGGCAGGTACAGCCCGACCAGCAGCCGGAACACCTCCACCAGTTCCGGTCCCGGCCGGGCGTGGGCCAGTCGGGCGCTGCCGAACATCACCTGCAGACTGCTGGTCCGGCCCTCCAGTGCGCGCAACTTCCAGCGTTCCCGGGCCTGTTGGAGCAGCTTCTCGACGTGTTCGGAGCCGAGGGACAGATCCTCCTCGGTCACCCAGCAGATGTCGAGGGCCGGGTCCGCGCCCGGCCGGGAGGCCACCTTGGCGAAGACGCACGGCTGGTGCCTGCCGAACCAGCGGCGCAGCGCCGTCTCCTTCTCCTCCGGGGAGGCCGTCGCGGACAGCAGTACCGCGTGCGCCTCGTCGATGTCGGCCCCGAAGCCGTGCTCCGGGCCGGCCGGGACGAGTCGGTCCAGGGCCGCCGTCAGCGGGTCGCCGCCTTCGGCCGCAGCCGCCAGCGCGGGTGCGGCGAGGCTTTTCCCTCCAGTACGTCGCATACGTAACTCCCCCATGTGGGTGCGTTCTTGAAGCCGTGGCCGGAGTCGCCCCCCACCAGCCAGACGGATGGGGCGGCCGGATGCCGTCCGAGGACGAACTCCTCGTTCTCGGTGGTGGTGTAGGTGCAGGTCTCGGCGGAGAGCACCGGGGCGCCCGCCAGCGCGGGAAAGCGCAGGCGCAGGTAGGCCCGGGCGGACTCCGGTAGTTCGAACGGTGCCGTGGGCCGGGCGCCGGGGGGTGCCTCGGTGTCGGGGACGACTTTGACCCCGGTGCCGCTCAGGGCCCCGATGCCGTACATGGCCCGGCCCTGGTCGAGCCAGGCCGGTCCGGTCGGCCCGCAGGGCAGCGCGGGCGAGTCCAGGTAGTAGCTGACCTGGTCCGCCGGCCGCCCGCAGGCGAGCTCCGGGAAGAGCCCGGGCAGCGCCGCGCCGACCGCCCAGACCACCAGTGGGGCCCGGTGCTCGGTGCCGTCGACCAGTACCCCCGTACCGGCCGGGCGGGCCTCGCCGCGTACCAGCTCGCAGCCGAGCGCCCGGCAGGAGGCGGCCAGTGCCCGGACGGCGCGGCGGGCGCGCAGCACGCCCGCCTCGGGTTCGTACAGCGCGAATACCAGGTCTTCGGTGCCCGTCGTGGGGAAGCGCCGGGCCACCTCGCGGGGCGACAGCCGCTCGACCGGGATGCGCAGGCCGCGCAGCACGGCCAGCGACCGCTCCTCCCAGCCGGTGGACGTTCCCCGCGACGCGAAGCCGAGCACCCCGGACGGGATCAGCAGCTGCTGGCCGCTCTCGCGTTCCAGCTCCCGCCAGCGGCGCACCGATTGCCAGGTCAGCTCGGTGTACTGGCTGCGCGCGCCGTAGGAGCAGCGCAGGATCCGGGACTCGGCCGCGGAGGGGCCGTGCTCGCCGGGCTCGTCGGGGTCGACGACCGTCACCCGGTGCCCGCGGCGGGCGAGTTCACGGGCGATCGAGAGGCCGACCACTCCTGCCCCGGCCACCAGCGCGGACGTCACTGCGGCCGGCCGCTCACCGGTCCATCACCTTCGACTCCAGATCGGCGGGCTGCGGGTCGAAGAAGACGACCCCGGCCTGCGCCGCGCTCTCGGCCGTGAGCGGGCCCAGGTCCGTGCCGCGTACCGGCCCGGTGCGGCCCAGTGCCCGCCACAGTCGCTCGGCGAAGTCCGGCATGACGGGGTACGCGAGCCGGGCCAGCAGTTGCGCGGCCGTGGCCTCCACCGCGAGTGTCGCGGTGTCATCCGGGTGGGCGGCGGCGAACTCGGTCGTGCCGCGGACCAGGTCGCACAGGGCTTGGGCGGCGGTGCGGGGCGAGAAGCTCCCGGCCAGGTACGCGCCGTGGCTGCGGGCGGCGAGGCGGGCCAGTTCGGCCAGCTGCGCGCGGTGCGCGTCGGTCAGGCCGGTGAGCGCGGTCGGGGCGCCGGTCGCCAGGCGGTCGAGCACCGAGGCGAGCCAGGGCTGCCAGCGCCCGGCCAGCTCGCCGTCCGCCAGCTCGTGGAAGCGCTGCCAGGTGAAGTTGGTCCGCTCGTCCTCGGGCCGGTCCAGGGCCAGCACGAAGCGCACCGTGTCGGCCGGTGCGTGGGCCAGCAGGTCGGTGGCCCAGATCGCGTGCCGGCGGCTGGTGGAGAACTTCGCCGCATCGAGCTCGTAGAACTCGTTGGTCAGCAGCGCGTCCGGCAGCCGCAGCCTCTCGTCGTAGGCCATCAGCAGGGCGGGTATCAGCGCGGCGTGGAAGTAGCTGTTGTCGAAGCCGAAGAACTGCACGATCCCCGCGCGGTCCCACGCCTCCCGGGGGTCGGTGCCGTCGCCCCGCCGGTCGAGGGCTTCGGCCACCGCGTTGAGGTAGCCCGGCGCCATCTCGGCCCAGACGTAGACGCGCTGGTCCTCGAAGCCCGCCACCGGCACGGGCAGACCCCATCCGGTGGGGTGGCTGAGCGGGATGTCCGGCAGCCCGGCCGCGGTCAGCTCCAGGCAGAAGGCGCGGAGCCGGGGGCTCATCGTGACGGTGCGGTGGTACGCGGCGAGCCGCTCGGTGTAGCGGCCGAGGGGGAAGACCAGGCGTTGGTAGGAGCGCAGTACCGGCGGCCGGTCGCAGGTGGTGCAGCGCGGGTCGGTCAGGTCGGTGCAGACGTTCGGCCAGGCGCACACCTCGCAGGAGCTGCCGTCGGTGGGCACGCCGCAGTGCGGGCAGCCGCCCCGGACGTACGCCTCGAACAGGTAGCGCTCGCAGTCCTCGCAGTACAGGCAGTCCTCGGTGCGGCGCTCCAGGCGGCCCTGCCGCTCCAGGGCCAGCACGAAGTCCCGGACGGCCTCCTGGTGGCCCGTCGAGTGCTGGGGGCGGACGTAGGAGTCGATGGCGAAGCCGATCGAGTCGAAGATCGCGGCGATCTCGTCGGCGAAGCCCTGGGCCATCTCCGGGGGGTCGATGCCCAGGGTGCGGGCCTTCGCCGGGACGTAGCTCTGGTGGACGTCCGAACCGGTGGCGTACAGGGCGTCCTCGGCGCGCAGGTGGCAGGCGCGGGTGTAGACGTCGGCCCCGGAGTACGGGCCCGCGAGGTGGCCCAGGTGGAGATCGCCGTTCGGTGTCGGCGGTGCGGCGGTGACAATGCTGAACACGGGCATCGCTGGTGAGCTCCTCAGAGGCTGACGGGTCCGTGGCTGTCCGGCCAGTAGATGGAGAGGAACACCATCCGGGTGTCGCCGGTGTTCGTCACGAAGTGGCGGCTGCCGCCGGGGATGAACACGGACAGCTCGGGGTGGACGGGCGCGCGTTCCTCGCCGATGGTGATCTCGCCGCGGCCGTCGAGGAAGACGAAGACCTCGTTCTCCTCGTGCTGGTGCGGCTCGGTCGCCCCGCCGGGCTCCACCACCGCCTTCCCGAAGCCCCAGGGGGCGAGGTCCTCCCCGCCGTGCGGGTAGAGCTGCTGGTAGCGGATGCCGTACGCGTCGGTCAGTTCGTGCTCGGTCATCGGACGGATCAGCATGGGCGCACACCTTCCCCCGGCGAATCCGGGGCAATGCGGCGGTGGTCCGATTCCCCCGTCAACCCCGTTCGTCGTCGATGGTTGGCGGTGTGATCATCGTCGTGGTGCTGAGTACCTGTCAAGGATGTTCAGTGGCATCGGAGTTGGGTCGGGCGGGCGATTGGCACCCTGTCAGTTCCGGGCCGGAAGGGCCATCACCTTGCCCGTTCCGGAAAGGCGCGAATTCCCGGCCGGACGCGGGTTCGCGCACCGCGGCGCGGCGGGCGCGGCCCATTGGCCCGCGTGCAGGCGCCGTGATCCGCGAACGGCTTGCGCTGCTCGACGAGTTGACTGGCCGACAGGTCGGTGGCCGCCGCGGCGGCGCGTTCGGCCGGCAGGGAGCGACCCCGTCCGCCGCCTCCACTTCGAGGGCCTCAGCCCTCGGCGGCCCGGTCGGGCAGCCGTCAGACCGGCCGTCAGGAAAGCGACCACGGTGGAGAGTTCGGGAAACATCGGGACGGATCGGGCTGCAGGAACGGCAGCCACTCCTCGTGGGGCCGCCAGGCGAACGCGTCGTGCTCCCGACTCAAGTGCACCGGCGGCCCGGCCGGGACCGGGTCGGCCGCGAACGCGAAGTCGATGACCGGCGGCCAGCCGTCGGCCGCGCAGCGGTAGTCGACGGCCAGCGGGCGCAGCGGTGTGGTGGGGTGGATGCCGGTTTCTTCGGCGCGTTCGCGCAGGGCGGTGGCGAGGGGGGTCTCGCCGGCGTCGGCGAGGCCGGCGGGTGGTTGCCACCAGGCGGGGTGTCCGGGGTAGGGGCGGGCCTGGTGGAGCATCAGGATCCGTCCGTCCTCGTCGGTGACGAGGACGGAGGCGGAGACGGCGTGCGGGGGCAGGGGGCGGCGAACTCGGCGGGCTCGGGGGTCTCGGTCACCGTGCTGGTCTCCCTGCCCGTGCTGGTGATGGGGCCCGCTCAGCGGGCGAGGGTGACGGTCAGTTCGGTGTTGGGGCAGGCGGCGGCGAGGCGATGGAGGGTGTCGGCCTCGGCCTGGTCCACGCTCGGGCCCCAGCGGGTCTTCACCACGGTCCAGTCGATGATGTGGGTGCAGTGGTACCCGGCCGCAGGCGGGAGCCACTCGGTGACGTCCTTGTCGGCCTTGCTGCGGTTGGACTTCGCGGACACCGCGATCAGCGCCCGCGGCTCGTCGAGATCGTTGGCGTAGGCCTGGCGCTCGGCCGCCGACCAGGCCGAGGCCCCGGCTGGCGGGGGGCGTCATTCCCACCGTGTTGTATTCCTTGGGGGCCGCCCTCGCCGGCCGGTGTCGGAGGCCGGCGCTACGGTGCCCACCATGGACACTTGCGATCTTGAACAGCGGCACCGAACCGGCTCCGGGAAGAAGGAGCGATGAGCCGGCAGGGCGAGCCGGGTGTTTCCGTCCGGTGGGACGAGGGCTACCGGGCTTTCCACGCCGGGACCGTGGAGGACGTGCGTTTCGTCGTCGCCCGGATCCCGGCCGAGGCGAAGGACAACTTCGACTACGCCGCCGTGCCCTGGGACCGTTTCCACCACTCCTACGGGCCCGGCACCGACGTCCCCGCCGCACTGGAGCAGGTCCGTACCGGCGACGAGCGCGGTGTGCGCATGGCATTCCACCGGCTGTGGAGCAGCCTGCTGCACAGCGACACCGGTTGCGCGGCCGGCGCCCTGGCCGTTCCGTTCCTGATCCGCATCGCCCTCACGCGCGCCGACTACCGCGCCGAGATCCTGGCGGGCCTCGCCGGTCTGGCCCGCCGTCAGCACTACGGTGACGGCAGCCGCACCGGCCTGCTCCGCGCGGCACGCGCCGACGACCAGCTGGTCTTCGAGGCCTCCGGCTACCTGGGGAACTGGTCGGTGCAGGCCGCCCGCGAGGCCCTGGCCGCGGACGCCGGCCTGCTGCTGCCGCTGCTCGACGATCCCGACCCGGAGGTCCGCCAGGACGTCGCCCACGCCCTGGCCGCGGCCGCGGGCCCGTGCGGGACGATCGTGCGATCCCTGCACGCCCGCTTCCGAGTCGAGGACGACCCTGCGGTGCGCGCCTGCCTCGTCTTGGCGATCGGCCAACTCGCCTGGGAAGAGCGACACCCGGCCGCCATCGAGCAGATGCGCACCTGGTGGCAGGACCCCTCCCGTCCCACCGAGGTCAGGATGTGCGCGGCCCTGTCCTGGCTCTGCCTCACCGACGGCCCCATCCCCGGCGACCTGCGCGCCTTCCTGGACGCTGCGGCTACCGGAGACCTGGCCGCCCTCCTCGGCCGGATCCCGTGGATGCTCCGTGTCGACTACGAAGGCGACGGGCTGCGCAGATGCCTCGACCAGATGTACCACCCCGAGAAATACCCCCACTTCACCAGCTGCCTGGACTGAAGAACCGAACAATTTCTCTCCCGACAACCCTCTTCCCGCCGATGCCGTCCCAACTGCTGGCGAACTCTCCTGTGAACCAGTGGATGGCCGCCCATCGGAGGCGGGCAGTCCGGACTGTGTGGTGCGGGTCCCGCATTTCCTACCCGCAAGCCCGAGCCGTTCAAGGATGCAGCCGAAACCGATTGGACCGACAGGTCAAGTAATGATCCTCAGCATTACCCATAAAGGCTCCCGAAGGCATGCCGAAAGCCTCCGGGAAAAACTTCTGCTCGCGTCCCAGATATTCGAGGCCGAGGATCCGGATCGGGCGACCGACGGCTCATGCCCCCCGAGAGAGGTTTTCGAGCTCTCGATCACCGATGACCCCCATTGGGAAAGATGCCCTCCCGACAACTGCCTCGTCGTTGCGGTGAACCGGTCGACGGGCCACGGCGGGCTGGCATGGTTCGTAACCGGCAGAAATCCCAAGAAAGGCGGAGTCTACGACCACGTCTGGGTATCCGACAATCCCGAACCTCCTGACTACGACCCCCGCGTGGTGTCGGAATCCTACTACCCCCATTACCACGACCCCGCAATCACATTCCCGCTCGACCGAATTCGCGCCGCCGTAGAGGAATTCTGTAGGGCCGACAACGGCGACCGCCCCGAGTCCATCACCTGGATCACGGGCAATGCGAACGGAATGCGCAGCGACCGAGAGTATCCCGACGACACAGTCGAAAGCCCTTGGTAGGAAATGTGGCAGGCCGTTTCTTCCGAGTCGGGCTGCGACTGGTGGTGATCCGCCGGTGCGGGTCACCACCGACTGCGCCTCACGGGCCCGAATTGCGAGCCGGTGTCGGTCCGTTACCCGATGGTCGGCGGACCGTCAGCGGGGTTGACCGGCGGAGGCGCGGGCATGTCGCGCTTGCGTTCCTGGGCTGTGGTGCGGGCCTTCAGGGAGGCGGTCCAGTCGGTGGCCGCACGCTGGCGCCACTGTCGGTCATCTCCGCGTAGTGGTTCTCGGCGCGGCGGCCGGTGCGGTCGGGGGCGAGGAGGCCGATGTAGTCGATGACGATCAGCGGGGCCTGGCCGGTGCGCTTCGCCGGGCAGGTCGGAGCGGTCGTTGGCGTCACCCCGCAGACGGCCACGCTGACGGACGGCAGCGGCCAGACAGAGGGGCCGGTTGCGGAGCTGACGGGCGATCGGGACTTCGCCATGGTCGACCTGCCGGCCCGGCAGCCGCTCCCAGTTCAGTCCCGGCTGGGGCCCCAGGCACCGGGCGCTCGGGCCCGGCGCCGCCAAGGTGCTGACCGAAGCCGTCCGGGTTCCCCGCACTCCGCCGCCGTGGTCGCCGACCGCCGTCGAGGCCGCCCTGCACACCGTGCTGGAGGAATTCGCCCGGACCGCCGAGCCCCGCGGCGGGAGGCTCCGAGGACCTGGACGAGGACGCCCTCGCCGAGACCGCCGCCGAGGCCCGCGCCTTCGGCACCGATCCGGCCCCGCGCCGTCGACGAGCTGGTGCGCGGCCTGCTCGGAACTGGCCGACTGGCAGGCCGCGATCGACGGGCTGGCCGAGCACTCACCGAGGCCAAGTCGGAACGCTCACCGCGCCCAACGGTGGCAGAAGCGTCTGGGGCGGCTCGGGTCAACGGGGCCCGCTCGTCAAGCGCTCTTGTGTGTCCTTCCGGTGTCGTCGCAGAGGCAGGACGATGACAGCCGGCTGGGACCGGTCCTCGAGGGCATGCAACTGGTCGCCGCCGCCGGCGGCCGCCTCGCCGGGCAGGCACAGCGACGACGACACCCCGGACGTGGTCGTCGACAACTACTACTACGAGGACTGATCCGCGCGTCCCCGGACCCCGCCCGCCGGTAACCCGATTGCCAAAAAGCCCATGTGAGGGTGTATGAATCCAGGGCCCACGCCAATCGTGGGCCCTGGAACAAGGGGGTTTCCCGCTCGATGCGGAAGAACGTCTTCAAGCGCGCCGCCGCGGCCCTGCTCGGCGCCGCGGTCATCGCCGTCGCGGCTCCGGCCGGCACTGCCGCGGCGAAGCCGCCGGCCAACGAGGCCACCAGCCTGCGCAGCGGCGAGAAGCTCCTGTCGGGACAGAGCATGGTCAGCGGCGAGACCGAGCTGGTGATGCAGTCGGACGGCAACCTGGTGCTCTACCTGGTGGGCGACACCGGCCACCGCGGCCCGGTGCTGTGGTCCAGCGGCACCTACGGCAACCAGGGCGCGTACGCCTACATGCAGCCCGACGGCAACTTCGTCGTCTACCGCCAGGGCGGCGGCCCGGACTCCGGCGGCGCGCTGTGGAGCACCGGGAGCTACGGCCACCCGGGCACGGTGGCCTCGCTGCTGAACGGCTGGTTCGCCGTCAGCGGCCAGCAGCTGTACTGGCAGACCGACACCGGCGTCACCCCGGCCGTCGGCGCCACCAACGACAAACTCGGCCCGAACCCCAACACCATGGCGCACGGCCGCTGGATCGAGTCGAACTCGGTCTGGCTGCTCATGCAGCCCGACGGGAACCTGGTCCTCTACCGCAAGCGCGACGGCGCGGCGCTGTGGTCCACCGGCACCTACGGCCACCCGAACAGCTTCGCGACCGTGTCGGGCGCGCCGACCTTCGGCGCCCTGTGGCTCAACGCCCAGGGTGCCGGAGTCACCTGGTCGCTCTCGACCAAGGGCCGGCCCGGCGACTGGGCGAAGGTGCAGGACGACGGCAACTTCGTGATCTACGGCAGCGACGGCGCCGCCCGCTGGTCCACCGGCACCTGGGGCAACTGGTAGCCGTCCGCTCCGCCAGGGTGCGCCGGCTCCGATGCTGCGCGCACCCTTGACGGTGCACCGACCTCCGGGTCCCGCTCCGGTAAACACGCCATGCTCCGACTGCTCGACCAATTCCCGGACGTGGACGCCGTGTTCGCCGCCTCCGACGCCATGGCCGTCGGCGCCCTGCGCGCGCTGCGCCGACTGGGCCGCCACCACCCCGCCGCCGCGCGCCACCCTGTTCCGCCTCACCACCGTCCCCGGCCACCACCGTCCCCGGCCACCACCCGACCGCACTCCACCGGGCCCGCGCCGCCCTGCGCCAAGCGCTCGCACCTGATCGCCGAGCGGCTCACCGACGCCCACGAGGAAACCGGCGGCGGCCCGCTCCCGGCCGAGGTGGTCGACAAAATCGTCGCCTCGGCGATCGCCGAGGTCCGAGTCCGAGCCCGCCTGGAGTGTCGGCCGCCGAGTTGGAGACGGGCCCGGTCCCGAACGGCATCACCGCCGAAGCCTGGCGCCGGCACGTGCGCGCCGGCCGCGACGCGCTCGCCAAGCAGTGCGCAGCGCGGCCACCGGGCAGTTGCCCCAGCCGCCGGCGTCGTGGGCCTGGCAGGGCGCTGTGGTCCTCTTCTTCGTCGTCATGGCGTCATGGCGCCCCCTGGCCGGGGTCGGCTGTGGACCGCGGCGCTGACGACGAATCAGCGCGCCCCAGCCGGGGGTCACCGTCTGGGGCGCGCGGAACGGAAGGGGCGGCGGGCCCCGGGGGCCTGCGCGGTCGGTCAGAACTGGCTGCGGCGCACCCTCGGACGGGTGGGCGGGGCCTGCTCGGTGCCGCGCAGCGCGAGGGCCGCGGTGCGGGTGCGCTCCAGCCGGCCCGCGACCTGGCGCAGCGTGGCGGGGTCGAGGGTGCGGGTGAGGTCGCGGAGGGCCTGGTGGTCGTCGTCGGTGAGCGTGCCGCGGGCGTGAAGCGGTGTGGCGCGGGTGTGCTCCGCGGCTGGTTCGGTTCTCGTTGAACGGGGGGTGAGCCCGTCCGGGGCGCTGTCCGAGTGGTGGTGGAGGGTGGTGCGGGCTCCGGGGTCCCCGGGGCTGGTTGGTCTACCAGTGCTCGTGGCGGTCGCAGTGCGTGTCGTACTTGTCGTGGTCGTCGTGCCGGGGGCGCTCGATCCTGGTGGGGTCGGTGGCGGTGTGGGGGGTGGTGTCGCCGCCTCCGGTGACGACCGCGACGTTGGTGACCTCGTCGTCGGCGCTGCAGGAGACGTCGACCTGCAGGGTGATGGGCGGGTAGCTGCTCCCGGCGGGAAGGATGTCACTGCGGGTGCAGGTGAGCGTGCCCTGGTCACAGGTCCAGCCGGTGCCGCTGATGCTGTCGGCCTCGAGCCCTGCGGGGAGGGTGTCCTGCATGGTGACGGTGGTGCCGTCGGTCGGGGCGGCTCCGGCGGCGTTGCCGACGGTGATGGTGTAGATGCCGTCCCGTCCCTGGGTGAAGTTCCCGGTGTGGGTCTTGGTGATGGTCAAGGACGGGACTACGTAGGAGATGGTCACCTGGCCGTTGTGGTTCGCCGTCCCGATCGTCGACGGCGCGTAGCTCGTGCCGGTGCCCGTGGGGGTGGCGAAGCTGCTGCCCCCGCCGCCGCCACCACCACCCGCCGAGGTGCCGTGGTTGTTGACGGCGCCGCTGCCGCCGCCGCCGCCGCCGAAGTAGCCGCCCCCGCCGCCACCGCCGCCGGCGATGGCAGTGGCGGCGCAGCCGCCGTCGAAGCGGCCGCCGGTACCGCCGGTGCCGACCGTGACACCGGAGAACCCGCTCCCCGGCGCGCCGTTCGTGACCGCACAGGACGGGACGCTGCCGGAGGTCCCGCCGGGCCCTCCGGTACTGGTGCTGGTGCTTCCGCCGCCACCGCCCTGTCCCGGCGCGGCCCCGGGGCCGGTGGCGCTTCCCGCGGTACCGGCGGTGGCATCCGGTGTCGTCCCTCCGTTGCCTCCGTTGCCTCCCGTGGAGCCCGCTCCGGTGCCGCCGGAGGCACCGCCGCCCCCGGCGACCACCAGCAGGGAGCCGCCCGTGCTGACGCTGGAGGCCCCGCCCCCGCCCGGACCTTCGAAGTGGAAGCCGCTGAGCGGGAAACTCCCTCCTGGGGCGCCGCCGTTGAACCCGCCCGCACCCGCCGTGCCGGTGCCGTTGCAGCCCTTGCCGCCGGTGCCGCCGACGTTGACGGTGAAGGTCGTCGGGGTGGTGGTTTGCGGCAGGGTGGTCACCACCCGCGCCCCCGTCCCACCGGTCCCGGTGACGGAACAGGGGGTGCCGGTGTTGTCGGCGCCGCCCGCGCCGTCCGCGGTGATCGTCACCACCGCCGCCGCCGGAACGGTCAGGGTCTGCGAGGCGCCGGTGAAGGTGAAGGTCTGCGACGGATCGGCCTCCTGCGCGCGCACCGGCACGGCCCCCGCCGGCGCGGCGGCCACCGGTGGAGCCGCGGCCGCCAGCAGCGCCACAGCGGACAGCAGCGCGCCCCCCACCGACATCACCCCCACACCGCGCTCCCCACGCCGTCCACCCGGGCCGACCAGGTCGGACGCACCGCCGGCACCGGCCGGGACCGTCCCACCGGCCAGGGCCTTGTTGAATACGGCCGCGGGCCGCTGACGGCTGACCCGGTACCACGGCAGATCGCCCTGTCCACGCGTACGAGCACTCATCCGCAGGTTCACCTCTCCTCACAACAAAGCGCCCCGCACCCTCACGCGACAACGCGGAAGTACGACAGGACACTTGACGTCAAATCATGACAAACCACAGTGGATACCCCGACCCGATCACTTCGAGGTAGCGAGGTTGTGATGAGAAGCCTCGTATGTCGCAACACCCCGCGCGAGCCGGCGAGGACCCGGCATCGCCCATACGCCCCACTGCGCCGAGCTCTGCTCGACGCCGACGGGGTCGCCGTCGTACGCACCACGCCGCGTACCCGCGAGACCCTCGCGGTGCAGATGGGTACGCGGCAGGGGCTCGAGTCCGACGGCCTGGCCGACCGGACCGTGCTGCCGCTGGGGACGGTGTACGCGGGCGAGCAGCTCGGCCGGTGCGGGCGGGCGCGGCGCGCCGGCCGACCGGCCGGGCCTGGTGGCGGGTCGGCGGGACCTCCTCATCGCGATCGGGGCCGGGATCGGGATCGGGGCCGGGATCGGGGCCGGCGCCGGGCCGGTGGCCGCGGAGGCCGCCGCGGAGGCCGTCGCGGAGGCGAAGCCGAAGGTGTCGCGGGCAGGCCGGTTCGCCCGGGGTCTGGTAGCGCCGGCGGCGTTTGTCGAGCGGGAGCGGCCCCCGGGGTGCCCCGCCCACGCAAGGAGCCGTTGGGGACCGTGGAGGCCGGCCCCGGCGGGTGAGGAGCAGGTGGTGGCGTCGCACTTCGCGCCGGGCGGCCGGCTCGACAATCAGAAGGCCGGCCGGGCGAAGCCGGCGCCCGGCCGGCTCGCGCGGCTCGCCGAGCGCGGCGCGGAGTGGGCGTAGCGGGCCCGTCCCCCCGGTTCGGGTGGCCAGTTGCCCGGCGGTGGGCTTCTCGGGCCCTGAGACAGCACTGGGAGGCCGTCGCCTGCGGGTGGCGGCCTTCCCGCGTTGTGGGGGCAGAGGCGCTGGGCGCTCACGGTGGTGCGGTCCCCGGATCCGATGGCGGGGCGGCCGTAAGAGCTCGGGTGGCGGTGACCGCGAGAGCCGCATCGGGAGTGTCATCGGGAGCGCGCCGAGTGATCGGGCACCGCACCCGCTGCGGCTGGGCGGTCGGAGCCGCTTGATCCGAGCACGGCCCGGCGTCGATCGCGGACACGCCGTCTTCACGCGTTCAGTGTCGGGTCGAGGTCGGCGCGCGGGGCGGCGCCGGCGTCGGTCAGGCCCTGCTCCGCGGCCCGGCGCACCACCGGTGCGGCGCCGGCTGCGCGCCGGGGAGAGCGTCGACGGCGTCACGGCCGCCCGTCCGTACCTGCGGCATCACGTTGGCCGACCGCCCCCGCACAGCCGGGGTGAACGAACCCGACCGCGGCAGCGCCCCGAGCCGGCCCGGCCGCCAGGTCTCGCCATCGGGTGCTGGAGAGCGAACCCCGCTGCGCGGCGGCTCGGGACCGGCGGGCGTCTCCCGGTCCAGGAAGCGGCGCAGGGGTGTGCCCGGGGGCAGCTCGGGCCGGAGGTCGGGCTCATGTCCGCCACCGCCGATCGGTGGCTCTGCTGCGGGCCGGGCCGGCGTGCGCGTCCACCGGCCGGCCCGCTCCCGTGGATTTGGGGCGGACCGGCGGGATGCGGCGGCCGGGCAGTTAAGGCGTGCCGCCCTGCTGGCGGCCCATCCAGTCGGTGATGGCCTGCTCGGTGCGGGCGAGCGCGTCGGTGGGGCTGAACTGCAGCAGCTCCGTCCCGGCGTCGACGTACGGCCGGTGGCCCGGCGGCTGGTAGAACGCGTCGCCGGCCTCGTACACCTCCTCATGGTCGGCGAAGACGAAGCGCATGCGCCCGGCGATGACGTAACCCCAGTGCGGGCACTGGCACATCCCGTCGGGCAGCGACTGCAGCGGCCCGTCCAGGTCGGCGTCCGCCCCGAAGGAGACGAATTCGACGGTGTAGCCGTTCATCTCCTCGCGGCGGTCGGTCACCGGACCGAACTCCTCGACCTTCGTCGCGGACTGCTTGGACACCTTCGGCATCGCTCGGCTCCTCTCCGTGACGGCCCCCGGGACTTCCCGTCGCCTCGAGTCGACCACTCCGTACCGCCGGGTGCATCCGGGCGGCCGGGCGGTGGCGTCGGACGCTCGCCACCCGGGCCGCCTTTAGCTGCTCTGCCCCCGTGTGGCACTGTGAAAGCGGCGCTGGTGATCGGTCAAGGTCGCCTGTCGAAGGTCACTGGCTGTGGCGGGCGGGTCGGTCATCGTGGTGTCCGACCCGCCCGCATCAAGGTGACCTTGGTGGTGGCCGTCAAGGTCCGTGGGGCCGCCGCCGGAGAGGCCGCAGGGTGCCCGGGCGGAGGGCGGCTGGTCCCGAATACCGTCGTCCGCCGTGGACGACAATGGAGAGCGGTTCCCGGCAGGCATGGACGGTACCGGCGCGGTAGGCAGCGCGGACACGGTGCTGGTGGTGGTGCGTGGGCCGAGCGGCGCGGGGAAGTCGAGCACCGCTGCGGGGATTCGCGCCGCGTACGGCCGGGGCGTCGCCGTGGTGGGCCAGGATTTTCTGCGGCGCGAGGTGCTGCGGGAGCGGGACGTCGTCGGTGGGGCGAACATCGGTCTGGTCGGCCTGGTCGCGCGGCATGCCCTCGAGCACGGTTTCCACGTCGTCGTCGAGGGCATCTTGGCCGCCGACCGCTACGGCGCGATGCTGGCCGACCTGGTGGCCGACCACCGCGGGCGCAGCTTCCTGTACTACCTGGACATCGGCTTCGACGAGACCGTCCGCCGGCATGCCACCCGTCCGCTGGCCGCGGAGGTGACGGCCGAGCAGATGGCCGGCTGGTACCAGGCTCACGACCTCCTGCCCGGCGGCCTCGAACACGTCATCGGCGAGCACAGTACCCTCGACGACACCGTCCAGCGGGTCCTCGACGACACCCGTCTCGTCCCGCCCGGCTGGACACCACGCCCCTGACCTCCCATCGGTCCCTGAAGGTGAAGCAGCGCGCATGCCGGCCGGGCCGGGTGCGGTGCCGCCCGCGCGTGGCCGGGTCGGTCGTCGGTGGTGTGACCAGTGCGGGTTTGTCGCGGTCGGGGACGCCGGGTTCGGCGGGTGCGGGTAGGTGTCCGACGTGCGGCCTGGGTGGGCGGGGTCCTCGCCATGGATCTCGGTGCCCGTGTACTGGACGCCGTCCGGGGAGGCCTGGAGGTTCGCGCCCGGTTGGGTGCGCGGCAGGAGGGGTGCGACGCCTTGGCCGGCCCGGGCAGGATGGCCGGGCCGGCCGGTAGGTGCGTCAGTTCCTGTGGCCACGGGGGATGGCGGGAGTGCGCGCCGGCCGGCCGGAGCTGGAGGTCGCGCTCCCCGCCGCCGGCAGGCCTGGAACGCCACCGCGTCCAGGTCACCGTCCGCCGATCGGGTCGTTCGGCCCGTCCGCCGGCTCGGGGGTCGGGTGAGTTGGGGGCGGCGCGGAGCCGGTCGGTCGGCTGCCGCCCGCGTCACCGGTCTGTTGAGGGGAGTTGGCCGGCGCGGTCGACGGCGGCCTTCGTGAGGACCGCCGAGGTGCCGACCACCGTCCCGGCCGGCCCTGTCTCGTCGGCCCCGGTGAGGACGGTGCGCTCGCCGAGGAACGCGTACGTGGTCCGGTCGAAGATCCACTGGGTCTGCTGCCCGTGTGCCGTACGCGCCACGGCGATGCCTTCGCGTCCGGTGGCGTCGACGGCCGAAGCGACCTCCGTGACTCCCGGGATCCGCCCGGCGGCCCGGTAGAGCGCGGCGCTGACCTGTGGCGGCGCCCAGGTCTCGGCCAGCAGGTCGCCGATCGCTGTGAACGCCCGCTGGTCCGGGTCCTGGCCCTTGCCGCGGGTCTGTTCCCTGATCAGCTTCAGCAGGGCGTCCGGATCGGTGGGCAGCGAGGCGACATAGGCGTTGGTCGGTTCACCGATCGACGGACCGTTCCGGCGCGGGGTGTCGGGCCGGGCGGTCTCCCCCGGCCGGTCGAGGTGGAAGACCGGTCCACTCTCGCCGAGCCGGGTGTCCGGCCCGCCTTCCTCGCGCAGCAGGCCGGGGCGGGTGCCGTCGGCGGACAGCCAGACCTGCCGGGTGTGCACGGGAGCCACGGTCACGGGACCGCCCGCCGTGCTCTGAGCCGCGTAGGCGACCCTGCTCTCGACGTAGACGAACTGGTCGGCGCGGACCGTCGACTGCTCCGCTCCGGCGGCGAGCGCGACGCGGTCGAGCAGCCGTACCGCGCGGGAGGTGCCGGTCGTGCCGTCCCCGGCCACCGCCGCGCGGTCGTGCCCGGCCGGACCCCCAGGATCGACCGTCACGACGCCGAGGACCGCGAGGGCGCAGGCGAGCGCCGGCACCGCGATCCGGACCGGACGCCGGTACCGGGCCGGACGCCGGACGGTGCCGCCCTGCGGTCCGGCGGACGCGGCGGACGCGGCGGCCCGGTGCAACACCTCCCGTCTCAGCAGTAGTTGACGATCCGGGTCCAGGCCGGGCACGGCCGGCGGGGGCAGCAGCTCGGCGAGTTCGCGGCGCTCGTCCCGCGCGGAGGACGGACGCTGCGTATCGCGCCGTGGGGTGGCGTTCATCCGTGGCTCTCCTGGATCGACTGGATCGAGCGGATCGACGGCCGGAGCGCGGGGATGCGGCCCGGTACGGGCAGGGCGGTGACGGGTGCGGAAGGAGTCCGTCCTTCCGCCGCGGGGGGCTTTCCGGTTCCGGTGGGCCGGTGCCGCGCCGGCGGGACGCGGGTCTCGGCCCTGGCCCTGGCGTCGGCCTTGGCCTGGGCCCTGGCTTCCGCCTCGGTGAGTTCACGCAGTCGGGCCCGGGCCCGGGAGAGCCGCGAGCGGACGGTGCCGACCGGCGTGCCGAGCGCCTCGGCCGCGCTCGCGTAGTCCAGCCCGGCCCACACCACGAGGGTGAAGACCTCCCGGTCGCGGCGCCGGAGCCGGGCGAGCGCGCGGTGCGCGGCACGCAGGTGCTCGGCGTCCGCGAGGTGCGCGACCAGGTCGTCGGTGAAGTCCGGGACCGAGCCGCGTTCCGGGAGCCGGGCGAGCGCGATGTCCCGGCGCCGGCGGGCCCGGGCGGTGCGGCGCATGATGTTGGTCGCGATCCCCAGCAGCCACGGGCGCAGCCCGTCACCGTCGGGGTGCAGTTTCTCCCGGCCTCGCCACGCTTCCAGGAAGGTCGTCGAGACGACGTCCTCGGCCTCCGCCCAGTCGCCCGTCACGCGCAGGGCGTAGCGGTACAGCACCTGGGCGTGCTCGTCGTACAGCTCGCCCAGGGCGTCGGGGTCGCCGCGGCGAAGACGCGTTCTCATGAGTGCTTCCACGCTCAGCCCTGCCCGGTCCGCCGCCCGGGTTCCGGTGACGTGTGTCACAGGTGTCGGCCGCGCCCGGGGGGGTGGTCGCGCTGCGGATTGTGGTCCGGCTCACAGGAACTCAGGGGCCGGTCCGAGCAGTACAGAGCATGATCACTACTTCCGCTCCCCGCTCCGTTCCTCGTTCGGTTCCCCGGCGCAGCGCCCTGCGGGCCCTGGCTGTCGCCGTCGTCCTGGCCGGCACCTCGGCTCCCGCCTTCGGTGGCGCGGCGTTCGCCGCGGAGCCGCAGACGTTCACCCTCACCATCAAGCACGTGGACCGGGCCGGCCAGCCGGCCGCGAAGTACCGCACCCATGTCGCCGGGGTCTTCAAGGACGGCGGCGAGGAGTTCCTCGAGCAGCAGGACGCCTCCGGCGTCACCACCGTGCGGCTGCCCAGGGGCCGGTACCTGCTGGACAGCACCATGAGCTCGACCCAGGGGGCGAACGGCACGATCGGGACGGACTGGATCGTCCAGCCGCGCCTCGACCTCGACCGGGACACCACCGTCACCGTCGACGCGCGGACCACCGTCCCCGTCGACGTCCGTCCCCCGGACGGCTCCGCGAGCTTCGTGCACGGTTCGACGGTCGTCGAGGTCACGCACCAGGGTGTCACCAGGAGCGGCAATGTCGTCAACGGGTCGCCGAACCTGCGGGTGGCCCACCTGGGGCCCGAGACCGAAGCCGGGGCGCTGAAGCAGTGGGTCGACGTCAACTGGAAGACCGACACCGTCAACTACGCGCTCGGCCGGACCTTCACCGGCACCCGTGCGCTGACCGGGCTCACCCGGCACTACTCCGCGCAGGAGCTGGCCACCTTGAACATCCGTAGCGCCGTCGGGCCGGGCAGCACGGGAACCGCGCACTTCAGCCTCCTGCCGACCGACGGAGCGGCCCTCGGCGTCTCCCGGTCCTTGCCGACGCCCGGCACCGCCACCTTCCTCGTCGCGCCCGAGCGCGGCACCTGGGACATCGGCTTCACCGTCCCCCGCGCCGACGGCACCGCGCCGAACTCCTACACCGCCGACCGCATCGCCGTGCGGGCCGGGGCCACGGTCACCCAGACCTTCGACGGCCCGGTCTTCGGCCCCGCGCTCACCGACCGTCCCGCCGTCTCGCGCGAGGGCGACCGGATCGCCGCGAACGTCGCGCTGCTTGCCGACGGTGACGGCCACGCGCCGTGGAGCCCGTCGTTCGACACCGCGCGCACGTCGTTGTACCGCGACGGCGTGCTGGTCGGGGCCGTGTCCGACGCGCCCGGACGCGGGGAGTTCACCGTGCCTTCGGGCAGGGCCTCGTACCGTCTGGCCACGACGGTGACCCGCAAGGCCGCGGCCGGCGCGACCACCCGTGTGAACGCGTCGTGGACCTTCGCCTCGGCCACCACGGCCGGGCCGACCGCGCTCCCGGTGAGTGTCGTGCGGTTCTCCCCCGAGCTCAGCCCGGCCGGCACCGCGGCGGGCGGCAGTGCGCTCCGGATTCCGGTCACCGTGCAGGGAGCCGCCGCGGACGGGCGTACCCGTTCGCTGACCGTCTCGGCGTCTACCGACGGCGGTGCCTCGTGGACCCGCCTCGCGCTCGAAGCGGGCGCGGTGACGGTCCACAACCCGCCGGCCGGCACCGGTGTCTCCCTGCGCGCCGAGCTGACCGATGCCGACGGCAACACCCTCGAGCAGACCATCACCGACGCCTACCGCACCCAGTGACGCCGTCGGCCGTCTGAGGCCGCTTTCGGGAACCGCCGGGAACCGCCGGGCCGTTGCCGGCCTCGCTCCGGGTCGTGCCGGCGCCGGGAGCGGCCTGGTGGCGTGTGGCTGCGGGTGCTGCGGTGCTGCGGGCGAGCGGGTCGACGCCGGAGCAGTGGGATGCGGCGGCCGCGGAGGCGCGTGCGGCGCGGTCGCCGTTCGGCGCAGCGGTGGCCACTGTCGCAGTGGTGGGGCCGGCCGCGGTGAGGTTCCCCCGAGGTCCGGCAACCTTCCGCACCTCGGGGGAACCCCACACCGCCGCGCTCGACCGGATCGTCGTGGCGGTGGGCGCGTTCGCGGCCCTGACCTGCGGGATGGTGGCACGTTCGGGGCTGCGTTCGGCGTTACGGGTGCTGCTCCGGGCGCTCTGCGGGGTGGCGGTGGTCACCGCGTTCGGTCTGCTGATGGACGTGATCACGCTGATGACCGGTGAAGGGGTGGACAGTTGGGTGGCCGCCGCGAACCGTGCGCCGGCGGCCGTCGGCGCGCTGCTGCTTGCGGCAACCGCCCGGGCCGACCGTCGCCCGGCCGCCGGTGCCACTGCGCCGGCACCCTCCCTCGCCCCGACACTTAGCCGGACGTCGGCCGTGCCGCGGGTGAACGGGGTTCACCGCCTGCCGGGAGCGGGGCTCAGTGCGACGTGTACGGTCGGCGGCTGCTGCAGGGTGTGGTGGACGGTGCAGTTCGACGCCACCGCGAGCAGCGCGTCGCGGCGTGCCGGGTCGAGGCCGGGGGGCACGTCGACGGTGACGGTGAGATCGGTGACCCGGGCCGGGCGGTCGGTGGCCATCGTGAATTCGGCGTCCACCCGCAGGCCCTCGGCCCCCACTCCGTGGCGGGCCAGGTAGCGGCCGGCGTAGAACGCCACGCAGGAGGCCAGGGACGCCGCGAACAACTCCGTGGGCGTCGGCCCGCTGTCGTCGCCCCCGGCGTCCACCGGCTGGTCCACCACCAGCCGGTGACCGCGGATCGCGACCGCGTAGGCGTCACCCGAGGCGTGATCCACCCGGATCCGTCCCGGAGGCAGGGGCTCGTTCGCCCCCAGGTGCTGGACGGGGCGCTCGGTCGCGGACATGGCGGGCTCCAGGATGTTCAAGGGATCGGGGGGTCGTGGTACGGCTGTGTCTCCCATTGACGGGCCCGGGGCACCGCCGTCCCAAGGGCCGAACGGCCCCGACAGGGCCGCCGTTGCTCCCGTGCCCGCGTCTCCATGTGTACCCCGGCCGGTATCTGCCCCCGAGGTGCCGCACCGCCTGCCGCGCGCCTGCCGGGACAAGCGGGTTCCACCTGTGCCTCGCGGCGGATCACGGGCCGGCGCCGGCGCCGGGGCCGGCGGCCGGCGGCCGTGTGGGGTGCGGCCGCGAGCGGGGTCCGGCGCGCCATGACGGCCTGTAGCGGGTACCCCGGCGGACAGGGCGAGGGAGCGGCAGGTGTACTGACGTCGCGCCGGCTCTCGAAGGCGGTCGGAAGCGGGGCTCCGTCCCGGTCGGCCGCCGTGCGGGGGCCGTGGGCGCGGCGGGTGTCCGGCGCCCGGCCGACACGGGCGCGGGCGCGGGGGACGTCGGTGGTCGGTGCGGTCGGCGGCCGGACGAACGCGCGTCCGGGCACCGGGCGGGAAGCGCGAGCAGGCGCCGAGGTGGCGGAAGGTCCGTCGTCACGTACGAGTGCCCGCAGGGTCGGCACGTAAGGGGAAAAGGCCGCCGAACTGACCGCGTTTCGCGCTATTGGGAGGCTCGCTCCGGCGCGCCGGCTTTTCTCACGACATGTCACACCTGCGCCTCGCCGAACGCCACGGCCCGCCACTCGGCAACCCCATCCGAACTGCACGATCTCAGAACCTCGCGCGGCACTCAGGTGAGACATGGGCGCGCTGCTCGGCTGAGACTCTCCGGGCGGTGGGAACGGCAGGGGTGGCGGTCTGGTGTTCGGCGGCAGGGGCGGGCGGGGCCGGCCCGATGGTGGCCCTGGGGGGCGCAGCCGCGGTGGGGGTGGGGGTGGCCACGGCCGGGGCTCGGGTGGGGTGGGGTGGTGCGGGGGCCTGGCCGGGTGGGTGCGGGTGGTGCGGGGGTCACAGCCAGTCGTTGCGGGCGGCCTGGGCGCCTGCCTGGAAGCGGCTTTCGGCGCCCAGGCGGTTCATCAGGTCTTGCATCATGCGGCGTACTGTCCGCAGGGACAGGCCCAGTCTGCGGGCGGCGGACTCGTCGGTGTGGCCGTCGCCGAGGAGTTGCAGCAGGGCGCGTTCGGAGCCGGTGAGGTCCTGGTCGTCGCGGGGGGCGGGCTGGCCGAAGTCGGCTCCGTTGCGCCAGAGTTCGTCGAACAGTGCGCGCAGGGGCTGGACGAGGGCCGGGCCGTGCAGTTCCAGTGCGCCGCGGCGGCCGTCGCCGGGGTCGCTCGGGATCAGGGCGATGCTGCGGTCGACGATCACCAGTCGCATGGGTAGTACGGGCACGGTTCGTGTCTGGCCGCCGAGATCGGCCAGCCATCGGGCGTAGCGCAGGGTGTCGGGGTCGTTGCGGAAGCTGTCCTGGAAGATGCTGCGGATGGCCACTCCGCGTTCCAGTGCCAGTCGGTTGGGGTGTTTGCCGGCCTGGATGGAATCGGGGCGGACGGCTCCTCCGCGCATCAGGGACAGGCATTCCTCGGTGGCGGTGGCCGCGAGTTCCTCGAGGCGGTCGCGGACGGCTTCGAGGGAGTCCAGTCGCACGACCATCTCGTCGTCGGTGCGCCGGTCGGTGTACTCGGCGGAAAGGGCTTCGATCGCGGTCCGGGCGTTCTCCAATTGCTGCTGGCGGAAGAGCAGTTGGTTCTGGTTGCGGGCGAGCAGCCTGGTCAGTCCGACTTCCGGGCTGACGGCGCGCAGGGTGCGGGAGTCGGCCGCGGGCCGCAGTAGCGTCAGTTCCAGTAGTTCGTCGAGTGCTTCGCGTACCTCTGTCTCGGACAGGTGCAGGGTGGTGGCGATCTGCTCGACTCCCCCGTCCGGGTCTGCCAGCAGGGCTCTGTAGACGCTCTCCGTCAGTGCGTTCAGTCCGAGTGCTTGCAACACCGCGCCGCCCTCCCCGTGTCGATGATCATCATCGGCGTCCGGCGGTGGGGGGCGCAACGCTTTTCGCGGACGAAATGATCTGGCACTTAGGTGCCGAGCTACTTCGTGCCACCTCTGCGGCCGTGACATCGCCTTGGCCGGACGGCAGGATCTTCCCCAAGAGCGGAAATCGCACAGAAACCGGGACGAGTTCCGCGAACCGCGCACGGGCACAGCATGGTTATGAATGAGGAGAGAGCAGTCGTGGCCCACTCAATACGTATCGTTTGCACTGGATTGATCGTCGCATTCACCGTCGGCCTGGGCTCCGCCGCCGCGGGCGGCGTCGTCGCGGGCGGCGTCGTCGCCGATCGCCCGGCCCCGCGCACTGCCGCCTCCACGGGTTTCGACTGGGACGTCGTCACCCCCGCGCCGCCCGCGCAGAGATGACCGGGTTCCGTGCACCTGGTCGCGGTGACGCTCATCTGTCTCGGCCCGGCGCCCTCTCAGTTGACGGCTGAGGCGGTCACCGATCTGATCTGGGTCCACAGCCGGCCCGAGGACCGGGTGGAGCACGTCCGCGCCCGTGTCGACCTCAATCAGTACGGCATCGCCGCCGCGATCATCGCGGACACTCCGCAAGCGGCGACCGCGAACCTGCGCCTCGTCTGCGAACGCGCTCTGCGGCACGCGCCGGCCCTGCGCGGCTGGTTCCTCGTCCTCACGTAAGACCTCCCCCGGCCGGGCCCACGGCTCTCCTGTCCGCGTGAGCGCACTCGCGCCGGGAGACCGGCGACCGCCTGCCCGCCTCGGTCCGGACACCCCGGACCGGCCGGACACCCCGGACCGGCCGGGCACCTGACGTCCGCCCGGACACGACACGCACCCGGCCGCGGGGCCCCCGGTGGCCGGCGCGGTGGTCACCCGCGCCCCGGCCCGCCCCGCCGAATGTCCGCACGCCCCGAGGTCCCCGGCCGGTCCGCGCCGGCGGGGCGGGGCGGGGCGGTGTCACGTGACCCGTCCCGGCACCGGAGCGTCCCGTCGGCGCGGTGCCGGGGGCCGGGCGGTGCGGCCTGTCCGCGCCCCCGAGCCCCATTCCAGCGCCCTGGCCGCGGCCAAGGGCACCTCCCCCCAATTCCCTTTCCCTGAAAGCAGGTTGTTCGCCATGCGCGTTTTCGCCAAGATCGCTGCCGTCGCGGCCCTCGCCGTGCCGATGCTCGTCGCCGTTCCCGGGGCCGCCAACGCCACCACCGCCCCCAATGCCTCCGCCGCCCCCAGCGCCCTCGCGGCCAGCTGTGGCAGCGTCACGCAGATCGGCACCACCGCCTACCTCAACGTCGGCGGGCAGACGATGGCGTCGGTGAAGCAGTACAAGGGCTGCGGCAAGAACTACTCCTACCTGTACGTGTGGCAGGGCTACCGCGACACCCACAGCAGCTGGGACGCGTGCACGTCCATCCTCACCGGCACCACCGTCCGCGACGTCCAGTGCAACTCCAACATGGTGGAGATCTGGTCGTCCGGCGCCGACACCCTGTCGGAGTGCACCCAGGGCATGGGCTGGAACGGCACCGGCCCCCTCCCCTACGGCAACGAGGTCGTCGCCAAGACCGACGTCCGCTGCTGACCGTCCGGCCCGCGGCCACCACCGCGGGCCCGGTCCCGAAACGGCTGCCGCCGGCGGTCCGGCCCCTTCCCCGGAGCCGGTCACGCCCCCGGAGCCGGTCACGCCCCCCGGGCCGTACTGACCGCCGAACCGGCACCCGCACCGGCACCCGTACCGGTCGCCCGGCCGCGCCGGGGCAGCGCGGAAGCGCACCCTCCCCGGCGCCGCCCTTCCGCGCGGCCACCACGCCGGCCACGCCGGCGACGGCCGCATAGGCCGACGACGGCGACGGCCGCACCGGCCGGCGGCGCGACCGGGCGCCACCACGGCCGGGAGCCCTCCGCCGCAGCCCCCACCCGCCCGCCGCCCGGCAACGGGACGGGGCCGGGCCCGACCCTCCACCGAACCAGAAGGAAGCACCGCATGGCATCCGTCATCAAGACCCGGAACGCCGCCACCCGACTGCTCACGGCCATCGCCGTCCTGAGCGGCCTGGTGCTGAGCGCCGCACAGGCCCACGCCGCGACCCCGCCCCCCGCCGAGGCACCCGCGGCCACCGCCGCCGTCCTGCCCGTGGTGGACATGGAAGCCACCGTGCTGGCCGCCCAGATCGACCCCCGACGCGCCGACAGCACGCAGACCCCGGGCGCCCACGACTCGGTCCTGGCCGTCGAGCAGGCACTGCAGGCCCGCGGCCTCCTCGACGCCCGCTGGGTGGACGGCTACTTCGGCACCACCACCGTCTCCGCCTACGCCGCCTTCCAGCGCTCCCTCGGCTTCAGCGGCCTGGACGCCAACGGGCTGCCCGGCACCACCTCCCTCACCGCGCTCGGACAGGGCCGCTTCACCCTCACCCACCAGATCGGGCCCGGCGCGAAGCTGCAGCGCGACGGATACACCGTCAACACCCGCACCCAGAACATGCTCACCGAGGCCGAACGCCTCCTGGGCGGCACCCACCTGACCCTCGACCAGGGCTCCTACAACCCCGGCGGCGATCCCACCTCCGCCGGCACCCACGACGGCGGCGGCGTCGTGGACATCAACGTCGACGGCATGTCCGCCAGCACCCGCACCGCCGTCGCCCAGGCACTGCGCCAGGTCGGATTCGCCGCCTGGGTCCGCAACCCCACCCAGGGCAACTGGCCGTGGCACATCCACGCCGCGGCGATCAGCGACACCGACCTGGCCACCCAGGCCCAGAACCAGACCGGTGACTACTACCTCGGCCTCAACGGCCTGGCCAACCACGGCGCCGACGACGGCCCCCGCATCCCCATCCAGACCTGGGAGCAGTACCAGCGCACCCACTGACGCGCACGGCACCACCCCGGCACAACCGGAGCACCCGCCGAAGCGCCACCTCCGGCACCGCGTTCGCCGCCGAAGCACCACCCCGGCACGACCGGAGCGCCGCCGAAGCACCACCCCGGCACCACCCCAGCACGACCGAAGCACGACCGGAGCGCCGCCCCAGCACGACCGGAGCGCCCGTCGATGACAGGCCACGAAAAGAGAGAGCCTTGAAGAACATACGCACCACGCTCGCCGTCGCCGGCACCGCACTGGCCATGGCCCTTCCCCTCGTCGGCGCCACCTCCGGCACCGCGTTCGCCGCGTCCCGCGACGGAGTCTGCGACGCCGGGGAGTTCTGCTACTACTACAACAGCGACAACGCGGGCTCGATCTCCGACTTCAGCGGCTCCCTCGGCGACTACGGCGCCACCCAGCCGTCCTGCTACGAGTTCAAGGGCGCCGGCAACGGCCAGGGCGTCTGCGTCAAGAACAACGCCGCGTCGGTGTGGAACCGCACCGGGCAGACCGTCCGCGTCTACTACAACAGCAACTTCGGCGGCGCCAGCCAGGACTTCGCCCCCGGCGCCAAGGGCAACCTCAACACCACCCTGAAGAACAACAACGCCTCCCACCAGTTCCTCAGCAGCGGCGGCGGCTCCAACCAGTCCCCCACCGACGACTTCGACCACGGCACCCGCGGCTTCGCCGCCAACAACTGCACCGCCTTCGCGGCGTACCGCATCGCCAGCCGTCTCGGCGTCCCGAACTTCACCAACTCCTACGGCGGCACCACCTGGGGCAACGCCAACACCTGGGACGACGCCGCCCGCCGCCTCGGCATCTCCGTCGACACCACCCCCACCGTCGGCTCCATCGCCGTCAACGACATCCACGGCTCCTACGGCCACGTCGCCTACGTCAACGCCGTCTACTCCGACGGCTCCTTCGACGTCGAGGAATACAACTGGAACAACCCCCTCGGCTACGGCACCCGCAGCCACGTCCACGTCGGCTCGTCGTCCGAGTTCCAGTGGATGATCCACTTCTGAGCAACCCCGGGCACGACACCGGCACACCCCGGCCACAGGGTGATCTCGTGAGTGCGCGGGCCACGGCGGTGTGACACCGACCGCCCGGACCGCAGCGGTACGCGCCGAAGCCCCGTCGGGCAGGTGACCTCTCCAAGTCGCCTCCGCCCGACGGGACTTCGGCGTGCCGCCGAACCGGGCCGGACCGGACCGGGTGGCGCCGGGCCGGACCGGGTGGCGCCGGGCGACTTCGAGAACGGCTCAACCGAAGAAAGGAAAAGCCGGCACGGTCCAGCACACGGCCTCCTCGGGATCACCCGGCCGCAACGGGGCGGGCGATCCCATCCCGATCACGTACGGCCAGGTCAGCACCGCGGCGACGGCGAACAGCACCGGCAGCAGGTACCACCGGCCGCGCGGCAGGAAAGAGAGCACCGCGCCGAACACCAGCAGCGCAACGAGCACGACGGCCCACGCGAAGCGGGTGGCCGCCGCCAGCGCGGGAACGGGTTCATGACCCCGGGTCAGACACCAGTACCACGCCTCGGTCACCCGGACGTTGCCGTAGACGATGCCCGCCGTGGCGAGGACGAACGCCGCCGACACCCCTCGCCCTGCCGCGCGCCCCGCTGCCGGACGCCTGAGGGCCGCGCGCGTCCGGTCCGTCAGGTGTCGTACCCGCCGTTCCACGGGGCCGAGAACCCCAGCCCGTCGGGGTACAGCTCGGCCCAGTCCTCCTCGCCGTCCGCGTCATCGGCGTGGCATTCCGTGACGAGGCCGAAGAGCACACCGTCGACGGTGACGCGGAACGGGCGGATCGCGATGTCGCCGTACTCGCGCTCCGCGAGGCCGGCGAGGGCGGCGGCCAGCCGCGCTTCCGCCCGGGCCACCACGGAACGCTCGCCGTGCGGGCGTTCCATCTGCTCCGCCCAGGTACCGGCGCACCAGATGTCGGACTCCCGGTGATGCCCGTCATGGTCGAACGTGTGGACCACGACGAAGAGCCTCTTGTGCTCCTGCCGGCCGTCCCCCCTCGCGAACCCCTCGGGCAGCGCGTAGGTGACCGACGCCAGGAACTGGCCGTCACGGAAACGGCCGACGGTACTCGTCCGGTAGTCCGGCTCGTGGGCGATGGGAATGATCTCGGGGACAGCCATGACCGCACCCTAGGCACCCGGCCGGACCCCGCCCCCGCCGGGGCCGGAGGGGAAGAGCGCGGGCGGTGGTCAAGACCGGCGGTGCTCAGGGCAGTTGGCCGAACCAGCGGACGATGGCCGCCGTCGCGGCGACGTTGGAGCCGAGGTACCCGGAGCCGGCGAAGTCGGGGGCGCCGAGGCCGACGACCTCGACGCTCGCCCCGTGCGAGCGCAGGACGGCCTCGCAGTGGCCGGTGTCGGCGGTGGCCGCCCGTTCGTCCGCGCCGGCCACGTACAGGCGGACCGGGACGGCCGGTGTCCACTCACACGTGCTGTCGGCCACCCGCAGGACCCTGGCCAGACGGCCGGTCAGGTGGCGCAGCAGGTCGAAGCCGCGGGGGGGGGGGGGGGAGCAGGGCGCGGACGGTGTCGTTCACCCGCGGCACGACCAGCTACCGCGCCGACGCCCCCTCCGCCATGGCCAAAGCGGGCTTCGTGTCCTCACCCGCCCTCACCTACGGCCAGCGGGCGTATCTGTCCTGTGGCGGTCCCCACCCGCGGCAGCGCAGGAACCGGGAACGGGTGCGGCCGGCGGCTCCTGGCGCAGCGGGGTGGCCCGGCACCGCGGCCGGAGGCGGCCGCCGTCCGGGAGGGCGCGGCACCGGCGGTTCCGGCGGTTCCGAGGGCGCTGCGTGGCCGGTGCCTGGATTGGCGGCTGCTGTCCGAGCGGCGGTTGCGGTGCCTGGCCGGGGGGCGTGGCGGCCGGTCTGCGGAGGGCGGCCGGTTCTGCGCAGGTTGGCGGCGTGTCAACTGGTCGGTGTGCTTGTGCCGTTGTCGGTCTGCTCGGCGGTGTCCGCCGCGGGATCGGCGGCGGGGCGCTCCTCGACCTGTGCGGGCTCGTTCTCCGCTGCTCCGGCGGTGAGCTCGGCCGTGCCGGGGTCGGCGCCCCCTCCCTGCCACTCGGGCATCGTCCTGCCTCCGTTCGTCGTCTCGGGGACGGTTCGTTCCCCGGCAGCGACCCGGCCCGCCCGCGCGAAGCCTGACGGTCGGCCAGCCCGCCCCGGCCGGGCCGGGCGGGGCGCGGGCCCGGGCCTGGCGGGCGGGGTTGTCGCGGTCTGTGGTCAAGGCCGTCCGGGTCACGGGTCCGTACCGGCGGCCGGTGGCGGTGTGTGGGCGGGGGCGTGGTGGTGTGGGGCGGTGTCCGGGCAGGTCGGCGGCGGGGTGCGGCGGGGTGCGGCGCGGGGGTGTCCGGGTGTGTGTGTCACAGCACTGTCCTGGGAGTGGTGCGGGTGGAACGGTTCGTCCGGGAGGGCGGTGGTGGTCCTCGGAAACCCGCTCGTGCCGAGGGCCCGGGCACCGCCGTCCGATCCGGAGGAAAACACCGTGCGTGTCCGCAAGTTCGCCCTCGCCGCCCTGACTGTTGCTGCCGCCTTCTCACTCACCGCCTGCCAGAGCGACGAGGAGACGGGCGGCGCGCAAGGCGCCCCGACCGCCGCTCCGGCCGCGTCCACCGGCGCCTCCCCCAGCGGCGGGCCGGTCTCCGGCGGGCCGGGCAGCCACAGTACGCCACCCGCCACCGCGCCGGCCGGGGCCGCCGGGGCCGGGAAGGCCGGCAAGTGCCGGACCGCGGACCTGGCCATCACCGCCGCGGACCGCACCATCACCGGTGACGCCGACAACACCGTCGTGGTCGAGCTGAAGAACCGCGGCGGCAAGGACTGCACGCTGTCCGGATACGCGGGCGTCGATCTGAAGACCTCCGCGGGCACCCTGTCCGCGAAGCGTTCCGGCGAGCCGGTCGTCGCGGGTGTCGTGGCGGCCGGCAAGTCGACCTACTTCGGCATCAGCTACCCGGCCAACACCTCGGGCGGCTCCGGTGTCCGGATCACCGGCCTGGTGGTGACCCCGCCGGACGAGACCCAGTCCGTCACCCTGCCCTGGCCCGGCACCGCCTCACTGCCCGTCACGGACGGCGGCGGGTCCCCGGTGAAGATCGGCCCGATGGGAAGCGCCGGCCAGGGCCAGTAGGACCGCGGGCGCCCCTTTTCCGGGCCCGACGGCGGTCGTCACGGCGCGGGGGCGGCAAGGCACGCGGGGGCGGGAAGGCGCGCGGGCGCAGCGGACGGTCCGGCGGACGCCCGGCGGCCCCCCGCGACGGGGGTGCGAGCCTGGACGGCCGGGACGCAGCGGACGGTCCGGCGGCCGTCCAGGAGGCTCGGACGGGACCAGGCCCGGCGGGCAGGGCGCGGCGGGCAGGGCGCGGTGGGCAGGGCGCGCGGGGGGCCCGGCACGCGGGGGGCCCGGCACGCGGGGGCAGCGGACGCCGGCGGACGCCCGGCGGCCCCCCGCGGCGGGGGTGCGGGCCTGGACGTCCGGGACGCAGCGGACGGTCCGGCGGACGCCCGGCGGCCCCCGCGACGGGGGTGCGAGCCTGGACGGCCGGGACGGAGCGGTGGCCTGACGGCCGTCCAGGAGGCTCGGGCGGGCACGGGCACGGGCATGGCGGCGGCGGGCAGGGCGCGGCGGGCAGGGCGCGGCGGCGGGGCTCGGCGCGCGGCCTGGGGGGGTCGTGCGTCCGGTCCGCTCAGGTGTCGAGGATTCCGGCTTGCCGCATCCGGAGTTCGGAGCGGACGAGTTCGAGGAGGCGCCCTGCCCAGTTGCGGCCGCGGCCGGCGTTGTCGCCCCAGAAGGCGGAGTTCGCGTCGTCGTAGATCAGGGTGGCGTCGTGGGTGGCCAGCAGGATCTCGGCGAGGTCGGGGTGCTGGTCGTATTTGGCGCGGAGCAGGTGTGTCATGACGGCGGTCCGGGCGTCCTCCCAGCCTTCGCGGCGCGGGGCCCGGGTGGCGAGTGTGCGGGCGGCGGCACCGTTCTTCGCGGCCGCGATGGCGTGCCGGGTCTCGGGTTCGGCGGCCGACAGGGCCCAGTAGGCGTGGGCGGCGGAGGGGTAGTCGGTGTCGGCGACGGTGATCGGGGCGGGGTAGTCGTGGCGCAGGGCGATCTTGCCCGGGTCGGCCACCGGCTTGCTCGGGTAGGAGTGGTAGAGCTGGAGGGCCGGCGCGTGCGGTGTCGCCGGTCCGTCGGCGGGGACGCTGGTGGCCCGTTCCGTCAGCCAGCGGGCCCTCTCCTCGAAGTACGCGAGGGCGTTGTCGTAGTCCTTCCGCGTGACCGCCTGGTCGGACGGCAGGTAGGTCCGGCCGCCGGGTCCTGCCACCAGGACGCGCAGCGGCCAGTCCTTGCGGTCCATGTCGCCCAGCGCGTAGCGGCGCTGCGACTCGGGGACGGCGAGGAAGGCGGCGCGGGCGGCGGCCCGGTTGGTTTCGCTGCGGTCGGCGAGGAAGGTGTCGACGGCGGCCAGGCAGCGGCCGGTCGAGTCGGGCCGGCCGTTCAACTGGTCGATGCTGTCGCGGACTTCGGCGACCAGCAGCTCGGGGGTGATCCAGCTCTCCGGTTCGTTGAACTTCCAGTCCGCCAGCTCGTGCGCGGACGCCTCGCCGCCTTCCGGGAAGCTGGTGGCGACCCAGCCGGTGCGGAGCTTCTCCTCGAACTCCTCGAGGGTGACCAGGCCCCAGCAGTCGACGAGTCCGTCGGCGTAGATGAAGAGGTCGGTGAGGAAGTAGTGGCCGCCGTTGCGGATGAAGGCGTGCCGCCAGGTTCCGGGTATGCGGACGCCGTCCGCTGTGCGATGGGTGATCCGGTTGCCGGTCATCCCGGGATTGTGCCGTAGCGCCGGCCGTGCGGGCGCCGTGTTTTCCGGGCGGGCCGTGGCTCGCGGTCGTCAGGTCCGGTGTGTCGCGGCGGTGTTGCTGTGGGGGGGGTGGCCGGGACCGTCACGGGCGGGACCGTCAGGGGCGGGACCGTCAGGGGCGGGACCGTCAGGGGCGGTGCGGTCACGGGCGGGACCGTCACGGGCGGGACCGTCAGGGGCGGTGCGGTCACGGGCGGGACCGTCACGGGCGGGACCGTCACGGGCGGGACCGTCACGGGCGGTGCGGCCGGTACGGGCGGTGCGGCCGGTACGGGTCTTCCGCGGGCGGGGAGGGCGGGCCCGGGTGGTACGGGTGGGTGTCCGGACGGCGGCCGGGCCGGGCGGGGGCCCTTGCCGGACGCCTCGGTGCCCGCGTACCGGACGCCGTCGCGGGTGGCCCGCAGGCTCACGCCCGGGGTGTCCAGCTCCGGGGTGTCCGGCTCCGGGGTGGGGAGGACGCCGTCGGGTGGGGTGGCGGAGATCCGGCGTTCGTCGGTCACGGAGGTGTGGGTGTCGGCGCCGGCGAAGTTCTGGAACGGCCCCGCGCTGCAGCCGTGCGCCTTCCCGTACCGGGCGGGCCGGTCGGTGGGGAGCCGGTACTTCGACGGATCGGTCCGGGCCCGGAGCGGCCATGTGCGGTGGACGGTGGACCACGTCGTGCCGGTCGTCGAAGTGCGCGGCCTGCGGGGTGATGGCGCCGGCGGCGCCCGGCGAGGGCGCTCCGGATGCTGTCCCGGGCCTTCCCCGCGTCCCGTTCCGGGCCGGGCGTGCCGGGCGAGCCGGGCGGGCCGGGCGAGCGGGCCGTGGCTGTGGCTGTGGCTGTGGTGGAGCCACGCTCCGGTCACGGCCGTGCCGGCCGGCAGCAGGAGGGGCGCCGGCCGCGGCCGGTGTCCCGCGGGCCGCGGGCCGCGGGGCGGTCGCCGGTCTGCGTCTGTGCCGTCCGTGGCCTCGCGGCCGGTCTTCGTTCCGGCGTCGGTCGCGAGGCTACGGACGGGTGTCCCGGCCGGCCTGAGCACAGGTACTCGGGTCCGGCCGGGACGGACCGCGGCGCGGCGTGCGACGGGCAGGCGGGCGGGGTCTGCGACGGGAGGGCGGGGCGGGTCTGTGGGGTGCCGGCCGCGGCGGTCACGTCTCATGCCGGTTGCGGGCCGTGTTCGCGGGCGCCGGTGACGTCCGCCCGCCCGGGCGGTTACGCGTCGGCGCGGTCGTCCTCGCCGGGGGTGGCGGCCCCATCCGCCGGGGTCGTGGTCCGGCCGGTGCCGGGCGGAGCCGGTTCCAGCGCGGGGCTGCGGTGGCGGGCGTTTCCGGGGCCCGGTGTGACGGTGGGTCGCTCGCGCATGCCCAGGCACAGGACGAGGACGGAACTGCGGCGTGTCTCCACGTACGTGGCCACGAGCGCCGGTTCCGTCTCGTACTCGTGCTCGTCGGCGCCGTGGACCACCTTGAGGACGGTGAACTCGGCATCGGCCGACCCGCAGTCGACCAGGCTCACGTCGGGCTTGCTCTCGGTCCCCGCGTTGTGCGCGCAGTCGCCGGCCTTGGCGGCGGCCGGGGTGTCACGCGCGAAGTAGGCGGCGCCCAGGAGGGCCGCCACGATCAGCACGAGCATGCCCCCGTACTTCAGGACGCCGGGCATCCAGCGGCGGCCCGTGGGCGCGGCGGCCGGTTCGACCGGCTCCGGCCCGCCGCCCCGCCCGGACCCGGCTCCGGGCTCGGGCTCGGCTCCGACCGCCGCCCAGGACTCCGGCGCGGTTCGCGTCCCGGATCCCGGCTCTGCCCCGGACGCGGACTCTGCCCTGGGCTCGGACCCGGACGCGGGCTCAGACCCGGCTCCGGGCTCGGACCCGGCTCCGGGCTCAGACACGGACTCAGACCCGGCTCCGGGCTCGGGCTCGGACGCGGGCTCGGGCTCGGCTCCGACCGCCGCCCAGGACTCCGGCGCGGTTCGCGTCCCGGATCCCGGCTCTGCCCCGGACGCGGACTCTGCCCTGGGCTCGGACCCGGACGCGGGCTCGGACCCGGCTCCGGGCTCGGACGCGGACTCAGACTCAGACGCGGGCGCGGGCGCGGACACGGGCGCGGACCCAGACGCGGGCGCGGACCCGGCTCCGGACTCGGGCTCAGACGCGGCTCCGGACTCGGACGCGGACACGGGCTCGGACTCAAACGCGGCCCCGGGCGCGGACACGGACTCAGACACGGACACGGACGCGAACGCGGAATCGGGCTCGGACGCGGGCTCGGACGCGAACGCGGACGCGGACGCGGACACGGCTCCGGGCTCGGACGCGGACACGGGCTCGGACTCAAACGCGGCCCCGGGCGCGGACACGGACACGGGCTCGGACACGGCTCCGGGCGCGGGCCGGGTTCTGGTCCTGTCCCCCGGCCCGGCGGGTTCGAGGGGGTCGGTGGTGGCGTCGGACATGGGCGGAGTGGTCACTGGGGTTCTCTCATTCGAACAAAGTGGCAGGGCAGGCTACCGTCGTGCCGCCCGGCGGGTTCCGTCGGGGGCGCGTAGCCGCACGGTTTCCCGAACCACCGTCAAGAGGGCCTCGGTGACGGGTTGTTGAGGCCAGCGGATCACACGGGCGGCCGTCGAAGAACCCGGGCGGTCGGCGCCGTGAACGACAGCGGAGGAGGGTTCCCCGCGGCCGCGGCCGTGCCGGCACGGCGGGCGGTGCGGACCCGGTGCCGGTGGTGCGCGGGCCAGGCGGCCCGGGAGGTCCGGATCCGCGCCACGCGGGGGCGGGGCATCGCGCCGGTCGGGGCAGGACGTGCCGCGGCGCGAGGTGCTACGGGGGCGAAGGGTCACCGGTGGGGCGAACGTCTCCCCTGCTCGGCCTGCTCGCGGCCGAGGCTGGTGATCGTGCGGCCGGCGCCGGCCGGACGCCGCCGTCCCGCCCCACCGGCCGGCCAGCCGCGGAGCAGGACAGGGAAGGGGAAGGAGAGGGTTGTCGGAGCGGCGGGTTTCGCCTTGACGCCCAGTCACCATCGCGCCTGACCAGGTGGTGTACCCGGAACCCGGCGATCTCGCAAAGTCGCCGGCCGAGAACCCGACGCAGGGGCCGCCGTTGAAGCAGTCCGCGAGGGCCCGGCCGATCACCGGGCGCACCTCGCTGTCGTCCCGGCGGGGTCCGGGGCGGCGGCCCGCTCGCCGGTGGGGTCGGGGTGGGTGTCGCGGGCCCGGACCGCGTCCGAGCCGCGGATCCCGGACGTCACCGCGCTCCAGGCCGCGCCCGGTGGTGGGTGCGCGCGGGGCGCCGCAGGCGGCCGGCGGTGGTGCGCGCGGGGCGCCGCGGGCGGCCGGCGGGGTCAGGGAGTGCGAGGCGCCGCGGGCGAGGGGCGGGGTCGGGGTGAAGAAGGTCTTGGCGCGCAGGAGGGCGGGCTCGTCGGTGAGGATCTGGCCGGGGCGTGTGGCGTTGCCGAGCGGAACGCCGCCGAAACGCATGCCCATGTAGGCCGCGGTGTGGTGGAGGGTGAGGACCAGCGGATCGGCCAGTTCCTCCTCGGCGTGTGCCATGGCGGTGACGCCCCACAGGGTGCGGCCGGCCGTCTTCGCCCGGAAGCCGGGGTCGGGGGTGCGCAGCCGCTTGCTCCAGTGGTCGAGGTAGCGCTTGGTGTGGGCGGAGACGGAGTACCAGGACAGCGGGGAGGCGATCACGATGCCGGTGGCGGCGGTCGTCGCCTCGTAGAGCAGCGTCTCGTCGCTCTCCCCCGCCGGTGGGGTGTCCGTGTCGTGGCGCTCGTCCCGGAAGTCGGGCAGGCGGAGCGCGGCGAGGTCGAGCCAGCGCTGTTCCACGCCGGCCGGGAGCTGGTCCGCGGCCGCCCGGGCGAGCAGTTCGGTGTTGCCGCCCGGGCGGGAGCTGCCGAGCAGGAAGAGGAACGAGCGGTCCATGGCGTGCCTCCGGGGGTGCGGCGGGTCGGTTCCGCCTGTCCGACCCCGGCCGGCCGGTGGGCATTTTGGCGACGCGCGGGCCCCGGCCGGCGGGCGGCTCCGTGGTCCGCGTGGCGTTCCGCGTCGTCAACAGTGCGCTGGCCTGGGGCAGTTGGCCGCGCACGACCCGGATGTGGCGTGGATGTGGCGTGGGTGTGGCGTGGACGTAGGGGCGGCGGGCGGCGGCGTTCGTGCGCCCGGCCCGCCGTCGGGCGGTGGACGCGCGTCGCGGGCCTTTCGCTGTTCGCGCGGCCGAGTGCCGGGACGGAGGGCGGGGTCGTCGCCGGGCCCGGTGAGGGCGCCTCGGACGGCAGGGGCGGGCGGCTCGGCCGGCGCAGCGACGGGGCGGGGCGGGGCGGGTGTGGTGGTAGCGGCGGTTGTCCGGTCGTCGGCCTTGGCGGGGCGGACGGGACGGCGGGCGGGTGCCGAGCAGTGAGCCCGTCTGGCGCGCGTCCTGCGGGTCGGCGGGGTGGTGAGGTCGGGTCAGGCGGCCCCGGCCGGGCGCGTGTTCGGGTGCGGTACCCGGCCCGGCCGTCGGACTCCCCCGCGGCCGGGCCGGACGCCGGACGTGCCCGGTGCGCGAGCCGGTCCCGGGCATGGGGGCGCCTCCGCGCCTCCGCGGCGCGCCTCCGCGGCGCGGCGCCGGGGACGCGGGGCCATGGGGACGCGGGGACGCGGGGACGTGGGGACGTGGGGATGGGGGGATGGGGGGATGGGGACGTGGGGCCGTGGGGCCGTTCAGGTCAGGGCGGCCGCCAGGCGGTGCGGGAGGGTGTCGTAGGGGTGGCAGTCGACCACGGGCAGGTGGTGGGCGCGGGCCTGGATGGCGAGCCAGTGGGAGTAGTCGGCGCTGACCTGGGCGCGGAGGGGCTGGGGGCCGTGGTCCGGTTCACGGCGGGCGTAGTTGGCGCCGATGCGTGCGGGGTCGCCCTCGTGGAGGAAGACGGTGCGCAGGCGTCGGTGGTGGGCGGTGGCCTCGGTGGCGGCGCGTTGGGCGGCGCGGGGGGTGAGGTAGTCGCCCTCGACGATGGCGGGCACGTCCACGCTCAGCCGGTTGCGTACGACGCCGAGTGCGGCGTCGTCCAGGGCGTGGGCGGTGGCGATCTGCAGTTCCAGGAGGCGGTCGGCGCCCAGTTCTTCCGGGTCCGGGTGGGCCGCGAAGTGGTGCAGTGCGGGGTGGGTGGCCGGTGTGGTGGCGCTCTGGAGGGCGGCGACCACGTCGTCGAACTCGACCGTGAACGCGCCGCGGGCGGCGGCGAGGTGAGCGGCGGCGGTGCTCTTGCCGACGCCGGAGGCGCCGCCGATCAGCAGGATGTCCCAGGGGTGGTGGTCGGTGCGCATCCGGTCACGGTAGGGGACACGGGGAACCGGGACGACAGCCGGGGGCCGGACAGGAGGCGGCCGGGGCAGGGGGTGGCCGGGCGGCGGGTTCAGCGGGGGGCGGCGGCGAGGTCGATCAGGCGGTGTGCCACCGGCGCCGGGATGGCCGGATGGCGGTGCTCGCGGAGCGGGCGAGGCGCCGCATGGCGGTGGGGTCGTCGTGCAGGTCCTCGACCCGGAGCAGGTCCCGGTACTTCTGGTCGGGTGGCTGGTCGGCGGAGGCTTGGGTGCGCAGGTGTTCGGGGGTGTCGGGGCGGGCGGCGATCTCGGCGCGGACGTCCGGGTCAAGGTCGCCGGCCAGGGTGGTGAGGAGGTCCGGGCCCAGGTGTGGTTTCTCGGCGAGGCGGCGGCGCAGTTCGGTGTCGGGGTGGTGGGTGAGGCGGCGGGCGAGGTCGGGGTGAAGGGGCCGTTCTTGGACGGCGTCGCGCCGGTCCTCGTCGTCGTCGAGGGTGTCGAACTCGGCCGGGGACAGGGGGCGTTCGTCGTCGTGACAGGCCGCGGCGGCGTCCCGGACGGTGGGGTCGGGGTCGGTGCGCAGCGCCGCGCGGTGGTGGGTGTCGAGGTGGTCCCAGGCGTGGGCGCACAGCGCGTGGCGCACGTGCGGGTCGGGGTCGGCGGCCAGGGTGGCGGCGACGTGGCCGGGCAGGCCGCGAAAGGACAGAGCGCGCAGGCGGACGCGGGGGTCGGGGTCGGCGGCCCAGGCCGCGAACCGCTCCGCCGGGGGGGAGTGGCCCGTTCTGGTGGGACCAGCAGCGCGGGACGGTGCCCTGCCAGCCGGTGCGGTCGGCGTCGAGCAGGCGCTCCCACTGCGCGAGGCTCATCCCCCGCTGGTACTGGGCCCACGCGCGGCGGAGGTACCAGTCGGTTTGGGTGACGGCGGCGTCGACGATCTCGGGCGGCTGCGGGTCCAGCGCCATGGACGGTGCGTGGCGGGCCAGGCGCAGCCGCACGTCGGTCGAGGGGTGCGCGGTCAGGCCGGACAGCCATGCCCAGGGGATTCCGGCGTTCGCGGCCGCTTCCTCGAGGCCGTCGCTCTCCGCGCTCCCCTGCTCCCCCGGTCCGTGCCGCGGTGACGGGTGGCGGCCGTGCCACTGTGGCACAGGACCGCGGAGCACCGTGGGCGGGGGCGGGGCGGGGGCGGGCGCGGCCCTCGGGCGGCGCGTAGAGTGGCCGCTCGCCCGTGGGAGAAGGGGAGCTCGTCGTGCGTGAGCGTTCCGGCATTCTGTTCGTCACCGATCTCGCGTATCCGGCGCGGGGGCGCCGGTACGGCGACGAGGACGTCTTCCTGACATCGCGGCTGCGTGAGGAGTTCGACCTGGCGCTGTGTCACCCACGGGACGCGGTGGCGCTGATGGACGCCTTCGACGCGGTCGTGATCCGCAACAGCGGGCCGGTGCTGCACTACCGGGAACAGTTCGACGAGTTCCGGCGGCAGGCGGGCGCGCGCGGCACCCGCATCTACAACCCGCTGACGGGCCGCGGCGACATGGCCGGCAAGAACTACCTGCTCGACCTGACGGCGGCCGGGTATCCGGTCATCCCCACCGTCGGCCACCCCCGCGACGCCGGTCTGCTGCCCCGCTCCGGCCGGTACGTGGTCAAGCCCGCCGCCGGCGCGGACTCGATCGGCCTGTCCGTCGTGGACCGCGCGGACCTGGCCGGCCTGGACGGGGACGGCCTGGACGGGGACGGCCTGCTCGTCCAGCCGCTCGTCGACTTCCGCTACGAGGTGTCGTTCTACTTCGTCGACGACGCCTTCCAGTACGCCCTCCACGCCCCCGACCCGTCCTGCCGCTGGGAGTTGACGCCCTACCCGCCCACACCGGCCGACCTGGCCTTCGCCCGCCGGTTCATCGACTGGAACACCCTCGACCACGGCATCCAGCGGGTCGACGCCTGCCGCACCACCGGCGGGGACCTGCTACTGGTCGAACTGGAAGACCTCAACCCGTACCTGTCGCTGGACGCCGTCCCACCGCGGCGGCGCGACGCGTTCGTCACCGCGATGGCGGCCTCGATCCGCCGCATGCTGCACGGCTGACGACCCCGCCAACAGCAGACGGCAGAAGGCAGGGAACAGAGGGCAGGGGGAAGGGGGCCCGCCGCTCCCCGCGTTCGCCCCCGAATCCCTCTCAGTGGATATCTCGTGTCCTTCCCGGCGGACAGCCGATCTCCCCCTGGGCGGTATGACCTCCCGTCACCCGCTCGGGGTCCGGCCATGGCCTCCGGTATCGACGCGGAGGAAGCTGACCGGCCAAGAACATCGGAGGAACGTTTTGCTGACGAAGCACGCGGCACCGGGCCGGCAAGGAACCGCCCGAACGCGGACAGCGTCACCATGACTGGCGCAGGACCGACACCGAGGACAGTGAATGAAGCCGTTCACGAGAAGCGCGACAGGGCAATTCACCATCGCGGCGACCGCGTGTGTGGCACTCTTCGCCCTGCTGTGGACGCTCGGGGGCTGGGTACTGGGTGAACTCGTCGACGGAATGCCTCCCCTCCAGAAGTAGCCCGCCTCCAGGGCACTGGCCGGGCTCTCGGGACCCGCGCTCCCGTGCGAGTGGGACGACGCCCTTACCGGCGGTGGCCTGAGCGAGGCGAAGGCTGGTGCCCTCGCTCAGCACGATGCGCGCGTGGTGCGGGAGCCGGTCGACGGCTGCCGTCGCCGGCATCCTGGGCGCGATCGAATCGAATCCCGACGGATGAAGGTTGCCGGTCACCACCACCGGGCGACGCCCGTAGGCCGCGTCGATCACGCGGGAGAACGCGTCGGCGGCGGCCCGTCCGCAGGGAGGCATGCCGATGTCGTCGACGACGATCGGGCCGCATCGGGTGATCTTGTTGACGGCGCGGGTGACGGAGTTGTCGACGGCGGCCCGGCCGAGGTCGGCCGTGCGGAACGGATCTTGAACTGTCCGCTCCCAGGGTGGCGGGCGGCGGCTCGGGTTCACGAGGGGGCCGGGGTCCAGGCGGCGGGCCGTGTCCCTGCCTGGCCTGCGGTCACGGGCGGCGGTACGCACCACGCCGCGCCGGCCTGGGGCAGGTGCCGGGTCGTGTCGGTGGCGGTGGCGGCCGGGGGAAGTGCGGCAAGAGAGTGCCGTGGAGACCGGGGGCGGGCCGGCCGTCGCCACCCAGGTGACGGTCCGCCACGGGCGGGCGAACGGATGCGGCAGGCCGGAGGAGCCGGGACGCAGCGGGCGGCGGGCCGTGTCCCCGCGCGGCCTGCGGTCATGAGCGGCGGCGGGCCACGCCGCGTCGGCCTGGGACGGGGCGGGTACCGGGGCGCAGCGAGGCGGGTACCGGGGCGCAGCGAGGCGGGTGCCGAGGCGCAGCGAGGCGGCCGGGGGAAGTGCGGCGATGGGTTGCCGTGGAGAGCGCGGGGCGGGCCGGCCGTCCGCCGGGGGCCGGGGCGCGGCGCGGTCCCCGGGAAGCCCTCGGGTCGGACGGCAGTCGCTGCCGGGGTGGCCCGCGCGCGGGTACGCCCGAGGGCCGGGGTGGGGCCGAGGGCGATCGCTCCCGCCGGCGGTCCGGGGAACGGGGCCGTGGTGGTCGGGTCTCCCGCCGGCGGGCGGCGGCGTGCCGGGGGTGGCGGCGGATCCGGGTTCGGCGGGCGCAGACCCCTCGGGGCCGGGGTGGTGAGTGCGCCGGGGCCCGGCTGTCATGGAGGCCGAAGTGGGCCCGCGGGCGGGCGGTGTCATGGAGGCCGAAGTGGGCCCGCGGGCGGGCGGGTTCCGGTCCGGCGGCGCCGCGGATACGGGTGGCCGCCGCCCGCGGCGGGTGGGGGCGGTCTCCGGGTGGCCCGGGTGTGCGTGCCGGGTGTCCGGGCCGTCACCCCTGGTCGGGCCCGGGGTCGCTGACGGCGGCTCGGTTTCACGGTGGGGCCGGGGCGCGGCGGGCGGCGGGCCGTGTCCCCGTCCGGCCCCCGGTCAGCAGCGTCGTGTACCGCGCCGCGCCCGGCCCGGGCGGGGAGCAGGTGCCGGGGGGGTCGTGTCGGTGACGGTGGCGGCCGGGGGAAGTGCGGCAAGAGGGCGCCGTGGTGACCGGGGGGCGGGCCGGCTGTCGCCGCCCAGGTGACGGTCCGCCACGAGAGGGCGAACGGATGCGGCAGGCCGGAGGAGCCGGGACGGGGCGGGTGCCGGGGCGTAGCGAAGCGGGTGCCGCGGGTCGGACAGCAGTCGCTGCCGGGGTGGGGCCGAGGGCGATCGCTCCCGCCGGCGGTCCGGGGAACGGGGCCGTGGTGGTCGGGTCTCCCGCTGGCGGGCGGGTTCCGGTCCGGCGCCGCGGATACGGGCGGCCGCCGCCCGCGGCGGGTGGGGGCGGCGGGTGGGGGCGGTCTCCGGGTGGCCCGGGTGTGCGTGCCGGGTGTCCGGGCCGTCACCCCTGGTCGGGTCGGGCGCGGGACGGGGAGCGGGTTCGGGGTCGCGTGCCGTGGGAGCGGGTGTCCGGGTCGCGTGCCGTGGTGGCGAGGGCCTGGTGCCGGCGGGCGGGGGTGTCCGGTGGCTCCGGGTCGCGTGCCGTGGTGGCGGGGGCCTGGTGCCGGCGGGCGGGGGTGTCCGGTGGTGGTCAGGTCGGGGGGATGAGGTGGTTGTGGTGGGTGTAGACGACGGCTTGGATCCGGTCGCGGAGTTCGAGTTTGTGGAGGATCCGTCCGAGGTGGGATTTCACGGTCGCTTCGGCGATGGACAGGCGGGTGGCGATCTCGGCGTTGGTCAGGCCGCGGCCGACTTCGACGAGGACCTGGTGTTCGCGGGCGCTGAGGCGGCCGAGGCGTTCGTCGCGTTCGTCGCGGTCGGCGGGGTGGGGGGTGGGGAGGTGGGGGCGGCAGGTGTCGAGGAGGCGGCGGGTGATGCGGGGGGAGAGGACGGCGTCGCCGGCGGCGACGCCGCGGATCGCGGTGAGCAGGTCGTCGGGGCGGGTGTTCTTCAGCAGGAATCCGGACGCTCCGGCGCGCAGGCCGGCGAAGGCGTAGGCGTCGAGGTCGAAGGTGGTGAGGATCAGCACTCTGGTGTGCGGGTGGTCCCGGACGATCTGGCGGGTGGCTTCGATTCCGTCGGTGCCGGGCATCCGGACGTCCATGAGGACGACGTCGGGGCGCAGCCGGCGGGTGAGGTGGACGGCGTGGGCGCCGTCGGTGGCTTCGCCGACGGGGGTGATGTCGCTGTGGGTTTCCAGGACGGTGGTGAAGGCCATGCGCAGGAGTGCTTCGTCGTCGGCGATCAGGACGCGGATCGTCATGCGGTGCCCGGCCGGGTGGTGTCGAGGTGCAGGCGGGTGTGGACTTCCCAGCCGCCGCCGGGCAGGGGTCCGGCGCGCAGGGTGGCGCCGTAGGCGGCGGCGCGTTCGCGCATGCCGGTGATGCCGTGACCGGGTGGCGCGATCCCGGTGCCGGGGCGGGGTGGTGGGGTGCCGGGGCGGTGGCGGGTCGGGTGGGGGCCGTTGTCGGTGATGTGGACGGTGACGGTGTGGGCGGCGCAGTCGACGCGGACGTGGGCGCGGGTGCCGGTGGGGGTGTGTTTGAGGGTGTTGGTGAGGGCTTCCTGGACGAGGCGGTGGACGGTGAGTTGGGCGGTGGCGGGCAGGTGGGTGTGGTCGCCGTGGAGGTCGAGGCGGGTGGGGAGTCCGGCGGCGTCCATCTGTTCGGCGAGGGTGGCGAGTTGGGTGATGCCGGGCAGGGGGTGGCGGTGGGCGTCGGTGTCGTCGGTGTCGTCGGTGTGCAGGAGGCCCAGGGAGCGGCGCATGTCGGTGAGGGCCTGGCGGCCGGTTTCGCAGACGCGGAGCATCGCGGTGGTGGCTTTGTCGGGTGCGCGGTGCTGGGCGTGGACGGCGGCGTCGGTGAGGGCGACCATGACGGACAGGTTGTGGGTGACGATGTCGTGCATGTCGCGGGTGATGCGGGCGCGTTCCTCGGCGACGGCGAGGCGGGCCTGCTGGTCGTGCTGGTCCTCCAGGCGGGTGGCGCGTTCGTGGAGGGCGGCGAGGTGGGCGCGGGTGGTGCGCCTGTTCACGCCCAGGACGGTGGCGGCGACGACGGTCGCGGTCGCGGCGGCGAGGAGGGTCCAGAACGCGCCCGGGGACGCCCAGCGGGCGCAGGCGAGCACGGCGCCGGCCTCCATGACGGTGGCGGCGGCGAGTGTGCCGAGCGGGCCGGTGTGGGCGGCGACGGTGTAGAGGGCGATCAGCAGGGCGGCGTCGGCGGGGAGTTGGATCCCGGTCAGCCACTGGGCGAGGGCCGCGCACGTGACGGCGCAGAACACCGCGGCCGGTGCTCGGCGGCGCCGGGCCAGCGGCAGGGCGAGGGCGGCGGTGAGGGCCGCGGCGGCGGGGAGTTCGCGCGGCGCGCGCGTGGTGAGGATGTGCAGCAGGAGCAGCACGGCGGGCAGGGAGTCGGCGGCGGCGGGCGACAGCCGGGCGGCCGGGCGGCAGGCCCGCGTGATGGCCCGGCGGGTCGCCGCCACGGTCCTCACCCACCCCGGACGGCAGGCCGGGTGGCGCCCCGGACGGCGCCCCGGGCGGGTGGGGGCGGGCTCGGCGGCCGCCTCGGTCATCACGGATGTCCCTGTCACTGTCGGTCCGGCACGGTGACGCCGATCGGGTCCCGCCGCGGGCGACAGCAGCCGGGCGACCGGGCGGCAGGCCCGGGCGGCGGTCCGGCGGGTCGCCGCCACGGCCCTCACCCACCCCGGACGGCGCCCCGGGCGGGTGGGGGCGGGCTCGGCGGCCGCCTCGGTCATCACGGGTGTCCCTGTCACTTTCGGTCCGGCACGGGTGGCGGATTCGCCGCGCTGTCGCCGGCCGGGTCCCGCGGCGGGCGCGGGGGTGTGGGTGTTCCGTGTGGCCCGGTGGGTGTGGCGGCCCTGTCACGGTAGGGCGCGCCGGGCGCGGGGCGCATGCGCCCGGGGGCGGATCACGGCGGCGGGGTGTACGACCTCAGGAGGAGCCGCGGTGCCGCCCTGGGTCGCAACCGGCTTGCCCGAACGGGGCGCCCGGTTGCGACGCCGGTCGCAGCCGGCGGGCGGGGCGGGTCCGCCCGGTGTGGCAGGCGGGTACCGACGCGGGGGCGATGTGGCGGCGGGTGCCGTGCCCGGACGATGACCGGGTGACCGAGATCATCGAGCCCCTGTCCCTGTCCCTTCCGGAACTTCTCGCCGTGCTCGCCGCCGCCGCGCTGGTGGCGGCACGCTGGCTTCCGCGGGCCGCCCGCCCGCCCGTCACGATCGCCGCGCTCGCCGTCCTGGCGCCCTCGGCGGTGGTACTGGGCGCGGCGGGTGTGCGCTGGCAGCTGCTGCCGGTCCTGGCGGGCGCCGGCGCGGCGCTGCCGTTCACGCTCGCCCCCCTCGTACGGCGGCGGCGGGCCGGCCGCCGGCCGGCGTGGCGGGCCCGGTGGTGGCTGGCGCTGCCCGCCTCGGCGGCGGGCGCCGGCCTGATCGCGGCGGGCCCGGTGGCGGCGTGGGCGTTCCCGGTACCCGTGTTCCCCGAGCCCACCGGCGGGTTCGCGGTCGGTACCCGCGTGCTGCAGTGGACCGACCCCGACCGCCCCGAGACGTTCACCGCCGACCCGCGGGAGCGGCGCACCGTCGTCGTCCAGCTCTGGTACCCCGCCCGGGAGAGTCCCGCCGGCACCCCGCGGGCCCTGTACCTGGGACGCACCCCCGCCGAGGCGCGCACCGTCGCCGCCGCGCTCGCCCACGGGGCCGGCCTGCCGGGTTTCCTCCTCGACGGCCTGATCGCGGCACGCGGCCGCGCGGTTTTCGACGCACCCGTCGCCGACGGCCGCGAGCGGTTCCCCGTCGTGCTGTTCTCCCCCGGATCCGGTGGCGCCCGCACCCAGAACACGGCGTGGGCCGAGGAGATCGCCAGCCACGGCTACGTCGTCGCCGCCCTCGACCACCCCTACGACAGTGCCGCGGTCGTCCTCACCGACGGCCGCACCATCCACTCGGCGACGGTCTCCAGCGGCGACCTTGTCAGGGACGAGGAACTCGCGGCCGGCTGGACGGCCGTCCGGGCCGCCGACCTCCGCTTCGCCCTCACCCGCCTGAACGCCCTCCAACACGGCACCGACCCCCTCGCCGGGCACCTCGACACCGGCAGGGCCGCCGCCGCCGGCCACTCCATGGGCGGCGCCGCCGCCCTCCAGGCCGCCCGCAACGACGACCGCTTCACCTGCGTCATCGACCTCGACGGCTACCCCCACGGCCCCACCACCCCCGACCTCCGCATACCCGCACTCGCCCTCACCCAGGCCGACACCCCCAGCGCCGACCCCCGCTACCTGCCCCGCCTCACCGACGCCCTGCGACACAACACCCGCACGAGCTACCGCCTCACCCTCCCTGGCGCCGCCCACCTCACCTTCACCGACGCCCCCCTCTACCTGCCGCCCATCCCCTCCCTCACCGGCACCCTCGGCCGCTCCCAGAGCCCCCGCACCATCACCGCCACCACCCTCGCCTTCCTCGACACCACCCTGCGCGACCACCCCGACACCCTCCCCGACACCCTCTCCACCTACGGCAACCTCACCACCCACACCCCGAACCGACCGAACGACCCGAACCACCCGAACGACCCGAACGACCCGAACGACCCGGACAGACCGGACAGCGGCCACTGACCGACACCCCCAGCCCTGCGGATCCCCCCGAACAACCACGCCAGACCCACCGGGTCACGACACAAGATCACCAGACCCACAAAACCACCCGGGCCACCCGGGTCACGGCTTCGCCCCAGGTGGAGTTCTCCAGCGCGCCGGGCTTGTCCCGCAGGATCTCCAGGTAGTGGTCGAGCAGGTCGCGAAAGCCGTAGCGGCCGGCCAGCCGCAAATGGCGGACCATCACCTTGTGGCGTCGAAGACCAGGACCTCGTCGGCCCGCAGCGAGACCCGCACCGTCCTGCCGATGAACCGGGCCGGGACGGAGTACTTGTTCTGCCGGACCGTGATCCGGGAGGTCTTATCGACCCGCGGCGTCAGCGTCAGCCCGACGTCGAACTCCTCCTCCGGGACCGGCGCCAGCAGCGGGGCCTCGTAGGCGAAGTCGAAACCGACCGAGGTGGGCCGGTTGTCGATGTGCCGGGCGTCCTCCTCCACCTCGATGCGCTCGATCCGCTCGTTCAACTCCGCCAGCGTGTCGACCTCGGGGACGGGAACCAGGTGCGAGCGGCGAAAGCGCCCGCCCTCGTGCTCGACGCCGCCCTTCCCGTGCGCGCCCTCCTTACCGGGCCGGCAGTAGAACGCGTCGAAGCCGTAGTGCGAGCGGAACGCCACCCACCTCTGCGACTCGACCCGGGAGCGGCCGAAGCAGACCTGGGAGACCGCGGGCTTCAGGTTGTCGTAGCGGATGTGCCGGACCGGGACGCCGCCCAGGATCCGGAAGGCGTCGACGTGGCCCTGCATGAAGGCTTCCTGAGCGGCCGTCGAGAAGACCCGGTGGACCGCCTTGCCGAAATACGACAGCCGCAGCGTGAACATCCGGCACTGCAGCGGCTTGCCGTCGACCCGCACCCAGACCTCGGCGAAGTCGATTCCGGCCTCCTCGCCGGGCCGGTGGAACTGCGGGACCATGCCCTCGTGCAGCATCCGGGCCCGGTCCGCCTCGTCCTTGATCTGGGGCCGGCGGACCCGCAGGTAGTCGTTGAGGGTGGTGTAGGCGACCGCGGTGAAGCCGTACTCGTCCCGCAGCCGGGCCAGGATCCGCTTGTTGGTGTGCCGCTGTTTGGGCGGCGCGGTCAGGTCCGCCCGCAGCATCTCGTCGATCCAGCCCTTGGCCGGGTCCAGCGCGGAGCGGCGGGTCACGGGCTCTTTCCGCTTCGGAGGCAACACGCTGTCCAGGGCCTGGCGGTCCACTCGGCGGTGGACGGAGTAACGGCGGGCCAACTCCCGGACGGAGGCGTTCTCCAGCCTCTTGTCCCGGCGAATCCGCCCGAACAACTCGACGCGCTGCAAATCTTCGGCCTCCTGACACGGCCGTGACTACGAACTCACACAGCGTGATCCGGTTGCCGGAGCCCGGCCAATCCAGCACTACTCCAAACGAGTGCTCTTCGCCGATCGCCCGCTCAACGCTTCTGTCACCCGCCGGCGAGCTCAAGGAGGTGCGGCAGCGGCTCCCACTCCGGTAGCCAGTCAGTGGCCGTCTGGCCGGTCAGTGCGAGGTGGAACCAGTCACTGAAGCCGAGGTCGGTGTCGTGCCAGTCCGCCCAGCCTCGGCGGAACGCCGAGACCGTCCAGGTCCCGCCCCCACGGGGGACGAGGAAGAGCTGGTCGCCTTCGATCGTGTTCCCCCAGACCAGAGCGCCGCCAGGGGTCGGCAGCACCACGTGGGGAACCGTCGAAGAGGCCTCAAGAAGGGGGCCCATGCGGTCGGCGTAGCTGCGGAGCGTCCGGGCCCCGCAGAAGCAGATGTAGTCCGAGATGACCGCATCGCCGTACGCGCCGGCGATCGCGATGAAGTCCTCGGACAGGGTGACCGACCAGGACGCAGCGATCTCCTTGATCAGATGCCCTTCGTCCTGTCGGACAGGAGTCCCGAGCAGGGACAAGAAATCGCTGACGGCCTTCATCTACTCCCCTGCCCCGAGGAGCGATCCCCCGCCTCAAGTTGGCGCCGCTCACCGCCGCCGACCGACCAGAGAGCAGCCCAGGGGTCAGACCAATCCTGCAACCGGTGACGACTGCCGCCTTCGACACACTTACCGCGCCGACCGCCTGGTGGGGCCAACTTAAACCGTTCCTCGGTGGGGCCACTTGCAGCCGTCACCCCGGGGCCAGGAAACACCGTCCTAGACAAGCGGGAAAGCCCCACCACGACCCCACCCCCAGAACACCCACCCCAAAACACCCACCCACGACACCCCCTCCCCCACTCCCTGCCACCTCCACCACACCCGGCACGGACACACCGAACACGACACACCCGCCACCCCGGCCACCCACCCGCCCGTCAACGCCCAGCAGGCGGAACCGGCCCACCCAGCACACCACCGACCTCGACCCACCACCCGCCGTCCACCAGAAAGCCCCCCAACCGGACCCGATCCCACGAAACCGACCCGACCCGCGGGCGACCAGGACAACAGACCGACAGCGCAACGAGCAGCGCCCGCCGAGACGCCGAGCCACCACGCGGCACGGCGAAAACCCTGCCCGGCGGGCGGCGGAACG
>NZ_JBICXW010000017.1:0-49699 GCF_043200475.1 Kitasatospora sp. NPDC048407 | reverse complement strand
GGACGGGCGCGCGGCGGACGGGCGCGCGGCGGACGGGCGCGCGGCGGACGGGCGCGCGGCGGACGGGCGCGCGGCGGACGGGCGCGCGGCGGACGGGCGCGCGGCGGACGGCGGGCGGCGGACGGGCGCGCGGCGGACGGCGGGCGGAAAAGACCGGGTCCCGGCGTGGCGACGAGTTCCGCGGCCCCGCCCGGTCTACATCTCGACCGGAACGACCACCACCCCCCTCTTCCCGGGAGCACAGACATGGGCCTGATCCACATCGAACTGTTCGCGACCCTCGACCTCGTCGGGCAAGCGCCCGGCGGACCCGACGAGGACCCGGCCGGATTCCCGTACGGCGGATGGCAGGTACCGCTACTGGACGAGTACACCGGCACGCAGATCAGCACCGCGTACGAGGACACCGACGCGCTACTGCTCGGCCGGCGCACCTACGACCTCTTCGCCGCGTACTGGCCGCGCCAGAAGGACGGACGGATCGCGGAACTGTTCAACAGCGTCCCGAAGTACGTCGCCTCACGCCACACACCCGACCTCCCCTGGAAAGGCTCCACACTGCTCGGACCGGACCTGGCCAACGCCGTACACGAAATCCGGGAACGCCACGAACACGTGAAAGTCGTGGGAAGCCTCAACCTGGTACAAAGCCTGCTACAGGAACGGCTCTACGACCGCCTCGACCTGTGGCTCCACCCCATCACCCTCGGCACCGGCAAAAAAATCTTCGACCACGGCACCGTACCGACCAACCTCACCCTCCTGAAGCCACCAGAAGCCGGCCCCACCGGCACCGTCCTCCTCCGCTACAAAACCACCACCGGCACACCCACCACCGGCGACATGAACACACCCCACCACCACAACCACAACCACGACCGGTGACCACGACAGGCGACCACGACCCGCAACGGCGACCACGACCACACGGCGTGGGACCGCCCCCGGAGCCCGAAAGCCCCGGGGGCGGTCCCATTCACCGAACGAGCGGCGAAGGCGCGGGTACTACCCCACGAACCGGTCCGCACCAGCCCGACGCCGTGCCCGGTACAGCAGCACACCGCCCAGCGTCAGCAGCCCGCCACCGACCAGACCCGCAGCCGCGAGACCCGCGGGCGAACCCGTGTCCGGCAGATGACCCCCGCCACCGGCGTGCGGCGGCTTCGAAGGACCACCCGGACGCGGCACCTTCACACAGCCCTCGCCCTTCTCCCTCTCCGGGCACTCCGACACCGTCACGCACAACGACACCGGCCGGGACTCCACCAACTGCCCCTGCGGATCCCGCGCCGAAGCCGTCGCGACGTTCGTGACATGACCGGCCTTCGCGTCCTCCTCGGTCACCACGTAGGTGCCGCGGCACGTCGTGCTCGCACCCGGCTCCAGCGTGGCCGACTCGCACACCACCGGGGACACCCGATCGTCACTGACCGCAACATCCGTCAGCACCGTCGACCCGGTGTTCGTCACCGTGTACGTGTACGTGATCGTGTCACCCACCTTCGCGGAACCCGACACATCGGACTCCTTCACGACCGACAGCGACGACGCACCCGAAACGGTCTCCACCGTCGCCTCACCCGGAGGACTCACCACCGGATGCCCCTCCGGATCCGTACCATTCGCGGTCGCCTTGTTCGTCACACGACCCGCCGCAACATCCGCAGCGGTGACCACGTAACTGCCGTGACACAACGTGCTCGCACCGGGGTTCAACGTCGTCGCGTTGCACGTGACCGCGGCGACATGGTCGTCCGTCACGGTCACGTTGTGGATGACGGCCGTGCCGGTGTTGGTGACGGTGTAGGTGTACTGCACCGTGTCACCGACATGGAACGGACCAGCGCTGTCAGCGGTCTTCTCGATCGACAGCGACGCCACACCCACCACCGGAACAGTCGCCTCACCGGGCGGGCTCTGCACCGGCTCACCCTCGGGGTTGGTGCCATTCGCGTGAGCCGTATTCGTCACGTGACCGGCCGCCGCATCGGCAGCGGTGACCACGTAACTACCGTGGCAGAGCGTGCTCTGACCCGGGTTGAGCGTCGTCGTGTTGCACGTGACCGCGGCGACATGGTCATCCGCCACCGTGACGTTGTGGATGACGGCCGTACCGGTGTTGGTCACGGTGTACGTGTACGCCACGGTGTCACCGACGTGGAACGGACCAGTCGCATCCGCCTTCTTCTCGATGGACAGCGACGCCACACCCACCACCGGAACAGTCGCCTCGGCCGGCCCACTCCGCACCGGCTCACCATCCGGATCCGTACCGTTCGCGTGCGCCGTATTCGTCACATGACCCGCCGCAACATCCGCAGCGGTGATGACGTAACTACCGTGACACAACGTGCTCGCACCAGGGTTCAACGTCGTCGCGTCGCACGTCACCGCGGCGACATGGTCATCCGACACGGTCACGTTGTGGATGACGGCCGTACCGATGTTGGTGACGGTGTACGTGTACTGCACCGTGTCACCGACATGGAACGGACCCGCACTGTCAGCCGTCTTCTCGATCAACAACCGGGCCTCGCCCACCACCGGCACAGTTGCCTCGGTGGGAGGACTCACCACCGGCTCGTTCTCCGGGTCGAGAGCGCTCGCGTGAGCGGTGTTGGTCACATGCCCGGCCGTGACATCCGCGGCGGTGATCACGTAACTGCCGTGGCAGAGCGTGCTCGCACCGGGGTTCAACGTCGTCGCGTCACACGTCACCGCGGCGACATGGTCATCCGCGACGGTCACGTTGTGGATGACGGCGGTGCCGGTGTTGGTGACGGTATACGTGTAAGCCACGGTGTCACCGACCTCGAACGGACCAGCACTGTCCGCGGTCTTCTCGATCGACAACCGCGCCTCACCCACCACCGGCAGCACCACCTGATCCGGCGGACTCAGAACCGTCTCGCCCTGCGGGTTCGTAGCCGCGGCTTCGGCTCTGTTGGTGAGGTGGCCGAGGGCGAGGTCTGCGGCGGTAACCACGTAGGTGGCGTGGCACAGCGTGCTCTGGCCCGGGTTCAGTGTCGTCGCGTCGCACGTCACCAAGGTGGCGTGGTCGTCGGCGACCAGGAGGTCGTCGAGCACTGTCTGGCCGGTGTTCGTCACGGTGTACGTGTAGCCGACGGTGTCACCGACGTGGACGGGGCCTGCGGTGTCTGCCTGCTTGCTCAGGGCGAGGGAGGACGGGCCGATGACTGTGACGGTGGCTTCTGTCTCGGGGGAGGTGATTGGCTCGCCGTTGGATGTGCCGTGTGCTGTCGCGTGGTTGGTGGAGTGGCCGGCTGCGGCGTCGGCTGCGGTGATCACGTAGGTGCCGTGGCATTCTGTGCTGTCACCGGGGCTGCCGCGGGGGGCCAGGGTGGTGGTGTCGCAGGTGATGTTGGTGATCTTGTCGTCGGTCACCGAGAGGTTCGTCACCTCGGTGCCGCCGGTGTTGCTCACCACGTAGGTGTAGGGGACGGTGTCGCCCACGTTGAAGGGCTCGGGGGCGTCCACGTGCTTGACGATCTCGATGCCTGGCGGGGCCACCACGGGGATGTCCTCGGTGGATGGTGGCGATGTCACGGGATCGCCGTCTGCGGTGCCCGTGGCTTGGGCGGTGTTGACGACGTGGCCTGCGGCGACGTCTTCCGCGGTGACCAGGTAGGTCGCTGTGCAGGTGACTGTCTTGCCCGGTTCCAGCACGGTCACGGGGCAGTTGATCGGGCCGACCTTCGGGTCGTTGACGGCCAGGTTGTTGATCGGGATGGTCCCGGAGTTGGTGACGACGAAGTCGTACGGGATCGTGCTGCCGATCGTGAGGTCGGCGGGCAGGGGCTGGTGGGCCTGCTTGACGAGGTTGAGTTCGGGCAGTGGCTGGTCGGTGCCGATCACCACGTTGCGGATGAGGTGCACGTCCGTGAACAGGCCGGTGGAGCCGGCGAAGCCGAACTTGTAGGTCGGGGGGACGGGTTGCGGCGCGGGGGTGCTCAGCACCTGGTGCGGGCCTGTGCCGTCGTTGAAGTCGACGCTGATGGTCAGGACCGGGTTCGGCGCCGGGGTCATGTGGACGTTGACCCGGCGGCGGGACGGCTCCAGCAGTGCCTGGGCCTGGGCCGGCGTCACGCCCGGCGGCAGGGCGGTCAGCGGGCCCTGCAGGTTGCCCGGCAGGGTGGACGGCCACGGGCCGGTGGTGGTGAAGTTGCTGGTCGTCGCGGTCAGGAAGCAGTAGCCCTCGATGCCGTTGCCCGGGCCGCGGACGGTGACCATGTTGGGTCCGGGCGCGGGGACGTGGAACCCCGTTCCGGCCGGGGACCGCTGGCCGGGCGGGCAACCGTTGCCGCGGTGTTCCCAGTCGCCGAAGTAGTTGCCGAGGACGTCGAGTCCGACGCCCAGGTAGCCGCCGTCGACGCCGGGCAGGAAGGTCAGGTTCGGGTTGTCGTCGGGCAGCTTCTGCGCGTAGCCGAGGCTGCCGCCGAACGCGCCGGGGTGATCGAGCGAGACATCGCCGTTGACCAGGAAGAACGAGATGCCGTCCGCCGGGGTGGCGGGCGTGGTGCTGCCGTACTGCCACTGGTCGAAGCTCACGTCCAGACCGGCGTTGGCCGGCAGCGCCTGCTCGAAGAGCACCGCGCCGTTCTGGTCGTTGCTGGAGTCGGTGATCCGCAGGTAGCCGAACGGCGAGCCGTCCAGCGGCGGCACCGGGCCGACCTGCGGGAGCGGGCAGCCGCCCAGCGGGCGGCCGTCCGGCCCGAGGGGCGAAGTCGGAGCACCCGTCAGACACGCCGAGCCGACGGCGACGAACCTCGGGTCCGCGGTCGCGCCGGTGAAGTCCTCCTGCAGGAGGGGCGAACCGGTGGCTCGGACACGCTCCGGCATGGCCACCGCTCGGGGGCGTTCAGGGGCGGCGGCCTCGGCGCCCCAGGAGGCGACCAGGCTGGTACCGACCAGGCCGAGTGTGGCTGCGGCGCTGATGAAGCGGGCCGTTCGGGATTTGAGCCGCCACGGTCCGCGGAAATGTCTCGTCATGCCCTTGACTATGTACAGCTAATACCAAGTGTTATCAATTATTACTATCAGTGGACCTGGCGAATCGCTCGGATGCCCGAACGCGGGATGCCAACCCGGCATCAGCACTGCCGCGATCACGGGGGCCTGATGAGAACTCAGGAGCGCGACGACCGGACACCCTCGAACGGGTCAGGCGGCGAGGTACGCACGCCGCCGACGACGCCCGGATCGGGATCGCCGGACGGGCGCCTCGATGGTCCGGCCGCGCGGGCAGTACCGCGCCCGGACTCGGCCCGCCACTCGCGCCGAACACTGTTCCGCGCTCGAGGACGCGCGCAGGGTTCGACCACTGCGGCACCCTGGCACCCGTGAGCGCCGCGCTGCGCCATCTGTCGTGTGATGAAAGTGATCTGACGGTCTGTCAGATAAATCAGAGCGCTTCCCGGGCGACCACCCAGGGGTGAACCCTCGAACCGCCCATCCCCCGCAGGCGCAAGGGTTCTGATGATCCGTCAGGACCAGACGGACGCACGGCCCTTTTGCGGGCCTCCGGATCCCGTGGCGTTCTGGAATCGGCAGGACCGACACCGCCCGCCACCGACCAACTTCTCGGAGGAGATTCTCATGCGTGCTCTCAAGCGTGTTCTGGCCGTCAGCGCCCTCGCCGCCCCCCTCGTCCTCGGCTGCGCCGGACTCGCCGCTGCCCACGGCCACGAAGGCCACGAGGGCGCGGAGTTCAACCAGGGTCAGTTCATCGCCAACGAGGAGGGGGCCGGCGAGGCCAAGGTCCACTCCGAGGTCGACCCGTGCGGCGTCGAGCACTCCAAGGGCTGGGTCTTCGCCGGTGACGAGGGCGTCGAGGGCTCGCACACCGAGTCCGGTGCCCACTTCTAAGGGCTGGCCTCAGCATTCGCATTCAGGTGCCCGGCGGGAATCCCACCCGCCGGGCACCGGCGTGTCCGGGGCGGCGGGCCCGACGGCACGCCGGCCGGGAGGGCGGGCTCAGTGCTCGTCGAAGCGGTGCCCGGCCCGGTAGCCGGCGGGGACGCCGTCGGCGATGATCACGTCGGCCGTCATGTGGCGGGTGCGCAGGGGCAGGATGTCCTGGTAGGCGGGTGAGGTGTACCAGGCGTGGGCCTGCTGGTAGTCGGGGAACTCGATCATAATCAGGCCCTGCCGGCCCCAACTGCCCTCGATGGTCTCGAAGTTGCCGCGGTGGACGAGGAAGCGTCCGCCGAACGCGTCGAGGGTGGCGTCGATGCGCCGCAGGTATTCGACGGTGTCGGGGCAGACCTCGACGGAGTGGACCTGGGCCAGGGCGTAGGCGGGCATCGTGGTGCTCCCATGCGGTCGGGGCGGCTGACCTCGATGACGCTACGCAGCGGCGGGGCGGGGCGAATCCGTCATGAATCAGTCGGCCGGTGCCGCCGCACGCCCGCCCGGCCGCCGGGCAGCCGGGCGGGGCAGGTGATGGGTCAGGCGTTCCACTCGCGGGCGAGGATGGCGTAGACGTATTCGGTGCCCCAGCGGTCGCCGTCGAGGTCGTTGTCGATCAGGTGGGCCTCGCGGCGCATGCCGAGGCGTTCGCAGACTCGGACGGAGGGGGTGTTGAGGGCGTCGAGCCGGGCGAAGAGGCGGTGAACTCCCAGGGATTCGAAGGCTGTTGTGGTGAGGGCGCGGGCTGCTTCGGTGGCGTAGCCCTGGCCGGCGTACTGCGGGTTGAAGACCCAGCCGATCTCGGCCTGGCGGGCGCGGGCGTTGGTGAGGGTGACGACGACCTCGCCGACGACGCCCGGTTGGTCGGCCCGGCAGACGGCCCACAGGAGGCCGTCGTTGTCGGCGCTCCAGCCGGCGTGGACGCCGCGGGTGGCGATGGAGGCCTCGTTGCCCTCGCGGGTGAGTGCCGGGCGGTAGAGGTAGCGGACGACCTCGGGCAGACACTGGTACGCGTAGCGGTCGTCGGCGTCGGCGGCGGTGAACGGGCGCAGGATCAGCCGCTCGGTGGTGATGGTGGCCGGGATGGTGGCCTGGAGATGCTGTGCGGCCTCGGTCATGGGTCCCCCTGGTGGTGTCGTGCGGTTCGGCGCACGGTGGCAGGTGGTGCCACCGTGGCGTCCGCACACCATAGTTGACGGTTGGGCGGCAGATTTCGAAGTCCGGGGCGGCCTCGCAGGCGGGGCCGGGGTGGTCAGGCGCGGAGGCGGAGCGGGGTCAGGTGTTCGGGGCGGATCAGGCGGGTCTGGGGGGAGAGTTCGCGGGTCTGGTTGATGAGGCCGTCCAGGTCCATCCCGGTGTCGTGGACGGCCGGCTCGGTGAGCGGGGTCTCGAAGGAGTCCCAGTGCACGGGGATCACCGTGCGGGGGTGGTCGAGGGCCTTGAGGAGCCGCGGTACGTAGCGGTGGACGCTGTGGGCGTTGGTCTCCGCCGACAGCATGGCGATGTCCGGCTTCAGCCCGGCGTAGTGCTGTTCGGAGAAGTCGGCGGCGCCGGTCAGCAGGGCGGACGGGCCGTCACCCAGGCGGACCTGGAAGGCGAGGGTGTCGCCCTCCGGGAGGTCGCCGATGGTCCGCGGGGCGGTGGCGGGCGGGCCGGTGAGGGTGCCTGGCACCCAGAACTGGTGCTTGGCGTTGCGGCTGTGCAGGCTGGCGACCACCTGGACGGTGAACCCGCCGAAGTCGAGGTACTCGCCGCCCTTCACCACGATCAGCTGCTCCGGTTTCACCCCCATCGCGCGGAGCAGGTGGCAGGCGGTGGCCGTCCCGACCACCTGCACGCCGTGGTGCTTGGCGATGTACGGGACGTCGTTGAAGTGGTCCCAGTGGCAGTGGCTGACCAGGACCAGGTCCGGCTTGCCGATGTGCTGGTCGATCAGGTCGGGGGCGACGGCCAGTTTCGTCTTCGGGTCGAAGTCGTTCGTCGGGTACCGCGTGATGTACGGGTCGAACAGGACGGTCTTCCCGTTGCCCTCGATCCGCCATCCGCTGTTGCCGAGCCACCGGTAGACGGTCTCGCCGCCGGTCGGTGCCGGTTCGTCCGTCTCGGCCGCGGCCGCGACTCCGGCGCTCGCGCCGACCGCGGCGCCTGCTCCGACTCCGGCCACCGGCAGGAGGGCCGCTCCCGCGACCGCCGTGCGCAGCAGACCCCGTCGTCCTACTACCGTGTTGTCATTCATGCGTAGGCAGACGATCACATCAGACCGCCTGGTTCCAGCTTTTGACGGATCGTCACTCACGTACTTCCGCGCACCGCCGGAGAGCGGGATCCTCGTTCGGAAGGTTCGGGTGCGGCGGTGGCGGCGGATCGCGGTCCGGCCGGCACTGCTGCGCGCTAGGGTGTCCCCGCTGCGTTCGGGGGCGAACGGGGCGAGACGGGGAGGACTTGTATGGGTGAGGACCGGGCCAGCGAGCTGATCGTGCCGGACGGGCCGGGCGAGTCGGTCGTCGAGGGGTTTGTGCCGCCGCGGCCGCCGGGGTACCGGCCGTATCCGCGGATGTCCCGGGATCAGTGCGCGGAGGCGGTGCGGCGCGGGGGCTGGCTGTTCAAGGCCGACGAGGGCCACGACCCGGACGGGCGGGTGCCGGTGGGGGTCGTGGAGGGGGCCTGGCAGGTGGACGGCGACGGTTTCCCGTTGCGGTTCTGGCCGAACCCGCGGTACGGCGCGCCGGAGCCGGAGCAGCCCGCCGCGGACGGCGCGGCGCCGCTGCCGCCGTTGCACGCCGGGCGGCGCCCGGCCGGGCGGGCGCTGCTGGGCTGGCTGGAGGACCCGCAGGCGCCGCGGCTGTGCCGGGTCGCCGGGTCGGGCGGCAGTGGCCGCAGTCACCTGCTGCACTGGCTGGTCGCCGCGTGCCCGCCGGACCATGCGCACTCCGGTCGGCGGGTCGAAGTGGCGCTGTCCGCCGCCGAGTTGACCGTGGACCTGTTCGTGTGGCGGCTCGCCGGGCTGCTGGGTGTGTCGGCGGCCGGGCCGGAGGAGCTGGTCGCGGCGTTGATCGACGGGGTGCCGCGCGTCCTGGTGGTGACCGACCTCGACCGGGCGGGCTCCGGTCTGCTGCCGGATGCCGCCCGGCGCATCGCGGCCGAGGTGTTGCGTCCCTTGCTGCGGGTGCCGTGGCTGCGGATCGTGGTGGAGTGCGCCTCCGACACGCCGGCGGCGGCCGCGCTGGACGTACCGGCCGCCGTGCTCGACCTGGACCAGCCGCAGTGGACCGACCTGGAGGCGTTCACCCGGTGGGCGACGTCCCTGGCCGGACGCCGACTCCCGGCGGAGGTCTACCCGTCGCCCGCGCTGGCGCTGCTGGCCGCCCGCACCGGTGACGGGATACTGCTCGACGCGGGCGCCCCGCTCGCGCGGCGGGCCGAGACGCTGGCCGAGACGTGGTGGGAGTCGCTGCCCGAACTCGTCCGGGCTCCGGTGGTGGCGCTGGCCTCGGTCCGGGGCGCTCTCGACGAGGAGCTTTGGGGCGAACTGCCCGGCAGCCTCGGCCCGTTCGCGGTGGAGCAGGCCGTCGAGCTGCTGTTGCCCGCCGACCACGAGGGGCGCTACCGGGTCTGGCCGGTCTCCTTCGCCGAGCGCCTCGCCCGGACCGGACTCGACCACCTGTCGATCCGCCAGAACCTCCTGCCGGAGGAGCAGCCCGGCCCGAAGGACGCCGACCGGCTCGATCTGGTGCTGCGGCACGCCGTCCGGACGTCGGCCCCGGTCGACGACCTGCTGGCGGACCCGGCGTTCCTGGTGCACGCCGATCCGCTGGCGGTCGGCCTCGCGGTGGAGCACGGGGTGGCGCTGCGGGCCGCGAACGGTGCGGAGTCGGGGGACGGCGGCGCCGTGCACCGGGCGTGGTGGCCGGCCGGGCCGCGGGTCATCGCCGCCGCGGACCCGGGCGAGCGCGCGTCCGCGCTGCACTGCTGGACGGCCGGTGAGGGCGGCGACCTGTCGGAGCGGTTCGCGCAGCTCGCCGGGCAGGGCTGGCGGGCCGGCTGGGCGTTCGCGCGCCGGACCGACCCGGTGTACCTGATCGCGCGGCACAACGCCCCGTCACACGAGGGGCAGCTCGCGGTCGCCGTCGGCTGGGACATCGGGGCGATCGACCCTGCCACCGGTCGGCCCTCGGGCGGCTCGCCGCTCCGGCTGACGGACCGTTCCACCGTCGCCCTGGCCACCGGCCACGACGGCAGCACGTACGCACTGCGGCACAGTGGCGCCGTCGAGGAGATCCGCCCCTCCGAGCTGTCCGGCCCGTCCGGCGACGGGATGCGGCGGCTGCTGGCCTCGATGGACGCCGGGGCGACCGCGATCGCCGCGCGGGGCGGCGAGCAGCGCGCCGTGGCGGCCGGGGACGCGGCGGGAGGCGTGCACCTGCTGGAGGACCGGGACGGGGCGGAGGCGGTGCGCAGTGACGCTCCGCTCCACGACGGGCCGGTGACCGCGCTCGATCTCGCCCACCACGGCGGGCACCACCTGCTGATCACCGGCGGCGCCGACGGCCGGGTGCAGGCGTGGATGCCGGGCCGCGGCCCGCTCTCCCCGCCGCTCCCGGCCCGGGACGTCCCCGTCACCGCGGTCGCCATCGCCGCCACGCCGGGCGGCCTGATGTGCGCGGCCGGGTGGGCGGACGGCCTGGTCCGCGTGGTGCTGGCGGGCGCCGAGCGGGTCACGCATGATCTGGCGATCGGCGCGGCTGCGGTCGGGCTGGTGATCACCGACGGGGGCCGCGTGTGCGTGGCCACTGCGGCGGGTGTCCTCGGGATCGACCTGGCGGGAGCGGCGCGGGCCTGAGGGTTCGGCGGGTGAGGACGCGGGCGGCACCGAGCGGAGGTGGCGCCCGCGATCCCGCCGCGCGCCGGGGCCTGTCGGGTGCGGGTGCGGACGACGGGCAGGCTTGGTGGGCTGCGCCGAACCGGCCGCCCGCGGCCACGCGTTCGGCGGGGGTGGGGTGTCGGGTACGGGGGCGGAGGGTCAGGTCGCTGACGGTGGCGTCGTGGGGGTGGTCGGCGCTACCCGTCGGTGCTACCCGGGCGGGGTGTCCTGGAAGACCGACAACCGGCCAACTGGGGCCATTCCTGGGCGTGTTGTCCGAGGTGGGGCGCGCGGTGACGCTCCCACGCCGGGCGTGCGCGGCGGTGCGGGCACGCCTTCGAGGGTTGCGGCGCGCCGGTCGGGTACCGGACAGCGGGTGCCGGGTCGGGGCCCGTTCGGCGGGCGTGTGCGCTCCGACGTTGTGCCGAGGTGCGACCGGGGCGCGGTCGCACCGGCGCGTGCGACGGGGGGACGGGCCCCGGCCCGGTATCGCCGCTGGCGGGACGGTGCCGCGGGCGGGAGCGGGCTCGCGGTTGCGGCGGCGTCCGGCATGGGAAAGCGCAGGTAAAGGGAGGGTTCGGGGGCAGGTGGCATGCGCCTGCGGGATCCGGCCAACCCTCGCCGGGGCTCTTTCGGCGCTCGCGCCCGTCCTTGCAGACTCTCGGTGACGGTCGGCCGGACGTCCCCCGCGTCGTCGGAAGCCGCGTCACACTCCCCCGCGAGGCGCCATGGAGCGATCCGATGGACATGCGCTACGAGGCGTACACCTACGCCGATCCGGTCTTCTACGACTCCCCGGTCCAGTGGGCGGCCCGCGACGAGTTCCCGGCGGCTGCCGGGGCCGCGCCGGACGGCTGGGTGCGCGGCCTGCGCGAGGCGTGGGTGGGCTACCGGCCGGGCGCAGTGCCGTTGCCGGAGCAGGGGTGGAGGATCCACGTGTCGGCCTGTCCGGAGAACGCGCCGCGGATCCTGGACGTGGTGCGGGCGTACTGCTTCGGGCACGGGGTGGCGTTCGAATTCCTGCGCAGCCCGGCGTTGGTGCGGCTGCAGAACGCCGAGTACGCCCCGCGCGACTCCAGTGGGACGTTCATGACGCTGTACCCGGCGGACGACGCACAGTTGGAGCGATGTCTCGGCGGGCTGGACGAGGCCCTGGCGGGGGCGCCCGGCCCGGGCATCCCGGGCGGTCTGCGGTGGCGGCGCGGTCCGTTGTACCTGCGCTACGGGGCGTTCGCCGAGCAGTGGTGCCGCACCGGGGAGGGCGAGGTGATGGCGGCGCTGCGCGAGCCGTCGGGCGTGCTGCGTCCGGAGGTGCGGCGGGCGGCGTTCGACCTGCCGGAGTGGGCGCCGGTGCCGGCGGTGCTGGCCGGGGCGGTGGCGGGCGCGGGGCTCGGGAGTGTCGACGGTTTCCCGTTCACGGTGGAGCGGGTGCTGCACGTCTCGAACGGTGGCGGGAGCTACCTGGCGCGGCCGGTCGGCGGTGGCGAGCGGGTCGTCCTGAAGGAGGGCCGCCCGTTTGCGGGCCTCGATCGGCGTGGTGAGGACGCGGTGCGGCGGCTGGCGCGCGAGCAGCGGGCGTTGGAGGCGCTGGCGGGCCTGAACGCGGTGCCGGCCGTGCTGGGTGAACTGACGGCGCGGGGGCACCGTTTCCTGGTCCGGGAGTACGTGGCGGGCGAGGGGTTGCACCGCTGGCTCGGCCGGCGCTTTCCGCTGGTGCGCGCGGAGGCGGACGAGGTGGCGGTGGCCGCGTACCGGGAGGAGGCGCTGGCGGTGCTGGATGCGGTGGAGCTTGCGCTGCGTGCCGTCCACGGTCGGGGCATCGCCCTCGGGGGTCTGCATCCGCGCGATGTGGTCGTCCGCGAGGACGGGTCGGCGGTCTTCGTCGACCTCGAACTCGCCTCCCCGGCGGGAGAGTTCGTGCACCCCGGGGTGGGTGAGGCCGGGTTCACGGCGCCGGCCGGGGTGGCCGGGTTCGAGGTGGACGAGTGTGCGCTGCGGGCGCTGCGGATGTGGGCGTTCCTGCCGCTGGTGCCACTGACTGGGCTGCATCCGGCGAAGGGGGCGGCGCTGGCCCGTTCCGCCCGGAAGCGTTTCGAGCTGCCGATCGGCTACCTGCCCGAGGGCGGGTCGCGCGGGGAAGCTCAACTGGCCGCTGTGGAAAGCCTGTTCGGGGACGGGCGGGAGGGTTGGCCGCGGCTGCGGAACGGGCTGGTGGCGGCGATCGCCGGGAGTGCGACGCCCGAGCGTTCCGACCGGCTGTTCCCGGGCGACCCCGCGCAGTTCACCCACGACGCCCTGGGTCTGTCGTACGGCGCGGCGGGCGTCCTGTGGGCGCTGCACTCGGTGGGCGCGGGCGTCGATCCGCGGCAGGTGCGGTGGCTGGTCGACGCGGTGGAGCGGCGGCCCTGCCGGCCCGGGCTGTTCGTCGGCGCGCACGGCGTCGCGTGGGTGCTGGACCGGCTGGGCCGGCGCGGGAGCGCGCTGGGGCTGTTGCGGCGCCTCGAGCGGGACGACGAGCCGGGTGCCGGGCCCGGGCTGTCGGCGGGCCTGGCGGGTATCGGGCTGGCGCGGTTGCACTTCGCCCGCGTCACCGGTGACCGCGCGCTGCTCGCCGCGGCCGTCGACAGTGCCGACCGGGCCGTTGCCGCCCTCCGGCTGGGCGAACCCGCGCCGGCGCCCACGGCCCGGCCCGGGCTGCTGCACGGCGCGAGCGGGACCGCGTTGCTGCTGGTCCGGCTGTTCGAGGAGTGCGCGGACCCGGCCCTGCTGGGCCTCGCCCGGGCCGCTCTCGACCAGGACCTCGCGCGCTGCGTCGTCGCCGGGGACGGCACGCTGTGGGTGGACGGCCGGACACCGGCGTGCTTGGAGTCCGGCAGCGCGGGCATCGCCGCCGTCGCGCACGCCCTGCTGCGGCACCGCCCCGATTCCGTGCTGGCCGAGCGGGTGGGGCGGCTCCGGGCCGCCGCAGAACCGGAGTTCGTCGCGCAGCCGGGCCTGTTCAACGGGCGGGCCGGGCTGCTCGCGCTGCTCGCCCTGGACCCCTCCGGGCCTGCGCCGGACGATGATGTGATCGACCGTCATGTTCGCCGCCTGGCCTGGCACGTACTGCCTCGGCAGGGCCAACCTGCGTTTCCCGGCGAGCAGTTGATGCGCCTGTCGATGGACCTGGCGACCGGCACCGCCGGGGTGCTGACGGCCCTGGCATCGGTGTACGACGGCAGCGCGCCGATGCCGTTCTGGCCGGCCGGCAACTGAACCGTCCACGCGGGCGGTTCGGCGGATCGGGGGGTGACGGCCTGTCGGTCGGCGCGCCGGGGCGGTGCGTCACAATGAGCGGATGACGGACGATCGGCTGCGGGTGGTGCTGGCGGAGGACTCGGCGGTGCTGCGGGACGGCCTGGCGGAGTTGCTGACCGTGCGGGGGCTGGAGGTGGCGGCGGCGGTCGGTAGCGGCGAGGAGTTGCTGGCGGCCGTGGCGGAGCACCGGCCGCGGGTGGCGGTGGTGGATGTGCGGATGCCGCCGACGCACACCGACGAGGGGGTGCGGGCGGCGTTGCGGATCCGGCGGCGCTGGCCGGAGGTCGGGGTGCTGGTGTTCTCGCAGCACCTGGAGACCGGCTGGGTGACCCGGTTGCTGGCGGACGGTGCGGCCGGCATCGGCTACCTGTTGAAGGAACGGGTGGCCCGGACCTCGGAGTTCGTCGACGCGCTGCACCGGGTGGCGGCGGGCGGCACCGCCCTCGACCCGGAGGTCGTCACGCACCTGATGCGCGCCCGCCGGCGCAGTGGGGTGGACGAGTTGACGGCCCGTGAGCGCGAGGTGCTGGCGCTGATGGCCGAGGGCCGTTCCAACCGGGCGGTCGCGCAGCAGCTCTCGGTGTCGGAACGGGCGGTGGAGAAGCACGTCGCCTCGGTGTTCACCAAGTTCGACCTGCATGCCTCGCCCGCGGACAACCGTCGGGTGCTGGCGGTGCTGGCCTACCTCGCCGAGACGGGCGCCTGAAGGTCAGCGCGGGAGGCGGAGCCTGGCGACGTTGCGGATGCGTCGGGTCCGCCCGCCCTCGGCCAGTGCCGCCACGACCGTCCCGACCGTCGCGGTCTGGGCGGCGTGGAGCCGGCACCAGTGGGACGCCGCGAACAGCTCCTCGGCGTCCCACGGTTCGTCCAGCGTCACCGCCCGCAGCAGCGTCCACTCGCGCAGGCGCCCGGAGACGAAGTCGCCCGCTGCCACGGGCCCGGTCATCTCGTCGCGCCAGGCCGGGTAGCCGGGGTCGGTGAGCAGTGCGGCGGCCCGACCGTCGAGGTACTCGCGGACCGCGCTGTTGGCCATCGCCATGTCGGGGTCGGTGAGCACCCGGGCGATCAGTGCGGCCGCGTCCTGCGGGGACGCCTCGGCGAACTCCGCGAGGTAGCGGGCCCACCGGATGTGTTCGTCCGGTTCCCGGTCCCAGTACTCCCCCGTCATCACCGCTCCTGTCGTTCCCCGCGCGTTGTTCAGTGGGCCTGGTCGATGACGTCCTGGAGGTACTGCACGGCGAGCTTCTCCGCGTGGTGGCGCCGTTCGACCGTCGCGTCGTCGTCCTGTTCGGACCAGCTGCGGTAGAGGTCGACAGTGACGAGGAGCGCCTGCCCGGCCTCGTGGCGATCGTAGCCGCACAGCGTGGCGCGGAGGGCGCGAGCCTCCTCGGGGGCGACGGTCTCCAGGCGGCGCACGCCGCGCGGGTCCGCGCCGGCCCGGCGGGCGGCGAGCGGCCCGAGGACGATGCCGCGCAGCTGGGCGAGGACGCCGATGGTCTCGAACAGTTCGCCGCGGCCGAGCTTCGTCGCGCCGTAGTGCACCCAGACCCAGAACCGGTCCTCGACCCACTGGGGATCGAACTCCTCGGCGGCGGGCGGCTGTTGGGCGAGGGCTCCGGCCAGCAGGCCGTCGCGGTCCCAGAGGATTTCCGGGTCCTCGATCCGCGAGGCGAAGTCGGAGACCCGGACGAACTTGAAGTCCACGTGCAGCAGCGGCGGCCCGACCAGGGAGACGATCAGGCGGGGCTCGCCGACGTGCTCCCCGGTGAACCCCGCCACCAGCGGTGCCCAGGAGCCGATCAGCGGCAGCCGTTCCCCCATCACCGCGTCGTACGCCGCGTCGTCGATCACCACGATCAGGTCCACGTCCGAGTAGACGTCGGAGTCGCCCGTCATGATCGACCCGCCGATCGCCGCACCGGCGACGCGTGCGTCCTGCCGGATGCGCGGGAGCGTGTCGTCGAGGAACTTGCTGTGCAGGGCGGGGATGTCCATCTGCTTTCCTTCCGGCCGGAGCAAAGCAGACCAACGTAGCACCCGACGGAGTGTCACCGGTCCGATTTGCGCGCGCAGTTCGACGGAGGCGACGGCGGGGCCGCCGCCCGGTGGGCTGCCGATCCGAGGGGAGATCAGTGTGGCGCGGTTTCGATGGCGAAGCCGTGGAGGAGCGTTCCGGTGCTGTCGGGGTCCTCGATCATGGGGCTGTGGCCGACGCCGTCGAGGATCTCGATGCGGGCGCCGGGGACTTGGCGGTAGTCCTGGGCGGCGGAGGGACGCCAACGGTGGTCCTGCGAGCCGAAGACCACCAGGGTCGGCAGGCCGAGGCCGGAAAGCCGGTCGGGGATGGGCCGTTCCTTCACGTACGCGCTGGACGCCTCGTCGGTCGCGGTGAGGCTTCGGTAGGTCATGCCCCGGACGTCGGCGACGATCCGGTCGGGGATCTTCACCTCGCGGGTGAACGCGGAACTCAGCGCGGCGCGGATGGTGCCGTCGGTACGAAACCGCCAGAAGAGTTCCGCCACCACCGGCGTGGACAGCAGGTGAGCGGCGAAGCTGTCGCCGATGTACGCGTCGAGGCGCGGGCCGGTGTCGAGCAGTGCGATCGCCCCCACCAGGTCGCGGCGCTGCTCGGCCAGCGCGGTGGCGACGGCACCGCCGGTGGAGTGCCCGACGACGGTCGCGCGGTGCACCCCGAGTTGGTCGAGCGCGGCACCGACCCGGCGCGCCTGCTCCTCCATGCCGTAACCACCGGCCGGTTTGGCCGATCTGCCGTGCCCGAGCAGGTCCACCCGCACCACGTGCAGGTCCCGCAGCGCCGGCAGGACCGGGTCCCACCACGCCGTCGAGCCGCCGAGGCCGTGCAGGAGCACCACCGTGGGCGCGCCGGGCGGCCCGTCCTGAACGACATGGAGGTCCCCACCGGGGATGTGCACGATCTGGTCGCCGGAGGCCCCCGCCGTCTGGCCGCGCACGGACACCGTGTTCCCCGTGAGGAGGAGGGCCAGCACGCCGGCGGCGAGCAGGGCGATCCGCCACCGGCGGGTCCGCGCCCGCCGTCGGCGCGGGACGTTCGGGGCCGCGTCCGGCCGGCTGTGGGGGTGTTTGTTCTGCGGGGTGTTCGGCTCGTTCATGACTCCTCCGTCGGTTGGCTTCGGTGCGAGGTGCGCGGCGCGCGGTGTCGGTGCGACGTGCACGGTGTCGGTGCGCGGTGCCACCACTCTTGCGGTGGCGGGCGCGGGGAGTCTTGGAGAAATGTCGCGTCTCGCACGGTGGTTGATTCCGCTGCCGAGCCGCTCGTACCGTCGAGGCGTGCACCCTGTTGTCCGGACGGCAGACCCCACCGCTGCCTGGGAGATCGCGCGACCGTCACGAGTGACCGTGCTGCCCGGTGTCGAAATGGCCGGGTTCCGCATTCGCGGTGACCGCCCGATCGACCTACGAGTCATTCCTCACCCGGCCGTCACCGTGGCTCTCGATTTCGGTGACCGCCCGTTCGACATCCGCGGCGCGTCCGGCCGGATGCGGTCGGAGAGCCTGGCCGCCGGGCTCGGCTTCCGTGCCTTCCAGGTGTGCGTCGAGGGCGCCGACTGCGTGCAGATACGCCTGTCTCCGCTTGTCGCGCACCCCGTACTCGGGCTCCCGCTCGCCGAGTTGCGCGGGAGCGTCGTCGCGCTCGACGACCTGTGGGGCCGTGCCGTGCCGCGCCTGCGGGAACGGCTTCACCAGGCGCGAACCTGGCCGGAGCGGTTCGCGCTGATCGACACCGAGCTGATGACCCGGTTCCGTGCGGGCCCGGGGGTCGATCCCGAAGTGGCCTGGGCCTGGCGCCGGATCGTCGCCGGCCACGGACAGACCCGGGTGAGCGAGCTCGCGGGCCTCCTCGGTTGGAGCCGCCAGCGCACGTGGTCGCGCTTCGGCTCGCAGACCGGCCTGACGCCCAAACGCGCTGCGATGCTGGTCCGCTTCGATCGCGCCGTCCACCGCCTGGTCCGCGGGGACGCTCCCGCGCAGGTGGCCGTCGACGGCGGCTATGCCGACCAGTCCCATCTCCACCATGACGTCCGCGCGTTCAGCGGGACAACTCCCGCCGGTGCCGCGCACGAACCGTGGCTGGCCGCCGATGACCGGGCCTGGCCGGCACGCGGCGGCGCCGGGTGGCCGTCAACGGTCAGAGGGTGAGCGGCAGTTCGGCCGTGATGACGGTCGGGCCGCCCGGTGGGCTGGTGATGCGGAGGGTGCCGTCGAGGGCGGCGAGGCGGGTGGTGAGGCCGTGGAGGCCGTGGCCGGGGGTGGGGGTGGCGCCGCCGGGGCCGTTGTCGTGGAGGGTGAGGCGGGCCCGGGTGGGGGTGGTGGTGAGGGTGAGGGTGGCGGCGGTGGCGGTGCTGTGTTTGGTGATGTTCGTGAGGAGTTCGGCGGCGCAGTACCAGAGGGTCTGTTCGACGGCTTCGTCCGGGCGGCGGGGCAGGTCGAGGTGGAGGGTGACGGGGACGGCGCAGCCGGCGGCGAGGGCGGGGAGGGCTTCGGGGAGGCCGCCGTCGAGGCCGGTGGGGCGGAGGCCTTGGGTGAGGGCGCGGAGTTCGGCGATGGTGTCGTCGGTCTGGGTGCGGGCACGGTCGAGCAGGGTGCGCAGGCGGGGGTCGGCGGGGGCGTGCTGGGTGAGGGTGTCGTCGGCGAGCGAGAGGGTGATGGCGAGGGCGACCAGCCGGGCCTGGGTGCCGTCGTGAAGGTCGCGTTCGAGGCGGCGCAGCCTCTCGGTGCCGGTGGTGAGCAGGGTGTGGCGGGCCGCTTCGAGGTGTTGGACGCGTTGTTGGGTGCGGGCCGGTCCGAGCAGGTGGCGGGCCAGCCGGCGGTTGGCGTCGGCGGTCAGGCGGACGAGTGGCGGGGTGAGGGCGAGCAGGGCGAGGCCGAGCAGTGGGGCGGCGAGGTCGAGCGGGGTCGCGGGGTGCGGGCCGCCCTCGAGCAGGCGCAGCCAGAGCGGGAAGCCGAGCAGCCAGCCGCTGCCCAGTGGCAGCAGGACGGCGGCGAGGCCGAGTACGCCGAGGGGCAGGCGCAGCAGCAGGTAGCCGAGGGTGCGCCAGGCGACGGTGTCGGTGAGTGCGGCCCTGATCCGGGCGGTGGCCCCGTGCGGACGGGCGGCCGGGCCGGGCGCGGGGACCGTCTCGTCGAGCAGCCGGCCCGTCAACCAGCGGTTCGGCAGGCCGAGTTGGCGGGCGCCGGTGAGTGCGAGCGCGGTGACCGGCAGTCCGACGACCGTCAGCGAGAGCAGCACCCCCGCGTACAGCGCGGCCAGCGCGTAGGCCGCGCCGAGCAGCGCCACCGGCAGTCCGAGCACCAGGAACGCCACGTCTCCGGGTCGCACCGCCCACCAGCGTCGCATCCTCATCGGCCCAACCTCCGTCTCCCGTACCGGTGATCATGATCTCCCGGCGACGGGCTCATTCGTGCGCGCTGCCCGCCGGGGCCCGCCGCATCGCGGCAACTGCGGCCGCCAGCACGGTGGGTACGGTGAGCAGGGCGGCCGCGGCGGCGATCCAGGCGCAGGTGGTGACGGGGACGGTCGGCACGACGTGTCCGGTGGCGGCAATGCTGAACGCGGCCGTGGTGGTGGCGGTGACGGCGCCGCCGAGGAGCAGGCCGAGGGCGGCGGTGACGGCGGCTTCCAGGGTGAGGACGCGCAGGACGTCCGCGCGGGTCGCGCCGAGCAGCCGCAGCAGAGCGAACTCACGGCGGCGTTCGCCGGTGAGTGCGGCCAGGGTGGTGACGGTGGCGATCGCGCCGAAGGAGCTGAGCAGGCCGAGTTCGGCCTGGCGCAGCCAGGTGTCGGTGGCGGAGGTGGCGCCGGTGGGCGGGCCGGCGGCCGCGTGCAGAGCGGTGGCGGTCATGGTCGCCATGGTGGCGGAGAGGCCGGTGAGCAGGGCGATCGGGACGACCGCGGAGGCGAGGCGGCGGGCGTAGCCGCGCAGGTTGGCGTCGGCCTGCCAGCCGGTGGCGGGCAGCAGGGTGCGCAGCGCGAGGCCGAGCGGGGCGGTGGCCAGCGGGGCGAGCAGCGGGCCGGCGAGGGCGACGCCGGCGAGCAGGACGAGGGTGGCGAGCAGCGTCGCCTGCGCGGCTTTGTCGACGTCGGCGGGCGGCCGGGTCGCGGCGAGGCGCACCAGCAGTGCTCCGCCGGTGAGGGCGGCGGCCGCGGCGAGCAGGCGAACGGGGCCTGGCCGCCGGTCCGGGCCGGAGCTGTCGGCGAGGGCCGCGGCGGGCGCGGGCGCGGTGACCTGGCGGGCGGTCAGGGTGGCGGCGAGGGTGACGACCAGCAGGGTGAGCACGGTGGCGGCGGCTGCGGCGGGGAGGACGGCGCCGAGCCGGGCGTGTGGGGCAGCCATCATGCGGTGCTGGAGCGCGGCGAGGAAGGCGCGGGCGGCGGCGGTACCGAGCAGGGCGCCGGGGGCGGCTGTCAGGACGAGCGTCAACGCGGCCTGTCTGCACAGCAGTTGGCGGATCTGTCGGGGGGTGGCGGCGACGGTGCGCAGCAGGGCGAGGTCGCGGTACTGGTGGCGCAGAGCGAAGCCGAGCGTGTTCAGGGCGACGAAGAACGCCACCAGTACGGTGATTTCGCCGAACGCCCCGGCGATCAGCCCGAGTCCGGGCCCGCGCACCTCGCGCCGGTCGGCGGCCGGTACGCCGTGCTCGGCGAACAGCAGCGCGCCGAGTGCGGTGAGGGTGGCGACGGCGAGCAGCAACGCGGCGGCGAGACCGGCGAACCCGGCAGGGCGGCGGCGCAGTTGGCTCCAGGCGAGCACGGTGGTCATCGCGCCTCGCCTCCCGTCGTGGCGAGCGCGGTGGCGACGGCTGCGGCGGGGAGGGTGGCACCGATCCGGGCGCGCGGGGACGCCATCGTGGGGTGCTGGAGTGCGGCGAGGAAGGCGCGGGCGGCGGTGGTGCCGAGCAGCGCGAGCTTCAACGCGGCCTGCCGGTAGGGCCGTTGACGGATCCGTTGGGGTGTGGCGGCAGCGGTGCGCAGCAGGGCGAGGTCGCGGTACTGGTGGCGCAGAGCGAAGCCGAGCGTGTTCAGGGCGACGAAGAACGCCACCAGTACGGTGATTTCGCCGAACGCCCCGGCGATCAGCCCGAGTCCGGGCCCGCGCACCTCGCGCCGGTCGGCGGCCGGTACGCCGTGCTCGGCGAACAACAGCGCGCCGAGTGCGGTGAGGGTGGCGACGGCGAGCAGCAACGCGGCGGCGAGACCGGCGAACCCGGCGGGGCGGCGGCGCAGTTGGCTCCAGGCGAGCACGGTGGTCATCGCGCCTCGCCTCCCGTCGTGGCGAGCGCGGTGGCGACGGGGAGGACGGCGCCGAGCCGGGCGTGCGGGGACGCCATCGTGGGATGCTGGAGCGCGGCGAGGAAGGCGCGGGCGGCGGTGGTGCCGAACAGCGCGAGCTTCAACGCGGCCTGCCGGTACAGCCGTTGGCGGACCCGTTGGGGTGTGGCGGCAGCGGTGCGCAGCAGGGCGAGGTCGCGGCACTGGTGGCACACGGCGAAGCGCCGGGCGGGGGCAGCCAGTGCAGTGGCGGCGGCGAGCAGCAATGGGATGGCCAACCCTGCCGAGCGACACCGTAGTTGGCGCCGGACGAGCACCGCGCCCATCACGCCCCGCCCCATCGCAGCGCGCCCGCCGGCAGCAGCCTGCCCGGCGACCACGCCGAACGCGGCGGCGACAGCAAGCAGCGACGCGACGACCAACCCGGCCCGGCGGCCCCGCAGTTGGCGCCGGGCGAGCACCGCGCCCATCACGCCTCGCCTCGCAGCGCGCCCGCCGGCAGCAGCCTGCCTGGCAAGCACGCCGAACGCGGCGGCGACAGCGAGCAGCAACGCGACGACCAACCCGGCCCGGCGGCCCCGCAGTTGGCGCCGGACGAGCACCGCGCCCATCACGCCTCGCCCCATCGCAGCGCGCCCGCCGGCAGCAGCCTGCCCGGCTAGCACGCCGAACGCGGTGGCGACAGCGAGCAGCGACGCGACGACCAACCCGGCCCGGCGGCCCCGCAGTGGGCGCCGGGCAAGTACCGTACTCATCACACCTCGCCCCCCGCCGCAGCCAGCGCGTCGGCGACCTGGCGGGCCGTCGGGTGGTGGAGTTCGTCGACGAGTTGGCCGTCGGTGAGGAGCAGGACCCGGTCGGCGTGTGCGGCGGCGGTGGGGTCGTGGGTGACCATGACGCAGGTGGTGCCGTCGTGGTCGACGGCGGTGCGGAGCAGGTGCAGGATTTGGGTGCCGGTGGTGCGGTCGAGGGCGCCGGTGGGTTCGTCGGCGAACAGGACGCGTGGGCGGGAGACCAGGGCGCGGGCGATTGCGACGCGTTGTTGTTGGCCGCCGGAGAGTTGGGCGGGGCGTTGGCGTTCGCGGCCGGCCAGGCCGACCCGGGCGAGGGCGTCGTGGACGGTGGGGCGGGCGGGGCGGTGTCCGGCCATGCGGCCGGGGAGTTCGACGTTCTGGGCGGCGGTCATGCCCGGCATCAGGTTGAACGCCTGGAAGACGAAGCCGACTTGCTCGCGGCGCAGTCGAGCGAGGCGGCGTTCGGGCAGGGTGTGGATCGCGGTGGGGCCCCACCAGATCTGCCCGCGGTCGGGGCGGTCGAGGCCGGCCAGGCAGTGCAGCAGGGTGGTCTTGCCGGATCCGGACGGGCCCATCACGGCGGTGAACGTCCCCGGCCGGAATTCGACCGTCACGCCGCGCAGGACGGGGACGTCGCTGCCGCCGCGCCGATAGCCGCGGTGCACGCTTTCGGCGCGGACGGCGAGCTCCACTTCGGTACTCGTTGCGCTGTTCATGTGTTCATCGTGCGTCGCGGGGAACTGCTGTTTCGCCCGTGCCAGCACCCGTTCTCGGGGTTCGGAAAACCGCACCCCCGCGCCGCGAGAGACCGGGGTCAGGTCGGGCCATCCACCCGGGCGAAGATGTATCCGCAGGCAAGCAGGCCCTCGATCACGCCGGGCAGGGCGTCGGCGGTCTGTGAGCGGTCGCCGCTGCCGCCGCCGTCGGGCATCGGGCATCGGGCATCGGGCATCGGGATCAGTGAGCCGGGCCGGGCCTGGTCGAGGACGGCCCGGGTGATCGCGTCGGCGCCGGGCCGGGCCCGGTCGGACGGCTCGACGTCCCACAGCACCACGGTGGCCTCGCTCTCGGCGAGCCGGCGCAGCACGTCGGGGGTGCGGGAGCCGTACGGCGGGCGGAGCATTCGCGGGTCCGCCTCGCCGACGGATTCGGCGTTCGCCTCGTCGGTGCGCCTGGGCGTGCGGGCCGCCGCAGAAGAACGTCGCGGAAACGGCGCACCGGTCGAGGACGTCCAGGATCCGGCCGGTGCACGGCGGGTTGGGGCCGTCGTCGAAGGTGGGCTCGACGACGGGGCGTCGGCGGTCGCCGGAGAACGGGCAGCGGCCGGCGCGGCGTGTGCCTTCCGGTGCGGGGATGCCGGCGTCGATGCCGGCGAAAATCTGCGCGGCGTGGCGGCCGGGGCGGAGCCGAAGCCGGGGCACGCGGGCAGCACACACGGGTCGGCGCAGCGTCAGGCCGGCGCTCATCAGGCCGCCGTCGAGCATGCGGTTGGTGGAGTCGATCACCGCCAACAGGCTTTTCGCCGGTGGCGGCGAACTCCCTTAGCCGGCCGAGCAGATGGTCGGCGAGGGCACCGATCCGGGCGGCCGGGACACGGGGCGGCCCACCGCGTGTGGTGGGCCGCCCAGGGCCGGGTCAGTGGCTGGAGATGCTGACCTTGCGGAAGTCCACCCGCAGGTTCGGGAAGCCGTCGCCCGGGGCGTTCTGGTCGTCCTCGCCGCCGGCCGCGATCTTCTGCAGCACGTCGAGCCCGCCGGTGATCCGGCCGAACGGGGTGTAGTTGGGCCGCAGCTTGGTGTCCTTCCAGACGATGAAGAACTGGCTGCCGTTGGTGTCCGGGCCCGCGTTGGCCATTGCGACGGTGCCGGCCGGGTAGGTCGCCCCTTCGAGGTTCTCGTCGGGGAAGGAGTAGCCCGGGCCGCCGCTGCCGGTGCCGGTCGGGTCGCCGCACTGCAGCACGTACAGGCGCTGGGTGGTGAGGCGGTGGCAGTGGGTGCGGTCGTAGTAGCTGCGTTCGGCGAGGAACCGGAACGAGAAGGTGGTGCAGGGGGCCTTGTCGGTCAGCGCCTTGAAGGTGATCGCGCCCTGGGTGGTGCGCAGGGTGGCGCTGTACGGCTTGGCCGCCTTCTTCGCGTCGAAGACCGGGATGCCCTTGAAGTTGTCCGCCGGCACCGCGGGCGAGTACACGCACCCGGCGCCGGCGGTGGTCGCGGCGGCCGCGGGTTCGGCGGCCACCGCGGTGGTGGAGAGGGCGAGCGGCAGGGACAGGGCGGTGAGCAGCGCCCAGGACTTGCGCTTCATTGTGCGGTTCCCCCAAGGGAGTTGACGGTTGTCGCCCGTCGGACGTGATCAGGGACCTGCCATACCTGCCCACTCAGGCCCCACCCACACCCCGCACCGCAACAGTCGCACCCTTGCCGCTCGCCGGTGTTCCCTTGCGTCCCCTCCGGGGAGGGTCAGTGCCCCCAGGCGGAGAACTCGGCGACGGCGTTGTTGCCGCCGCCACCGGCCGGCTGCGGGACGTAGAACATCAGGTCGGTGCCGTTCGAGTCGTAGCTGTTCGAGCCCACGTACGGGTTGTCCCAGTGGACCTGGATGATCCGGCCGTTCAGCACCGGGTTGGCGCAGCTCTCGGCGTAGAACCGGGCGTAGCCCTCGGTGCCGGTGGCGAAGCCGTTCGACTCGGACGCCCAGCTGCCCTGCTGCCCGTTGTAGATGTGCACCGGCGGCTGGCTGGTCCAGATGCCGTGCGAGAGCCACCAGTTCTCGCGGGTGAGGGTGCAGCCGGTCCAGTTGTTCAGCTTGACCGCCGTGCTGCGGGCGGCAGTTGTGAGGGCCGGCGCGGCGGCGGGCGACTTGGCGGTGGCCGCCTCGGTGGTGGCGGCGGCGGACGCGGTGCCGGTCAGCGCGACGGTGAGCGCGGCGGCGGCCGCGAAGGCGCCGGCGATGCGGGCGTAGGTTCCCATGGGTTCTCCCCCCGGAGTGGTCCGCCGGTCTCTCCGGCGGCCATGTCACTACTGTGGGCCGCCGCAATAAACCTCCAATTGACGGACACACAACGGCCACATTCATCGGCCCGCCCGCCGCACCGGGCCCACACCGAAAGGGTGACCGCGCGCAGGGCCTCTCGTGCGCCCCCGGAGCGGGGCAGGCCAGGGGCCGCGCCACGGTGCGCCGGTGCGGGATCCGGCCGAACGGAAAAGGATCAAGGCAAGTGCACCCCCGAGAGAGGCTGTTTACCTTGGCCAGCGAGTTCCAGCGCAGCAAGCTCACCACCATGTTCCAGGCCTTCGACACCGACCGGAACGGCTACCTGGATCAGGACGACTTCCAGGACCTCGCCGACCGCTGGCACCGGCTGCCCCGGGTCGCCGACGATCCCGAACTCGCCGCGCGGGTAACGGAAGTGACGCTCGGCTGGTGGGACCATCTGTCTGCGGCGGCCGACCGCGACGGCGACGGCAGAGTCGGCCTGGACGAGATCCTCGCCATGGTCGACCGCCTGCCCGCGATGCTCGAATACGTCAACGCCACCTCCGACGCGGTCTTCGACGCCGTCGACGAGAACGGCGACGGTCGGATCTCCCGCGCCGAGCACCGCCACCTGGTCGACACCTGGCACGGCCGCGCCATCGACACCGGCGACGTCTTCGACCAGCTCGACCGGGACGGCGACGGCCACCTCGGCCGTTCCGAATTCGCCCTGCTCTGGGCACAGTTCTGGATCAGCGACAACCCCACCGACCCGGGCAACCTGCTCTGCGGGCCGCTCCCCGCGCCCCCGCATTGACCGTTCCGAGCGCTGTTGAATTTTGCATGTTCATGGATACCCTCTCCGCGGGCGGCGCGAACGGTCCGCACCGCGGAGGAGGGGTCGGGGTGGACAGGATCGCCACTGAGAACCGCGAGTTGACGCTAGGTCAGGTCATCGCGCCAGGGCTCGATCCGGTGTTGGCGGACCTGGTGACGGAGGCCCTGCTGCTGGCCGGCCTACCGGTCGCGCACGGCGGCCACGGGCCGGGCGTGCACCTGGTGCCAAACGGCGGGGCAATCGCGCTGCGCTGGCTGGCCTCGCCCCGGCTGGAGGACGCGGCGACGGCGGGCGGCGGGCAGAACCCGGCGGCCACCGCCCGTCAACTGGTCGCCGACGCCCTCGAGAACGCACTCGCCGAACTGCTCCCCGCCTTCGACCTCGACGCGGAACGCACCGACGCCCCGGCCCGAACCACGGTGCGCGGCTCTGCCGCCCGGCCGGACACCGGCCCCACTCCCCCGCCGTCCGACCCGGCCGCACCGCCGCCGGTTCACCCCGGCGTCCGGGCCGAGATCGTCACGGCCGTCCGCCGCAGCGCGGCCCTGGCAGGCCTCCCGGTGGCCACCCGCCCGGGCGGCGCGGGCATCACCCTGAACGACTGCGATGCGGCCGGCCTGGCCGACCTCGGCTGGAACCCGTCGCCGCGCCTCGCCGCACCGGACTTGACCACCGCTGTCCAGGACGCCATGCGCCACGCCCTCGGCATCGCCCTGCGAGCCACCGGCCTCGACCTCAGCTGGCACCGCCCGTCCGGCCGCCCGGCCCAACTCCGCGCCCACGGACCGGCCTGAACCACGCACCGGTGCCGGGCCGCAGGAGTCGGCAACTCCATTGGCACGACGGCGATATGCGCACGCCACCACCCAACTCGGGTGGCGCGACACGGACTTCACGGAACACGTCCAAGCGGCGACGCCACCGACGGGCCGAGGCCCACCGGCAGCGCCACCGCGGACGTCGAACCGCTGTCAGGAGATGCTGAAGTCACCGGTGAAGTCGGCGTCCTTCACGCCACCGGCCGGGGCGCCGATGGTGCATTCGATCCCACCGGCGACCAAGCTGGTCTTGAAGGTGCCGGTGAATCCGTGCCCCTCGAACTGGCCGCTGCGCACGTGGCCCGACACATGCCCGACGTTGAGGGCGGAGTTGTCGATCTGGACGTCGAGGATGCTCTCCGCCGTTTCGCCGTCCTCTTCGGTCCATTCGATCTTGGCGCTGCCCTTGCCGCTGCCCGAGCTGCCGCTGGCCAGACAGGAGAGGGAGACGTCATCGAAGCTCATGGTGAGCTTCGCGGTCATGATGTCGAACTCGCTGAAGTCGTCGCACGCGCCTTCCTGGCCCTGGTAGGAGACGTGCTGCGCACGCGGGAACAGCTCCACGCCGGGGTTGAAGTGGACCTGGCCGGCGGCCTGGCACGAGACCTTCACGGCCGTCGGCGCGGCGCTGGCCGCCGCCGGGGCGACGAAGGCCACGCCGAGGGGCAGCACGGCGCATGCGGCGGCAACGGCAGCTTTACGGGCACGGGAACGGGAAGTGCGGAGCATGGGCGTTCCTTTCGGGGAACGGAAGGGGAATTTGGCCGAACCGGCGGCCGAGACCCATGATGCGCACACAAACGAGCTTCGCGGCTGGCCGTGCTGGGCCAACCGTCTGAATCAACTCGCACGGTTCTTCGCCTGATTCAGGCGTTTCCACGGGCTTCGGCGGGCCCGCCGACCGCTGCCGCGATCTGCCCGCCCCGGCTTGCACCGGTCGGGTGACGCGGAGGTCGACTCCTCGGACCAGAGGACCAGCCGGACGTTCCGGTCACCGTGAACTCGCGCGAGGGCGCGCATGACGGTCCACACCGGCTGCCACGGGCCGTCGGGCGGGGCCGGCGTCGCGGCGGCGGGCGCGTTCGGCGCGGAAGACGGTGCTGCCGGTGCGCCATTCGGTGCCCTCGGCCCACAACTCACCGATGCGGGCGGGGTCGACGCGCCGGGTCTCGGTGCCGCTTGCCCGTGCGAAGCCCGGCTCCCGTCCTCGTGGTGCAGCAACTGCAAGGCGCCGTCCGGGGGTTGCCGGTACCGGGCGATGTCGGTGGCGCGGGGGACGGCCGGTTCACCCCAGTCGGTGGCGAGGATCTCGTTCCAGCCCAGCCAGCCGGCGCCCCGGGTGCGGCACTCCACGGATCCGTGAACGGTCGTTCCCACAAGCCCGATTGCCCCCGGCCCCCTCGTCGCGTCAACTCGCCTTCTCCCGAACGCCGTTGAGGTCCGGTGACCGAAGAGCGTTCAGTCGCGGCTCACCCGCACGCCGCCCACCAGCCCCCAGGCCGCGACGTGCACCGTCGGGCCGCCGGCGACGGTCGGGCCGTCGTCGCTGACGCCGCCGAGGCGGATGCCGGTGACCTTGACGCGGACTTCGGGGCGGACCCGGAGGTGGACGCCGCCGACCAGGCTGAGCTTGGTGATGCGGAGTTCGGCGCCGTCGGGGATGTCGACCTCGGTGAGGTCGATGTCGGCGCCGCCGACCAGGGAGGCGGTCAGGGTGCGGGCGTGGATCTCGGCGCCTTCGAGGCGGGTGCCGCCGACCAGGCTGATGTGCACGTCGGTGGTGTCGTTCCCCGTGTTGGTCATGGCCGTCACCTTAGGGACTGCGGGGCGACCGGCGGAAGTGCCGGGCCGGACACGCGTCCGTCCCGAATGTCAGTGCGAGACGAGACGATGCGGGCATGAACGACACCGCTCTGCTCTCCGCCGGCGACTACGCCGATGCCGTCGCCTCCGCCGTCGAGGCCGCGGCCGCCTACTACGGCGACGGGTCCACCTCGCTGGGCGACGACGAGTACGACGCCCTGCTGCGGGCGATCGCCGGGTACGAGGAGGCGCACCCGGACGAGGTGCTGCCGCAGTCGCCGACCGGCAAGGTGGCCGGTGGCGCGGCGCAGGGCGATGTGCCGCACAGCGTGCCGATGCTGTCGCTGGACAACGTCTTCTCGGAGGAGGAACTCGCCGACTGGGCGGCCGGGTTGGAGCGTCGGCTGGGCCGCCCGGTGGCGGCCTGGTGCGTGGAGCCGAAGCTGGACGGGCTGGCCGTCGCGGCCCGCTACCGGGCGGGCCGGCTGCACCGGCTGATCACGCGCGGCGACGGCCTGGCGGGCGAGGAGATCAGCCACGCGGCGGGCGACGTGCTGGGCCTGCCGGCCGTCCTGACCGAGCCGGTGGACGTCGAGCTGCGCGGTGAAGTGCTGTTCACCCGCGAGCAGTTCGACCGCGCCAACGAGGTCCGCACCGCGCACGGCGCGCCCCCGTTCGCCAACCCGCGCAACGGCGCGGCCGGCACCCTGCGGGCCAAGGACCGCCCGTACCGGGTGGAGTTGACGTTCTTCGCGTACGGTGCGGTCGGCTTCGACGACGGCCTGGCGCACAGCGCGCTGCTGGCCCGGCTGGCCGAGCTGGGGGCGAACACGGCGGCGAGCACGGACGCGGCGCCGGTGCGCTGCGTGACGGTCGATCAGGTGCAGGAGCGGGTGGCGCAGATCGCGGCGCTGCGGGCGGCGCTGCCGTTCGGCATCGACGGCGTGGTGATCAAGGCGGACGAGGCGGCGGACCAGCGCGAGGCGGGCAGCGGTTCGCGGGCGCCGCGCTGGGCCGTGGCCCGCAAGCTGGCGGCCGAGCACAAGGTGACCACGCTGCTCGGCGTGGAGTGGAACGTGGGCCGGACCGGCATCATCGCGCCGCGGGCGGTGCTGGAGCCGGTGGTGATCGACGGCGTGACGGTGACGTACGCGACGCTGCACAACCCGGCCGACATCGAGCGGCGCGGGCTGATGCTGGGCGACCGGGTCTTCGTGCACCGCGCGGGGGATGTCATTCCGCGGGTGGAGGCGCCGCTGGTGGACCAGCGCACCGGCGCGGAGCGGCCGATCGTCTTCCCGGAGGCGTGCCCGCGCTGCGGCGAGGCGATCGACACCAGCGAGCAGCGCTGGCGGTGCGTCCGGGGCCGCAACTGTCAGGCGGTGGCGTCGATCATCTACGCGGCGGGCCGCGATCAGTTGGACATCGAGGGTCTGGGTTCGACCCGCGCGGTGCAGCTGGTGGAGGCGGGCCTGGTGGCGGATCTGGCGGACGTGTTCACGCTGACGCGGGAGCAGCTGCTGGCGCTGGAGCGGATGGGCGAGACGTCCACGGACAATCTGCTGGCGGCGATCGGGACCGCCCGCAGCCAGCCGCTGCACCGGGTGTTCTGCGCGCTCGGCATTCGCGGCACCGGCCGCAGCATGTCGCGCCGGATCGCCGCGCACTTCGGTTCGATGGCGGCGATCCGCGCGGCGGACGCGGACACGCTGGCGGCGGTGGACGGCATCGGCCCGGAGAAGGCCCGCCTGCTGGTGACCGAACTCGCCGAGCTGTCCGGCCTGTTGGACCGGCTGGCCGCCGAGGGCGTGGGCACGGCCGTCACCGAGCCGCAGGCCCCGGCGGCCACCGAATCCGCCGATGGGGGTGCGCTGGCGGGCCAGGCGGTGGTGGTCACCGGCAGCATGACGGGCCCGCTGGCGGAGCTGTCGCGCAACGAGATGAACGAGCTGATCGAGCGGGCCGGCGGCAAGTCCTCGTCCTCGGTCTCCAAGCGCACCACGCTGCTGGTGGCGGGCGAGAAGGCGGGATCGAAGCGGGCGAAGGCGGAGGAGCTGGGCATCCGGATCGTCTCCCCGGACGAGTTCGCCGCCCTGGTCGCGGAGCACCTGCCGCAGCAGGGCTGAGATCGGGCCGCCACCGCGTCACGGGGCGGCCCTCACAGCGCGGTGGCGATCAGGGCGATCGCGCCGACGCAGGACACGGCGAGCACCCCGTTGCGGGTGGCGGTGAGGGACAGGCGCGGGGAGAGTGCCATGCCGGTGGCCGCGCCGACGGCGAGGGCGGCCACGGCGGGCCAGGACGGCAGGACGACGCCGACGACGGCGACGGTGGCCACGTTCTGCACCAGGAAGAAGGCGTGCAGGGTTGCTCTGGCCTGCCTCGGGGGCCAGCCCGCGTTGGCGGCGTACAGGCCGATCGGGGGGCCACCGACGCCGCCGATGACGTTCAGTCCGGCGCTGGCGAGGCCGCTGATCCAGGCGCCGGCCGGGCGTTGCAGGAACGCCGAACGCAGCCCGCAGGCGAGCAGTGTGACGCCGGCCAGCACGCCGGCGCCGGCGGCGATGGCGAGCAGCCGGGTGTCGACGGCGCCGAGCAGCCAGGCGGCGACGGGGGTGCCGAGCAGGGTGGGCACCAGCAGGCGGCCGGTGTCCCGGGGGCGGATGTGCCGCCAGTCCCGGGACAGCGGCAGCAGCGAGGCGAGCAGGGCGAGCGCCAGCACGGTGGCGACGCCGCGGTGCGGGCCGAGCGCGGCGATCAGGGCGGGCGCGGAGATCAGCGAGAACCCCATGCCGGTGGCGGCCTGGGCGAACGCGCCGAGCGCGACGGCCGCCACGGCGAGGGTGTCGGGTCCGGTCATGGGGTGCGATCCAGGGTGCAGCGGCGCTGGAACCACAGGGCGACGGCCATCAGCGCGGCGGGCAGGACGGTGAAGCCGAGCAGCAGCGCGTTCAGGGCGGTGCCGCTCTGTGCGGTGGTGTGGCCGCCGGTGCTGGAGACAAAGCCGCCGAGGGCGAGCGCGGCAGAGTACAGGTAGGGGCCGACGGCGGTGCCGGTGGCCTCGGTGGCGGTCCACACGCCGGTGTAGGCGCCGGCCTTGGACGAGCCGGCGGCATTAACGGCGTCGGACGAGCCTGCGGCATTGACGGCGTCGAACGAGCCGCCGGCATTGGCGGCATTGACGGCGTCGGACAGCATGGAGAACGCGAAGAGTTGCAGGCCGGAGAAGGCGATGCCCATGGCCATCACGACGACGGCGGTGAGCGCGGTGCCGACCCCGCCGGCCAGCAGGGCGCCGGGCAGCAGGGCGAGCGAGCCGGTGGCGAACGCGGCCTGGGAGAGCAGCAGTCCGCGCTGTTTGCCGATCCGTCGCGACCAGGCGGTCCAGGCGGGTCCGGCGAACATCGCGGGGCCGAGGAACAGGCCCATGAACAGCGCCGTCAACTTGGCGTTGTGGAACAGGTACTGGGTGACGTAGGGCAGCGCGGCCAGGAACAGATGGGTTGTTGTGCCGGTGAACAGGTAGGAGGCCACCAGGGCGCGGAAGTTGCGGTCCTGGCGAGCGATCCGCAGGTCGGCGAGGGTGGAGTGGCCGGCCCGCGGGTCGGGCGGGCGGAAGCCGCAGGCGTCGGTGAGGCCGCGGACGCCGCGCAGTGCGACGGCGGCGGAGGCGGTCATCGCGCCGGCCAGCAGCAGGGCCATCCGGGTGTAGTCGCCGCGGCCGCCGCCGGCCGCGAGGGCGGGGGCGGCGACGCCGGCGCCGAGCAGGCCGATCGTCAGCAGGGCCATCCGGAACATGAAGACCCGGGTGCGCTCGTGGTAGCCGACGAGCAGGTCGGAGGGGGTGGTGAGGTAGGGCACCTGGAAGGCGGCGAACAGCAGGTTGCCGATGATCAGCCAGCCACCGACCCACAACGCGGCTGGTGCGCCGGTGAGTTGGCCCGGGACGGTGAACATGGCGGCCATCGCGAGGCCGAGCAGCAGTCCGGTGCGCATCATCCGGCGGCGGTGGCCGTGGACGCGGGCCTGCCGGTCGGAGCGGGAGCCGAGCAGCGGGTGGACGACGATGTCGACGACCTTGGGCAGCAGCAGGGCGAGGCCGGCCACGGCGGCAGGGACGCCGAGCACGTCGGTGAGGAAGTAGAGCAGCAGCAGGCCGGGCACGGTGACCCAGACGCCCATGCCGACGGAGCCGGTGGCGTACAGGGTGAGGGTGCGGCGGCCGGCTCTGGGCGACGGCGGGGCCTGCTCCGGTCGGGCCGGCAACGGCGGGGCCTGCTCCGGTCGGGCATGGGGGTCCGTCACGGGGTGCTCCGGTGGCGGGCGGCGACGCCGGCGGCGAGCGGGGCGTCGTCGAAGGCGCCGGCGGCGGCGCGCTTGGCGAGGGTGCCGGTGACGATCCGGTCGGTGAGCGCGGGCAGGTGGCGGGCGAGGAAGAACTCGACGGCGCCCTTGCGGGTGGTGGGCAGGTCGCGGCGGGCCCGGACGGCGAGCGCCGCGCGTTCGATGGTGTCGAGGACGCCGTCCAGCGGCTCGTAGACGCTCATGCCGTCGAGGGAGAGTCCGGCGGCCTTGGTGGAGTCGTGGATGGGGCTGCGCACGGCGGACGGGTAGACGCAGGTGACGGTGACGTGGGTGCCGAGTTCGAGGCGCAGCGCGTCGGCGTAGGCGACCATGGCGCGCTTGGAGGCGCCGTAGGCGGCGGCGAGCGGGAGCTGCATGACGGCCATCCGGGAGGTGACCATGACGACCCGGCCGCGGGCGGCGACGAGGGCGTCCACGCAGGCGGCGGCGGTGCGCCAGGTGCCGAACAGGTTGATCTCCAGCTGGCGGCGGACTTCGTCGCCGGGGGCGAGTTCGGCGGGGGCGGGGCCGCCGATGCCGGCGTTGTTGACCAGGATGTCGAGGCCGCCGAGGGTGTCGAGGGCTTCGGCGACGGCGGTGGTGACGCTGGCGCCGTCGGTGATGTCGCAGCGCAGCACGGTGAACGGTTCGTCGCCGGTGGGGCGCAGGTCGAGGCCGATGACGTGGGCGCCGGCCCGGGTGAGGCGTTCGCCGAGGGAGCGGCCGATGGTGCCGGAGGCGCCGGTGATCAGTACGCGGCGGCCACGCGGGTCCCGACGGCGATCGAACAGTCGGATCGTCATATCGCTGCCTTCGTAGTGGGGTTGGGGCGGGCAACGCCTCGGCGGGCGACGGCTCGGCGGGCACCGGCCCGCAGTTCGCGGGGCACGGCGGCGGTGTACTGGTCGAAGTCGATCCGCATCATCGGCCGCTTGGCGCCCCAGCGGCGGACGGCGGCGGCGTGCATGCGCTGGACGTGCGCGCGCTGCTGCTCGGGCGTGGGCAGCGCGTAGCGGCCGGCCAGGTGGGCGGCGACCAGCTTGCCCTGGGCCTCGACGACGGGGAGCGCGGCACCGGTGGACTGCATCAGGCCGACGAAGCTCAGCGTGGGGTCGTCGAGGTGGAAGACCCGCTGGTAGAGCGGCAGTTCCTCGGGGTCGTCGCCGGTCCAGCGCTCGTCCAGGAACGGGATGGTGACGTGGTAACCGGTGGCCCAGACGATCACGTCGACCCGGTCGGCGGTGCCGTCGGTGAACAGCACCCGGTTGCCGTCGAGTCGTTCGATGCCGGGACGGGCCTCGACCTCGCCGTGGGTGAGCCGGTGCAGGATGGTGTCGCTGATCGTGGGGTGGTTCTGGAACAGCCCGCCGGCCGGCTTGGGCAGGCCGTACCGCTCGGGCGTGCCGACGGCGAGCCGCAGCACGGTCTGCGCGACGGCCTGCCGGATCCGCCAGGGCAGCACGGACAGCGCGCCGCCGGTGGCGTCGGACGGGCGGCCGAACAGGTACTTGGGCACGATGTGGCTGCCGTGGCGGGCGGAGAGCAGCACCGGCCCGTGCGAGACGTGCGAGGCGTCGACGGCGATGTCCATCGCGGAGTTGCCCATGCCGACGACCAGCACCCGGCGGCCCTTGTACGTGTCGGCGCTGTGGTGGTCGTGGGCGTGCATCTGGGTGCCGTCGAAGTGGCCGGGGTAGCCGGGGCTGGGCCATTTCGGTTCGCGGTTGTGGCCGTTGGCGACCACCACGGCGCCGAACTTCTCAATCCCGGCTGCCTGTTCGGTGCCGGCCGCCGTCTCGACCTCCCAGTGGGTGTCGGCGCGGCGGACGGCGGTGACGTCGGTGTGGAACCGGACCCGCTCGGTGACGCCGAACCGGTGGGCGTACTCGGCGAGGTAGCCGGCCACCCGGGCGGCCGACGGGTAGTCGGGCCAGTGCTCGGGCATCGGGTGGTCGACGAACTGGGTGCGGCCCTTGCTGGTGTTCAGGTGCAGGCTGTCGTACGACGGTGACGTCCCGGCGCTGTCGTCGCCCGCCCACAGGCCGCCGACCCGGTCGCCGCGTTCCAGCACGGTGACGTCCAGGTCGTGGTCGAGCAGCGCCTTGGCCGTGGCGAGCCCGGCCGCGCCGGCACCGATCACCGCCACCTTCGTGGAGCCCATGACTGGGCCCTCCTCTCCGTGGAAGGCGCTCATTCAATCGAATGATGGAGGAATGGGCAATGCTCCATGACCTGCGACTTTTCGCTCCGTCATGCGATTGAAACCGGCACTCCGTCTCGGGTAGCCTCGGCCCATGAGCACCCGGTCCGACGACGGTCCCCGCGAACGCATCCTGGCGACCGCCACCCGACTGTTCGCCGAGCGCGGCTACGACGCCACCAGTACCCGGGCGATCGGCGACGCCGTCGGGCTGAACATCGCCACCGTCGCCTACCACGTGGGCGCGAAGCCGGAGTTGTACCGCGAGGTGATGCGCCGGGCCCATCTCGCCCAGCGCGAGGTGGTGACCGCCGCCGTCCGCCAGCTGCACACCTGCGGCCCGTCCGCCGAGGAGACCAGGGCGGCGCTGCTCGCCTTCGTCGACGCCTACCTGTCGTTCTGCCTGAGCCACCCCGAGGTGCCGGCGCTGTGGATGCGCCGCTGGCTGGCCGAGGGCTCCGACCTGGCCGACATCGAGACCGAGTTCGCCGGTCCGCTGGTCGCCGAGGTCGCCGCCGCCGTCCGCGAGGTGCTCGCCCGGGCCGGCCTCGGCGCCGGGGTGGACGTCGAGATGCTGGTCTTCACCATCGTCTGGACGTCCCACTCCTTCGGCCAGGCCGGCGTCATCGACCCGGCCGGCCGCCGCCTCGGCCCGCTCGACCTGCCGGTCCTCGACCGTTTCCGGCACCACCTGCACACGGTGGTCACGGGCGTTCTCGACCAGTCCTGACGGCCGCTTTGAGGATGCCTCAGCTCTCCTCGACTCGGCTCTCTTCGGCTCGGCTCTCCTCGGCGCGGCTCTCCTCGGCGCGGGCCAGCACCGCCGCGAACACCAGTGGCGCGAGGGCCTGATAGCCGATCCACACCTCGCCACCCGCGCTGCTGCCGCCGTGCGCCAGCAGCAGCCCGGCGGCGGCGGTCAGCACCCAGCCGGCGTCGTAGCCGATCATCAGCCGGGTGTAGGTGCGGGCCGGCCGCCGCCGCACGAAGCGGATCTCGGCCGCGCCGCAGATCAGCAGGGCCACCGCGCAGACGATCATCAGCCATGGCGCGACGCCGAGTTGGCCGCCGACCTGCACGGCCCCAAGTCCGAACACCGCCGCGAGCAGCACCTTGAAGGCGCCGTCGGCCACGATCCCCACCGTCCTGTTCCTCGCCATGCGAGTTCCCCTCCCCTGAGCGTTTCCCGTTTCCCGTAACGAGATTACGGTAATAATCAGACTATGCGAATGACGAGGGCCGAGGCCAAGGAACGCAACCGCCGGGCACTGCTGGACGCCGCCCTCCAGCTGGTATCCCGGGACGGCTACCGCGCGAAGCTGGACGAGATCGCCGCGCTGGCCGGGGTGACCACCGGGGCGGTGTACTCGCTGTTCGGCAGCAAGAACGGCCTGGTGGTGGCCGTGGTCGCGGACCACCTGGGCCCGCACTACGCCGAACTCGAACAGGCCCTGCCGCGCGAACTCGACCTGTCGGCGGCGGTCGACGCCTTCGCCCGCCACTACCGCCGCAGCTGCGACCGCCCCGACGCGATGGCCGCGCTGTCCCTGCAGGTGACGCTGCTCGACATGGCGGTGCACGACACCGACCTGCGCGCCCGGCTGGCCGAGTCGGTGCGGGCCCAGGAGGCGCAGCTGGTGGAGCTGTTCGCCGGACGCGCGCTCGCCGGTGGCACGGTGACGGCGGATCGGGCGCAGCGCCTGGTCACCGCGCTGCGGGCGCTGTTCGTCGGGCTCACCCAGGGCGTGCTGCTGGGTCTGCACGACACGGCCGACGAGCAGTTCTTCGCGGATGCCGCGCGGGCGCTGACCCAACTCGCCTGACCGGCCTCGGCTTTCGCCGAACCCCCACCCTGAAACCTCTAACTCGAACAGCACTGTTCAAGTTGGAGGTTTTCCGGTATCCATTAACCCGTACACCACTGTTCGAGTTAAGGGGGGTCCACCCATGCACGGCACCGCGCACCACCCACCGTCCACCCACGCCCCGGCCGCCGCGCATCCGCGCCGCCGGCTGCTGCTCGGGGTGCTCTGCCTGGCCCAGTTCATGCTGATCGTGGACGTCACGGTCATCAACGTCGCGCTGCCCGCGATCGGCGCCGACCTGCACCTCGGCCGCTCCGCGCTGACCTGGGCCGTCACCGCGTACACGCTCTGCTTCGGCGGGCTGATGCTGCTCGGCGGACGGCTGGCCGACGCGTTCGGGGCGCGCCGGGTCCTGACGGCCGGTCTGCTGCTGTTCACCGCCGCCTCGCTGGCCGGCGGCCTGGCCGACGGACCCGCCGTCCTGCTCGCCGGACGCGCCGCCCAGGGCGTGGGCGCGGCCCTGGTCTCCCCCGCCGCGCTGGCCGCGCTGACCCGGGCGTTCGACGGGCCGGAGCGCACCAAGGCGCTCGGCGTGTGGGCGATGCTCGGCGGCATCGGCTTCGCCGCCGGCGCGATGCTCGGCGGGCTGCTCACCGCCGGACCGGGCTGGCACTGGGTGTTCTTCGTCAACCTGCCCGTCGGCCTCGGCGTCCTCGTCGCGCTGCCCGCGCTGCTCCCGTCCGCCCCGGCTGTCGGGGACCGGCGGATCGACCTGCCGGGCGCGCTGCTGGTCACCGCCGCGACCGGCGCGCTGATCCTCGGGCTGGTCAACGCCGGTGACCGCGACTGGAGTTCGGGCTCCGTCCTGCTGCCCCTCCTCGGCTCGGTGGTGCTCTACGGCCTGTTCGTCCTGCTGGAGCGCCGGACGGCCGCCCCGCTGATGGACGTCCGCATCCTGGCCCGCCGCCCGGTCGCCGCCGGCTCACTGCTGATGCTGGTCGCCACCGCGCTGCTGCTCGGCCTGGTCTTCCTCGCCTCGCTCTACCTGCAGGACGTCCGCCACCTGTCCGCGCTCGCCACCGGAGCACTGGTCCTGCCGATGGCGGCGGGCACCGCCGTCGCCGCCCACCTGACGGGCCACCTGCTCGCCCACGCGGGCGTCCGCGCCGTCGCCGCCGGGGGCCTGCTGCTGGCCGCGGCCGGGAGCGTGCTGCTCGCCGTCACGGACGGGCCTTGGTGGACGGTCGCCGGGCTGACGATCGCCGGGTTCGGGGTGGTGCCGGTGCTGGTCTGCGCGACCACCACCGCGCTCGGTTTCGTCCCGCACGAGGAGGCGGGCGTGGCGTCCGGCGTGGTCAACACCTTCCACGAGGTCGGCGGCGCGATCGGCATCGCGGTCGTCTCCACCGCCGCCGCCCCCGGCATCGTCGCCCACACCTCGGCCGGCTTCCCCACCGCCCACCTGGTCCTCGCCGCGGCCGCCCTGCTGATGGCCGCCCTCGCCCCGGTGCTGATCCCGCCGGGCCGCGCCGAACGGCCTGCGGGCATGCACGCGCACTGAGGCGACGCGCATGCGCGGGCAGCGACGCGCGCATGCGCGGGCGGGCGGGCGGCCTGCCGGCACCCCGCAGGACCCGAAAGAGACGGGCCTAGACTCCGACCATGGAATCCGACCAGCGCGGCGCCGCCGCGTCCACCCGGCGCGGCGGCTCCGGGCAGCCCCGGCGGGCCGATGCCGAACGCAACATCGCCGCGATCCTGGCCGCCGCCGCCGACTGCTTCGCCCGCGACCCGCAGGCCAGCATGACCGAGATCGCCGCCGCGGCGGGCGTCGGCCGGGTCACCCTGTACGCGCACTTTCCGTCCCGCGAGGCGCTGCTCGGCGAGTTGATGGACCGTGCGCTGCGCGAGGTCACGGCCACCGTCGCGGCCCAGCACCTGGAGCGCGCACCGGCCGACCAGGCTCTGCGCACCCTGCTGCGTTCGTCCTGGCACCTGCTCGACCGCAACCTGCGGATGCTGCACGCCGCCCGTCGCGCCCTGCCCGCGGAGACCGTCGAGGACCGGCACGCCGATGTCCTCGCCACCGTCGAGCAGTTGATCACCCGCGGGCAGGACGAGGGCGTCTTCCGCACCGACCTGCCCGCCCACTGGCTGGTCACCAGCGTCTACACGCTGATCCTCGCCGCGGGCGACCAGGTCGAGTCCGGCCGCTTCGGCTCCGCCGAGGCGCTGGCCGCCCTGGAGGCGACCGTCGGCTCCGCTCTGCGGAGCACCTGACCGGACGTCAGCGGTCGTCGCGAGGGCGGTCCCACTCGTCGGGCTCGTCCGGCCCGTACTCGGCCTCGGACTGCTCGCGCAGCTTCACCGCCCGCTTCTCGGACGCGGCGCGCTCCTCCGGCGACATGTTCGCCGCCGCCTCCCGCATCTCGCCGAGCCGCGCCCCGATCGCCGACAGGTACCGGTCGGACTCGACCACGTCCTTCATGCCGATCCGCCCGCTCAGCACCTCCCGGGCCATCTGCTGGAGCTCCGGCCCGACGCCGTCCGCCTTCGCGATCGTCCGCAGCGCCCGGTGCAACTCCGCGGCCTGCGACGGGTTGTCGGCGACGTCGAGCAGGTCCGCGTCCGAGATCTCCGGCTCGCGATCGTCTGCTGCGCCCATGGCTGCCTCCTCGGGATCGGTGAATCAAGAGATCATAGTCCCCCGCCCGGAGGAGGCGTCATGCGCCTCGGGCTCGAGGCGGGTTCGCTCAGCAGTGGTCCTCGACGTAGAGCATCCGCCGCCCCGGCCCGGCCCGGAACTCGTGGGCCAGGTACCGCCCGGACCACGTCCCGCCAGGGCCCTTGTACTCGTCCTTGATCAGGGCCCAGAACGTGGAACGCTCCGCCTCGGCCACGGGTCGCGGGCTGACGCCGCCCATGTCACCCCACACCACGGGCGTCGCCGCGTCCTTCACCAGCCGACGGACGACGCGGAGGTCCAGGCGCTTGCGGTGGAGAACCCAGCAAGTGCCTTGCCCGTCAACGAGCGTGACGGGGTCGGCCAGACTGTCGGGGTTCGCGGGGAACGACTGCATGCCGCGAGTCTTGCAGAGCCCGTCCGGACGGAGCGGGGTAATTCGATGGTCTCCCCGCTTCCGGTCCGGCGATACTGACCCGCCATGACGAGCGATGAACACTCGGCCGATCCGGCGCTGCGCCGCGTGCTGGCCAAGGCGGGCGGGCCGGAACTGTTGGACGTGCTCTCCGAGGAGTTGACGGGTTCGGAGCTGACCACGCTGCTCCTGGAGGTCTTCCGGCGCCGCGCCGGCCGGCTCACTCCGGCCGAGGTGATGCGGCGTTATCGCACCGACCGGTTCGTGACCCCGGCGCCGACCGGGTTCGCGCACCTGCGGCAGGCCGAGGACCTCCTGCTGTCCGCTCTGCCGGACGACTTCCAGCTGGTCACCCTGGCCCCGCTGGTGCCGCTGGCCGCGCACACGGCGGTGGCGACCGTGGATCCGCGCAAGGTCGTCGCCACCATCCGTGGCAGCGAGGTCGCCGCCGACCCGACCAATGCCCTGGCCCTGGAGGCGGCAGAGCGGAGATCCCGGGCCCTGGCCGCCGACCCCCGCTCCACCGTGCCCGTCCGGCTGGCCGCCGGCCAACGAGTCGTGCGTGCCCAGCACTTCGACGCGCCCGGCATGCTCGCCCACTTCCAGCTGTTCGCCCTGGTGACCGCCGGCCGGGACACCGGCAGCCGGGCGTTCGAGCACCAGCACCTGGTCGAGCACCTGCAGTTCGCCGTCCGGGCGATGACACGCGCGGGCGCGCGCCGCACCGAGATCCGCCTCACCTGCCTCGACGAGCGCGCCGCGCCGGTCCTGGCCCGCACCCGGACGGAGCTGGCCGGGACACCGGGCGTCGACATCGTCGACGATCCCGACCGGGCGACCGGACGCGGCTACTACACCGGCCTCTGCTACAAGATCCACGCCACCGTCCACGGCCGGCAACTGGAGGTCGCGGACGGCGGGTTCGTCGACTGGACCCAGCGCCTCGTCGGAAGCCGCAAGGAACGCCTCCTGATCGGCGGATTCGGCGTCGACCGGCTCGCCGCGATGCTGACGCCACCCACCGCTCCCGAACCGTCGCCTCCGGGCCGGACCGGCTAGGAACTGCCCGTCCTGGCCCTCGGCGGCACGGAGGCGTGTTCATCGGGCAGGGGCGCGCCGGCGGCGAGTCGGCCGATCAACCGGCGGGCCGCTTCGGCGAGTTCGGGCGGGCCTTCGACGGTGAACGGGCAGTCGAAGGTGACGAGGAAGCCGAGGATCCCCGACCAGGACCACGCCCCCATCCGGATCCGGGTGGTCCACTCGTCGACCGCTTCGAAACTCGCCGCGCCCGGAGCCCACTTCGCCACCAGCGTCGCGGGGCACTCCATCAGGACAGTGCCCCAGCACGGCCAGGTGTCCGCGGTGTCCCCCCGGTCGGGCTGGCTCTGGACGAAACCGGCGAGGTCCGTCTCCGGCACCTCCCGGGGGCCGAACCGCCAGGCGGTGGAGGCCAGTTGACCGATCCGGTCGAGCCGGTAGGTGTGCCACGAGTTCCGCCGCTGGTCGTACGCCACCAGGTACCAGCGCCCGGACCAGACGACGAGCCGGTGGGGCTCGGCCAGCACCTCCTCGCCCTCCACCGGCTCGCGGTCGACGGACCGGTAGGCAAACCGCACCAGCTCGCCCTGCTGCGCGGCGGCGCTCAGCTGCGCCAGCAGCGCGGGATCGACCTGGGGCGGGGCCAACTCCCAGGCGTTCTCGAGCTGTTCGACCGAGAAGGTGGCCAGCCTGCGGGCCAGGTGGGGAGGCAGCAGCTCCTTGATGGAGTTCAGCGCGCGCTTCGTGGCGTCCCCCATGCCGGTGACCGAGGCCGGGGCGGTCTGCAGGGCCAGCGCGATGGCGATGGCCTGCTCGTCGTCGACGACCAGCGGGGGCAGCCGAGCCCCGCGGGACAGCCGGTAGAAGCCGGAGGGGCCTTTGCGCGCCGTGACGGGATAGCCCAGTTCGCGCAGTCGGTTGATGTCGCGCCGGACCGTCCGCGGGGACACCCCCAGCCGCTCGGCCAGGCCGTCACCGGTCCACTCCTTCTGGGCCTGCAGCAGGCTGAGCAGCTCCAGCGTTCGGTTGGCGATCACGGATTGCCCCCGGATTGGTGTGAGTAGCGGTCAGGTTACGTCCTCTTCTGCTGGCAGGGTGCCACTGGCTCGGAGGCCGGACGCCTCCCCCGCACCCCCATCGAACCTCCAACAGAACGGAAGAACGTCATGTCCGAGAATCCGGCTCGGCCCTCACCCACCGACCGGCGCGCCTGGTGGGGCCTGATCGCCGTCTCCCTCGGTGTCGCGCTGGTGGTCGTGGACTTCACCATCGTCAATGTGGTGATGCCACCGATCATCGACGACCTGGGGATCTCGGCCTTCGGCGCCCAGTGGATCCAGGAGTCCTACGCGATCGTGCTGGCCGCCCTGCTGCTGGTGGCGGGCCGCCTCTCGGACGTCCTGGGAGCGCGCAGGCTGTTCGTCGCCGGGACGGTGCTCTTCGGGCTGGCCAGCATCGCAGCGGCGGTGTCGCCCACCGGCGGGCTGCTGATCGCCGGCCGGTTCGCGCAGGGTGTCGGTGGCGCGATCATCATGCCGACGTCGCTGGCGCTGCTCAACCTGACCTTCCGGGGGCCGGACCGCGGCAAGGCGTTCGCCGTCTGGGGATCGACGATCGGGGCGGCGGCCGCGGTCGGACCCCTGCTGGGCGGTTGGCTCGCCGACTACTCCTGGCGATGGGCGTTCGGCATCAACCTCGCGGTCGTCGCCCTGATCCTCTCCGGCGTCATGAGGTTTCTCCCGTTCTCCCCCCGCCGGCCGGGACGGCTCGACACCGTCGGCGCGGCGCTGTCGGTGCTGGGCCTCGGACTTCTCGCGTTCGCGCTGATCGAGGGACGCAGCTACGGGTGGTGGGAACCGCGCAAGGACTTCGGCCCGTTCGGGCAGGGCACGGGCCTCTCGGTCGTCCCGGTCGCCCTGGTCGCCGCGGTGGCGTGTCTCGTCCTCTTCCTGCTCCGCCAGGCTCGGTGTACCCGGGGCAGCGGAACGGCGCCGCTGATGGACACCTCGCTGTTCGGCATCAAGTCCTTCAGCACGGGCAACATCGCGACATTCGTCATCGCCCTGGCCGAGTTCGGAATGCTCGCCGTGCTGCCGCTCTGGCTCCAGTACGCCCTGGGCTACTCGCCGGTCCGGACCGGGCTGCTGGTCTTCGTCGTCGCGGTCGGCAGCTTCTTCGCGAGCGGCGCGAGCTTCGGCCTGGCCGAGCGGACCGGCCCGGTCGGCCTGGTCCGGATCGGCCTGCTCCTGGAGGCCGCCGGCCTGCTGACGTTCGGCCTGCTGGCCGGCAGCGACTCCCCGTGGTGGGTCATCGCCACCGCCCTGTTCCTGTACGGCACCGGGGTCGGCTTCGCCACCGCCCAGGTCACCAACGTGGTCCTCGCGGACGTGCCACCGCAACACGCCGGCCAGGGCTCCGGAATCCAGAGCGCCACGCGCCAACTCGGCTCCGCACTCGGCATCGCTGTCCTGACCTCGACGTTCTTCACCGCACTGGCCTCCGACCTGTCGCACCGCCTCCTCCGGCAGGGAACACCCGGGGCCGACGCAGCCCGGCTGTCCTCGGCGGTCTCCGACAGCGCCGGCGCGATGATCGCCCGGCTCGCCGACAACCCTCGGACGGCGTCCGCCGCCGACGCCGCACGCGACGCCATGTCCCACGCGGTCCGGGTCAACGGCTGGACCTGCGCCGCGCTGCTCGTCCTCGGCATGCTGGCAACGTTCCTCATCCCCCGGCCCGAACGGGGCGCCCAGCAGCGGGGAGAGAGCAACGCTGCCGACCTGACCCACGCCTAGGAACGGTCCGGCCGATCATGTGACCGTCACCTGGTCGGGCCGGACCTCCGCACCGGAGCATCCACACCGTCCCCGGCCGGACGGCCGCCGTGGGCCCCCGCGTTGCCCGAACCGTCCGCGCCCGTCCGCGACGGGCCGGCGTCGTGGGCCGGGGGCTGGTGGTCGGTGCCGAGCCGGGTGCCGAACGGGTCGAGCGCCGGACCGCTGTCCGCTCGCGGCGGGGGCGGCGCCGGCCGGGCTCCAGGAGGAACTGGTGGCGCTCGACCCGGCGGTGTTCCGCGCCGAGTCCCCTGGTGGTCGGTGCTGGTCGAGCAGATGTGGCACGGCCTGCTCTGAACACGCTCCCCGCCCGCGGCCAGGGTCTTTCTCTGGGATCAGCGGGCGGACCGGATGAAAACGCCTGCGATGTGGAGTCCGGCCTGGAAGACGGTGGCGGTCAGGAGATGGTCGCCAGGTGGGCACGCTCGGCCTCGCCGGTCGATTCGACGTGAACGGCCGTCATGTCGCACGCCTCCTGACACCTTTCCGTTTGTCCTCCGGCGATCCGAGAGAAGCGGGCTAGATCGCGGCGGCCAGCCTGGCGGCAGTCTCCGTTGCGGTGCGGCCCCACCGGGGTGCTCCGGCGGTGAGGCGGGTGCGCAGGCCGCGCAGTTCGTGGCGGACCAGGGCGGGGAGGGTGGCGGGCGGGGTGTCGAGGAGGGGGGTGAGGGTGGCGACGGCGGTGTGCGGGTCGTCCTGGCAGAGGTGGCAGTCGGCGATGCGGGCGGTCAGCATGGCGCGGGCGGCGGGGAGTTCGCCGGTGCCGAGCAGGCCGAGCGCGGTGTGGGCGGCGTCGAGGGCGCGGCGGGCGAGGCGGGGGTCGCCGCTCGCGGCGGCGAGGTCGCGCAGGGCGGCGGCGGAGCCGGATTCGATCCGCATCCGCAGGGCCGGCGGGGCGAGCCAGGCGATGTGGGTCTCGATGGGCTCGGGCTGGTCGAGGTGGAGCCGGGCCCGGCCGAGGTGGTGGACGGTGGCGGGGACGTCGCCGGCCAGCGCGGTGGCGCGGGCCTCGCCGATCTGGGAGAGCGCGCCGGACCAGTGGTGGCCGGGTGCGGCGCGGCGGATCTCGCGGGCGTAGTCGCGGGAGGAGAACGGGTCGTCGTCGAGCAGCCCGAGCACGGCCATGTCGCTGAGGGCGGCGACCTGGGTGGCGGGGTCGCCGGCGAGTTGGGCCCAGCCGACGGCGCGGTCGAAGCAGGCCATCGCGGTGGCGGGGCGTCCGCCGTGCAGGCGCAGGCTGCCCGCGGCGTGGGCGTGTTCGGCGGCGAGTCGGGCGAGGACGCGGCGGTGCCGGGCGGGCGCGTCGGCGAGCCGGGCGACCACGGCGCGCAGCGTGGCCTCGATCACGGCGCCGGGTCCGCGTTCGCCCATCGCTCGCTCGGCGCTGCGGAGTTGGGCGCCGAGGACGGCGGCGAGGGCGTGCACGGTGTCGGTGTCGAGCGGCGCGGCGGGGTTGCCGCAGAACGCCGAGTGCAGCGCCAACACGGCGTCGGGGGGCGGGAGTTGGCAGCCGGTTGCGCCGTGCAGCGGGCACTGCAGGTCGTGGTGGGGTAGCCGCTCGGGGAGGTGCTCGTGTGCTGCGGAACAAGCGGTCGCACTGGAGCCGGGGGGCAGCGGTGGCCGCAGCAGGTGGGCGGGCAGCGCGGGGCGGTCGGCCTCGGCGGTTTCGGCGCGTCCGTAGCAGCGGGTCAGTTCGCCGCTGGTGGAGAGGAGTTCGTCGAGGCGGCGGACGAGTCGGGGGGTGGCGCGGCGGGCGCCGTGTTCGAGGCGGCTGACGGCGGTGTGGTCGTAGCCGACGGCGGCGCCGAGTTGGGCCTGGGTCCAGCCGGCGTTGCGGCGCCAGTGGCGCAGTAGCGCGCCGAATTCCTGCCAGCCGCCGCTGCCGCTGCCCAGGTCGCTGTCGCTGCCACTGCCACTGCCACTGCCGCCGCCCAGGTCGATGCCGCTGCCACTGCCGCCGCCGCTGTCGCTGTCGCTGCCACTGCCACTGCCGCCGCCGCTGTCGCTGTCGCTGCCACTGCCGCCGCCGCTGTCGCTGTCGCTGCCACTGCCACTGCCCAGGTCGCTGCCACTGCCGATGGCACCGCCGCTGTCCGGCATGGTGTCCGGGTCGGTTGCGCCCAGCATTCGCCGCCACCTCCCCGAAGGCTTCGCCGCCCCCGCCCGTGCGGGGGGCGGTATCGAGACGGTACCGAACCGACCCCGGCCGCGTACATGGCGTGGTCTGTACCTGTTGTTTTCCAACTTCCGCCGGGGTCGGGGCATTTGACGGAACTTGCCAGCTCTTGGCAGGCCCTGTCAGCTCCGTTGACCGTGGCATGGCGACGGTGTGAGGGTTCCGGGCACCCCCACACCTGTGGCACCCCCACATCATAGGAGCTCTGAATGAAACGCAGATTGCTGACCGCCGGCACCACCCTGGCCGTGCTGGGCGGCATGCTCGGCGGTTTCGCCGGGCAGGCAGCTGCCTCGCCCGCGCCCGCTCCGCTCGCGCCCACCCCACTGGCCGCGGCGGTCTCGGCGGCGGACCTGGCCGCGTCGGCCGGCCTGGACGCGCTGGCCAAGGGTCCTGACGAGTCGTACGAGCGGCAGTCCGTCACCCCGTTCCTGGGCGGCCTGTACTCGGTGTCCTACGAGCGCACCTACAAGGGCCTGCCGGTGGTCGGCGGCGACGCGGTGGTGCTCGCCGACGGCCAGGGCAAGGTCCGGTCGGTGCAGAACGCGAAGTCCGGCCCGGTCGGGGTCCCGACGAAGGCGAAGATCGACGCCGCGGCCGCGGAGAAGGCGGCCCGGGCGAAGCTGGCGAAGGTCGACTCCGCCGAGGCCCCGCGGCTGGTGGTCCGGGTCAAGGACGGCACCTCGCGCCTGGCCTGGGAGTCGGTGCTGTCGGGTTCGGACGGGAACCGGCCGAGCCACCTGCACGTGTTCGTCGACGCGATCACCGGCGAGGTCGCCGACAGCTACGACGACGTGAAGGCCGGCACCATCAACAGCAAGTGGAACGGCCCGTCGCCGCTGACCATCTCCACCACCGGCTCCGGCAGTTCGTTCTCGCTGCGCGACCCGAACCGTCCGGGCCTGCAGTGTTCGGACTACTCGACGGGTTCGGTGTTCAGCAAGTCCTCCGACTCCTGGGGCACGGGCAATCCGACCTCGAAGGAGACCGGCTGCGCCGACGCGATGTTCGCGGCGCAGAAGGAATGGGACATGCTCCGCGACTGGCTGGGCCGCAACGGCCACAACGGCAACGGCGGCAGCTGGCCGGTGAAGGTCGGTCTGAACGACATCAACGCGTACTGGGACGGCTCGACCATTTCGATCGGCCACAGCCAGGCCAACGAGTGGATCGCCGCGATGGACGTGGTGGGCCACGAGTTCGGCCACGGCCTCGACCAGTACACGCCGGGTGGCGCGTCCAGCAACGAGGCGGGCCTGGGCGAGGCGACCGGCGACATCATGGGTGCGCTGACCGAGGCGTACGCCAACGAGCCGGCGCCGTACGACTCCCCGGACTACACGGTCGGCGAGATGATCAACCTGGTCGGGCAGGGCCCGATCCGGGTGATGTACAACCCCTCGCAGATATCCGGGAACCCGAACTGCTACTCGGCGTCCATCCCGAACACCGAGGAGCACGCGGCGGCCGGCCCGCTGAACCACTGGTTCTACCTGCTGGCGGAGGGTTCGAACCCGGGCGGCGGCAAGCCGTCCAGCCCGACCTGCAACTCCTCCTCCAACCTGACCGGCGTCGGCATCCAGAACGCGGGCAAGATCTTCTACGGTGGCATGCTGCTGAAGACCAGCGGCATGACGTACAAGAAGTACCGCACCGCGACCCTGACGGCCGCGAAGAACCTGGACCCCACCTGCAACCTGCACGCCCGCACCAAGGCCGCCTGGGACGCCGTCAGCGTGCCGGCCCAGCCCGGCGACCCGAGCTGCACCGGCACCCCGACCAGTGACTACTCGCTGGCGCTGAGCCCGTCCGCGGGCACCGTGCAGCAGGGCGCCTCGACCACCGCGACGGTCTCCACGGCCGTGACCTCGGGTTCGGCGGCGAACGTCTCGCTGTCCGTGAGCGGCGCGCCGACCGGCACCACCGCGACGGTCTCCCCGTCGAGCGTGCAGACCGGCGGTTCGGCGACGCTGAACATCAGCGTCGGGGCGAACACCCCGGCAGGCACCTACCCGCTGACCGTGACCGGCTCCGGCCCGGCCACCCACACCGCGCAGTACCAGCTGACGGTCAGCGGCGGTGGCGGCAACCCCGGCGGCTCGGCCCCGGACATCGACGTGGCCAAGGTGCAGGCGCACCTGAGCCAGCTGTACACCGTGGCGCAGCAGAACGGCGGCAACCGCCGGGCGGGCAGCGCGGGTTACACGCAGTCGCTGGCGTACGTGAAGGGCAAGCTTCAGGCGGCGGGCTACACCGTCACCGAGCAGACCTGCACCTCGTGCAGCTACACCTCGAACAACCTGATCGCGGACTGGCCGGGCGGCCCGTCGGACCAGGTCACCATGTTCGGCGCGCACCTGGACTCGGTCTCGGCCGGCCCGGGAATCAACGACAACGGCTCGGGTTCGGCGGTGCTGCTGGAGAACGCGCTCGTGCTGGCGCAGCAGAACCCGACCATGAGCAAGCACGTCCGGTTCGCCTGGTGGGCCGGTGAGGAGCAGGGCCTGCAGGGCTCGGCGTACTACGTCGGGCAGCTGTCCTCGGCCCAGCGCTCGGCGATCAAGGGCTACTACAACTTCGACATGGTCGGCTCGCCGAACGCCGGCTACTTCGTCAACAACGTCAACTCGGCCACCGCGGCGCCGCTGAAGGCGTACTGGGACTCGTTGAACCTCCAGCCGGAGGAGAACGTCGAGGGCCAGGGCCGTTCCGACGACTACTCGTTCCAGCAGGCCGGCATCCCGACCTCGGGCTACGCGGCGGGTGCGGACGCCGTGAAGACGTCCGGGCAGGCCGCCAAGTGGGGTGGTACGGCGGGCCGTTCGTACGACTCCTGCTACCACCAGTCCTGCGACACCACCTCGAACGTCGACGCGACGGTGCTGAACCGCAACGCCGACGGTGTGGCGTACGCGATCTGGAAGACCTCGGTGGGCGGCACCACCACGCCGGTCAACGACTTCAGCGTGTCGGTGAACCCGGCCACCGGTACCGTCCAGGCCGGTTCGTCCGCCACCGCGACGCTCTCCACGGCGACCACCTCCGGTTCGGCGCAGAGCGTGTCGCTGACCGCGAGCGGCGCGCCGTCCGGCGCCACCGTCTCGTTCAGCCCGTCCACCGTCTCCAGCGGTGGCAGCTCGTCGCTGACGGTCGCCACCTCGGCGTCCACCCCGGCCGGCACGTACACCATCACGCTGACCGGCACCGGCGCCTCGGCCACCCACGCCACCACCTTCACCCTGGTGGTGAACGGCGGCGGCAGCGGCGGCACCACCTGGGCGGCGGGCGTCAACTACAACGCGGGTGACGTGGTCACCTACAACGGCGTCAGCTACCGCTGCCTGCAGGCCCACACCTCGCAGAGCACCTGGACGCCGGACGTGGTTCCAGCCCTCTGGCAGCGCGTCTAGCAGTCGCAACGTGGGCGGGGGGGGGGGGGGGGGGGGGGGGGGGGGGGGGGGGGGGCCGGGGGGGGGGGGGGGGGGGGGGGGGGGGGGGCGCCCGGGGGGGCGGGCGGGGCCGGGGGCCCCCGGGGCCCCCCGCCGCCCCGCCCCCCCCCCCCCCCCGCCTCGTTCATCATGTG
>NZ_JBICXW010000016.1:46813-185618 GCF_043200475.1 Kitasatospora sp. NPDC048407 | reverse complement strand
GGCGCGGGGCCGCCGCCCCCCCCCCCCCCCCCCCCCCCCCCCCCCCCCCCCCCCCCCCCCCCCCCCCCCCCCCCCCGCGCGGGGGGGGGGCCCCCCCCCCCCCCCCCCCCCCCCCCCTTCCGGAGGTGGGAGTACGTCAGGCGTTCGGCACGGTGGCGTACTTGGGGGTGCCCTCGGCCATCTGCCGCAGGGCGTCCTTGCGGTCGCGCTTGGAGAGCCGGTCGATGTACAGGTAGCCGTACAGGTGGTCGGTCTCGTGCTGGAGGCAGCGGGCGAAGAAGCCGGTGCCCTCGACCCGGACCGGGTTGCCGTGCTTGTCCTGGCCGTTGACGGCGGCGTAGCCGGGGCGGGCGAGCTCCTGGTACGCGGTGGGCACCGACAGGCAGCCCTCCTGGCCGTCGTCGAGGCTGCGGCGGCCGGCCGGGAGCTCCTCCAGCACCGGGTTGACGACGTGTCCGATGTGGCGGACACCCTCGTCGTCGGGGCAGTCGTAGACGAAGACCTTCAGGTCGACGCCGATCTGGTTGGCGGCTAGGCCGACGCCCTCGGCGGCGTACATCGACTGGAACATGTCGTCGATGAGCGCGGCGAGGTCGTCGTCGAAGGCGGTGACGGTCTGCGTCTCGCGGTGCAGCACCGGGTTGCCGACCACGGTGATCGGGCGGGCGGTGCCCTTGTTCGGGTCGGGCAGCTCGCCGACCAGCCGGACCTCGGTCTCCTGCTGCTCGTCGTCGTGCTCGTGGTCGTGGTGCTCGGCCATCGCTTGCTTCCGCTCCGTCCGCGTCCGGCTGGTGTACCGATCCAGAGTACGGGGCGCGGTGGCGCGTGGGGGTACCTCCCAGCCCCCCTTGGGGCCGGGGGCGGGTCAGCGGCGGATCAGCACACCTCTTCGAGGTCCCGGTAGGCGCGGGTGGCCGGGGAGGCGGCGGCCCAGCGCTCCAGCAGGGTGCGGACCAGCCCGGCGGGCGCGGCGATGCCGCATTCGCGTTCGATCTGCCAGGGGCCGCCGGCCGAACCCTGGCTGAGGTGGCTGAGGTGACCGGGGTGCAGCGGGTCGCCGTCGTCGTGCGGGTCGTGGTGCGCGGTGTGGCCGTCGTCGATGGCCATCCGGGACTCCGAGCAGGTACGGCACAGCAGCCGCACCGAGGACGTCCAGTCCTCTGCGGCGTACCCGGCGTCGGCGACCGTCTTCTCCAGCGCGTCCCGGTCGGCGGCGGTGGCGGCCTGCAGCAGCACCACCCAGGTCGGCACCGGGGACGGTGCCCACAGCTCGATCTCGTCGAACACCGGGTAGGCGACGCCGTCGGCGACCCGCTCGCCGTGCGGGGCGCCGTCGTGCAGCACCACCTCGCCCCAGCGGCGGCCGGAGGACGGCAGCGGGATGGACAGCACCTCGATCCGCGCCGGGTCGAGCCGGCGGCCCCACACCACCTCCGACTCGCCGTCCGGGGACAGCCGCACCGGGGTGGTGCCGAGGTCGAGCTCGATCGGCCCGTCCGTGCCCGGCCCGCCGGGCAGCCGCAGGCCGTACGCCTGCCAGGCGCGACGGGCCAGCGGCCAGTCCTGCAGGGCGGTGGCGGTGATGCCGAGGTTCCACCAGTCCGGGGCGCCGTGCTGGCGGTCCAGCAGCGCGACGGCGCGCAGGCCGGCGCTGCGGGCCTGCTCCCAGTCGCGGCGGAACTTGTGCAGCAGGGCCAGGTTGAACCAGGAGTCGGAGAGCGACGGCTCCAGGTCGGCCGCCATCACCAGCAGCGCCCCGGCGTCCTCGTACCGGCCGTCGCCGATCAGCGTGAACGCACGGTCGGTGGTCTGCCGCCAGGTCGCCGACGGACGGTGCCGTGCGCGGTGGAAGATCCTCACGTTGGTCCCTTGCCGTCGGTCGTCACCGGGTCGCCCCGCCTCCGGGTCTTCCCGCCACGACCGCATCCAACCACGCCCGCCGTGGGCGGCGCGCCCCGCGCGGCCATTCAGGCCGCGAACCGGCAGCGGGCCGCGCGGTGGCCGCGGCGGCCGAGCCGGGCGAGCGCGTCCAGCACCACCGGATCGTAGCCGCGGCCGGCGTCCAGCCTCAGGTGCTCGAGCGGATCGAGGACGCCGGCCCGGGGGCGGTCGGCGGCGGCGGTGCGCAGGTCGTCGTGCGCGTTGGCGACCCGGATGATCCGGGAGGCCAGCGGCAGGGTGGGGTCGTGCCGGCCGTCGTCGAGCCGGCACGGGTCGGCGAGCCGGGCGACCTGCTGCCACACCTGCTTGGGCACGCCGGTGCGCCGGATCACCTCGCTGCCGAGCCGGGCGATCCGCTGCTGCTCGTCGTCGGCCAGCAGCGCGGTCGCCCCGCCGGGCACCGGCTCGACCAGCGACAGCTGACCGATGTCGTGCATCAGCGCGGCATATTCCAGCAGTGTCAACTCGCGGCTCCCGAGCCCCAGTTCGCGCCCCAGCGCGCACGCGGTGTCGGCCACCCGGCGGGCGTGCCCGGGGGTGGTGTAGCCGGCGATCTCGGTGGCCCGGGCGAGCGTCTCGATGGTCTGCCCGGTGGTGGCCCGCACCTCGACGGCCCGCCGGAACGAGGCCTGCGCGAGCAGCAGCGGCACGCAGAACACCGGCAGCGCCCACAGCCCGGCCTCGCCCGCCAGCAGGCTGAGCAGCAGCCCGGTGGCGACCTGCGCGGAACCGATGCCGAGCAGCGCGTGCAGCTGATCGTCGAGCGCGGCGCTGTACCGCAGCCCGGTGCGGGCCCGCTGCTGCCCGGCGGCCAGCACCGCGTCGCCGAGCGCCGCCAGCGCGGCGACGGCCGCCAGCAGCGCCCCGTACGCGGGGCCGGGCAGCCGGTCGGTGGCGCCGGACTCGTACAGCGGCTGGAACAGCAGCGCCGCGAAGGAGACGGTGACCACCCGGCGGGCGGCGGCGTCCAGTCCGCCCAGCGGGCCGCGCGGCCGGCGGCGGACGGCGGCCAGCGCGGCCCGCCCCGCGAGCTGCGCGGCGAGGCCCGCGGCGGTGCCGACCGCGGTGACGGCGGCGGTCTGCGACACCCCGTGCCCGGTGGGCAGTCCGTGCAGCGGCCCGAGCAGCGCGTACGCGAGGGCGACGGCGGTGGCCACCGGCGCGGGTTCGCGGTCGCCGGGCAGCGCGGGCCCGGCGCACTGGCCGAGCGCGATCAGGGCGGTGAACGCCAGCGCCACCTCGGGCTGGCTGGTGCCGACGGCGAGCGCGTGCACCAGCGCGCAGCCGCCGAGCGCGGCGGCCACGCCGTGCAGCAGGTCGGCCGGTCCCGGCCGCCGGAGGGTCACGTCGCCCCGCCGGCGGGCTGGCCCTGCCCGGACTGCTGCGGCATCCGGGCCGGTTCGGGCACGCCGAGCGGAATGTCCGGCACCTCGCCGTCCCAGCCGCCGGGCGGCGGCGGTTCGGGCTGCCAGCCGTGTTCGGCGACGGCCTCGACCAGGGCCCGCACCATCACCGGGTCGAACTGGCTGCCCGCGCACCGCTCCAGTTCGGTGACGGCCTCCTGGACGGGGCGGCCGCGCCGGTAGGAACGGGTGGAGGTCATCGAGTCGAAGGCGTCGGCGACCGAGATGATCCGGGCGAACTCGGGGATCCGGTCCCCCGCCAGGCCGTGCGGGTAGCCCCGGCCGTCGATCCGCTCGTGGTGGTGCAGGATGCCGTCCCGCCCCTCGCCGAGGAAGTCCAGCTGCCGCACCAGCTCGTGCCCGAACACCGGGTGCACCTCGACGGCGCGCCGCTCCGCGACCGTCAACGGCCCGTTGCGGCGCAGCAGTTCGGTGGCCACCGCGAGCTTGCCGACGTCGTGCAGGGTGCCGGCGAAGTGCAGGGTGCGGATCCGGTCCTCGGCGAGGCCCAGCTGGCGGGCGATCAGCACCGAGGCCCGGCCGACCCGTTCGCTGTGGCCGCGGGTGTAGGCGTCCTTGATCTCCACCGCCTGCACCAGCGCCTGCACGGTGGCCCGGTGCGCGGACCGCTCGCGGTGGCCCTGCGCGGACAGCCAGGCGGTGATGGTCAGCGGCAGCAGCCCGAGCACCGCGGCGAACGCCCCGTACGGGCCCTGCCACAGCACCGCGACCATCAGCCCGCCCGCGCCGTGCAGCAGCGCCGCGGGCGCCGCCCGGCGCAGCTTGCGGATCACGCCGTGGCCGGCCGAGCCGCAGGTCAGCCGCACCATGCCGGCCACCAGTGCCCCGTTGACCAGGCAGAACGTCAGGATCGCGGCGAGCGCGCCGAACGCCGCGCCGGGGAAGCGGGTGCCCAGCAGCAGCCGGGAGCCGCCGAGCAGCCGGAACACCTCGGCGGAGATCGCCGAGGCCAGCGCCAGCTGGGCGGCGTTCCACACCCGGCGCAGGTTGCGCGGCTGCTGGGCCGGGCCGAGCAGCGCCCCGGGCAGCGCGACCAGGGCGGCGGCGGCGGGCGGCAGCATCAGCACGCCGGCGAACAGCACCGGGAAGAAGCCGCTGCCGCGCGGGTCCGCCGCGGGCTCCGGCCCGGACCGGCCGCGCAGCCACCGCCACACCCGGGCGCACGGGGTGCGCGCGCCCTGCGCGAGCGACTCCAGGCACAGGTGCAGCAGGGCCAGCAGCCCGATCCGGGGCCAGTCGAGCGTCGGCCAGGACGCCCACAGCGGCAGCAGCGCGGCCGTCGCCGCCGTCAGCACGGCGGCCAGATAGGCCACGGCCCGCCCCGGCAGGGCGATGCGCTCGCGTTCGCTGGCGATCTCGGCCTCCCCAGCCCGTACCGGGCCCTCCGACGTGAGGACTCGTCAGAGAATAGGGCCCGGCCACCCGGACGGGACGCACGATCGCGGATTGCCGCAGCCGGAGCAGCGACAGCTCACCCGATCGAGTGAGTAATCACTCCGCGGTGGCGACGGCGGAGCCGTGACCGGTCGCACCCTCGACCGTCATCTCCATGCTGACCGAGCTCACCTCGACCACCGAACCGCCGCCCGGGCCCTGGCCCTGCCGGATCGAGTCGATCCGGGCCAGCACCTTCGCCCGGAGGTCGGTGGGAGTGTCGTCGCAGCCGCACGAGCGCTTGATCAGCGCCTTGATGGCCTGCTCGAGTCCGTACTTCTCCAGGCACGGCGAGCACTCGTCGAAGTGCACCCGCAGCTTGGCGCAGTCGCCCTCGGGCATCTCGTTGTCGAGAAATTCGTAGAGGTGGTCGAGCACCTCTCCGCACTCGGTCTCGTGCGGATCGCCGCAGCTCATGAGCCAGCGCCCTTCGCTTCGTGCCCTGCACCGGTACCGGCCGGGACCAGCCCCCGCTCGCGGGCGTAATCCTCAAGCATGCCGCGCAGTTGGCGGCGACCACGGTGCAGTCGGGACATCACCGTACCGATGGGTGTACCCATGATGTCCGCGATCTCCTTGTACGCAAAGCCCTCGACGTCCGCGAGATACACCGCGATCCGGAATTCCTCCGGAATGGCCTGCAGGGCGTCCTTCACATCGCTGTCCGGCAGGTGGTCGAGCGCCTGCGCCTCGGCGGAGCGGAGCCCCGTCGACATGTGCGACTCGGCGCGCGCCAGCTGCCAGTCCTCGATCTCCTCGGCCGCGGTGCGCTGGGGTTCGCGCTGCTTCTTGCGGTACGAGTTGATGAACGTATTGGTGAGGATGCGGTACAGCCAGGCCTTGAGGTTGGTGCCCTCACGGAACTGGTGGAACGACGCGTACGCCTTGGCGAACGCCTCCTGGAGCAGATCCTCCGCGTCGGCCGGGTTGCGAGTCATCCGCAGCGCCGCCGAGTACATCGGATCCAGGAAACCGAGGGCGTCCCGCTCGAAACGCTCGCGCCTGGCCTCCTCGCTCTCGCTCTCGGACACCCTGAAGGTGTCCTCGCCGATCACCTCGGCCAGTTCGTCGCCGGTGAGCTGTTCGCCCTCCGGACGGCCCTGGTCGGTGCTCGAAGCACCCGACGCGGCCGCGTCATCGGTCCCGACGACCGGACCCACCTCCTCGATCAGCTGAACACGGCCCACCACGGGCCGATCCGCAAGCGAGGATATCGGGCTGACCGTCTTCTCGCTCGCGGCAACCCACTGCGACCAGTCCGGCACGAGCGAAGGCTGGGCCGCCCGCTCATCGGGCCGTTCGCGGCACGCGATCGAAACCATGGACGCTGCCTTTCCACCGGGGCGTGTTCTGACGACTCGTGCAACCGCCCGCGGCGACGAGACATTCCCGGGCTCCGGACAGGGATTCAGAGCCAGCCGGCGACCGCGTCGGCGATGAGCGCCAGCGCCTCGTCCTGGCCCAGGGGCGCCTTCTTGGGGACCTTGAACCCGTGCGAGGCGTACGGCACTTCGACCAGGCGGTGGGTGTCCGGCAGGTCCGGGAACTCCTCCGGGGTGCCGAAGGTGTCCGTGCCGCCCTGCACCACCAGGGTCGGCAGGCCGGTGTCGAGCAGTTCCTCGGCGCGGCTCTTCTCCGGCTTGCCCGGCGGGTGCAGCGGGAAGGCGAGGGCCAGCACACCCGCCGCGCCGAGGCCGGCGGCGGTGCGGCAGGCGACCCGGGCGCCGGCGCTGCGGCCGCCCGCGAACACCGGCAGGCCCGCCCCGGCCGCGGCGGCGTACTGCGCGGGCCAGCCGGCGTCGAGCGTCTTGGGGGCGGGCGCGAGCTTGCGGCCGGCCACCCGCCAGGGCTGCTCGGCGAGCACCACGGTGATCCCCGCGGCAGGGAGGGCCGCGGCGAGCGCCTGCAGGTCGGGCGCCTCGATGCCGCCACCGGCGCCGTGGCCGAGCAGCAGGACGGCGCGCGGGGCGTCGGCCCGGAACCAGTGCAGCCGGGCGTCGCCGGTGGGGGTCTCGATGATCTGCGGCATGGCGCCGAGCGTATAGAGGAGAACGTCTCAGAACAGGGTGGTGAGGTCGTCCTCGGTGAGTCGCCTGGTCAGGCCGGGGTGGTTGTTGCGGATCGAGCCGACCCCGTCGGGCACCGGGTGGATGCGCAGGTCGCCGGGCGGGGGCGGGGTGAGGTCGGCGCTCTCGGCGTGGGGGTCGAGCCAGGCGTCCCAGCGGTCGGGGCCGAGGTACAGCGGCATCCGCTCGTGGACGGGGGCGAGCAGCGGCTCGGCGGCGGTGGTGACGACGGTGCAGGTGACCAGCCAGGCGTCCGGGTGGTCGGCGGGGACGCCACGGTTGCGCCAGAACTCGTACAGGCCGGCCAGTGCCAGCGGGGCGCCGTCGGCGCGGGAGACGAAGTACGGGCGGCGGGGCGGCCGGGAGACGTCGTCGGTCGGCGCGGTCTGCCACTCGAAGTACCCGTCGACGGGTATCAGGCAGCGCCGCGAGGCGAACGCCTGCCGGTAGGCCGGCTTCTCGTGGACGGTCTCCGCCCGGGCGTTGATCATCTTCACCGCGGTGTCCGGGCTGCTCGCCCAGGCCGGCACCAACCCCCAGCGCAGCACCCGCAGTTGACGGACCGGCCGGCCCCCGCCGCGCGGCGCCCGGTCCAATACGACGAAGGCGGACGCGGTGGGCGCGACGTTCCAGCTGGGGGCCAGTGTCTCGGTGGGATCCCACTGCCGGACCCCGAAGTACCGGACCAGTTCGGCGGGGTCGGTGGAGGAGGCGAAGCGGCCGCACATGCCGTTCAGCTTGCCAGCCCGGCAGAACCGGCGGCTACCGGCCGCCCGTCCTTCCGTGAAACGCTGCCCGCCCGAACGACGGTGATCGGAGGCCCACCGGAATGGACTTCGCACAACTGTGGGACCGGATGACGGCCGTGCAGCCCGACCCGCCGCACTGGCTGGCGTGGGCCGCCGCGGCGGCGGCGCTGCTGGCGGTGGCGGTGCGCCCGGTGTGGCGGCTGAGCCGCACCGTGGTGACCATCGCGCACGAGGGCGGGCACGGGGTGATGGCGCTGCTGACCCGCCGCCGGCTCTCCGGGATCCGGCTGCACTCGGACACCTCCGGGCTGACGGTCTCCTCGGGCCGGCCGACCGGGCCGGGCATGGTGCTGACCGCCGCGGCCGGCTACCCGGCGCCGTCGCTGCTCGGCCTGGGCGGGGCGGCGCTGCTGGAGACGGGCCGGATCACCGCGCTGCTGTGGATCGGCATCGCGCTGCTGGCGGCGATGCTGCTCACCCTGCGCAACCTGTTCGGGGTGCTGGCGGTGCTGGCCACCGGCGGCGCGTTCGTCGCGGTGTCCTGGTACGGCGACGCCGAGTGGCAGGGCGCGTTCGCCCACCTGGGCGTGTGGTTCCTCCTGCTGGCGGGGGCGCGTCCGCTGGTCGAGCTGTTCTCCACCCGGCGCCGCGGCGAGGCGACCGGCTCGGACGCCGACCAGCTGGCCCGGCTGACGGGCGTGCCGGCGACGGCCTGGGTGGCGCTGTTCCTGGTGGTGGCGCTGGCCTGCCTGGGGCTCGGGGCGGCCTGGCTGCTGCCCCGGTAGCCGGGCGCGGCCTCATAGACTGGGCGGTATGACCGACTCCCTGTGGCCCGCTCCCGTCGCCACCGCCGCCGTGGACGCGACTGTGACGATCCCCGGCTCGAAGTCCGCGACCAACCGCGCGCTGGTGCTGGCCGCCCTCGCCGACGGCCCGGGCTGGGTGCGCCGCCCGCTGCGCAGCCGCGACTCGCAGCTGATGGCGGACGGCCTGCGGGCGCTGGGCGTGACGGTCGAGGAGACGGTGAACGCGGCGTCCGGCGGCACCGGTGGCGGCGAGGCCTGGCGGGTCATCCCGGCCGAGCGCCTGCGCGGCCCGGCGCAGGTGGACGTCGGCAACGCCGGCACCGTGATGCGCTTCCTGCCGCCGCTGGCCACCCTCGCGGACGGCCCGGTGCACTTCGACGGCGACCCGCGCAGCCACGAGCGCCCGCAGCACGGCGTGATCGACGCGCTGCGCACCCTCGGCGCCCGGATCGACGACGGCGGGCGCGGCGGCTTCCCGCTGACCGTGCACGGCACGGGCGCGCTGGACGGAGGCCCGGTGGAGGTGGACGCCTCGTCCTCCTCGCAGTTCATCTCGGCGCTGCTGCTGTCCGGCGCCCGCTTCAACAACGGCGTGGAGATCCGCAACGTGGGCGCCACGGTGCCCTCGCTGCCGCACATCCGGATGACCGTCGACATGATCCGCAAGGCCGGCGGCCAGGTCGACGCCCCCGAGGACGGCGGCGAGAAGGACGTCTGGCGGGTCACCCCGGGCGCACTGCTCGGCCGCGACCTGGTGGTCGAGCCGGACCTGTCCAACGCGGCCCCGTTCTTCGCCGCGGCGCTCGCCACCGGCGGCCGGGTCGTCGTCCGGGACTGGCCCAAGCACACGTACCAGCCCGGCGACCAGCTCCGCGAGATCTACACCGCGATGGGCGGATCCTGCCAATTCACTGACGAAGGGCTGGAGTTCACCGGCACCGGCAAGATCCACGGCATCGAGGTGGACCTGCACGACGTCGGCGAGCTGACCCCGGTGATCGCCGCCGTCGCGGCCCTCGCCGACTCCGAGTCCCACCTGTACGGCATCTCCCACCTGCGGCTGCACGAGACCGACCGGATCGCCGCGCTCGCCAAGGAGATCAACGACCTGGGCGGCGACGTCTCGGAGACCGAGGACGGCCTGCGGATCCGCCCCCGCCCGCTGCACGGCGGCGTCTTCCACACCTACGAGGACCACCGGCTGGCCACCGCCGCCGCCGTCCTCGGCCTGGTGGTGAACGGCGTCCTGGTGGAGAACGTGGCGACCACGGCGAAGACCCTGCCGGACTTCCCGCAGATGTGGGCCGACCTCCTCGGCCAGGGCTGACGGGGGATCACGAGCATGCGCCGCTACGACAAGAACGCCGACGAGGACGACATCCGCAGCCGCCCGGGCCGCCGGGGCTCCCGCCCCCGCACCCGCATCCGGCCCAAGCACGAGGACGCCGCCGAGGCGATGATCCTCACCGTGGACCGGGGCCGGATGACCTGCCTGGTCGACAGCGGAACCAAGGAAGAACGCCTGGTCACCGCCATGAAGGCCCGCGAACTCGGCCGCAAGGGCGTGGTCGTCGGCGACGTCGTCAACCTGGTCGGCGACCTCTCCGGGGCCCCCGACACGCTGGCCCGGATCGTCCGGGTCGAGGAACGCACCTCGGTGCTGCGCCGCACCGCGGACGACGACGACCCGTACGAGCGGATCGTGGTCGCCAACGCCGAGCAGTTGGCCATCGTCACCGCGCTCGCCAACCCGGAGCCCCGCCCCCGGCTGATCGACCGCTGCCTGGTCGCCGCGTACGACGCCGGGATGGAGCCGCTGCTGGTGCTCACCAAGTCCGACCTGGCGCCCGCCGAGGAACTGCTGGAGTCGTACGCCTCGCTCGGCATCGACTACGTGGTGACCCGGCACGACGAGCTGGCCACCGCCGGCGCGGAGGCCGTCCGGGAGTACCTGCGCGGGAAGACCACCGTGTTCATCGGGCACTCCGGCGTCGGCAAGACCACCCTGGTCAACGCGCTCGTCCCGGAGCAGCAGCGGAGCACCGGCCACGTCAACGCCGTCACCGGCCGCGGCCGGCACACCACCGTCTCCGCGCTCGCCCTGCGGCTGCCCCCGCCGCCCGGCGTGAAGCCCGGCTCCCGCAAGGCCCTCGACCCGGGCTGGGTGATCGACACCCCCGGCTTCCGGTCCTTCGGCCTGTCTCACATCGACCCGTCCCGGGTCATCCACGCCTTCCCCGACCTGGAGCCCGGCACCGAGGACTGCCCGCGAGCCTGCTCGCACGACGAACCGGACTGCGCACTGGACGCCTGGGTCGCCGACGGCCACGCCGACCCGGCCCGGCTCTACTCGCTGCGCCGACTGCTCGCCACCAAGGAGGCCCACGAGGGGGACTGAGAGTCCCGCAGCCGACGAGTCGCCCGGCCCTGTCCACTGGGTAACGATAGGAAGGTCACACCCTCCTATCTGACAGGGAGTCAACCCGATGGCATGGGCCATGGTGATCCTCGCCGGTCTGCTGGAAACGGGATTCGCGGTCAACCTCAAGCTCAGCCACGGCTTCACCAAGCTCTGGCCCACCGTCAGCTTCTGCCTCTTCGCCCTCGGCTCCTTCGGCCTGCTCACCCTCTCCCTGAAAACCCTCCCGGTGGGCAGCGCCTACGCGGTCTGGACCGGCATCGGCGCCGCCGGCACCGCGCTGTACGGAATCATCTACCTCGGGGAGTCCTCCTCCACCCTCAAGCTGGTCTCGGTGAGCCTGGTCATCGCAGGTGTGATCGGACTTCAGCTCAGCGGCTCGGGACACTGAGTCCGCTAGGGTTCGGGGCATGGCCGACTACCACGACGATCTCCGACTCGCCCACGTCCTCGCCGACTCGGCCGACTCGGTCACCATGGAGCGCTTCAAGGCGCTCGACCTCAAGGTCGAGACCAAGCCCGACCTGACGCCGGTCAGCGACGCCGACAAGGCCGCCGAGGAACTCGTCCGCTCCGTCCTGCAACGAGCCCGTCCCCGCGACGCGGTCATGGGCGAGGAGTACGGCCTGCAGGGCTCCGGCCCCCGCCGCTGGGTGATCGACCCCATCGACGGCACCAAGAACTACGTCCGCGGCGTCCCCGTCTGGGCCACCCTGGTCGCCCTGCTCGAGGAACAGCCCGACGGCGAGTACGCCCCCGTGGTCGGCATCGTCTCCGCCCCCGCCCTCAGCCGCCGCTGGTGGGCCGCCAAGGGACTCGGCGCGTACGCCGGCCGCAGCCTCTCCAAGGCCCAGCGCATCCACGTCTCCAAGGTCTCCCGCCTCGCCGACGCCTCGCTCTCCTTCTCCTCCCTCAGCGGCTGGGAGGAACGCGCCCGCCTCGACGCCTTCCTCGACCTCACCCGCATGTGCTGGCGCACCCGCGCCTACGGCGACTTCTGGTCCTACATGATGGTGGCCGAGGGCGCCGTCGACATCGCCGCCGAACCCGAACTCTCCCTCTGGGACATGGCCGCCCCCTGCATCGTCGTCCAGGAGGCCGGCGGCCGCTTCACCGGCCTCGACGGCATCGACGGCCCCTCCGGCGCGGACGCGGTCGCCACCAACGGCATCCTCCACGAAGCGACTCTGCGCTCGCTGAGCATTTAGAGAGCGAGCAACCAGGGGCGCGGGGAACTGCGCGAAGGGGAACGCACCCAACCGCAAGATCGCGACGCAGGACAATGACCTGCACGTGATCGCGACCTTGCGGACGTGGCCTGCGCTTGTCGCGCAGTTCCGCCCCCTCGGCTTCGCCTGGGGGTACCCCCAGCGCCCCTGGCCTCGCGCCCGCCTGCCTACGCTGACAGTTCCGCGTTCAGGGCCCCCAGCAATCGCCCCGCCCGTTCCGCAACCTCCGCAGGCCCGTACTCCATCGCCCGCTTGCACCAGTTCTCGGCCTGCACCGTCTCCCCCCGCCGCAGCGCGAGCAGCGCGAGCCTGAGCGCGGCCCGGCCGTGGCCGGCGTCCGCGGCGCGGGTGTACCAGAGCATCGCCTCGGCCTCGGAGTCCTGGCGGGCCAGCAGCAGGCCGAGGTTGAAGGCCGCGCTGCGGCTGCCGCCCTCCGCGGCGCGGCGGTACCAGCTCTCGGCGATCTCCAGCGCGCCGCGTTCCGCCGCCCGGACGCCCATCCGGACCTGGGCCCGCAGGTGTCCGGCGTCCGCCGCGACCGCGTACCAGTGTTCGGCGTCCGCGTCGGCGTCCCCGCGCCGGTCGAGCAGGGAGGCGAGCCGGAACGCGCCCTCCGCGGAGCCGCCTTCGGCGGCCTGCCGGTAGCGGTCGAGCGCGCCGGTGAGGTTGCCGCGCTGTTCCTGGACGACGGCGAGTTGGAGCGCGGCTTCGCCGTGCCCCTCGGCGGCGGCGCGGGCGTACCACTCCTGGGCCTGCCGGGTCTCGCCGCGGCCGGCGTGCAGCACGCCGAGGTTGAACGCGCCGTCGACGGAACCTGCTTCGGCGGCCTTGGAGAACCAGGGTTCGGCGCCGGATTCGTCGCCGCGCTGGAGCAGCATGACGGCGAGCGCGTTGCAGGCTTCGCGGTGGCCGGCGTACGCGGCGCGGCGGTACCACTGTTCGGCCTGGGTGTCGCGGCCGGCGCCGGCGCACAGCAGGCCGAGGTTGAAGGCGCCGTTGTGGTCGCCGGCGTCGAGCGCGGCCCGGTACCAGCGTTCGGCGACGGCGTTCTCGCCGCGGCCGGCGTGCAGGGCGCCGAGCGCGTTGGCGGCGGTGCCGTCGCCGGCTTCGGCGGCCTCCTGCCACCATTCGGCGGCGGCGGTGGGGTCGCCGGCGTCGCGGAGCAGGAAGCCGAGCGCGCAGGCGGCGCGGGCTTCGCCGTTCTGCGCGGACTGCCGGTACCAGCGGGCGGCTTCGTCGAGGTCGCCGCGGGCTTCGAGCAGCACGCCGAGGCGCAGCGCGGCGCGGGCGTGGCTGCGGGCGGCTGCGGTGCGGTACCAGGTTTCGGCGGTGTCCTTGTCTCCGGCGGCTTCGCGCATCCGGGCGAGGCGGTAGGCGGCTTCGCGGTGGCCGGAGTCGGCGGCGGCCTTGAACCAGCGTTCGGCGCGGACGTCGCGGCGGTGTTCCATCAGGTCGCCGAGGGCGTAGGCGCCGAGCGGGTGGCCCTGGTCGGCGGCGAAGTGCAGCCAGTATTCGGCGGCTTCTTCTTCGCCCTGGTCGCGCAGTTGCAGGCCGAGGGCGTGCGCGGCGGGTGCCGAGCCGGCGACGGCGGCCTGTCGCCACCACTGGCCGGCTTCGGCGCGTTGGCCCTGCTGGTGGAGCAGGACGCCGAGGTTGTTGGCGGCGGCGCGCAGACCCGCGGCGGCGGCGGTGCGCAGGTAGGGTTCGGCGTCCTGGAGGTCGCCGCGGCGCAGCAGGAGTGCGCCGAGCTGGCTGGCGGCGCCGGGGTCGCCGGCGTCGGCGGAGCCGCGGTGTCGGGCTTCGAGGGCGGCCTGTTCGCGGGCGGCGAGGGCGGTTTCGAAGCTGTCGGTGCCGTCGTCGCTCTCCAGCAGGTCGCGTGCGGAGGCGGTGGCGACGACCTGGTCGGCGGTCAGGTGGACGAGACTGTCGGGGCCGTAGCCGGACGCGGCGAGGCGGCCGGCGGTGCTGCGCTGTCCGGGCAGGCTGCCGCCGGGCTGGCAAGCGCGTCGGGCACCGGTGTCACTGTCCGTGGTGCTGCTGGCCGCCAGTCGTTCTCCTGTTCCGTTCCTGCCGATGAGTTTCATGCCGACTCCAGCTCCCCCCGAGTGTCGCGGCATTCGCCCCCGGCCGTCGGCCCGGGACTGGTCCCCCAGGGGTCACGCCGGATCGGACGGCCTGTCAACGGCCGTGCCGCGTGCCCCTCGTGGTCCATCGTCGCATCACCCGCAACCCTCGTACACCTGCTCCGTCCGTTTTGGCGAAGCGGGGCCGAAGCCCGGCGAGATTGCTTCAGCGCTTTGTCGATTTCCCGACACTGAGCCCCACAAACCCCGGCCACGCATCGTACCGGAGTCGATCAACACTCGATGCACACAAGGGCGAAGGCCCGGAGGGGCGATCCCCTCCGGGCCTTCGCGGCGGAGCCGATGACGCTGTGTCAGCTGACGCTGAAGTCGTCTGCCTGGTAGGCGCCCTGGCCGTACCAGCCGTGCACCCAGATGGTCACCGAGGTGACCGAGGCGCCGGTGGTGAACTTGGTGGACAGTTGCGTCCACGCGCTCCCACCGGGGGTCCAGGTCGAGCTGTCCGCCCCGGAGCCGGTGACGCCCAGGTAGGTGTAGTTGCCCTTCACCCACGCGGACAGCGTGTACGTGGTGTTCGGCTTGACCGTGACGGTCTGTTGGCACTGCGCGGTGTCACCGGCACTGGCGTTGCCCTGCAGCGCGTACGAGCCGGTGTGGCCGCCGCTGACCACGCTGCCGCCGCTGCCCGCGCAGGTCCACGGGTTGAGCGCGCCGGACTCCAGGCCGGGGTTGGCGACGATCCCGCCGCCGCCGGGGCCGCTCGGCGAGGAGGACGGGCTGCCGGACGGCGAGCCGCTCGGCGACGAGGACGGGGAGCCGCTCGGCGAGTTGGACGGCGAGGGGCTGCTGCTGGTGCTGCTGCTCGCGCTCGGCGACGGCGAGGTCGGCGGCGCCGGGCAGTTGGCGGCCGAGCCGGAGGTCGCCGTCATCAGCGGGTTCAGCAGCACCGCGTTCGGGTCGTCGTACAGCGAGAACACGAAGGAGCCGCCGAGCCCGTTGCAGTGCGCGTAGTCCATCTTGGCCTGGATGGACCTGGCGTTCTCCCCGGACCAGAAGTTGGTGCCGTCGTAGAAGTAGGAGGCCTGCGAGGCGGGGTCCCAGTAGGTGTCGTTGGCGTTGTCGACGACGCCCAGCAGTTCCTTGTACATCCGCACCCCGGCCACGTTGCCGGAGTTCGGCGCTCCCTGCGCGGGCCCGCCGGCCGGCTGGAACAGCCCGTGGTTGGCGCCGGCCGCCACCCCCGTCCAGCCGCGGTAGTACAGCGGGACGCCCATGTTCAGCTTGTTGGCCGGGAAGCCGCCGGGGATGTTGTACGAGGGGTCGCCGACGGTGTACGCCTTGATCGCCTCGTCGATGGAGTACTTGGCGTTGCCGGGCGGGATGTTGTTCGACGGGTCACCGGGGTTCTGGTAGATCGGCGTCTGGTGGTTGGTCGGGCCCTGCGCCTCCCAGCCGCCGTGCATGTCGTACGTCATCGGGTCGGCGAAGGTCAGGTACTGGGCGATCTTGTCGGTCTCGATGTTCTGGATCTTGTCCTGGCCGGCCGGCAGCGCGGCGCTCAGCGCGTAGGTCTTGCCGTCGGCGGAGCCCTGGGTGTTGAGCTGGTTGCGGAACTCGGCGAGCAGCGCGGTGAAGTTCTGCTTGTCGTTCGGCGAGGAGTGGTTGCCGAGGTGGCCGCCGCCGCCCGGGTACTCCCAGTCGATGTCGAAGCCGTCGAAGATGCCCTTGCCGGTGCCGGGGCCGCCGTAGCCGCCCTGGGCGGGCAGGTTGCCCTTGATGAACATGTCGACGCAGGAGGAGACGAGCTTCTTGCGGGAGGCGTCGGTGGCGGCCGCGTCCGAGAAGTACTTGGAGTAGGTCCAGCCGCCGATCGACATCAGCACCTTGAGCTTCGGGTACTTGGCCTTCAGCTCCTGGAGCTGGTGGAAGTTGCCGGCCAGCGGCTGGTTCCAGGTGTCGGTGGAGTTGTCGACGCTGTTGCCGTTGGCGAAGGTCTTCGCGTAGTCGGCGTAGTAGTCGCCCGCGCCGTCGCCGGCGTTCGGGTTGTTCTCGTCCTGGGAGGCCGCCGAGTTGGCCTCGAAGCAGGTCAGGTTGGTGGGGTCGATGTTGGCGAAGTCGTACAGCAGGTAGTCGAGCTTCCCGGCCATGCCGTTGGTGTCGACGTTCTTCAGGTAGTAGGCGTTCTGGTAGATCGACCACTGGTCGAAGTAGGCGACCTTCATCCCGCCGCTGGTGGCGGGGGCGCCGGTGGTGTTGGCCGGTCCGGCGGTCGCGTCGGGGGCTCCCAGCAGCGACATCGCCCCGGCGAGCAGGGTGGCGGCCGCGGCGGTGACGGCCCAGACCCTTCGGTTGTTGCGGTGCATGCGGATGTGCCTCTCCTGTCACGTGGGGATGCAGGAACACACCGTCGGACACCCGGTCGGGGAGCGGCAGACGGGAGCAGAACACGATCGATGCCCGTGGCGGGCACGCGTTGCAGCACCACGAGGCGGGCGGTGGGGGCCGCCCGTCATGGGCACGACCCAGATTGGACTGGACCACTGGGGGTGTCAATCGGGTCTGCACCAAGGAATGGCAAAGGCCCGGAGGCTGATGCCTCCGGGCCTTTCGCTACTGAGTAGCGGGGACAGGATTTGAACCTGCGACCTCTGGGTTATGAGCCCAGCGAGCTACCGAGCTGCTCCACCCCGCGTCGGTGAGATCACTCTAGCACGATCATGGGGGCGTCAATGACCACGTTCCGAGGCCCCAAGGACCCGGGGGCCCAAGGACCCGGGGAACGGCAAAGGCCCGGAGGCTGATGCCTCCGGGCCTTTCGCTACTGAGTAGCGGGGACAGGATTTGAACCTGCGACCTCTGGGTTATGAGCCCAGCGAGCTACCGAGCTGCTCCACCCCGCGTCGGTGAAACAACCGTAGCACGGTCGCGGGGTGGAACAGCAAATCAGTTCCCGCAGCTCAGCCGGTCAACCGGTGGTCGGCGGCGCCGACGAGGAACTGACCGAGTCGTTCTTCGACTCGGCCGCCAGCGCGGCGTCCAGCGCCTTCTGCAGCGCCTGCTGGGCCTGGCCGTACGCCACCCAGTCGCCGTTCTTCAGCGCGGCCTGACCGTCGGTGAACGCCTTCTGGGCGTCCGCCAGCGCCTTGGCCAGCGCCGGGTTGTCGCCCGGCTTGGGCGTCGCTGGCGGGGTCGGGGTGGTGGGCGTGGTGCTGCCGCTGCCCGGGTCGGCGGGGGCGGTCGGGGTGGTGGCTCCGGCGCCGGCCGAGCCGAGCACCTTCGCCAGCGCCTTGTCCAGGGTGTCCTCCAGCGCCACGTTGTGGTCGCCGTACACCGCCAGCACCTTCTTCAGCACCGGCACCTTCGCGCCGCGCGCCACCAGGTACACCGGCTCGACGTTGAGGATGCCGCCGCCGACCGGCAGGGTCAGCAGGTTGCCGTACACCAGGTCCGAGTCGCTGCCGCTGCGCAGCAGGGTCAGCTGGCGGGCGACGTCGGTGTCGGAGTTGAACTTCGCCTGGGTCAGCGCCGGACCGAGCGCGCCCGATTCGGCCGTCATCCGCAGGATCCGCAGCTTGCCGTAGTCCGGCCCCGGGTCGGCCTCCGCGGCCATGAACGCGGCCAGGTTCTTCCGGCCCGAGGGCACGAACGAGGTGGTCAGCGAGAAGTTGGCCTTCTTCGCGTCCGGCATCCGCAGCGTCAGGTAGTACGGCGGCTGCACCTCGTCGGCGTTGACGGTCGGGTCGACCGGCACCTCCCAGATGTCGGTGCCGTTGAAGAACGCCGTCGCGTCCGTCACGTGGTACATCCCGAGCAGGTCCCGCTGCACCTTGAACATGTCCTGCGGGTAGCGCAGGTGCGGCAGCAGCTCCGCCGGGATGTCCGCCTTCGGCTGGACGGTGCCCGGGAACGCCTTCATCCAGGTCTTCAGCACCGGGTCGGCGTCGTCCCACTGGTAGAGCGTCACCTCACCCGTGTACGCGTCGACCGTGGCCTTCACCGAGTTGCGGATGTAGTTGACCTCGTTGACGGCGCTCAGGGTGCGGCCGCGCTGGTCGGTCAGCGAGTCCTTGGTGGCGTCGCCGAGGACCGTCTTGGACGAGAACGGGAAGCCGTCCGAGGTGGTGTAGCCGTCCAGCACCCACACCAGCCGGCCGTTCTCCACCACCGGGTACGGGTCGGCGTCGATCGACAGCCACGGCGCGACCTTCTCCACCCGCTCCTTCGGAGTGCGGTCGTAGAGGATCTTCGCGCCGTCCTTGATCGCCCCGGAGTAGAGGATCTGCGGCTCGGCGAACTTCACCGCGTACGCGGCCCGGGTCAGCGGGTTGTCCAGCGAGACGCCGCTGCCGCCGGTGTACTGGTACGTCCGGTCGGGGTCGGAGTCCCGGGTGTAGTCGATCTCGTCCATGCCGGGGCCGACGACCGAGTACGTGGTGGACTTCTCGCCGTAGTACACCCGCTCCTGGTAGTCGCCCAGCGACCCGGTGGTCGGCAGCGACTGCTGCGTGTAGACCGGGTTGCCGTTGGCGTCCACCTGGTTGCCCTTGGCGGCGACCACGCCGTACCCGTGGGTGTACTTGAAGTGGTCGTTGATGAAGTTGCGCTGCTGCACGCCCGTCAGGTCCAGCTCACGCACGCCCAGCACGGTGTCCTGGTCGCCGTACCGGTCCACGTCCAGCGTCTTCGGGAACGCGTAGTACTGGCGCAGCGCCTGGTTCTGCTGGAACGTCGGCGCCACCACGTTCGGGTCCAGCAGCCGGATGTCGGAGATGGTCTGCGCGTCCTGCTTCAGCTTCTCCGCGTCCGTGGAATCGGTCGGCGTGTACTGCTTCACCTCGGTGTCGGCGATGCCGTACGCCTGCCGCGTCGCGTCGATGTTCTTCTGGATGTACGCCGTTTCCTTGGCCTGCTCGTTCGGCTTGACCTGGAACTGCTGCACGATCGCCGGGTACAGCCCGCCGACCAGCACCGCCGACAGCGCCATCAGCCCGAAGCCGATCAGCGCCGGCGCCCAGGTCCGCCGCACCGGCGTCAGGAAGAACAGCACCGCGCAGATGATCGCCACGAAGAACAGGATCGTCTTGGCCGGCAGGAACGCGTTCGCGTCCACGTACCGCAGACCGGTCCAGCCCTCGACGCCCTTGTACGACTCGCTCTTCACCGCCAGCGCGTACCGGTCCAGCCAGTACGCCACCGCCTTCAGCAGCACGAACACGCCCAGCAGCACGGCCAGATGACCCTGCGCCCCGGCACTCGCCCGACGGCCCGGCCCCTGCAGCCGAAGACCGCCGTACAGGTAGTGCACCGCCGTCGCCGCCAGCAGCGACACGATCACCGCGCTGAACGCGAAGCTCAGCAGGAACTGGTACCACGGCAGTTGGAACGCGTAGAACGAGACGTCCAGGTGGAACTGCGCGTCCTTCTGCCCGAACGAGGTGCCGTTGATCCACAGCATCCAGGTCCGCCACTGCGCGCCCGCGGCCGCGCCGGCCGCCAGGCCGACCAGCACCGACAGGCCGATCAGCAGCCACTTGCGGAACGGCGCCACGCCCATCCGGTAGCGGTCCAGGCTCTGCTGCTCCACCGACATCGCCGCCAACGGCGGCCGCAGCCGGTACGCCAGCCACAGGTTGGCCCCGACCACCAGCGCCATCAGCAGCCCGAACACCGCGAACAGGCCGACCTTCACGCCCAGTTGCGACGTGAACACCGAGCCGTACTTGACCGACTTGAACCACAGCCAGTCGGTCCACAGCCCGGCGAACAAGCCGAACAGCAGGAACAGCACCGCCAGCACGCCGACCGTCAGCAGCAGCACCTTCGTCCGGCGCGGCGGCGGCCCGACTCTCGCTCGGAAACCCGGATCGGAACGATCCGGCATCTGGAAGGTCAAGACGCCACCTCAGCTGTTGTTGTCGTTGGGGATGACAGTGCCGCGCCGCGGACGGGCGGACACCGGACTCCAATGCAACTTAAACAGTCTTTACCGGAGTTCCCGGACACTGCGTCGGAGTTGGAGACGGCCCCCCCGGACATGTGAGGATGGCCCCATGTCCGACTCCCCTGACCTGACCTCCGCCGCCGCCGGCATGCCCGCCGCCACCCCCCTCACCCGGGCCGCGCTGGAGATCGACGAGCACGCCGCCACCCTCGGCTGGGACAACCCCGCCCGCCTCTTCGCCCTGGTCGACAACGCCCAGATGCGCAAGGCCAATCCGCGGCTCGCCACCCAGCTCGGCCTGGACGAGAACCCGACCGGCCTCACCCCGGTCGAGCAGGAGGAGATCCCCGCGGGCACCGAACTCGACCGCTTCCTCGGCACCATCGCCTGGCCCGACGGCGTGGTCGGCTGCGCCCTGGTCGTCGAACGGCTCATGCTCCCGCCCGGCGCCGAATCCTCCCGCCCGAAGAACGCCACCGAGCAGGAGATCAACGACTGGGTGGCCACCCACCCCCAGCGCCAGGAAGTCCGCATCACCGCCGCCGTCCTGCGCGACGGCGCCCGCGAGGTCGCCCTGCGCCTGCGCGAGAAGGACATCGCCCGCGAGGTCCTCACCGGCCCCGACCTGGTCCCCAACCTCACCCAGGCCCTGCTCGCGACGTTCCAGTAAGGGCAGACCGAGGGCGCGGGGAACGCACCCGACGGAAAGGTCGCGACGCAGGGCAATGACTTGCCGTCCGTCGCGACCTTTCCGGGACAGCCACTACTTGTTGCAGCTGGGCAGCGCCGCCTTGTCCCCACTCCGGATGGAGTCGAGCGCCTTGACCGCCCCCGCCAAATTGTCGACCTTCACCAGCGTGAGCCCGGACGGCGTCCCCTTCGTCGCCTCCGAGCAGTTGTCCGCCGGGGTGAAGAAGTACTCGGCGCCCTTGTCGCGGGCCGCGATCAGCTTCATCTGAATGCCACCGATCGGCCCGACCGCGCCGGTGTCGTCGATGGTGCCGGTGCCCGCCACGAACTTGCCGCCGGTGAGGTCGGTGGGGGTGAGCTTGTCGACGATGCCGAGGGCGAACATCAGGCCGGCGCTGGGGCCGCCGACGTCCTGCAGGCCGATGTCGATCTTGAACGGGTAGACGTGGTCGACGCCGGGCGTGATGCCGACGATGGCCCGCTCCTCGTCCGGTGCCTTGCCGGTGGTGATGGAAACCTGCTGCTGGTCCGCCGGATTCGAAGTCGTCGAGCCGGTCTTGGCGTGCGGGACGACGGTGAAGACGGTGGTCTCGCCGGGCTTGTGCTTCATCACCTGCTCGGCGACCTGGGTCCGGCTGGTGATCGCCGTCCCGTCCACCGCGACGATCTGGTCGCCGGCGTGCAGCTTGCCCTCCGAGGGGCCGCCGGAGGTCACCGAGGAGACGATGATCTGGGTGGTGACCGGGATGTCCAGCTGCTTCAGCGCGGCGGTCTTCGCGCTGTCCTCGGAGGAGGCGAACTCCTCCGCGTTCTGCTGCTGGGCCTCCTGGTCGGTCTGGCCCTTCGGGTACACGTTGTCGTGCGGCACCACCAGCACGTCGCCCCGCATCCAGCCGACGATCGCGGAGATCAGGCTGGGCTGGTAGTTCGCCCCGGTGACCTGGACCGTGGTCATGTTGAGGTGGCCGCTGGTCGGGTAGGTGTCGCGCCCGGTGATGGTGATCACCGGGGTGCCGGTCTTGTCCTGCACGCCGAGGGTGTTGTACGTCGGCCCCGGGCTCATCTCGGTGAACGGCACCTTCATCAGGACCGAGGCACAGAGCAGGCCTATCAGCAGCAGGGTGGCGGCGAGCATCGTCGCCGATCGGCGTGGCATGGCACGACAGTACGGGAAGTCCGGGTCGCGATGCACCGCTCCGCGGCCCGCCGTTGTGCTCCCACCAGCGCCTCCCGCGGCGCTACCTGCCGCCGGAACGTTCGCTGCCGGTGCTGCGCTCCATCGCGGCGCGGAAGCGTTCGTGTTCGGCGAGCGAGGACGGGTCGGTGATGGAACGCGGCGGTCGTGCCGCCCATCCCGCCCAGACGGAGGCCAGCAGTCCGGCCACTACAGGAATGATCAACCAGGCAAGCGCAGCCATCTTCGAACTCCCCACAGGCTCGTCATGCGTATCAGCAGATTAGCCGCCTACTGGGGGAACGGCGCGTGCGGTGTCCGAGTTACGGGACGGCGTGGCGTGCCCACCGTTCCGAGATACCCCCGAACGGGGAACGAGCGGGACGCGGAGCGGACACGGGCGGTCAGCAGGACCCCGCTCCGACCCATTCCTCCTCGCCGTCGGCGAAAACCTGGTGTTTCCAGATCGGCACCTCGTGCTTGAGGTCGTCGATCAGCCGACGCGAGGCCTCGAACGCCTCGCCGCGGTGCGGACAGGACACCGCGACGATCACCGCGACGTCGCCGATCTCCAGCCGTCCGGTACGGTGCACAGCCGCCAGCGCCCGGACCGGGAAGTCCGCGCAGACCTTCTCCGCGATCCGGCGCAGCTCCCGCTCGGCGGTCGGATGGGCGCTGTACTCCAGCGCCGTGACCGCCTTCCCGCCGTCGTGGTCGCGCACCGTGCCGACGAACAGCGTGGTGCCGCCCGCCGCGTCGTCACCGACCGCCGCGTGCACCTCGTCGAGGGAGAGCGGCGTCTCGCGGACGGCGAGCAGCCGGATCGGGTCGTGGTTCTCGGACATGCCCCTCATCATTCCGCATCCGACCCGGGCCCCGGCAGCAGGCTTCGGACCGCGGAACGGCCGTCCGCGGCGCGACGAACCCGACGGTCAGATCCGGCGGTGCTTGCGGGCCCGGCGGACCAGCGCCGCCGTACCGATCAGGGCCACCGTCGCACCGGCCGCGCCCAGGCTGGTGGCGGCCTCCTTGCCGCCCAGCCGGCGACCGGCAACCGCGTGCTTGCCGGACACCTGGGCGAGCAGCTCGGCCAGCACCTCCTCGTTGGTGTGCTTGGGCCGCCAGCCCGCCTCGTGCAGCCGGCTGCCGGAGACCACCCACGGGTACATGGTGTAGGCGAGATCACCGGCCGGGGCCGGGGTCAGGCCGAGGCGGTGCAGCCGGGCGGCGGTGCCCAGGGCCAGCGAGGCGGGCAGTTCCATCCGGCGGATCCCGGACAGCTCCTCCACGTCCTCCTGCTCCAGCCAGCCGTCGCAGCCGACCGTCACCTCGCCCTCGACCAGGCCGAGGGCGGCGTACTCCAGCGCCGAGGCCAGGTCGTCGAGGTGGCAGAACTGCCAGCACGGGCGGGAGCCGGCCACCACCAGCAGGCGCGGGGCCTCGAAGTGGCGGGTGAGCACGGTGTCGATGCCGGGGCCGACCACCACGGCCGGCCGCAGCACGGTGATCTGCAGCCCGGGGTGGGCGCGCGGGGCGCGGCGGGCGAGCCGTTCGATCTCCAGCAGGTCGCCGACCAGCGAGGCCTCCTCGGTGGCCCGCAGTTCGGAGTCCTCGGCGAGCGGGACTTCGTTGTCGGCCAGCGCCCCGTAGACCATCGCGGAGGTGCACAGCACCACCCGGTGCACGCCGGCCGCCGCGGCGGCGGTCAGCACGGTCTGTGCGCCGCGCACGTTGTAGGCGCTGCGGGTGCGCGGGTCGGACTCCATGCCGAGGTCCATCGCCAGGTGCACCACCACGTCCACGCCGGACAGCCGCTCGGCCACCGCCGGGTCGCGCACGTCGAGTACCCGCCAGTGCACGCCGGGTACTTCGCCGCGGCGGTCGTCCACCGCGAGCACCCGGCGGACGTGCGGGGAGGCCACCAGGCGCTGGGCGACGCGTTCGCCGAGCACGCCGGCGGCGCCCGTGACAGCCACGGTGAGCGGTTTGCCGCCGTAGGCTGGAGGCGGCGAACCGGCGTCGGCCGGCACGTCCTCGCCCTCGGTCAGCCCAGAGCGAACGTCCGAAGGCGGGGAACTCACCGGCCATCCTCCACGGTTAGCTTAAGTGCGTACGCACGAGTGTCACGCACTGTCCATCCTGCCCGAGGCTCGGCCCCAGCGGTGCACCCGGCGCGGTCGGCCGCGAGACCATTGGCCGCGAGACTATTGAAACTGCCCGGAGCCTCCGGGCAACAGAATTTCCCGCCACACCCGCGTGACGGCCGATCAGATCGAGGACCCCGTGAGCGACCTCCCCTTCGGATTCGGCGTTCCCCCCGAGGAGCCCGAGGACGGCAAGAACAAGGGCAAGAAGGACGGCGAGCAGGGCGACTCGACCCCGCAGCCGTTCGGCTTCGGCAACGGAAACCCCTTCGGGGCGCTGTTCGGCATGGGCGGCGCCGGCGGGGCTGGCGGCGACAACCCGTTCGCCGCGATGATGGGCGGCTTCAACCCCAACGACCTGGGCGCGGCGTTCCAGCAGCTCGGGCAGATGCTCTCGTTCGAGGGCGGCCCGGTGAACTGGGAGCTGGCCAAGAACATCGCCCGGCAGACCGTGGTCGCCGAGCAGCCCGAGGGGAAGACCAAGGACCGCTCGGTGGGCGCCGCCGAGCGCACCGCCGTCGTCGAGTCGGTCCGGCTGGCCGACCTGTGGCTGGACTCGGCGACCGAGTTCCCGTCCACCTCCTCGACGGCCGTGGCATGGAGCCGCGCCGAGTGGATCGAGGCCACCCTGCCGGTGTGGAAGGACCTGGTCGACCCGGTCGCCGAGCGGGTCGGCAACGCCATGGGCGGCGTGCTGCCCGAGGAGATGCAGGCCGTGGCCGGGCCGCTGATGGGCATGATGCGCTCCATGGGCGGCGCCATGTTCGGCACCCAGATCGGGCAGGCGCTCGGCGCGCTGGCCGCCGAGGTGCTCGGCTCCACCGACGTCGGCCTGCCGCTCGCCCCCGCCGGGAAGGCCGCGCTGCTGCCGCAGAACATCGCCGAGTTCGGTGACGGCCTGAACGTGCCCGCCGAGGAGGTCCGGCTCTACCTGGCCCTGCGCGAGGCCGCCCACCAGCGGCTCTTCGCCCACGTGCCGTGGCTGCGGGCGCACCTGTTCGGCGCCGTCGAGGCGTACGCGCGCGGCATCAAGGTCGACACCTCGCGGATGGAGGAGCTGGTCGGCCAGCTCGACCCGAGCAACCCCGAGGCCCTGCAGGACGCGCTGGCCGGCGGCCTGCTGCAGCCCGAGGACACCCCCGAGCAGAAGGCCGCGCTGGCCCGGCTGGAGACCGCGCTCGCCCTGGTCGAGGGCTGGGTCGACGCCGTCGTGCACGCCGCCGCCACCCCCCACCTGCCGCACGCCGCCGCCCTGCGCGAGACGCTCCGCCGTCGCCGCGCCACCGGTGGCCCCGCCGAGCAGACCTTCGCCACCCTGGTCGGCCTGGAGCTCCGCCCGCGCCGCCTGCGCGACGCCTCCCGCCTGTGGGCCTCGCTCGCCGACGCCCGAGGCGTCGAGGGCCGGGACGCGCTCTGGAGCCACCCCGACATGCTGCCCACCGCCGCCGACCTGGACGACCCGGACGGCTTCGTGCACCGCGACACCACCGCCGAGACCGAGGGCGGCTTCGACTTCGACGCGCTGAACAAGCTGCTCGGCGAGGCCGCGGGCGGCGGCGCCGGGAAGCCCGACCTGACCAAGGGCGACGCCTCCACCGAGGGCGATGCCTCCGCCGAGGGCGACTCCGACAAGCCCGCTTCGGGCAAGTCCTCCCCAGACAAGGACGACGACGGCACGGAGGGCGACACCAAGTGACGTCGCTGCACACCGATGCCGTCCGCGCGCTGACCGACTGGGCGCCCGACGAGGACGGCCAGCAGGAGCTGCGCCGCGACTACCTGGCGCACCTGGCGGCCCACCCCGACGGCCTGTGGCGGGCCTGCCTGCCCGGCCACATCACCGCCAGCGCGCTGGTGGTCGACCCGGCCGAGGGGCGGGTGCTGCTGACGCTGCACCCCAAGGTCGGCAGGTGGCTGCAGATGGGCGGCCACTGCGAGCCCGGGGACGAGACGCTGGCCGCGGCGGCGCTGCGCGAGGCCGTCGAGGAGTCCGGCATCGCCGAACTGGAGCTGCTCGCGGTCGGCGGCCGCACCGCGCCGGTGAAGCTGGACCGGCACCACGTGCACTGCCTGGGCAAGGACCGGCCGGAGAACATCCACCTGGACGTGCAGTACGTCGCCCTCGCCCCGGCCGGGGCGCGCGAGCTGATCAGCGAGGAGTCGCTGGACCTGCGCTGGTTCGGCTGGGAGCAGCTGCCGGCCGACACCGACCACTCGGTGCGCGACCTGGTGGCGCGGGCCCGGGCGCTGGTCTGAGGCCACTCGCTTTCGACCCCTGTGGGGCCCTGACGGGTCCCGCGGGGGTCGTCGCGCGTCCGGGGGGCGTCGCGCGTCCGGGAAGACCGTCAGGTGTTCCGGGCGCCGGGGATGTGCGGCAGCCGGGCGGCGGAGGCGACGCCCTCCAGGTAGCCGCGAGCCCGCTCGGTGCGCGGGTAGGCGTCCAGCAGCGCCCAGAACCGGGGGCCGTGGTCGGGCACCAGCAGGTGGGCGAGCTCGTGCAGCAGCACGTAGTCCACCACGTACTCGGGCATGCCCTGGAGACGATGGGAGAGCCGGATGGTGCGCTCGCTGGGGGTGCACGAGCCCCAGCGGGAGTTCTGGTTGGTCACCCAGCGGACCTGGTCGGGCTCGGCGCGGCCGCCCAGGTACAGCTCGGAGAGCTCGGTGGCCCGGGCCTGCAGGGCCTCGTCGCCGAGCACCCGGCGCTTCTCCTGCGCGGCCAGTTTGTCGAGCATCTGCGCCACCCAGCGCTGTTCCTCGGCGTGCGACATCCGGGCCGGGATCAGCACCACGGTGCGGTCGCCCTCGCGGTAGGCGGAGACGGTGCGGCTGCGGCGGGCGCTGCGGCGCACCTCGACCTTGCTGCGGTCGATGCCCCGCTCGGGGCCGCGGGCCCGGTCGGCCTCGGTGCTGACATGCGCACCGGGCGCCGCGGCCGTGGACCCGGAGGCCGCCCGGGCACGCCTACGCGACGCCGACCGATGGGAGTCGCGTTCGGCTGCCATGGCATGGACGTTACCCCGTCCTCGCGACAGAAGTCCGGCACCGGGACGGCGCGGCCCCGGGGACCACCCGGGCGCGTTGTCCACAGGCTGTGCACGGCGATGACCGGATTGTCAGTACGGGCCTGTGGACAACGCGCTTTCGTGTACGGAAGGTCGCGGGCATGCTGCGGTCACCAGTTGATCCGACGCCTCGACCGGGACGCCGGAGACCGACGCTTGGAGGACCGACATGCGCCCCGTGATCAAGCCCGCCCTGTCCCGGCTCTGGCGGGAGAAGCAGACCCTGCAGTTCGGCACCGTCCGGCGGCATGCCCGCCTGATCGAAGGCGTCGACCGCAAGCTCGCCATGTTCCTGGAACTGATCGACGGCACCCGGGACGGGCCCGCGCTGGTCGCCGCCGGGAAGCGGATCGGCCTGAGCGCCGAGTACTGCCAGGGCATGCTCGACTCGCTCGCCCGGAGTGAACTGCTGGACGACACCGAGGCCTTGGCCAACGTGCTGGAACTGCACCCGCCGGCCCGCCGGGAGTTGCTGGGGCCCGACCTCGCCTCGCTCTCCCTGGTGCACCCCGCGCCCGAGGAGGCCGCCGCCGTGGTGCAGAGCCGCGCCGCGGCCCGGGTCGAGGTGCGCGGTGCGGGGAGGGTCGGCGCGGCCGTCGGCACCGCGCTGGCCGCCGGCGGCATCGGCGAGGTCGCCGTGCTCGACCGCGGCCGGGTCACCGTCCGGGACTGCGCACCCGGCGGTTTCCCGCCGGGAGACGTCGGGCGGCTGCGCGCCACCGCCGCCCGCGAGTTGGTGCACCGCGCCATCGGTGCCCCGGTCGGCGAGCGCTACAAGCGGCCGCCCGCCACTCCCCCGCCGCCCACCCTGGTGGTGCTCGCCCCGCGAGACGGCTCCGCCGCGTACACCGGCGCCGCCGTCGACGCCCAGGAGTTGATGCGGGCCGGCATTCCGCACCTGTACACCGGGGTGCTCGAACACCTCGGCGTGGTCGGCCCATTGGTCGTCCCGGGGGCCTCCGCCTGCGGCAGCTGCGCCACCCTGGCCCGGCGGGACGAGGACGAGGCCTGGCCCCGGCTGCTCGCCCAGCTGATCGACGAAGGCCCCGGCCGCCCCCGCGCCCCGGCCTGCGACGGCGCGGTCGCCGCCTCCATCGCCGGGCTCGCCGCCCTGCACGTCCAGCTGTACCTGGACGGGGTGCTGCCACCGAGCGTGGACGGCTGGTGCGAACTGTCCGCGGCCGACGGCATGGTGCGGCGGCTGCGGCTGCGCAGTCACCCCGACTGCGGTTGCCTGTGGCAGTCCGTCACACCCGCCCAAGCGGGCACAATGGCATAGGACATGCCTTCGGGTCCGTCCGGCGAGACCCAGCCGATCCACCGCACGCCCTGCCCGGTGCACGCCTCCGGAGCGCGCGGCCCGGCGGGGAGGAGCGCCGGGCGGGCCCCGGGAGTCCACGTACCACCGCCGGCGGGGGGCCGCCGGTCGGTCCGGCTGATCTGGAGGTCCGGTGAGCGATCTACCGCGCAAGGCAGTGACCGGCACGGCGCGACCGGTCGCCCACCCGCGCCCGGCGGCGGCCCGGCGGCATGTGGCGACGGCTGGTCTGGCGACGGCGACGGCCGCTGTTGACCGCACGGCCCGAACGGAGACGGCCGATGTCTGAGATGCCGCGCAAGGCGGTCTCCCGTACGGCCCGGCTGGCGGCGCTGCCGCTGAGCTTCGCCGGCCGTGCCACGCTCGGCCTGGGCAAGCGGCTCGGCGGACGTCCGGCGGAGGAGGTCGCGGCCGAGCTCCAGGCCCAGACCGCCGAGCAACTCTTCGCCACGCTCGGCAAGTTGAAGGGAGGTGCGATGAAGTTCGGGCAGGCCATGTCGGTCTTCGAATCGGCCCTCCCGGAGGACGTGGCGGGCCCCTACCGGGCCGCACTGACCAAGCTCCAGGACTCCGCCCCGGCCATGCCGACCCGCACCGTGCACTCGGTGCTGGCCGCCGACCTGGGCGACGACTGGGCCGCCAACTTCCGCTCCTTCTCCGATCAGCCGTCCGCCGCCGCCTCCATCGGTCAGGTGCACCGGGCCGTCTGGCAGGACGGGCGGGACGTCGCGGTCAAGATCCAGTACCCGGGCGCGGGCGACGCCCTGCTCAGCGACCTCGGCCAACTCGCCCGGCTGGCCCGGATGCTGGGCCCGCTGATCCCGGGCATGGACATCAAGCCGCTGATCGCCGAGCTGCGCGAGCGGGTCGCCGAGGAGCTCGACTACCAGTTGGAGGCCGAGTCGCAGCAGCTGCACGCCCAGGAGTTCGCCGACGACGCCGACATCCGGGTGCCCCGGGTGGTCGCCCAGTCCGGGCGGGTGCTGGTCACCGAGTGGCTGGACGGCAAGCCGCTGTCCCAGGTCATCTCCGACGGCACCCGGACCGAACGCGACCGGGCCGGGCAGCTGCTCGCCCGCTTCCTGTTCGCCGGCCCGGCCCGCACCGGCCTGCTGCACGCCGACCCGCACCCCGGCAATTTCCGGCTCGTCAAGACCGGCCGGGCCGCCTCCAGTTGGCAGCTCGGCGTGCTCGACTTCGGCACCGTCGACCGCCTCCCCGGCGGTCTGCCCCGCCCGATCGGCACCTCCCTGCGGCTCGCCCTGGCGGGCGACGCAGGCGCCGTCTACGACCTGCTCAAGCAGGAGGGCTTCGTCCGCCCGACCATCTCGCTCGATCCGGACGCGGTGCTCGACTACCTGCTGCCGATCATCGAACCCACCCGTGCCGAGCAGTTCACCTTCAGCCGCGAGTGGATGCGCACCCAGGCCGCCCGGATCGCCGACCCGCGCTCCCCCGCCTACAACCTCGGCAAGCAGCTCAACCTCCCGCCCTCCTACCTGCTGATTCACCGCGTCACGCTCTCCACCATCGGTGTGCTCTGCCAGCTCGGCGCCACTGTCCGCCTGCACGAGGAACTCCTCCGCTGGCTGCCCGGCTTCGCCGAGCCCGAATAGACGCCCGCCGGACGGACGGACGGAAGAGGGCACGGGCAGGCAGGTGGCGGACCATACCCGGTGGGAACAGTCGTTCCCGGTGCGGTTCCTGATCGTCGGCGAGCGCGACGACGAGGACGCGATCGGTGTGGACCTGCTGCTCGGCCGGTGCGCCGCCGTCGAGGGGCTGTTCGCCGACCCGCCGCCGCCGCCGCGCGAGATCCTGGCGCTGCCCGGCTCGGCCGCCCGCGAGGTCTGGCGGCAGTGGCAGCCCGGGCCGCCGCAGCAGCCGGGCAGTTGGCGCGGGTTGAGCGTCGCCGCCAAGGAGGAGTGGCAGTCGCCGGCGCTGGATCGGCGCGATCCCGAGCCGGACCGCTCCGGCGGCGAGTACCACCTGGCGGGCGCGGGCGTCGAGGACGAGACCGGCCTGCACTGCGCCCTGGGCGAGGCGATCAACGGCCCGGGCGGCTACTACGGGCGGGAGTCGATGGGCTTCGCAGACTGCCTGGGCGGCGGTTTCGGCGCGGTCCCGCCGTTCACCCTGGTCCGGCACGACTTCGCCGCGATTTTCGCCGCAACGGAGCGGGAGTTGGCGGAAGAGACCGACCTGCCCGCGGGGCGGAGCTGCCCGGAGTTCCTGGCCAGGGCGATGGAGTACCGCAAGGTGCGGGTGGTCCGCGCCTGACGGTCCGCCGGGGAGCGCCCGGCGGGCGGGAGCCGACGGCGGGTCAGGAGCGTTCGCTCGGCAGCGGCCCGGCGGCCGGCCAGGCGGTCCGGACGCGGGTGGCGAGGGTGGCGCAGAAGCGGCCGAAGACCGGGAGGGCGCTGTCCTCGCCGGCCAGGGCGGCCACGGCCCGGAGGCGGTGTGCCAGGCGGCGGCGGGCGGTGGCGTTGCCCCAGGTCCAGTCCGCGTGGTGTACGCGGGCGAGTTGGTCGGCGAGGCCGCGTTCGGCCTTGGGGACGAGGGCATCGCCGCGCAGCAGCCAGCCGGCGCAGGCGTCGGCGAGCTCGGCGTCGGTGGCGGCCGCGGTGCCGGTGGCGGCCCGCCAGGCGGTGCGGTAGGCGGCCTCGGCCTCGGTGAGTACGTCGGCGGGCGGGGCGGTGGAGCACCAGCAGGTGGGGAAACCTATTCGCAGATAGGCGAATTCGGCCGCGCCCGGGCCGAGCGAGGACTGCTCGAAGTCGATGAACCGGACGCCCTCGGCGGTGTGCAGGTCATTGCCGGGGCAGGGATCGCCGTGCAGCAGCGCGTGCCGGACGGGGGTGGCGGAGAGCCGGGCGAGCAGTGCCTCGGCCTCGGCGCGGGCACCGGGCGGGGCTGGGACGTCGAGGGCGCGGGCCAGCGCGAGGAAGCAGCCGAGGTCGCGGCCGGTCGGTCCGGTCCAGGCGGGCAGCGCGGTGCCGGGAGCCGTCCCGGCCAGGTCGTCCAGGTCGGCGGGGGCGCTCGCGTGCAGCCCGGCCAGCGCGACGGCGTAGTCGATCTGCCAGCCGGGGCCGGGGGTGCGGTTCTCCAGGCGTTCCAGCACCACCATGCGCGCGTCGGGGTCGGTACCGAGCAGCGTGGGCACCACAGGGCGACCGGCGCGGCCGGCCCGCCGGGAGGCGAGGGACAGTGCGGCCGCCTCGCGGGCGTAGCGGTCGTCGGCGCCGGGCGAGTCGACCAGTTGCTTCACCACCACCGGGGCGCCGGACAGTTCGGCCCGCCAGACCCGGGAGCGCGGACTGCTGGCCAGGCGGCGGACCTTGCGCGGCGAACCGAGCTCGGCACGCAGCCGCTCGCCGAGCGGAAGGGAGGACCACATGCGGCACATCCTCGCACGTTACGTTCGAGCGACGAACGACAGTACGACCCTGCGGAGTTGGACGGGGAAACGCCTGGACGCGCCGATGGCCGGCTCCCGGGAGAGGAGTCGGCCATCGGCGTTCAGGGGTTGGTCACCGATGTGGGCACGGGCCCGGTCGGCGGGGGCGGAGCGTCCGTCACATCAGGGCGACGGCAAGGGCCTTGCGGGCGCGCAGGGAGGCCTGTTCGGCCTTACGACGCAGTCGCGTCGCGCGCATCACCCGCAGGCCGAGGCGTTGCTCCTCGGCCTCGTGGAGGCGTTCCTGCATATGCGCACGCGCCAGGGATTCTTGGAGGAGATTCATCTCGAGGGTCCTGTTCTGGATCTGAAGTTCGGTGGTCTGCTCGGAGCGGACGGTCGGATCGATGCCGGCGGGGTTCATGTGGTGGTCCTGCTCGTGGTGCGTAGTCGGGAAGGGACGGGTCAGTTCGGAGTCGGCCTTGGCGGCCGCGAGGCGTACCGAGTCGCGCAGTGCGGTGTCCAGCGGGGGCTGCTCTCCCCTGCGGACGGCTGCGGCTTCGGTGCGGGGACGGGCTGCGGGGTTCACGCCATGACCTCGGTCTTGCGCGGACGGCCACGGGGACGCTTGCGGGCGACGACGACGCCCTGGACGAAGAGCTCGCCACCCCAGACGCCCCACGGCTCGCGGCGCTCGAGCGCGCCGGTCAGGCAGGAGGCCTTGACGGGGCAGGTGCCACACAGCGACTTGGCGTACTCGACGTCGGCGGGCGTCTCCGCGAAGAAGACCTCCGGGTCGAAGGCCCGGCACGGAATGGGAAGCCCGAGCGAGTCAGCCTCGTCGATGGCGGTGAGCTGCATGAGTGTTACCTCCGGGGGGTCGGCCTGGTCGGCCTTGATGGTCTTGTCGGGTACGGACGGGAGGGGCGGCGGTGTGATGACCGTGGACACTGTGGGCGTCTTCCTCGTCTTTTGATGGGTCCGGCCGGGCTCGTTGTTCGAGTTCGGCCGGAGGCCCGCGTGGGGCCTGGGTGGGTCGTGCGTACCGGACAAAACAGAAGGGCCGCGGAACCCGGTTGCTGGGTTTCCGCGGCCCTGGAGGCACCGCCCTGACGGGTTGCGTCAGGGTCGTTCGCTCCAGGGTCCAGGCCCGCGGAAAGCCTGCTTCCGGACGGCTCCGGCGCCGCGAACGGCGGCCGTGGCCAGAATGCTCTGCTGCTTCTGCTGCTTGACTCCGGCACCGACGACGGCCGCATAGCGACCATGGGCCGCTTCTGCCGCTACTGCCTTCGGTGCCTTGGTCGGTCGCTCATCGGACAGCGTGATGCCGTCGACAAACACGGACCGGTCACGGGACGGACCCGCCTCGACACTGGTGCCCTCAGCATTGCCACGACCACTGACAAGGCAGTGCTCGGCAATCAGCAGGACTCCGGCGTTGCCGCCGGCCACGTCGAGACCCAGACCCGGCACGAGGACGCGCGCGGGCATGGCGAGGGTGGACATCGGGTCAATCATTTTGGTGATCGTCTTCGTCGACACTGAACTCGCCTCCTCTCGGCGTCTCGCGGTGCCCAGTCCCCCGGGCTCCGATATCTGGTTGATGGTCAGCGCACGCAGAAACAAGCCCTCTGCGAGCGTTGCGGTCTCGTCCCCTTGACCGCTCCGGCAGGCTATTGCGCCGTACGCGCGGCGCGCAAACTATTTTTCCGGCGAGTTTTCCGGTGAGTTCTCGGCCTGCTCGGCGGCCTCGTCCCCGGGTGAGTCCTGCACCTGCTCCCCGTCGGGCTCCCCCACGAGCTCCGGACTCTCCCCCGCACACAACAACAGCACGTCGGAACCGTACTTGTCCAGCTTCATGGCCCCCACCCCGGAGATCCGGGAGAGCTCCGCGAGGCTGCCCGGCACGTTCTCCGCGATGGCCATCAGGGTGGCGTCGGTGAACACCACGTAGGCCGGGACGCTCTGCTCCTTGGCGCGGGCCGAGCGCCACTCGCGCAGCCGCTCGAACAGCGCCTCGTCCATGTTGGACGGGCAGTCCTCGCAGCGGCCGAGCTTGCGCTCGACGGCCTCGGTCAGGGTGCGGTCGCAGACCCGGCACTTGACGGGGCCACGCACCCGGCGCGCGGCCGGGCGCTCCGCCCCGGGCTCGATGCCCCCGCGCCCGCCGCGGGTGCGCGGGCCGGAGCTGGAGGAGCCGGGGCGCAGGCCGTCCAGGAAGCGGGTGGGCTTGCGGGAGGCGCGGCCGCCCGGCGAGCGGGACAGCGACCAGGAGAGGGTGAGGAAGCGGCGGGCCCGGGTGACGCCGACGTACAGCAGGCGGCGCTCCTCCTCGACCTGCTCGTCGGTCTTGGCGTAGATGATCGGCAGCGTGCCCTCGGTGAGGCCGACCAGGAACACCGCGTCCCACTCCAGGCCCTTGGCGGCGTGCAGCGAGGCCAGCGTGACGCCCTCGACGGCGGGGGCGTGCTGGGCGGCGGCCCGGGCGTCGAGTTCGGCGACGTAGGCCGAGAGGTCGGCGCGCTCGCCGGCGGCGGTGCGGGCGGTCTCGAACTCCTCGGCGAGGCGGACCAGCGCGTTCAGCGACTCCCAGCGCTCGCGGACGGCGCCGGAGCCGGCCGGGGCGGTGGCGGAGAAGCCGCGGGTGGCGAGCACCGCGCGGACCTGGGCGGCGAGGTCGGGCGCGCCGGCGGTCAGCGGGTCGTCGGCGGCCCGGGCGGCGCCCTTGAGCAGCACCCCGGCCTCCCGGACCTCGGGCCGCTCGAAGAACCGCTCGGCGCCCTTGAGCTGGTAGGAGATGCCGAGGTCGGCGAGCGCCTGCTCGTACACCTCGGACTGGCTGTTGGTGCGGAACAGCACGGCGATCTCGCTGGCCCGCACGCCGGTGCCGAGCAGGTCGCGGATCAGCCGGGCGGTGGACTCGGCCTCGGTGGGCTCGTCCTGGTACTCGCGGTAGACCGGCTCGGGACCGGCCTCGCGCTGGGAGATCAGCTCCAGGCGGTGCTGGGCGGCCTGGCCGCGGGCCTGGGCGAGCAGGCCGTTGGCCAGGTGCACCACCTGCGGGGTGGAGCGGTAGTCGCGCACCAGCTTGACCACCGTCGCCTCGGGGTGGCGCTGACGGAAGTTCAGCAGGTAGTCGGGGGTGGCGCCGGTGAAGGAGTAGATGGTCTGGCTGGCGTCGCCGACCACGCAGAGGCTGGCGCCGCCGTCGCCGCCCGTCCACTGCTCCAGCAGGCGCTGCTGGAGCGGGGAGACGTCCTGGTACTCGTCGACGGTGAAGTGCCGGTACTGGGCGCGGACCCGGTCGGCGATCTCCGGGCGGTCCTCCAGGATGGCGGCGGTGAGGAGCAGCACGTCCTCGAAGTCGATCAGGCCGCGGTCGCGCTTGGTCTGCTCGTAGGCGGCGTAGACCCGGGCGATCTCGGCCGGGTCGCGCGGGGCCTCGCGGGCGGACTTGGCGACGGCGGTCGGGTAGTCGTCGGGGACGACCTGGGTGACCTTGGCCCATTCGACCTCGGCGGTCAGGTCGCGCAGTTCGGTGCGCTGGACGCGCAGGCCGCTGCGGCCGGCCGCCTCGGCGACCAGCTGGACCTTGCGCTCCAGCAGCCGGGGGACGTCTCCGCCGATGGCGCGCGGCCAGAAGTACTGGAGCTGGCGCAGCGCGGCGGAGTGGAAGGTGCGGGCCTGGACGCCCTCGGCGCCGAGCTGGCGCAGCCGGCCGCGCATCTCGCCGGCGGCGCGGGCGGTGAAGGTGACGGCGAGGACCTGGGCGGGCTGGTAGACGCCGCTGCGCACGCCGTAGGCGATCCGGTGGGTGATGGCCCGGGTCTTGCCGGTGCCGGCGCCGGCCAGCACGCAGACCGGGCCGTGCAGGGCGGTGGCCACGGCGCGCTGTTCGGGGTCGAGTCCGGCCAGCACGGCGTCCGCTCCGAGGGGGGCGAAGCCGCCGGGGCGGTGCTGCTGGCTGGGGCCGCCGAGGCCGGGGAGGTCATCCTGCATGCCTTCCATCCTCGCAGGCGCGCCGGACAGTCCGGACGGTGTTGTCCACAGGCCCGCTCGGATGATCGGATCGTGCCACTGTTACCCGTCCTGGAATGGGGGCGGCCCGCCGGACGTTTGCTCCGTGGGCTGCACGCCCCGTTCGTCGACCGAAGGAGTCCCTCACCATGTCCGGCACCGTCACGATGTACAGCACGACCTGGTGCGGCTACTGCAACCGCCTCAAGAGCCAGCTGGACCGCGAGGGCATCGCCTACACCGAGGTCAACATCGAGCAGGACCCGGCCTCGGCGTCCTACGTGGAGTCGGTGAACGACGGCAACCAGACGGTCCCGACGGTCGTGGTGGTCGGCGCCTCCGGCGAGCAGAGCGTGATGACCAACCCGAGCCTGCGCCAGGTCCAGGCCGCGCTGGTCTGACCACTGGGCGCCCGGGCCCCGGTCAGCCGGCCGGGGCCGGGTCGCCGAGTTCGTAGAGCAGCCGGGCCCGGTCGGCTGCGTAGCGGGTCTCCACCACCCGGATCGGGCCGCGCCGGTCGCGGGTGACGCGGGTGTTGACCAGCAGTGGCACGCCGGGTCCGAGCCCGAACCAGGCGGCCTCGGCGGGGTCGGGCATCCGCGCGGTGAGGTGGTCGGTGGCAGCGGTCTCGGTGCGGCCGAGGTCGGCCAGTGTCCGTTCGTCGCCGCCGGGGGCGGGCAGGTCCTCCATCAGCGGGGTGCCGGCGGCCAGTCCGGGCCGGTAGTGGCTGTCCTCGATGGCGTAGGGCTCCTGGGCGACGCGGCAGAGCTGGCGGCGCATCATGACGCTGTCGTCGGGCTGGAGTCCGAGCCAGTCGGCGATGTCGCGGCGGGCCCGGACGGCCCACACCTCGTACTCGAAGCTGAGGTCCAGTCCGGCTGCCCGGGCTTCGGCGGCGTACGTCTCGCCGCCGGCCGGCAGGGCGCCGCGGCGGTGCGGCCGGGGATAGACCCGGTGGTCGTGCCGGGCCCGGCGGCGCAGGAAGGTGCCCTTGCCCTGGACGCGCACCAGCCGGCCCTCGTTGACCAGGACGTCGACGGCGAGGCGGACGGTGTTGCGGGCCACCCGGTACTGCTCCTCCAGTTCGCTCTCGACGGGGAGCCGGCCGTCGTCCTCCCATTCGCCGGAGTCGATGCGGCGGCGCAGGTCGGCGGCGATGCGCTGGTACTTGGGCGGGGTCGCGGCGGCGCGGGGGATCGTCACGCGAGCGAATGTAGTCAGGCCTTTTGTGGCATTTCAGCCGAACCGGGCAGCCATGGTCGCGGGTCTGTTCGGGAAACCCTGGCGATTCCGCCCCGGGGGATTCGAACATTTCCGTTCGGCGGAGCGGGACCCGGCCGGTCCCCCGGGTCGGTCGGATGCACCGCAGGGGCGCGCGGAGTGCTCCGCACGCCCCTGCGGGTACCGCTTTTCGCTCACCAGCGGGCGGCCGCCGGAAGCGGTTCGCCGTACCAGAGTTCGACCAGGTGTCGGGCGATCGAGATGCCGGACGGCGGCAGGATCTCGCCGGCCGCCATGCCCGCCCGCAGTTCCTCCCGGGTGAACCAGCGGGCCTCGGACAGCTCCTCGCCGTCCACGGTGATCCCGGTGCCGTCGGGGTGCGCCCGGCCGAGGAAGCCGAGCATCAGGCTGGACGGGAACGGCCAGGGCTGGCTGGCCACGTACTCGACCTCGGCGACCCGGACGCCCGCCTCCTCCAGCACCTCGCGGCCGACCGTCTGCTCGATCGACTCGCCGGGCTCGACGAACCCGGCCAGCGTCGACCAGCGGCCCTCCGGCCAGAGCGCCTGCCGGCCCAGCAGGCAGCGGTCCTCGCCGTCGGTGATCAGCATGATCACCGCCGGGTCGGTGCGCGGGTAGTGCTCGGCCGCGCAGGAGGTGCAGCGGCGCAGGTGTCCGGCGCCGGCCTTCTCGGTGCGGTGGCCGCACCGGGAGCAGAAGGTGTGCAGCCGGTGCCAGTGCTCCAGGGCGACGGCGTGCACCAGCAGCCCGGAGTCCCGGTCGGAGAGCGAGCCGCCGACCTCGCGCAGCCCGGCCGGGCGGGCGTCGCCGTCCAGTCGGCCGGGCAGCGACTCGCAGTCCAGCGCGAAGTAGTGGACGCCGTCGTCGTCGGTGCCCAGGAAGTAGCGGGAGCCGTTCTGCGGGGCCTCGAAGGAGGGCAGCAGCACCAGTTCGGTGCGGCTGCCGGTGTCCACCACGAACGCCTCGCCGCCGGCGATCGGCAGCACCTTGGTGGTGGGGTGGCTCCAGGCCGCGGCCAGCCACGGCTCGTCGAGTCGGCGGTGCGCCGACCGGTCCACCCCGGCGCGGGTCAGCGCGAGGTGCTTGGTGTCAGGGGCGCTGCTCAACTCGTCCATCCCCGTTCGCTTCGGTACGGCAGGTACGGCGCCTTCGCCGCTTCGGGACGCGCGCTCACGGCCGGAAGTTCTCCGCGAGGTCGCCCCACAGGTACGCGGAGGTCTCGACGCCCTTGCGGAGCAGGTCGAGTTCCACCTTCTCGTTGATCGAGTGCCAGCCGTCCGAGGGCACCGAGATGCCGAGGAACAGCACCGGCGCGCCCAGCACGTCCTGCAGGTCGGCGGCCGGGCCGGAACCGCCCTCACGGGTGAACAGGATCTTCTGCTCGAAGGCCCGGCCCATCGCCCGGACGGTGGACTGCAGGGCGGGGTGGTCCAGCGGCGTCAGGCACGGGCGGGTGGCGCCCGGGAAGACGATCTCGTACCGGATGCCCGCCGGGACCTGCGCGGAAACCCAGGCGGCGACGGCCTCCCGGACCTTCTCCACCTCCATGCCGGCCACCAGCCGGAAGGACAGCTTGAGGTGCGCCTCGGCCGGGACGATGGTCTTGCCGCCGGGGCCGGTGTAGCCGCCCCAGATGCCGTTGACCTCGGCGGTCGGACGGGCCCAGACCCGCTCCAGGGTGGTGTAGCCGGCCTCGCCCTGGGTGCCGTACGACTTGGCGACCTTCAGCCACTGCGCCTCGTCGAAGGGCAGTTCGGCGAACAGCGCCCGCTCCTCGTCGGTGAGTTCGACGATGCCCTCGTAGAAGCCGGGCACCGCGACCTTGCGGTCCGCGTCGTGCAGGCCGGCGGCGAGCGCGGCGGCCACGTCGGCCGGGTTGGGGACGGCGCCGCCGAACGAGCCGGAGTGGATGTCGCTGTCCGGGCCGTACAGGTCGATCTGGCAGTCCGCCAGGCCGCGCATGCCGGTGCACACGGTCGGGGTGGTCTCGGACCACATGCCGGTGTCGGAGATGATCACCACGTCGGAGGCGAGCCGGTCGGCCTCGCGGCGCACCAGGGCGGCGAAGTTCGGCGAGCCGGACTCCTCCTCGCCCTCGATCAGCAGCTTGAGGTTGACGGCGGGCGCGGTGCGGCCGGTGGCGGCGAGGTGGGCGCGCACGCCGAGGGTGTGGAAGAAGACCTGGCCCTTGTCGTCGGCGGCGCCGCGCGCGTACAGCCGGCGGCCGACCACGGTGGGTGTGAACGGCTCGGTGTCCCAGCCGTCCTCCTTGGCGGCGGGCTGCACGTCGTGGTGGCCGTAGACCAGCACGGTCGGCGCGCCCTCGTCGCCGGACGGCCACTCGGCGAACACCGCGGGCAGCCCGTCCGTCTCCCACACCTCGGCGACCGGGAAGCCGGTCGCGCGCAGCTTGTCGGCCAGCCACTCGGCGGAGCGGCGGACCTCTCCGGCCCGGCCGGGGTCGGCCGAGACGGAGGGGATGCGCAGCCAGTCGGCGAGGTCGGCCAGGAAGGTGTCCTCGTGCTGGTCGATGAAGGAGCGGACGGCGCTGTCCGGGGTTTTCGTCATGCGGACGACTTTAGTTCGCCCGGATGGGTCCGTGCCCACGGCCTCCCTCGGCCGTGAGCACGGTCACCCTGCCTGTGCCGGGCCTCAGGCGGCCCGGCGGCCCATGGCGATCTTGGAGCGGGTGAGCGCCGCCGCGAGCAGCACCGCCAGCACCGGCAGGCCGATCACCATCGCCGCGAGTTCGCCCCACGGGATCGCGATCACCGCTTCGGGAGCGGGCTGGCCCGGCATCGCCCACTTCGCCTGGTCCTGCGCCTGGAAGATGCGCAGCGCGATGGACGGGACGGCACCGCAGAACAGACCGAGCACCGCGCCCATCGCGGCGATCACACCGCACTGGAAGCCGGACAGCCGGCGCCGGATGCCGCCGCTCGCGCCGACCGCGGCCAGCGTGGCGAGGTCCTGCTGGGAGTCCGCGGCGGCCAGGCCGGTGGCGATGCCGGCCGCGCCGAGCGCCACCAGTCCGGCGAACACCGTCAGACCGACGGTGATCAGGTCGACGTCCGGGTGGAAGCCCCGCTCGACCGTGATCATCGCGTTGTCGTCCAGCTTGGCCAGCGAGCCGTTGGCCTTCTGGTACGCCTTGTCGGACGGCTCCGCGGTGGGCATCCAGAGCGAGCCGGCCGCCCGGGTGCCCAGGCCGATCTTCTCGGCGGTCTGGCGGGTCATCATGGCGTTGCCGAACGGCGCCTGGACGTGCACCTCGACCGCGTCCGCCACCAAGTGGCGCTCCGCCGGCCGGTAGTTGTTGTCCTCGCGCATCTTCTTCTGGTCGAAGGGGTCGGTGACCAGCAGGTCGACCTTGCCGTTCTCCACGTAGTCGGGCCGGAACACCAGGATCTTGCCGTCGGCGAGGGCCTTCTCGGCGGCCTGGTCGCGCACCCCGAACAGGGTGTGCAGCAGGGCCGCGTCACCGACCAGGGTTTCGCCGAACATGGTGCTCCGGCGCTCCCCGCGGTTCCGGTTCACCTCACAGCGGGGGTCGGTGTGCAGGCGCTCGTACTCCTCGGCGGAGCGGGCCGAGTCGGCCGGGCAGCGCTTGGACTCCGGCAGCACGACCTGGACCCAGCCGCAGGGCGCGCCGGGGTTGCACTTGGCGGTCGGCGTCGCGTCCCACACGTCGGCGCGCTCGCCGAGGTCGGGGATGTTGCTCTCGATCACCTCGCGCATCATCGGCAGCCGGTTCTGGTCGGCGGCCGGCCCCCAGCCGGCGTACAGCGCGACGGTGTTGGGGGGCGCCGACGGCATGTACTCGCGGCGCTGCTGCTCGGTGCTGCTGGTGGTGTAGATGCCCACGGCGACGGCACCGGCCACGGCGGCCATCACCGCGGCCACCGCCGGGGCGGTGCGGCCGCGGTGGCGCACCGAGTCGCGCAGCGCGAGGCGCGGGCTGAGCGGCAGGTGGCGGCCGAGCCGGCCGAACAGGCCGATCAGCATCGGGGTGCACATCAGCATGCCGATCTCGGCGATCACCGAGCCGCCGAGCAGGCCGTAGACCACGGCGGTGCCGGTGGCCGCGCAGGCCAGCGCCAGGGCGGCGCCGCCGCCGATCATGATCAGGCCGAGCACGGCGACGATCCGGCTGGGGGGCTTGCTGCCGCCGCGTCCGGTGAGCGCCACCACCACGTCCTGCCGGGAGGCCTGGACGGCGGGCACCACGGCCGCGAGCAGGCCGGTGACCAGGCCGACCACGACGATCGCCAGCAGGTCGAGCGGCTGCAGGTCGAAGTGGCCGAAGCGGCGTCCGGCGAACTGTTCGGCGTTGTCGCGGAACACCGCGACCAGCACGATCGCGAGCACCAGGCCGGTCAGCGCGCCGGTCACGCCGAGCACCACTCCGCCGCCGAGCACCACGGCGCGCACGTGCCCGCGGTCGCCGCCGCCGGCGGCGAGCAGGCCGAGCTGGCGGCGCGAGCGGCGGGCGCCGACCGCGAAGGCCGGTCCGGCGAGCAGCACGATCTCCAGCAGGGCCATGCCGACCACGGTGCCGACGATCGCGACGGTCACCTTGTCGATGCCGCCGTAGTCCTGCCGCCCGGGCTGCTGGTACAGCGGCACCTCGGAGCGGGCGGGCGGGTCCATCAGGACTGCCTTGGAGGCGACCGCGAAGCCGTACTTGTTGAGCTCCAGCACCTTCGGCCAGTCCAGCGCGGCCGCTCCGGCGGGCAGTTGGACCAGCCAGGTGTCGCGGCTCTCCGGGACGACCGTCCGGTCCGGGTCGGCCTGCGCGAGCGGGGCGATCACGCTGCCGGGGCGGGCGAACAGTTCGGCGCGCTTGAGTTCGGCGGGGATCTCGACGACGGCCGTGATGGTGAACGGCTTGGACTCCAGGCCGTGGATCGCGGTGGAGTCGCCGAGCCGCAGCCCGGACTGGTTCAGGAACTCCTGGGTGGCGGCGATCTCGTTCGGCTGGGCCGGGGCGGTGCCGCGGATCCTGTTCACCATGCCGTGCCAGACCTGGTCGGACAGGTCGACCTCGACGGCCTCGACCGTCATCCGGCCCTCTTTGGTGGTGACCGTGGTGCGCGGTCCGGCGGGCATCGGCACCAGCTTGGTGCCGGCCGGGAGCAGTTCCTTGATCAGGTCGACGGGCTCGGTGCTCGCGCTGCGCTGCTCCTCGGGCGTCTTCGCCCGCGGCTTTCCGTCGGGGCCGGGCGCGCCGGTCTGGGTCTCGTCGTCGGGGTTGGGCGCCTGCAGGACGATGTCGCCGCGCTGGCTCACGGAGATCCGGGCGTCGGCGGTGCCCATCACCCGGGCGACCTTCTCGCCCGGTTCCAGCTGGGCACTGCGGGCGACCACGTCGACGCCGGCCACGCCGAGGATCGGCAGGCCGATCATCGCCACCACCAGGGCGCTGCGGCCCTTGGCGCGCATCGCGTCGCGGCGGGCGATCCGCAGGGCTGCCCGCCAGGCGGTCAGCCTCACTGGTCCTCGCCCTTCAGCGCGTTGGCGGCGGCGGTGACCAGCAGGGTGCCGGCGTCCTGCCGGGCGGTCTCGTCGACCAGCCGGCCGTCGCGCAGGAACACCACCCGGTCCGCCCAGGCGGCGTGCCGGGCCTCGTGGGTGACCATCATGGCGGCGGCGCCGGCGTCGCAGCGGGCGCGCAGGACGGCGAGCACGGATTCGCCGGTGGTGGAGTCGAGGGCGCCGGTGGGCTCGTCGGCGAGCACCAGGCGGCGCTCGCCGATCAGCGCGCGGGCGATGGCGACGCGCTGCTGCTGGCCGCCGGACATGTCGTCGGGGAAGCGGTCGGCGAGTTCCGGGATGCCGAGTTCCTCGAGCGCGGCGAGCGCCTCCTTACGGGCGGCGCGGGCGGATATGCCGTCGAGTTCGCGGGGCAGCGCGATGTTCTCGGCGGCGGTGAGCGCCGGGATCAGGTTGTAGTCCTGGAAGACGTAGCCGACGGAGCGGCGGCGGACCGCGGCGAGCTTCTTGCGGTCGAGGCTGCCGAGCACGATGCCCTCGACCAGTACCTGGCCGTCGCTGGGGCTGTCGAGGCCCCCGGCCAGGGTCAGCAGGGTGGACTTGCCGGAGCCGGAGGGCCCCATCACGGCGACCAGCTCGCCGGGGTACACCTTCAGGTCCACGGCGCGCAGCGCGTGCACCTCGGCGGCGCCGTGGCCGTGCACGCGGCTCACCCGGTCCAGGTGCAGCACGGGCTGGGCCGGCTTGAGTTGTTCGGTCATCGCTCCCCCAGGAGTTTCAGAGGCGGCCGCGGGCGCGGCTCTTGACGCCGCGGCGCGCGGGCGGCGCGGCGGCGGGTTCGGCCGTGGCAGCGGCCTGTCGCTCGGCGTGCTTGCCGAGTCGGGATTCGCAGTGGTCCAGCCAGCGGATCTCCGCCTCGGTCTGGAAGATCAGCTGCTCCAGCACCAGCAGCCAGGCCAGGTCCGCGCCGTCGCCGGTGTCGGCGGCCAGCGCCCGGCCCTTGAGCCGGGTGTAGTCCTGCAGCGCCTGCATGCTGTGCCGGCGCTGGCCCTGGACGACGCCGGTGACGTCCACTCCCGGGACGGTCACCGCCATCGCCAGCTTGATGGCCAGTTCGTCGCGCGGCGGGTTGGTGCGCGGCACCGGGGTGTCGAACCAGCGGAGCAGTTCCGCGCGTCCTTCGTCGGTGACGGCGTAGAACTGGTGGCCCTCGTCGTCCTCCCCCGCGGACTCGACCAGGCCGTCGCGCTCCAATCGGCCCAGGGTGGTGTAGACCTGGCCGACGTTCAACGGCCAGGTCGCCCCGGTACGGGCCTCGAACTCGGATCGCAGCTGGTAGCCGTAGCGCGGGCCCTGGTCGAGCAGGGCGAGCAGGCCGTGACGGATCGACATACTGAGTATGTATACCCGGTATGGCCTGACCTGCTCAAGCCGCCACCCCGGTCACACCCACCCGGTACCGTCGGCTCCGTGACCACTCTGCGGATCGCCACGTACAACCTGCTGCACGGCCAGCCGCTCGCCGCCGACGGCAGCCCCGCGCCCTACCCGGTCGAGCCGGGCGGCCCGCTGGCCGAGGCCGTCGCCGCGCTGGACGCCGACGTCCTCGCCCTCCAGGAGGTGGACCGCGGCCAGGAGCGCTCCGGCCGCACCGACCAGGCCGCCGTCGCCGCCAAGGCGATGGGCGCCGCCGACTGGCGCTTCGCCGCCGCCCTGCACGGCACCCCCGCCCGGTCGGCCGGCTGGGTCACCGACCCGGCCGTCCCGGGCCTCCAGGTGTACGGGCCCGCCGAGGCGGACGACGGCGCCGACCGCCCGTCGTACGGCACCGCGCTGCTGACCAGGCTGCCGGTGCTGCACTGGCGGGCCCGCCGGTTCGCGCCCGCCCCGTTCGGGCTGCCGCTGCGGGTGGCCGGGCGGCGCGGGCTGACGGCGGTGCCGGACGAGCCGCGGGCCGCGCTGGCGGCGGTACTGGCCGGGCCGGCCGGGGAGTTCACCGTGGTCGCCGCGCACCTGTCGTTCGTGCCGGGCTGGAACGTCGCGCAGCTGGCCGCGATCCGGCGCTGGATCGCCGACCTGCCGCAGCCGTACCTGGTGCTCGGCGACTTCAACCTGATCGGCGCGGTGCCGCGCACCGTGCTCGGCTCGGCGCACGCGATCCAGCGCACCGCGGCCCGCGACCGGGTCCGCACCGCCCGCCGCACCCGCCTGCAGGGCTGGTACGACCTGGCCCGCACCCCCACCTACCCGGCGCACCGGCCGACGGTGCAGTTCGACCACATCCTGGGCATCGGCGTGCCGCGCAGCACGGTCGGCTCGGTGTCGGCGCCGCGCACCGGGGTGTCCGACCACCGGCCGCTGGTGGTGGAGATCGAGGTCTAGGCGTTCAGAGGGTGTGCCCGACCGGTGCCTCGGCCTGCTGCTGCGCGGGCAGTTGCACCGGATCGAACTGGAGCATCAGCATGGCGGCGTCGTCGCCGAGCTTGTGCCCGACGTGCCGGACGACGTCCTCGTGCAGGCGGTGCAGGACCTCGACCGGGCCGCTGTCGGCGAGCAGCGGCAGCCGGTCGGTGAGCGGGTAGAACGCGCCGAGGTGGTCGCGGGCCTCGATGACGCCGTCGGTGTACAGCAGGATGCGGTCGCCGGGTTCGGTGATGAGCAGTTGCAGCGGCGGGCAGACGTCGACGGGGTCGAGCACCCCGAGCGGCGGGACGGTCTCGTCGGCGGTCAGCAGCCGGGGCGCGTCCTCGCCGCGCAGCAGGACGGGCGCGGGGTGGCCGCAGTTGGCGATCTCCAGGGCGCCGTCGGGGCGGACCCCGATCAGCACCAGGGTGACGAACTCCTCCTCGACGCCGGGGTGGTCGTTCTCGTGCAGGGCGCGGTCCAGGCTGACGGCGAGCCAGCCCGCCACCCGGTCCAGCGCGGGTTCCTGGTGGGCGGCCTCGCGGAACGCGCCGAGCACGGCGGCGGCGGTCTCCACCGCGGCCAGGCCCTTGCCGCGTACGTCGCCCATCACGGCGCGCACCCCGTGCCGGGTGTTGACCACCTCGTACAGGTCGCCGCCGATCGAGGCGTGCGCGGCGGCGGCGGCGTAGCGGACGGCGGCCCGTACCGGCCCGACCCGTTCGGGCACCGGGCGCAGCAGCACCCGGCGGGCGACCTCGGCGACCAACTGGGCCTCGGCGAGGGCGAGTTCCTGGCGCAGCCGGAGGGTGGCGCTGAGGTGGCCGATGCCGGCGATGAGCACGATCGCGGCGACGGTGGCGGTGTGCACGGACTGGCCGAGCACGCCGTTGTACCAGGCCATGCCGAAGGCGCACACTTCGGCGAGCGCGCCGGTGAGCAGCGGGTACCAGGTCCGCCGGGAGACCACGGCGGCGAGGGCGGGGACGGCGGTCAGTGCGGGTTCGACGGTGACGTGGCTGTTGGTCAGCAGGTCGAGGGAGACGACCAGCGCCATGCCGATCAGCGGCAGGGCGTGCGAGGTCTTGGGCCATGTGCCGGTGACGGTGTTGGGTACCGGCCCTGGGGTGGGGCCGTGGAGGACGTCCCTGATCCATCCGGTCGCGCTCAACGTCGGTCTCTCCAGCGGAAGGTGCGGGTGCTGCTCGGCACCTGCGGGTCTGACGGGAGGTCAGGGGGTCGGGGCCCTGACGGCGGCCGGAGTACGGGAGGATGACCGGTTACCGACCCCACAATAGGCACGAAACGTGCAGGGCGCACAGGTTTCACTTGATCTCGTGACGGGTTGAATGCTCTGAGTGACTCTTTTCTACCTATTCCCGATCAGAAGATCGCTCAACTCTTTTCGGCCGGGAAGTCCTGACGGTGTTTCGATCCGGCCGCTGCGCACGTAGCAGAACGAGGCCGTGACCTGCTCCACCGGGACGCCCGCCTGCTCGGCCCAGGCGAGGCGGTAGACGGCGAGTTGCAGCGGGTCGCCGCTGTCCTCCCGGCCGGTCTTCCAGTCCACCACCTCGTAGCGCGGTGACCCTGCGCCACGGTCCGCGTCCCGGTAGACCGCGTCGATCCGGCCGCGCACCACCCGTCCCGCCAGCACCAGTTGGAACGGCGCCTCGACCCGGTAGGGGGTGCGGCCGGCGTACGGGCCGCGCAGGAAGGCCTCCTTGAGGCGCTCCAGGTCGCGTTCGTCCTCGATCTCGTCGATGTCGACGTCCAGGCCGGGCAGCGCGTCCGGGCCGAGCAGCAGCGGCTGGTCGAACCGGGCCTGCACCCAGGCGTGGAAGCGGGTGCCGCGGCGGGCGGCGGGTGCGGGCGGGCGGGGCATCGGGCGGGCGAGTTCGCGGGCGAAGCCGTCCGGGTCGGCGGCCAGCCGCATCAGCTCGGTGGCGGACAGCGAGGCGGGCAGCTCGACCTCCCGGACGGTGCGCCGGGAGCGCTCCAACTCGCCGATCAGCGCGCTCAGATCGCGGTCCCAGGAGGCCACCGTCCGCTGGTCCTCGACGCCCATCTGCTCGGCCTCGGGCGCGGGCGCCCCAGCGAGCCGGCGGCGGACCACGTCCGCGACCCGGCGGCGGGCGTGCTGTGCGGACGGGTCGAGCGGCAGCGGCCAGGGGGTCTCCACGGACACGTCGAACGCCGGGTTCTGCGCATCGCCCGCAGGCTCCTCGGCCCAGTGCCCGATCTCGCCGTTGCCGGGCCGCTCGGCGTGCGCACGCAGCTTCAGCAGGAACTCGGACGGCCCGCGCCGGCGCTTCTGCGAGGGCCCCCACCAGTGGCCGGAGGCCAGCAGCAGCGACCGCGGGCGGGTGAACGCGACGTAGCCGAGCCGCAGTTCCTCGACCTCGGCGTGGTGCGCCATCTCCTTCTTGAACAGGCCCATGCCCTTGGCGTTCCACGCCGGGTCGGCGGGCAGCGTGGCGGCGTCGCCGCGCAGCGCGTGCGGCAGCACCTTGCGAGTGGAGGTCCAGCGCTCCCGGCCCTGCCCGGACGGGAAGCCGCCCTTGACCAGGCCGGGGACGGCCACCACGTCCCACTCCAGGCCCTTGGACTTGTGCGCGGTGAGCACCTTGACGGTGTCCTCGCCGCCCGGCAGCCCGGCGTCCAGGCCGCGCTCGTACTCCTGGGCGGCCCGCAGGAAGGCCAGGAAGGCGGCCAGGCCGGGGTCGCCGTCCAGGTCGGCGAAGGACGCGGCGATGTCCAGGAAGGAGTGCAGGGTCTCCCGGCGGCGGGCGGCCAGTGCCAGCGGGGAGGCGGACAGTTCGACCTCCAGGCCGGTGACGGTCAGCACCCGGTGCAGCACGTCCATCAGCGGCTCGGCGAGCGCCCGGCGCAGGTCGCGGATCTCCCGGGCGAAGCGGGCGAAGCGCACCCGGGCCTCGGGCGAGAACGGCAGCTCGTCGGGCTGTTCGGCGTCGACGAAGGTCTCCAGCGCGTCGGCCAGCGAGACCACCTCGGTGGGGTCGGTCTCGGCGACGGCGGCGGCGAGGGGGTCCTGGTCGCCGAGCCGGGCGGTGCGCACCAGGTCGGCGGCGCGGCGGCCGAGCAGGGCCAGGTCGCGCGGGCCGATCCGCCAGCGCGGGCCGATCAGCAGGCGCACCAGGGCGGCGTTCGCGGTCGGGTCCTGGAGTACCTCGCAGACGGCCACCAGGTCGGCGACCTCCGGGAGTTGGAGCAGTCCGCCGAGGCCGACCACCTCGACCGGGACGCTCCGCGCCACCAGCGCGGCGTGGATGTCGGGGAAGGCGGTGCCGGCCCGGCAGAGCACGGCGATCCGGCCGGGCGCGGTGCCGGTGCGCACCAGGTGGGCGATCGAGTCGGCCAGCCAGTCCACCTCCTCGGCGTGGGTGGGCAGCAGCGCGGTGCGCACGTACCCGTCGAGTTCGGCGCCGGGCGCGGGCCGCAGCGCCTCCACGCCCTCGTGCATCTCGCGCAGATCAAAGGCCAGTTCGTTGGCGAAGGCGAGCAGCCGGCCGCCGCTGCGGCGGTTCTCGCTGAGCGCGAAGCGGTGCGCCGGGCTGCCGTCGGCCTGCGGGAAGTGCTGCGGGAAGTCGTCCAGGTTGGCGACCGAGGCGCCGCGCCAGCCGTAGATCGCCTGGCAGGGGTCGCCGACTGCGGTGACAGGGTGTCCGGCGCTGTCGGGGCCGCCGAACAGGCCTGCCAGCATGAGGCGTTGGGCGACCGAGGTGTCCTGGTACTCGTCCAGCAGCACCACCCGGTACTGCTCGCGCAGCAGCCGGCCGACCTCGGGGCGCTGCTGGGCGAGGCGGGCGGAGGCGGCGATCTGGTCGCCGAAGTCGAGCAGGCCGAGCTTCTGCTTGCGGGCCCGGTAGTCCTCGACCAGGTGCAGCAGCTCCTGCCGGCCGCGGGCGGCCTTCGGGACGGCCCGGAGGTCCTCGTTGCTCAGCTTGACGGTGGCCAGGTGGTCGAGCAACTCCTCGTCCCAGTCGCGCAGTTGCGACGGCTCGACCAGGTGTTCGGCGAGTTCGGAGTCGAGCGCGATCAGTTCGGCGACCAGCGCGGAGAAGGTGCCGGTGAGCGCCGGGTAGGGGCCGCGGGCCTGCCGCAGCACCCGGGCGGCGAGCTGGAAGCGGGTGGCGTCGGCGAGCAGCCGGACGTCGGGTTCGATGCCCAGGCGCAGGCCGTGCTCCTTGAGCAGGGTGCCGGCGAAGGCGTGGTAGGTGGAGATCTGCGGGTCGCCGAGCGAGTCGTCCTCGCGCACGCCGGCCCGCAGCAGCGAGGCGCGGACGCGTTCGGCGAGCTCCCCGGCGGCCTTGTTGGTGAAGGTCAGGCCGAGCACCTGTTCGGGGCGCACCGCGCCGGAGCCGACCAGCCAGACCACCCGGGCGGCCATCACGGTGGTCTTGCCGGAGCCCGCGCCGGCCACGATCACGCCGGGGGCCATGGGCGCGCCGATGGCCGCCAACTGCTCGGTGTTGAACGGGATGCCGAGGAGTTCGCGGAGCTGGTCCGGGTGTTCGAGCAGCTCAGTCGACGACATGCCGGCCGTCCCGCTGCGCGGAGCAGCTGCCGCGGAACGCGCAGCGGCCGCAGCGCTCGCCCGCGGTGGGGGTGAACCGCTCGGCGAGCACCCGGCCGGCGGTGTCGGCGAGCAGGTTCTCGATCCACGGGTCGCCGTCGGGCGGCAGCTGCTGCTGCACCTTCGGGGCGTCCGGCTCGCCCTTGGCGGGCTCCCGCAGGTGGACCAGTTCGGCGCCGCCCGGGACGGCGCCGTGCTCGAAGCCGGGCAGGCCGTCGAGCGCGCCGCCGCGCACCGCCAGCTGGTAGACGGCGAGTTGGCGGTGTTCGGGCAGCGACTTGTCGGTCGGGATCTGCTTGCCCGTCTTGAAGTCGACGACGTAGGCGCGGCCGACCGCGTCGGCCTCGACCCGGTCCATCGAGCCGCGGATGCGCACCGCGACGCCGCCGACGTCCAGGGTGAGGTCGAAGCCGTGCTCGGTGGCGACGGTGGTGCGCTCGCGTTCCAGCACGTGCCAGTGCAGGAAGCGTTCCAGGGCGGCGCGGGCCTCGGTCTTCTCCTGCTGGGACTTCCACGGCGCGTCGAAGGCCAGGGCGTCCCACACGGTGTCCAGGCGCTCCATCAGGACGGCCAGGTCGGCGGGGGTGCGGCCGGAGCCGACCTCGTCGGCGAGGGCGTGCACCACGTTGCCGAAGCCCTGGGCGGCGGAGGCGGTGTGCCCGGCCTTCACGTCCTTCTCCAGGAACCACTGCAGCGCGCAGGACTCCAGCTGCTCCAGGCCGCTGCCGGACAGCCGCACCGGCAGCCCGGGCTCGCGCAGCGGCTCCGGGGCGGCGGTGGCGTCGACCAGGCCCCACCACTGGTCGGGGTGGGCGGCGGGGACCAGCGGGCGGCCCTCCTCGTCGACGGCGGCGGCGAGGGTGGCGAGGCGTTCGGCGGCGGCCCGGCGCAGCTGCGGGGAGCGGGTGGGGTCGACGGTGACGGCGCGCAGTTCGGCGACCAGCGCGGGCACCGCGAGCGGGCGGCGCGGGCGGGCGGTGATGTCGGCGACCTTCACCTGCGGGACGCGTTCCAGCACCCGGCCGGTGCGGGGGTCGAGGGTCTCGCGGTACAGCTCGCGCAGGAACCGGGAGGGTTCGTCGCCGTCCTCGGCGGGGGCCTTGACGGCGGTGACCACCAGGCGTTCCTTGGCGCGGGTGGCGGCGACGTAGAACAGCCGGCGTTCCTCGGCGAGCAGCGCGGCGGCCGACAGCGGTTCGGCGAGGCCGTCGCGGCCGATCCGGTCGGCCTCCAGCAGCGAGCCGCGGCGGCGCAGGTCGGGCCAGAGCCCTTCCTGGACGCCTGCCACCACGACCAGGCGCCACTCCAGGCCCTTGGAGCGGTGCGCGGTCATCAGCCGCACCGCGTCGGGGCGGACGGCGCGCACCCGCAGGGTGTCGGCGGCGATGTCCTGGGCCTCGACCTCGGCGAGCAGGTCGAGCGCGCCGCGGTGGCCGGAGACCCGTTCCTCGGCGCGGGCGGCGGTCTCGAACAGGGCGCACAGCGCGTCCAGGTCGCGGTCGGCGTTGCGGCCGGCCGCGCCGCCGCGCAGCGCGGCCCGTTCCAGCCGTTCGCGCCAGCGCCGGGAGCCGTCCCACAGCTCCCACAGCGCGTCCTCGCCGGACGCGCCGCCGGCCAGCAGTTCGCGGACCTTGCGCAGCAGCACGCCGAACTCGTAGGCGCGGCGGGCGTACGGGGCGTCCAGCAGGGCGAGCAGTTCGGGCTGCTCCAGCGCCTCGCGGACGAGTTCCTCGGCGGGGCGGACCACGCCGGCCACGCCCTCCTCGGCCAGCGCCCGGCGTTCCTCCTCGCGCAGGGTGCGGCCGAGGCGGCGCAGGTCGGAGCCGTCCAGGGCGGCGAGCGGGCCGGTGAGCAGGGTGTGCGCGAGGTCGGCGGTGAGCGCGCCCTCGCCCTCGGCGCACACCCGCAGGGCCAGCAGCAGCGGCGTGACGGCGGGTTCCTCGCGCAGCGGCAGGTCGTCGCCGTCGATCTCCAGCGGGACGCCGGCGGCGGCCAGCGCGCGGCGCACGGCCGGTATCGACCGGGAGCCGGCCCGCACCAGCACCGCCATCTGGCCCCACGGGACGCCGTCCTCCAGGTGGGCGCGGCGCAGCAGGTCGGCGACCGAGTCGAGTTCGGCGCCGGGCGTCGGGTAGGTGTACACCTCGACGGCGCCGCCCTCGCGGGAGGGCAGCAGGGCGCGGTGCGCGGCGAGCTTGTCGGCGGGGAGGCGGCCCATCGGCATCCGGCGGGCGAGTTCCCGGGAGGCGGCCAGCAGTACCGCGCCGGAGCGCCGGGACACCCGCAGCACCTTGACCTCGGCGGGCCGGCCGTCGGCCTGCCGGAAGGCGTCGGGGAACTCCAGGATGCCGTTCACGTCGGCGCCGCGGAACGCGTAGATCGACTGGTCGGGGTCGCCGACCGCGACCAGGTCGCGGCCGCCGCCGGCCAGCCGCTGCAGCAGCCGCACCTGGGCCGGGTCGGTGTCCTGGTACTCGTCGACGAACACCACGTCGTAGCGGTCGCGCAGTTGCCCGGCGACGTCCTCGCGTTCGGCGAGCAGTACGGCGCGGTGGACGAGTTCGGCGTAGTCGAGGACGCCGCGCAGGTCGAGCACGTCCAGGTATTCGGCCAGGAAGTGCGCGGCGGCGGCCCAGTCGGGGCGCTGGACGCCCTCCGCGAAGCGCAGCAGCTCCTGCTCGCCGAGGCCGAGTTCGCGGCTGCGGGCGAGCACCGCGCGGACTTCGTCGGCGAAGCCGCGGGTGGTCAGGCAGGCCCGCAGGTCGAGCGGCCAGCGGATGGTGGCGGTGCCCGCCTTGGCGTCCTCGGCGCCGCCGGCCAGCAGCTCGCGGACCATCACGTCCTGCTCGGGGCCGGACAGCAGCCGCAGCGGCTCGGCGTACTCCTCGGCCGGCTGGTGGGCGCGCAGCAGGGCGTAGCAGAACGAGTGGAAGGTGGTGGCCTGCGGGGCGGTGGTGCCGATCCGGGCGGTCATCCGGTCGCGCAGTTCCATCGCGGCCTTGCGGCTGAAGGTGAGAACCAGCACACGCTCGGGGGCGGCGCCGTCGGCGATCCGCCGGGCGACCGCCTCGACCAGCGTGGTGGTCTTGCCGGTGCCGGGCCCGGCGAGCACCAGCAGCGGCCCCGACGCGTGCTCGACCACCGCCTGCTGGAAGTCGTCCAGCACGGGCGGGTCGGGCTGCGCGAGGGGGCTGCGCACCAGGCGGAACGGTGAGGTCACTGCGGTCCAGGGTCGTACGGCGGTTCAGTGGCGGGCGGTGGGGAGAGTGGGGCCCGCCGCATCGAGCCTACGATCCTGCACCCACAGACCCCTCCCGCGCACGTTCCCCGGTCAGGGCTGTGCGGCTGTCCCGTCCCAGCGGGCGGCCCGCAGATCGACCCTGGGCTCGCCGGCGACGGTGCGCAGCGGAGTACCCTCGGCGCGGTACTCGGGCAGCGCCCGGTGCTCGTGGCCGGGCAGCGGCCGCCCGTCCGCGCGGATCACCCGCCACCAGGGCACCGAGCCGCCGTACATCGCCATCACCCGGCCGACCTGGCGGGGGCCGCCGCGGCCCAGGTACTCGGCGACGTCACCGTAGGTCATCACCCGGCCCGGCGGGATCCGCTCGGTCAGGTCGAGCACCGCCTCCGCGTACGGCGGGATCTCGGGCACCTCGTCCGGCTCGGTCATCCGACGTATTCTTCCCCATCCGGTCGATTTCCAGCACCCCGTGCGGGCGATGCGGCACGCGGGATACCGCCCCTGGACCGCACCGGGGTTCCGGGCATGGCAGCATCTTCGGGGCAGTGCGACACGCGAGGAAACAAGACCAGATGACCGGGACGGCTGAATTGAACGTGGACAAGGGCTCCGAGGAGTCCGCCACCGACGGTTCCGCCCCGCGGGGCAAGGACGCCCCACCACCGGTCGACCTGCGCCACCGGGCGCGGGACGCGCACCACACGGGGGAGGACGCGGTGGCCGCTCAGCTGCCGCCGGACGACGGGTCGGACCGTCCGGACACACCGGACCGGCCGCCGGAGCGACCGGACCAGCACGGGAACGGACAGAACGAGCGACCCGACGACGAGCGACCCGACGACGAGCAGCCCGACAACGAGCGACCCGACGACGAGCAGCCCGAGGCGGGCGAGCCGGGCGGCGAGTACCTGGCAGTCGACGAACCGCTGCTGCCGCCGCGCGCCCACCGGCCCTCGGACCTGCTGCGGTTCCTCGCCGGGCTGCTCGGCATCGTCGCGGTGTTCGTGCTGGCGCAGGTGGCGGTCTCCACCACCAGCGGCATCGAGAGCGACATCACGATCAATGCCAAGCGGATCCCGGACCTGCTGTCCACCATCGCCGCGCTGGTCTCCTCGGTCGCGGTGCTGGCGGTGCCGTTGGCGTTCGCGGTCGAGCGGCTGATCAAACGCGACGGCCTGCGGGTCGCCGACGGCGTGCTCGCCTCGGTGCTCGCGTACGGCGTCTCACTGGGCGTCGACTGGTGGGTGGCGGCCAGCGCACCCGAGGAGATCCGCAACGCGCTGACCCAGTTCCCGCCGGGCGACGGCGAGCAACTCACCGACCCGGTGCACGGCTACCTCGCCCCGGTGATCGCGTACATGACCGCCGTCGGCATGTCGAGCCGGCCGCGCTGGCGGGTCGCGCTGTGGATCGTGGTGATCCTCTCCGGCGCGACCGAACTGGTCAACGGCTACACCACCCCGCTGTCGCTGCTGCTCACCGTGCTGATCGGCTGGTCGGTGGCGTACGGCACGCTGTACGCGATCGGCTCGCCGAACATCCGGCCGACCGGGCAGCACCTGATGATCGGCCTGCGCAAGGTCGGCTTCACCCCGTCCGCCGCGCACACCGCCCCCGACGGCCCCGGCGGCACCCGCCGCTACCTGGTCGTGCAACAACAGGGGCCGCTGCTCGACGTGCACATCATCGACCGCGAGCAACAGGCCTCCGGCTTCTTCTACCGGGCCTGGCGGCGGCTGCGGCTGCGCTCGGTCGCGGTCCGCCGCAGCCCGCAGTCGCTACGCCAGGCACTCGAACAGGAGGCGCTGATCGCGTACGCGGCCGCCGCCTCCGGGGCCCGCGCCCCGCAACTGGTCGCCACCTCCGAGCTCGGCCCGGACGCCGCGATCCTGGTCTACGAGAACGTGGCCGGCCGCACCCTGGACGAGCTCGCCGACGAGGAGGTCACCGACGCGGTGATGACCTCGTTCTGGACCTCGGTGGCCACCCTGCACGAGCGCCGGATCGCCCACCGCCGGCTCACCGGCGAGTCCCTGCTGGTGATGGACGACCGCACCGGCTGCCTGATCAACCTGTCCGGCGGCGACATCGCGGCCGGCGACCTGACCCTGCGCATCGACATCGCCCAGCTGCTCACCACCTTCGCGCTGCGCACCGGCCCGGAGCGGGCGGTGGCCGCCGCCACCGAGGCGCTCGGCCCGACCCGGATCGCCGAGGCGCTGCCGCTGCTGCAACCGGTCGGCCTGAGCCGGCAGACCCGCGGCGACCTGAAACGGATGACCAAGGAGCGGAAGGCCGCCGCGAAGGCGCTGGCGCTCAAGCAGGTCGCGTCGGGCGAGCGCACCCAGCAGCAGGCCGAGGAGGACATCGCGCAGGCCAACGAGGACCTGCTGTCCAAGCTGCGCGGGCAGATCCTGCAGATCGCCCCCGAGGCGCCGCTGGCCCCGGCCAAGCTGGAACGCCTCAAGCCGAAGACGCTGATCATGCTGGTGGCGCTGACCTTCGCCGCCTACCTGGCGCTGACCACGATCCGGCCGGACCAGTTCAAGGTCTCCCAGATGAACTGGGCCTGGGCGGCGGCCGCGCTGGCCGCCGCGGCCGCCTCGTACGTCGCCGCGGCGATGAGCCTGACCGGTTTCGTCCCGGAGAAGCTGCCGTTCGGCCGGACGGTCGCGGCGCAGGTCGCGGGGTCGTTCGTGAAGCTGGTGGCGCCTGCGGCGGTCGGCGGCATCGCGCTGAACACGCGCTACCTGCAGAAGGCCGGGATCCGGCCGGTGCAGGCCGCCGCCTCGGTGGGCGCCTCCCAGCTGGCCGGGCTCGGCGGCCACCTGCTACTGCTGTTCGCCTTCGGCCTGATCACCGGCACCCAGACCAACGGGGACCTGGGCGCCTCCCGGGCGGTGATCATCGGGGTGCTGTCCGCCGCGGTGCTCGCGCTGGTGGTGGCCGCGGTGGCCCCGCTGCGCCGGTTCGTGGTGACCCGGGTCCGCTCGCTGTTCTTCGGCGTGATCCCGCGGATGCTCGACCTGATGCAGACCCCGCGCAAGCTGGTCACCGGCTTCGGCGGCATCCTGCTGCTGACGCTGTCCTTCACCGCCTGCCTGGACGCCTCGGTGCAGGCGTTCGGCGGCGGCGGGCACGTCACCTACTCGGCCGTCGCCGTGGTGTTCCTGACCGCGAACGCGGCCGGTTCGGCGATCCCCACCCCGGGCGGCATCGGCCCGGTCGAGATCGCCCTGATCGGTGCGCTGACCGCGGCCGGCGTCCCGCTCACGGCGGCCACCCCGGCGGTGTTCCTGTACCGCCTGCTGACCTTCTGGCTCCCCGTCCTCCCGGGCTGGATCGCCTACAACGTCCTCCAGCGCAGGAGTGCGCTCTAGCCCTTCGGGTACGCGGCGACGATCCCGGCGAGCATCTCCTCCCAGGGCGTCGGCGCCAGCCCGAAGGTCTCGCGGGTGGCGCTGTCGTCGAGCACGAACGGGCGCTCGAACTGGTAGGCGGTCTCCCGGGCGGCGCGGATCGTCGGGTCGGCCAGGCCGAGCAGGACGAGCACCGGGCGCGGGATGCCGGTGACCTTCGCGGCGGGCCGCCCGGCGGCGGCGCACAGCTCGGCGACCACCTGCCGCTGGCTGCGCGGCGCGTTGCTCGGCACGTGCCAGGCCCGGCCCCAGGCGCGCTCGTCGGCGGCGACGGTGGCCAGCAGGCGGGCGACGTCCTGCGGGGCCGTCCAGCTGTGCGGCGCGTCCGGGTCGCCGAGGACCTGGACGGTGCGGCCGGCCAGGGCGCGGGAGAACGCCCGGTCGTCGAGCGCGCCGACCGCGTTCGCGGCCAGGTAGTCGGAGCCGCGCACCTCGGTGACCCGGACCCGCCCGGCCTGGTGCGCGGCCAGCGCGTCGCGCCACATGGTGGCCCGCACCTCGCCCTTGGTGGAGACCGGCCGCAGGGGCGTGTCGGGGCTCATCGGCCCGTCCACCGCGCCGTAGCCGTACAGGTTGGAGACGGTGGCCAGCACCGCGCCGCCGTGCTCGGCGGTGGCGAGCAGCGACGCGGCGAGCGGCGGCCACACCTCGGGCCAGCGGTGGTACGGCGGGTTGGCGCAGTTGTAGAGGACCGCGGCGCCCTCGGCGGCGGAGCCGAGCGCCTGCGGGTCGGACGCGTCCAGTTGCAGGCGGCGCACGCCCTCCAGCGGGGCGGCGGAGGCGCCGGTGCGGGTGACCACCACGACCTCCTCGCCGCGCTCGGCGAGCAGCCGCGCGGTGGCCGAACCGACCGGCCCGGCCCCGACCACCACATGCTTGCCCATCGGACTCCCCCGCTCCCTCGAACTCGAACGCCTGCGCCACGGCCGGCGCAGGGGTGCTGTTCCGCACCGATGGTCACGCAAAACCGCCCGACCGGGGGAATTCCCCTGGTCGGGCGGCTCGATGACTGTGCGTCAGCGCGGGGCGCGGCGTCAGTAGACGGGCTTCTCCGGCTCGATCTGGTTGACCCAGCCGATCACGCCGCCGCCCAGGTGCACCGCGTCCGCGAAGCCCGCGGCCTTGAGCACGGCGAGCACCTCGGCCGAACGGACACCGGTCTTGCAGTGCAGCACGATCCGCTTGTCCTGCGGCAGGTCCTGCAGGGCGTTGCCCATCAGGAACTCGTTCTTCGGGATCAGACGGGCGCCCGGGATGCTGACGATCTCGTACTCGTTGACCTCGCGGACGTCGATGATGTCGATGTCCTCGCCGTTGTCGATCCACTCCTTGAGCTGCTTGGAGGTGATCGTGGAGCCGATCGCGGCGGCCGAGGCCTCCTCCGAGACGACACCGCAGAACGACTCGTAGTCGATCAGCTCGGTGACGGTCGGGTTCTCGCCGCAGACCGCGCAGTTGGGGTCCTTGCGGACCTTCACCGAGCGGTACTGCATCTCCAGGGCGTCGTAGATCATCAGTCGGCCGACCAGCGGCTCGCCGATGCCGGCCAGCAGCTTGATCGCCTCGTTGACCTGGATCGAGCCGATCGAGGCGCACAGCACACCGAGCACGCCGCCCTCGGCGCAGGACGGGACCATGCCCGGCGGCGGGGCCTCCGGGTACAGGCAGCGGTAGCACGGGCCGTGCTCGGCCCAGAAGACGCTGGCCTGGCCGTCGAAGCGGTAGATGGAGCCCCACACGTACGGCTTGCCGAGCAGCACCGCGGCGTCGTTCACCAGGTACCGGGTGGCGAAGTTGTCGGTGCCGTCGACGATCAGGTCGTAGCCGGAGAAGATCTCCATCACGTTGTCGTTGTCGAGGCGCTCCTCGTGCAGCACCACGTTGACCAGCGGGTTGATCTCCTTGACGGAGTCGCGCGCGGACTCGGCCTTGGAACGGCCGATGTCGGACTGGCCGTGGATGATCTGGCGCTGCAGGTTCGACTCGTCGACGGTGTCGAACTCGACGATGCCGAGCGTGCCGACACCGGCGGCGGCCATGTACATCAGGGCCGGCGAGCCGAGGCCGCCGGCGCCGACACAGAGCACCTTGGCGTTCTTGAGCCGCTTCTGCCCGTCCATGCCCACATCGGGGATGATCAGGTGGCGGGAGTACCGGCGGACCTCTTCGACAGTGAGCTCGGCGGCCGGCTCGACCAGGGGTGGCAGCGACACGGGGACTCCGATGGTCGTCAGTTTCTCGTTCGACTACGCCAACAGTGTCACGCGCCGGGGGTATTCCAAGACAGCAGGTCCATTTGCTGAGATGGCCGGCGCCGGATGGCGAGACTTCGCCCCCCGCGCCGAACCCCCTGGTCAAGCCGCGCCCAACCGGATCAGACCCGGCAGGCGGTCTCCAGCCAGACGTCCCCGAGCGACTCCTCCAGCGGCACCTGTGTCCGCCATCCGAGACGGTCCCGGGCGGTCCGGACGTCCGCCTGCCGCCAGTGCACCGGCTCGGCGGCCGCCCGCGCCTCGGCCGCCCGGACGCCCTCCGCGGCCGTCTGCTGCGCGGGCAGCACCACCTGGCGGGCGTCCTCGCTGATCGTCCCCTCGAAACCGGACGCCCTGACCAGCAGGTGTGCCGCCTCCCGGGCCCGCACCGCGTGGCCGCTGCCGATGTTGATCACCCCGGTGGCCGCGGACACCGCCGCCGCCTGGATCGCCCGCGCCACGTCCCGGACGTCCACGAAATCCCGGTAGCCGGACAGGTCCGGCATCCGCACCTGGGCCTCGTCCTGCTCCAGCGCCCGCCGCAGGCCCTCCGCCAGCCGCCCGAACAGCGAGGCCGTCGGGGACCCCGGGCCGACCACGTCGAACACCCGCAGCACCAGCGCGTCCAGGCCCGAGCTCAGCACCAGCTCGGTGCCCGCCAGCTTCGACACCCCGTACGGCCCGACCGGACGCGGCTCCGCGCCCTCCGGGATCGGCCCGCCCGGCTGGGCCGGACCGTACTCCGCGGCCGACCCGACGTGCACCAGCCGGGCGGGCTCCCGGCTGCGCCGGATCGCCTCGCAGACCGTGGCCACCGCCAGCGTGTTCGCCCGGATCAGCGCCCGGGACGTCCCGTAGGTCGCCCCCGCGCAGTTGATCACCACCTGCGGGGCGACCGCGTCCAGGAACCGGGCCAGCGCGCCCGGACTCCCCGAGGCCAGGTCGAACCTGATGTCGGCGGAATCGCTCCGGCCCAGCACGGTCACCTGGAGCCCCTCCTCCGCCAGCAGCCGGTCGGCGACCCGCCGGCCGATGAACCCGTCGGCTCCCAGCAGCAGCACCCTCATCGGGCCCAAGTCCTTCCATCAGGCCCGGCACCGGCCGGGCAACGAGATCTGATCGACAAGTCGGAGTACGCGCCCGGCCGGGTGGTGAGCGGCCAGGCGTGCCCGGCCAGCAGCACGGCCGGGCCGAGCGCGGCGGCCAGCACCGGGCCCGACGGCGGCGCCCCGAGCCAGTGCGCGGGGCCGGGCAGCGAGAGGACGGCGGCGCCGGCCGCGGCGGTCAGCACCGCGATCGCGGCGGTGCCGGGCCGCCCCGCGCCGCGCACCACGCCGGCCAGCAGCGGCAGCACGCCGCACACCAACAGCGCGGCCTGCACGGTGCCGGACCGGCCCCCGACCGTCACCCGGCCCAGCACGGCGAGCACGGCCAGCTGCGCCAGTACGGCCAGCGGCAGCACGGGCCGCAGCCGGGAGCGGAACTCCCGCAGCGTGGCGACCCCCGTCTGCCGCTGCCCGAACCGGCGCACCCGGGCCGCACCCCACCCGGCGACCGCACCGCCGAGCGCGACCACGAGCGCCACGCCGGGGTCGGCGGCGCAGAGCAGGGCGAGCAGCAGTCCGCTGCCGGCGCCCTCGCCGAGCGCGGACCGCTGCGCGCAGTGGCCGGTCCACCATCCGGACGGCCCGGGTCCGGCCTGCGCCGGGTCGTCGAGCAGCCCGTCGTCCGGCTGCCACCCGGCGACCGGCCCCGGCACGCTTCCGCACCGGTCGGCGACCAGCGCGTGCCCGCCCGCGCCGACCAGCACGGCCAGCACCCCGCCCGCCACCCCGCCGAGCGCGGCGGCCGGCAGCAGCGGCAGCAGCTGGACGGCGGCGCCGCACAGCGCGGCGGGCAGCCGGGCCGGGGCCACCGGCAGCGGTTCGGGCGCGGGCGGGCGGCGCGGCACCCGGGCGTACAGCTCCTCGGCGAGGCCGAAGACGTCGGCGTGCCGGTAGCGGGCGGCGCCGTCGGCGGCCAGGCCGGAGTCCTCCAGGGCGGCGGCGATCTCCAGCGGGTCCACCGCCCGCTCGCACAACTCGCGGTTGGCATCCAGGAGTTCGCGGACGGGATCCGCTGATGGCGACGTGGTCACACCGCCTCCGCGAGCGCGGGCAGCGGTGTCCCGCCGGCGGCCACCCAGTACTCGGCGGGGCGGGCGAACGGCCGCGCCGGGGTGCCGGGCCCGGCCGGGAAGGCCGGGTAGCGGGAGACCAGTTCGAGGTAGATCTCGCGGAACGCGCCGACCACGGGCTCCACGCCGAAGCGTTCCTGCGCCCGCAGCCGACCGGCCAGACCCAGCCGGGAGCGCCGCTCCCGGTCGCGCAGCAGCGCCAGGCAGGCCCCGGCGAGGGCACGCGGGCTGCGCGGCGGCACCAGCAGCCCGGCCCCGAGCACCTCGCCGGCCACCCCGACCTCGGTCGCGACCACGGCGCGGCCGCTGAGCATGGCATCGGCGAGCAACCGGGGGCTGCGCTGGGCGAGCGCGCTGAACACCACGACGCTGCCCGACTCCCAGGCCGCGGCCAGGCTCTCCGGCCGTCCGGCGAACTCGACGGCCCCGGCGATGCCGAGCCGATCGGCGATCGCCTCGCAGTGCGCCAGGTAGCCGGGCGCGCCCTCCTCGCCGTACATCCGCAGCCGGGCCTCGGGCAGTTCGGCGCGGACCTGCGCGAAGGCGTGCAGCATCAGTTCGGGGTCGCGGCCGGGCTCCAGCGCGCCGGCCCAGACCAGGGTGGGCGCCTCGGGTTCGGCCCCGGCGGCGTCCCGCCCGGTGGCGGGGGTGCCCTCGTGGACGATCCGGGTCCGGACGGGGTCGCCGCCGCAGTGCCGCTGCCACTGCCGGTCGTAGTCGCTGCCGGGGGTGAGCACGGCGGCCTGCCGGTAGGTCTCCTCGGTGAGCTGCCGGAAGAACGACAGCAGCAGGGCGCGTACCGGCCAGCGGTAGGGGGCGGAGCGGTAGCCGCGGTACTGCTCGCGCAGGTGCAGGCCGTGCTCGGTGACGACGAACGGGACGCCGTGCAGTTCGCGGGCGACCAGCGCGGGCAGCGCGGCGGGGCCGCCGCCGACCACGTGGCACAGGTCGGCGCCGCCGAGCCCGGCCGGTCCGGTGCCGTACCAGGGCGCGGACAGTGGCCGCAGGCACTGTTCGAGCAGGTCGGCGGCGACCAGCACGTCGCAGACCTGCGGCCCGCCGCCCGCGGTGTCGGCGCCGGGCATCCGCCAGATCCGCTCCAGCGCACGGTGCGCGTGGCCGGAGGCGAGGAACGCGGGCAGTGCGTCGTCCTCCCGTCCGAGCGCGGCCAGCCGGTACAGCGCGGGCCCGAACCCGGCCCGCTCGCCGGGCATCACCAGTGCGCGGACCAGTTCCTCGTACGCCCGGAGGTAGCCGCGGCGGCGCAGCGCGGTGGGCCCGCGGCCGGCCGGGCGGCGGCCCCAGATGGGCAGTTCGTGGACGCCGTGCAGGCCGCGCACCCCGGTGGGCGGGGCGGGGCCGTCACCGGGGAGCAGCCGGTAGAGCCGGAACTCGTGCTCGGGCAGGCCGCCGACCAGCCGGCCGCACCAGCCTCCTCCACCACGCTGCGCGTTGGTGTGACTGCCCTCGGTGAGCAGAGCTATGCGCACGACGCCTCCTGAGCAAGAGCGTTTCGACGGGGTTCCGGCCCTACGACACAGGAAGTGCGTCCGTGCTCGACGGCCGTCCGGCCGGCGTCCGCTCCCCGCGTCCACCGCCGTCGCCGTCTCGCCCCCCACACCTGTTCGGTCCGACAACACGACGGTAGAGCGCCGGGCCGGACCCCTTGGGGGCCCGGCCCGGCTTGCCACCTGATCGAGTGAACGGCCGTGACCTCACGCGCCTCGGCTGCGTTCTCGCCCGCAATGCCCGATGCACTCGGCGCCCGGGGTGCTCAGCGCCCGGGGTACTCAGCGCCCGGGGTCGACCTCCGCGAGCAGTTCGCGCACCGCGCGGGCCACCGGCTCGGGGTGCTCCAGCATCGCCACGTGCCCGGACTCGGGGAGCACCAGCAGCCGGGCGTCCCGGAACGCGGCGCAGGCCCGCCGGGCGGAGCGGTAGGAGACCAGCTTGTCCTTCAGCCCGTACACCAGCAGCACCGGCACCTCGACCTGCCGGGCCTGCCGCCACAGCGACTGCTCGCCGCGCTCGGTGTAGGCGCTGACGATGCCGCGCGCGGACCCGGCCATCGCGTGCAGCGCGTACGGCAGCGCGGTGCGGCGCCGGTACTCGGCGACGGCGCGCGCCCGGCGGTGCGCGGGGATGCCTTCGGGGTCGCCGTAGACCAGCCGCAGCAGTTCGGCGGTGACGCTCTCCGGGTCGCTGCCGGCGTTGCGGCGGCGGACCAGTTCGGCGAAACCGGGGACGGCCAGCAGCCCGGTTGGCCAGGCGGTGCGCTGCGGGGGCAGTTCGGGCAGTGCCGGGGAGATCAGGGTGAGGCTGCGCACCAGGTCGGGCCGGAGCGCGGCGAGCCGGACGGAGACCGCGCCGCCGAGCGAGTTGCCGAACAGGTGGACCGGTCCGCGGCCGGTCTCCTCCAGGTAGCCGATGACGGCGCGGACGTGTCCGGAGACGCTCAGGTTCCCGTCCAGCGGCGGCGCGGACCAGCCGAAGCCGGGCAGGTCGACCGCTTCGCCGTCGACGTCGTCGGAGAGCTGGTCGAGCAGCTCCAGCCAGTTGTCGCCGGAGCCGCCGAGCCCGTGCACGAACAGGGCGGGCGGGAGTCCGTCGCGGGGCTCGGTATGGCGGCTGACGGCCACTTCCGCTCCGGGCACCTCGACGGTGCGGTAGGGCTCCAGGGCGGCGGGAGGGTGCTGGGCGGCGCTCATGGAGCACGATGGTAGTGAGGACGGCTCGCCACCGGTGCGATTCGGCCCGTCCCGACCCGTTCCCGGGCCCGTCCGGACCTGTGGACACCCCTGGTCCGGGCCGTATTGTGGGCTCCCGACAAGGGCGGTGGTGCGCTTTACTCGGCTTCACCCGCGCACGAGCGGGTTACCGAAAAGTAGAATCAACACCTTGCCAGCCCATCGCAGACCGTGAAGTGAGGAGCGCCGTGACGGCCATCCAGGAGGCGCAGGAGCGCCCGCGCGGTGCCCGCCTGCCGCGAAGCGCCCGCCGTGAACAACTGCTCGGAGCCGCCCAGGAGGTGTTCGTCGCCCAGGGCTACCACTCGGCCGCCATGGACGACATCGCCGAGCGGGCCGGCGTCAGCAAGCCGGTGCTGTACCAGCACTTCCCCGGAAAGTTGGAGCTCTACCTCGCGCTGCTGGACAAGCACTGCGACGCCCTGGTGGACGGCACCCGGGCGGCGCTGGAGGCGACCAACGACAACAAGCAGCGCGTCGCCGCCACCATGGAGGCGTACTTCCACTACATCTCCAGCGAGTCCGGCGCGTTCCGGCTGGTCTTCGAGTCGGACCTGACCAACGAGCCGGCCGTGCGCGACCGGGTCGAGCGGGCCACCGACCTGAGCGCCACCCTGGTCTCCAAGGTGATCGCCGAGGACACCGACCTGCCGGAGGCGGAGGCCAAGCTGCTCGCGGTCGGTGTCTGTGGCATGGCCCAGATCACCGCCCGGTACTGGCTGTCCCAGGAGTCCGAGATCCCGCGCGACGAGGCGATCCGGCTGGTCGCCAGCCTGGCCTGGCGCGGTCTGAAGGGCTTCCCGATGCACCCCGCCCTGGAGGGCTCCGGCGCCGGCGGCGAGTGAGCGCCGATTCGGCCCTGAGCGGACCGACCCGGGACGTTCGCCTCCGAGCCGCTCCGCTGCCTTAAGGTGAAGCCCGTACGGCGCGCCGCCCGCGAAATGCGGTTCGAGCGCGCGCGGCCAGCTACCGGAGGGACGGAAGCCGTGGAGGTCAAGATCGGCGTGCAGAACGCGAACCGGGAGATCGTCCTGGAGAGCGCGCAATCTGCCGAAGAGGTCACGGAAGCGGTCGCCAAGGCCCTGGACGGCAGCGCCAAGCTGCTCACCCTGTCCGACGAGCACGGCCGCAAGGTGATGGTCCCGGCGGACCGCCTCGCCTATGTCGAGATCGGCGAGCCGTCCGTCCGCAAGGTCGGCTTCGGCACGCTCTGAGTCTGCGTTCACCGGCGCCCCGTTCCCCCACCTGGGGGGACGGGGCGCCGTGCTGTGTACCGGCGGCCCCGGGCGGGTAGGCGGTGGGTGCCGCAGCGCCGCACAACCCCGGGAGGCAGCCGTGTGGGAGACGACCGCGTTCGTCCTGATCGGCCTCGCCGTCGGGTTCGGCGCCCTGCTGGTCCGGCCCGAGCTGTTCCCCGGGTCGCGCGCCCTGCCGGTCGGCACCGCCCTGGTGTCCGCCGTGCTGGCCGGGCGGCTCACCCACTACGTGATGGACGGGCACGTCCCGGCGGTGCAGCTGGCGGTGTCCGTCCTGGTGGCGGTGCTGCTGGTGTCGGTGCCGGCCCGGCCGGACCTCGCGGACCGGCGCCGGCGAGGCGGACGGCACCGGCACGCCTGACCACCGCTCAGGAGGCCAGCCCGAGCGCGGCCATCCGCTTGGTGTGGGCCTCGGTGATCCGGTTGAACATCTTGCCGACCTCGACCAGGTCGAAGCCGCGCACGTGCGCGCCGCCGACCAGCAGGTTCGACAGCGCGTCCCGCTCGGCGACCACCCGCTGCGCCTGGCTGAGCGCCTCGCCCATCAGTCGCCGGCCCCACAGCGCGAGCCGCCCGCCGACCCGCGGGTCCTCCTCGATCGCCTGCCGCACCCGGTCCACCGCGAACTCGCCGTGCCCGGTGTCGGCCATCACGCGCAGCACCAGGTCCCGGGTGTCGTCGTCCAGCCGGACCGCCACCTCGCGGTAGAAGTCGGTCGCGATGGCGTCACCGACGTACGCCTTGACCAGGCCCTCCAGCCAGTCGGACGGGGCGGTCATCCGGTGGAAGGCCTCCAGCGGCTCGACGAACGGCTCCATCACCGCGACCGGGTCGGCGCCCACCTCGGCCAGCCGGTCGTGCAGCAGCTGGTAGTGCTGGAACTCGGCGGAGGCCATCCGGGCCAGCGCGGCCTTCTCCGCGATGCCGGGCGCGAACTTGGCGTCCTCGGCGAGCCGCTCGAAGGCGCTCAGCTCGCCGTACGCGAGCGCGCCCAGCAGGTCGAGCACCGCCGCGCGGTACTGCGGGTCGGCGGCCCGGGCCGTCCAGGGCCCGATCGAGTCGGTGATCCCGTCACCGGGTTCCTGAGTCTCCATGGCACCTGACCTTAGTGGTCCCGACAGGTCCGGGGACCGCCCGCAGCCGTCCCGCCACCCCGGCGCGGCCAGTCGGAGTATTCGCCGTCACGTGTTCGAGTCGTCGCTTGACTGTATGGTAGGTAGTGAGGCCAGGTGTGAACCCGCGCGGCCCGTCCGTTCATCGGCAGGCCGCGCAGTCGTACCCGGTGGCGTTTCCGCCGCCCGGTGCACCGCTCCCGGCGCTCACGTACGCGGATGCCCGGTCGGAGACCCGATCGGCTCCGACCTGGCCCGAGCCTCGGGCCCAGGCACCGCATCAGGCCGAGCGAGGGCCGCCGCGGACCGCGCCAGGACGCGCCGGGCCGCACGCCCCCGTCAACGGGACGCCCTCCCCCGCGCCGCCCGCCCGACGCGCCCCTCACCGGGCAGCGCGGGCACGGCAGGACGCGCTCGAACTCGGCCCCTCCACACGGAAGAGGCAGCACCCTGTCCACCACCGCCGAACCCATCAAGACGACCTTCCGGGAACTCGGGATCCTCCCGGAGACCGCCGAGGCCCTGGAGGCCGTCGGCATCGTCCACCCCTTCCCGATCCAGGAGATGACCCTGCCGGTCGCGCTGACCGGCCACGACGTCATCGGCCAGGCCAAGACCGGCACCGGCAAGACCCTCGGCTTCGGCCTTCCGCTGATCGAGCGGGTCGTGGTCAAGGCCGACGTCGCCGCCGGCCGGGCCACCACCGAGCAGCTCACCGACAGCCCGCAGGCGCTCATCGTGGTCCCCACCCGCGAGCTGTGCACCCAGGTCACCAACGACCTGCAGACCGCCGGCAAGGTCCGCAACGTCCGCGTCCTCGCCGTGTACGGCGGCCGCGCCTACGAGCCGCAGGTCGAGGCCCTGAAGAAGGGCGTCGACATCGTCGTCGGCACCCCCGGCCGCCTGCTCGACCTGGCCGGCCAGCGCAAGCTCGACCTGTCCCAGGTCCGCGCGCTGGTGCTGGACGAGGCCGACGAGATGCTCGACCTCGGCTTCCTGCCCGACGTCGAGAAGATCATCACCATGCTGCCCGCCAAGCGGCAGACCCTGCTCTTCTCCGCCACCATGCCCGGCCAGGTCATCTCGCTGGCCCGCCGGTACATGAGCCAGCCCACCCACATCCGGGCCGCCGCACCGGACGACACCGGCACCACCGTCGCCAACATCGAGCAGCACATCTTCCGTGCGCACTCGCTCGACAAGGTCGAGATGGTCTCCCGGATCCTGCAGGCCGACGGCCGCGGCCTGGCGATGATCTTCTGCCGCACCAAGCGCACCGCCGCCGACGTCGCCGACCAGCTCACCAAGCGCGGCTTCGCGGCCGGCGCGGTCCACGGCGACCTCGGCCAGGGCGCCCGCGAGCAGGCGCTGCGCGCCTTCCGCAACGGCAAGGTCGACGTCCTGGTCTGCACCGACGTCGCCGCCCGCGGCATCGACGTCGAAGGCGTCACCCACGTCATCAACTACCAGTGCACCGACGACGAGAAGACCTACCTGCACCGGATCGGCCGCACCGGCCGGGCCGGCGCCTCGGGCACCGCCGTCACCCTGGTCGACTGGGACGACATCCCGCGCTGGCAGCTCATCAACAAGGCGCTGGACCTGCCGTTCAACGACCCGGAGGAGACCTACTCCACCTCCCCGCACCTGTACGAGCTGCTCCGCATCGCGCCCGGCACCAAGGGCATCCTGCCCCGCTCCGAGCGCACCCGGGCCGGCCTCGCCGCCGAAGAGGTCGAGGACCTCGGCGAGACCGGCGGCCGCGGCCAGCGCGCCGCGGGCCGCAACGGTGGCGGCCGCGGTGGACGGGGCGCTGCCGCCCCCGAGACCCCGGCTCCCGCCGAGCGTCCGTCCCGTCGCAGCCGCGAACGTCGCCGCACCCGCGGCGGCAGCTCCGTCGCCGACGCTCCGGCCGCACCCGAGGTGACCACCGCCGAGCAGCCCACCGCCGCTCCGGCCGCACCCGGTGAGGGCCGCAGCTCGCGTCGCCGCAACCGCAACCGTCGCAACTCCGCGGCCGCCGCGCCGGCCGTGGTCGAGACGGTCGCCGAGGTCGCCGAGGTCGCCGTCGAGACGGCTGCCCCCGCGGTCGTCGCGGAGCCGGTCGCCGAGACCCCCGCCGCCCGCACCCCGCGCAAGCGCACCCGCAAGGCCGCCGCCCCCGCGGTCGAGACGGTCGCCGAGGTCGTCGTCGAGACGGCTGCCCCCGCGGTCGTCGTGGAACCGGTCGCCGAGACCCCGGCGGTCCGCACTCCCCGCAAGCGCACCCGCAAGGCTGCCGCCCCCGCGGTCGAGACGGTCGCCGAGGTCGTCGTCGAGACGGTCGCCCCGGCGGTCGTCGCGGAGCCGGTCGCCGAGACCCCGCGCAAGCGCACCCGCAAGGCCGCGGCCGCGCCGGTGGTCGAGGAGACCGTCGAGGCCCCGGCGCCGCGCAAGCGCGCGACCAAGAAGGCTGCCGCCGCTGTCGAGGTCGTCGCCGAGGAAGCCGCTCCGGCTCCCCGCAAGCGGACCACCAAGAAGGCCGTCGCCGCCGTCGAGGCCGTGACCGAGGAAGCCGCCCCGGCGCCGCGCAAGCGCGCGACCAAGAAGGCCGTCGCCGCCGTCGAGGTCGTCGCCGAGGAAGCCGCTCCGGCTCCCCGCAAGCGCGCGACCAAGAAGGCCGTCGCCGCCGTCGAGACCGCGGCGGAGGAGATCCCGGCGCCGCGCAAGCGGACCACCAAGAAGGCCGTCGCCGCCGTCGAGGCCGTGACCGAGGAAGCCGCGCCGGCCCCGCGCAAGCGGGTCACCAAGAAGGCTGCCGCCGCCGTCGAGGTCGTCGCCGAGGAGGCCACCCCGGCTCCCCGCAAGCGCGCGACCAAGAAGGCCGTCGCCGCCGAGGTCGCGACCGAGGAAGCCGCACCGGCCCCGCGCAAGCGCGCCGTCAAGAAGGCCACGACCGAGGAGATCCCGGCCCCGCGCCGGACCCGCAAGGCCGTGGAGAAGTAACACCGCACCACCCCACCCGCCGGGGAGGGCCCGACCACCAGGTCGCGCCCTCCCCGGCGGCATTTCCGCCGCCCTGCCACGGCGCCGCCCCGCCCCTCGGCGTTTCCCCCGGCTCCGGCCGCCGGAGGCGGATTTGTGCTGCGTAGGGTGGCCCCGGGTTGTCGGGTGATCTGCCGGGAGGGCACGGAGATATGAGTACGCCGCCGTTTCTGAAGCTGCCGGGGTGTGTGCGGGCGGTCCGGGTGGGTGGGCTGGCGGCGTTGTGGGGGGAGCCGGTGGGGCCGGCGCGGGGGACGGCGTTGCTGGTGCCGGGGTTCACCGGGAGCAAGGAGGACTTCATCGCGCTGCTGGAGCCGCTGGCCGGGGCCGGGTTCCGGGTGGTCGCGGTGGATCAGCGCGGCCAGTACGAGTCGGGTGGCCCGGCCGACCCCGAGGCGTACTCGGTGCGAGCGCTGGGGGCGGACGTCCGGGCGCTCTCCGCGGAGCTGAAGGCCGAGGGCGGGCCGCTGCACCTGCTGGGGCACTCGTTCGGTGGTCAGGTGGTGCGGGAGGCGGTGCTGTCGGCGCCCGGCGCGTTGCCGTGGGCGTCGCTGACGCTGATGTCGACGGGGCCGGGGGCGATCGATCCGGCGGAGGCGGCGCGGACGAGGCTGCTGCTGGACGCGCTGGAGTCGATGGACCTGGAGTCGATCTGGCAGGTGATGCGGCAGCTGGAGGGTGAGCGGGTGCCGCCGCTGGATCCGGAGATCGCGGACTTTCTGCACCGTCGCTGGCTGGCGAACCTGCCGCAGGCGCTGAAGGCGGCGGCGGCGCACCTGGTGGCCGCGCCGGACCGGGTGGACGAGTTGGCGGCGGTCGGGCTGCCGAAGCTGGTGCTGTCCGGCGAGCGGGACTACGCCTGGCCGGTCGAGGAGCAGTCGCGGATGGCGGAGCGCCTGGGCGCGCTGCGCACCGTGGTGCCCGGCGCGGGGCACTCGCCGAACGCGGAGCGCCCGGCCGAGACGGCGGCGGCCCTCGCCTCGTTCTGGTCCGCGCAGGGCGCGTGACGGCGGGGCGCACCGTTTTCCCGGCGGATCCGGGCCATGGGCGGGCCTTCTGACGGTTGATCAGAAGTCGGCTCCCGTTTTCGCGCGACAAGGATCGTTAGCTCGGGTAATATTTGATTCAGTCCGGAATCAGAACCCTCCGACGGCCGCACCCTCCTCCGGCCGTCGAAATGACGGATTTACCGGCGGGAAACCGCCGGGTAGCAGCGTCGCGGCACAGTGAGACAGGGGCATCGTCGCCCCACTCCGGCTGCCGCACTGTAAGTGCCGCTGAAGAAGTCCTGCTTGAGAGTGGGGGGAGCGACGGGTGACTGCACCTGCCGGACGTCCGACCCAGCCAGCGCCGGCAGGCCATCGCACGATGGCCTACCGCCGGCCGAGTCCGCCTCGGAGCCCGAGGACGGGAAGGGAGAGGCCCATGCGTTTCGAGATCCTTCGTCTGGATCACGCCGGAGCGGAGACCGATCGACTGATCGCCGACGCGGCGACCGTCTCCGAGTACCTGAAGACCGCCGCGCAAACGGGCGAACGCCTGTACATCCGGCCGTGCAAGGCCGTGTGACCGAACGCGGACGAGCCGCCGAGCCGTCCGACGTTCCGATACCCGGCTGACGCCCCGTCACCACAGGAGACCCCTGGGACGACGGGGCGTCAGTGTGTTCGGGGGCCGCGACCTGCGGGGGGTTTGGTGCCCTGCCGCCCGGGACATCTACCCTGCCGGACCCGGGCCGTTGCCGGGGCGGCGTGTGGCGGCTCGTGGCGGACTCCTTCCGGGTGATCGTCCTTGACGCAGCAGTCCGGAGGGAGGACCGTTGTCGGTTATGAGGGGCGAGCCAAGCTGTCCGCGATGTGCCGGTCGGGTCCGCGCCCCCGGCCTCTTCTCCGACACCTGGCAGTGCGACCGGCACGGTGCCGTACACCCGATGCAGCCGGTACTGCCCCCCAGTATCGAAGCCCTGAACGTTGCCGTGAACCGCTCCCAGGTGCCCGTCTGGATGCCCTGGCCGCTGCCGGTCGGCTGGCTGTTCACCGGGATCGCGCACGCGGGTGACGACCTGTCGGGGGCGCGCGCCACCGCCGTCGCCTGCTCGGGGCCGGCCCCGCTCGGCGGGTTCGGCGAACTGGTGCTGGTGGCCGAGGAACTGGGCATCGGCCTGGGCGCCCGCTACGCGGGACTGGACGGGCCGGACCCGGGCGAGGACGTCGCGCTGTACAAGCCCGCGGACGCCAAGCTGATGGCGGCCGGCCGGCCGACCCCGATGTTCCACGTCCCCGACGCCCCGGACGACCGGGCGGTGTACGTCGGCGAGGCCCGCGGCCTGTGGCTGTGGGCGATCGCCTGGCCCGAGCAGTCGGCGCTGCTGATGCACGACGAACTGGTGCTGACGGACCTGCGCGACGCGGGGGCCGAACTCGGCCTGCTGCCCTGCGGGGCACTCTCCCCCCGCCTGCTCGGCTGAGCCACTCCCCGCCCCTGCCGTCCCGGCGGCTCCCTATCCTGGGCGCCATGCGTATCGATCTGCACGCCCACAGCAATGCCTCGGACGGCACCGACTCCCCGGCCGAACTGGTCGCCAACGCGGTGGCCGCGGGCCTGGACGTGGTGGCGCTGACCGACCACGACACGGTGGCCGGGTACGGCGAGGCGACGGCCGCGCTGGCCGGGACGGGCCTGACCCTGATTCCGGGCGCCGAACTCTCCTGCCAGGTGGGCGGGATCAGCATGCACCTGCTGGCGTACCTGTTCGACCCGGCGGAGCCGGCCTTCGCGGCCGAGCGGGAGCTGGTGCGCACCGACCGGTTCCGGCGCGCGCGGGCGATCGTGGAGCGCTGCCGGGAGCTGGGCGCGCCGATCAGCTGGGAGCAGGTGCAGCGGATCGCCGGGGCCGGTTCGGTAGGCCGTCCGCACATCGCGTCCGCGTTGGTGGAGGCGGGCGTGGTGGCGAGCGTCTCGGACGCGTTCACGCCCGAGTGGCTGGCCAACGACGGGAGGGCGGACGTCCGCAAGCACGAGACCGACCCGGCGCTCGCGGTGCGGCTTGTACGGGCGGCGGGGGGCGTACCGGTTTTCGCTCACCCCGGAGCGGACAAGCGGGGCCGGACGGTGTCGGACCAGGTGATCGCCGATCTTGCGGCGGCCGGGCTGGCCGGCCTGGAGGTCGACCACACCGACCACGACGAACCGACCCGGGCCCGACTCCGCACGCTGGCAAGCGAGTTGGGGCTTTTCGTGACGGGCTCCAGCGACTACCACGGCAGCCGCAAGATCGTCCGACTGGGCGAGTACACCACTGCGCCAGAGGTGTACGAAGCACTGGTGTCCCAGGCGACCGGAGCCACTCCCATCACCGGCTGAAAGACCCGGCGCGTCCCGCCGCACCCGGGGTCCGAAGCGCGCACAATCCCGGCATGCTCACCGTCATCGACGGCAAGGTCTTCGGCTCACTCTTCATCACGCTGTTCGTGATCATGGACCCGCCGGGCATCATGCCGATCTTCCTGGCGCTCACCTCCGGCCGGACGCAGAAGGTGCAGCGCCGGATGGCCTGGCAGGCCACGCTGGTGTCACTCGGGGTGATCACCTGCTTCGGGCTGTTCGGGCACCAGATCCTCGACTACCTGCACGTCTCGATCCCGGCCCTCCAGGCCTCCGGCGGGGTCCTCCTGCTGCTGATCGCGCTGGACCTGCTGACCGGCCGGATCGAAGAACCCACCCAGACCAAGGACGTCAACGTCGCCCTGGTCCCACTGGGCACGCCGCTGCTGGCCGGGCCCGGTGCGATCGTCGCGGTCATCCTGGCCGTACAGGGGGCCAGCACCGGAACGCAGCACCTGGCGCTCTGGTCGGCGATCGTCATCATGCATCTGATCCTCTGGCTGACCATGCGGTTCTCGCTGTCGATCATCCGGGTGATCCAGGAGGGCGGCGTGGTCCTGATCACCCGGCTGGCCGGCCTGCTGCTGTCGGCGATCGCGGCGCAGCTGGTGGCCAACGGGGTGTTCGGCTTCATCGAGCTCCACCCCTAGGCCTCCACCCCTGGGCCTCCACCCGCGGGCCGACGCGGGCTCAGTCCAGCGGGACGCCGCGGCGGTTCGGGTCGCGCAGGTCGGTGCCGTGCTTCAGCCAGCGTTCCTCCAGGGCGCCCGCGCCCTGGACACGCTTGAACGCGGCCTCGTTGGGCGTCATCGGCAGCAGCGGCAGGAAGCGCACCGCCTCGGCGGGGGCCGGGAGTTCGAGGTCCTCGACCAGGCCGCCGGGCTCGGCGGCCAGCACCGAGGTGAACGGGGCGCCGGTCCACAGCGGGGAGCCCAGGTCGAGCGAGCCGCCGGGGGCCACCACCAGGCCCTCGACCTGCGGGCTGGCGGCGAACACCACCAGCGCCTTGTGCACCTCGTCCCGCCCGCCGCGCACGGTCAGCACCAGCTCGGCGCGCGGGCCGCGCACCGGGTCGGCGACGGGCGAGGACGGGTCGGCCATCGGGGCGGCGGCCATGCCGAGCGTCGCGTAGCGGACCAGGCCCTCGGCGTCCGGGCCGAAGCGCAGCACCTCGATGCGGTCCGCGCCGACGAAGGTGACCGCGGCGCGGCCGGAGGGATCGCCGAAGGTGCTGATCAGCCGCGCCTCGACGGCGGCCAGAACGGTCTGCCGGGTCGGGCCGGAGCCGTGGCCGGCGTCGGGATCGGAGAAGTCGCCGAAGAGCGGGAAGTCGTGCGCCATGCCGCGACCTTAGCGCGCGGCGCGCGGGCAAGCTTTGGCGCGACCTTTACCCGGCGGACGCCGAACTCCGGGGCTCAGTACGGGGAAGAGCTGTTAATGTGAGCGGTCGGCCTTGTGAATACGAACCAGGGCCGCGACGGCCCCCGCGCGGGCCCCGGCGTGGAGGAGGTGGTCACGGTGGACAGCAGTCGACCATGCAGTACCGGCAGCTCTCTCCGGCCCACCCTGGCCCGCCGCCTTCACGGCTGACCTGGGCTCACACGCAGCGTGGCGTCCGGCCGGGAGAGCACCTTCCCCGGGGTCGAGCCGTCGAAACCCGCCCAGCAACGGCTTTCTGGCGCACCATCGGCTCCGGCGTGTCCACCGGTGTTTTCCGCCGTCGCGTTCGCCCTGCCCTGCCGGGGTGCGCGCCGGTCCGGCCCAAGGAGTCCGCGCCATGTCGATGATCAACAACCTGCGCGCCGCCGTCGTCCGCCCGACCCGCCGCCGGGCCGGTGACGATCTCGGACTGCCCTCCGGTACCAGCCCGTCCGCGGTGGTGGACTGCGCCGTCTACCAGCAGGGCAAGCGGATCGGCGAGACCTGCAGCCCGCGCGAGGCGGCCCGGCAGGTGAAGGCGGCCCACCAGAGCGGGCCCGGCTCGTTCAGCTGGATCGGCCTGCACGAGCCCACCGAGGCCGAGTTCGAGGGCATCGCCCAGCGCTTCGGCCTGCACCCGCTGGCGGTGGAGGACGCGGTGCACGCGCACCAGCGTCCCAAGGTCGAGCGATACGACAACATGCTGTTCGCGGTGTTCAAGACCGTGCGCTACATCGAGCACGAGCAGCTCACCCCGACCAGCGAGGTGGTCGAGACCGGCGAGCTGATGGTGTTCGCCGGCCCCGACTTCGTGATCACCGTCCGGCACGGCGCGCACTCCTCGCTGCGCGCCCTGCGGCTGCGGCTGGAGGCCGACGCGGAGGGCACCGGCCTGCTCGCCCTCGGCCCGGCGGCGGTGCTGCACGCGATCGCCGACCACGTGGTGGACAACTACCTGCTGGTCGCCGAGCGGCTGCAGAACGACGTGGACGAGATCGAGTACGGCGTGTTCGCCAACCGCGGCGGCAGCGGCGCCGACGTCGGGCGGGTCTACCAGCTCAAGCGCGAGGTGCTGGAGTTCAAGCGCGCCGTCACCCCGCTGCTGCGGCCGATGCTGCAACTGGCCGAGCCCGTCGCGCGGCTGGTCGACCCGGAGATGCAGAAGTACTTCCGGGACGTCGCCGACCACCTGGCCCGGGTCAGCGAGCAGGTGCAGGGCTTCGACGAACTGCTCAACTCGCTGCTCCAGGCCAACCTGGCGCAGGTATCGGTCGCCCAGAACGAGGACATGCGCAAGATCACCGCGTGGGCGGCGATCTTCGCCGTCCCCACCATGATCACCGGCGTGTACGGCATGAACTTCGAGCACATGCCGGAACTCCAGTGGACGTACGGCTACCCGACCGTGCTCGGCGTGATCGCGCTGATCTGCGTCGGCATGTACCGGGGCTTCCGCCGCAACGGCTGGCTGTGAGGCCGACCGGGCGGAGCGTCAGCGGCGCTCCGCCCGGGCCACCAGGACCAGGCCCAGCAGGATCATCCCGACCGCCGGGTAGGCGGCGATCGGCGGCCACTGGCCCAGCCACACCGCCGCGATCAGCGCCGCGCCCGGGGTCTCCAGCAGGATCGCCGTCGAGGTGACCGACGGGCCCAGCGTGCGCACCACCCGGTTGCTCAGCGAGTGCCCGAGCAGCTGCGCCGCCACCATCAGCAGGACGATCTGCCACCACGCGCCGGCCGGCCAGCCCGACAGCCGCGTACCCATCAGCAGACACACCGCCAGCAGCGCGACCGCGCAGGTCGCGTAGCAGATCAGGGTGTACGCGGTGGTCGACACGGTGCGCCGCACCTCCGCGCCCAGCAGCACGTACCCGGCCGCCGCGGCGCCCGCGGCCAGCGCCAGACCGTCCCCGAGCAGGGCGCGCAACGACACCGACAGATCGACGCCGGTCAGCACCAGCACGCCCGCGAACGCCAGCCCCGTGCCCAGCCACACCAGCCGCGGCGCGCGCACCCCGAACAGGCGCATCAGCAGGATCGTCCACAGCGGAGTCGTCGTCACCAGCGCGGTCGCGGACGCCACCGACGTCATCCGCAGGCTGGGCATCCACAGCGCGAAATGCAGCGCCAGCAGCACACCCGCCGCCATCGCCAGCAGCAGCGACCGCCGGGAGATCCCGCGCAGCTCGGCCCGGTGCCGCCACAGCGCGTACGGGCCCAGCACCGCCACCGACATGCCGTTGCGCCAGAACGCGATCGCCAGCGCGGGCGCGGCCGTCGCGCTGATCAGCGGGGCGGACAGCGAGATGCCCGCGATCGACACCGCCAGCAGCAGCAGGTCGGTGCGCGGCAACACCCGCTGCTGATCGGCCACCGCGGGCGCGGCGGGGGCGGTCCTGGTGGCGGGCACGGTTCTCCTTCGGCGGACGGGGCGGGGCAGGAAACACCGTAAGGGCTGTCCGCCCGTCATGGCACTGTCGTCCCGGGGGATGGAACCGTCCCCCGAGGACCAGGCCGTACGCTGTGCGGCATGGAGCGTACGACGACCGCGAGCCCGGCAGACTTCCTCGACCGGGCCCTGGTGGAGGAGTCCGCCAAGAAGTCCGGCCTGCTCTGGGTGCAGCCCGCCGGGCAGCCGCACGCCCGTCCGCTCTGGCACGCCTGGCACGACGGCGCCGTGATCGTCGTCGGCGACGGCGCCGAACAGCCCCTGCACGGCCTCGCCGCCGGCACCACCGCCACCCTCACCGTCCGCAGCAAGGACAAGGGCGGCCGACTGGTCACCTTCCCCGCCACCGTCACCGCCGTCGCCCCCGGCACCCCCGCCTGGGACGGTGCCGTCGAGGAACTCAAGGGCAAGCGCCTCAACGCCCCCGACACCGACACCATCGGCGACCGCTGGGCCCGCGAGTGCCGCATCCTCCGCCTGGAGCCCGCCGGCCCCCTCGCCCCCCACCCCGACGGCGCCCTCACCGCCACCCCCGTGCCCACCCCGGCCACCACCCGCAAACCGATCCCGGCCGGCCTCCCGAAGCTCCTGTTCAAGAAGAAGCAGAAGCGCTGAGCGCAAGCAGGCACGTGGGGAACTGCGCGGGACGGAAGGCACCCGCCAAGAAGATCGCGGCACCTCAATGACCTGCCGCCCCGACGCGCCACCGATAGATTTGGGTGGTTGTGTCCGTTTCCCCCCGAGGGAGTCGCATGGCGGGGCCAGGCAGCCGAGTGTTCATCTCCCACCTCTCCGGGGTCGCGGTGTTCGACCCGAACGGCGATCAGGTGGGCCGGGTCCGTGACGTGGTGGTCTCGTTGCGTCTCGGTGGCAGCCCGCCCAGGGTTCTCGGGCTGGTGGTGGAGGTGATCGGCCGCCGCCGGATCTTTCTGCCGATGACCCGGGTGACCAGTCTGGAGTCCGGCCAGGTGCTCTCCACCGGCCTGCTGAACATGCGTCGGTTCGAGCAGCGTCCGTCGGAGACGCTGGTGCTGGCCGAGCTGCTCGACCGCACCGTCACCCGCACCAAGACCGCCGACGAGGTGACCGTGCTGGACGTCGCGATGGTGCAGACCCGCCTGCGCGAGTGGGAGATCGACAAGGTTTTCGTCCAGGTCGGGAAGCCTCCGTCCCGGCTGCGCAAGGCCAAGGGCGAGCAGTTGCTGCTCGACTGGTCCGCCGTCACCGGTTTCTCGCTGTCGGAGGAGGGTCAGGGCGCGGCCAACCTGCTGGCCACGTTCGAGCAGTTGCGTGCGGCCGACCTGGCGAACGTCATGCACCACCTGTCGGCGAAGCGCCGGGCGGAGGTCGCGGCGGCGCTCGACGACGACCGGCTCGCGGACGTCCTGGAGGAGCTTCCGGAGGACGACCAGGTGGAGATCATCGGCAAGCTCAAGGAGGAGCGGGCCGCGGACATCCTGGAGACCATGGACCCGGACGACGCCGCCGACCTGCTCTCCGAACTGCCCACCGAGGACGCCGAGCGGCTGCTGCGTCTGATGGAGCCCGCCGAGGCGGCGGAGATGCGCCGGCTGCTCTCCTACGAGGAGGACACCGCGGGCGGCCTGATGACCACCGAGCCGATCGTCCTGGAACCCGATGCCTCGGTCGCCGAGGCGCTCGCCCGGGTGCGGATCTCCGACACCAAGCCTGCGCTGGCCGCTCAGGTGTACGTGTGCCGCCCGCCGAACGAGACTCCGACCGGCACCTATCTGGGCACCGTGCACTTCCAGCGGCTGTTGCGCGAGCCCCCGTACACGCTGGTCGGTTCGATCGTGGACGACGACCTCGACCCGCTGCCGCCGAACACCCCGCTCCAGCTGATCACGTCCTACCTGGCCACCTACAACCTGGTGGCGGCGCCCGTGGTCGACGAGGACGACCACCTGCTGGGCGCGGTCACCGTGGACGACGTGCTGGACCACCTGCTGCCGGACGACTGGCGCGAGGGCTCGGCGCACGGCATCCCCACCGACGAGGTGCTCGATGGACAGTGACCGCAAGCGCCACCACGACTCGCCGGGCCAGCGGATCCAGGGCGAGCTGCGCCAGCTGCGCCAGCTGCGCGAACTGCGGACCCGGGAGCAGCGCGTGCGCCGCGAGGAGCGCCCCGGCCAGTCCCCGGGCTCCCGTTCCCGGCTCGACCAGCCGCGCACCGGCCGCCCGGGCCTGATCCACCTGCCCGCCTGGGACCCGGAGGCGTTCGGCAAGCTCTCCGAGCGGATCGCCCGTTTCCTGGGCACCGGCCGGTTCATCGTCTGGATGACGGTGGTGATCATCGCCTGGGTGGCGTGGAACACCCTGCTCCCGCCCGGCGTGCGCTTCGACAGCTACCCGTTCATCTTCCTCACCCTGGTGCTGTCGCTGCAGGCCTCGTACGCGGCCCCGCTGATCCTGCTCGCGCAGAACCGCCAGGACGACCGCGACCGCGTCAACATGGAGCAGGACCGGGCCCGCAGCGACCGCAACATCGCCGACACCGAGTACCTGACCCGCGAGGTCGCGGCGCTGCGGCAGGGCCTAGGCGAGGTCGCCACCCGCGACTTCATCCGGTCCGAACTGCAGTCGCTGCTCCGGGAGATCGACGAACGGCGGGAGCCCGCCGAGCCGTTGTGACCCGCGGCACGCTACCGGCGAGTCGGGGGCGGGGCGCAGCGCCGTACCATCAACACATGGCCAACGAGACAGAGGTGGCGGCCGGGGTGACGGAGCAGTCCGTCCAGGAAGCCCTGGCGACCGTCCACGACCCGGAGATCAACCGTCCGATCACCGAGATCGGCATGGTGAAGTCCGTCGAGATCGGCGACGGCGGCGCGGTGAAGGTCGCGGTGTACCTCACCGTCTCGGGCTGTCCGATGCGCGAGACGATCACCCAGCGGGTCACCGACGCGGTGTCCGCCGTTCCCGGCGTCACCGCCGTCTCCGTCGAGCTCGACGTGATGAGCGAGGAGCAGCGCCGCGAGCTGTCGCAGCTGCTGCGTGGCGGCGCCCCGGAGCGGGAGATCCCGTTCGCCAAGCCGGGCACCCTGACCCGGGTGTACGCGGTCGCCTCCGGCAAGGGCGGCGTCGGCAAGTCCTCGGTGACGGTCAACCTGGCGGCGGCGCTGGCCGCGGACGGCCTGAAGGTCGCCGTGGTGGACGCCGACATCTACGGCCACAGCGTGCCCCGCATGCTGGGCGTCGAGGGCCGGCCCACCCAGGTGCAGGACATGATCATGCCGCCGGCGGCGCACGGCGTGAAGGTCATCTCGATCGGCATGTTCACCCCGGGCAACGCGCCGGTGGTGTGGCGCGGCCCGATGCTGCACCGCGCGCTGCAGCAGTTCCTCGCCGACGTGTACTGGGGCGACCTGGACGTCCTGCTGCTCGACCTGCCGCCCGGCACCGGCGACATCGCGATCTCGGTCGCACAGCTCGTCCCGAACGCCGAGATCCTGATCGTCACCACCCCGCAGATGGCCGCCGCCGAGGTCGCCGAGCGGGCCGGCACGATCGCGCTGCAGACCCACCAGAAGATCGTCGGCGTCATCGAGAACATGTCGGGCATGCCGTGCCCGCACTGCGACGAGATGATCGACGTCTTCGGCACCGGCGGCGGTCAGACCGTCGCCGACGCCCTGACCCGCAGCGTCGGCGCGACCGTTCCGGTCCTCGGCTCCATCCCGATCGACGTCCGCCTCCGCGAGGGCGGCGACGACGGCCGCCCGGTCGTCCTCTCCAACCCGGACTCCCCCGCCGGCTCCGCCCTGCGCACCATCGCGGGCAAGCTCTCCGGCCGCCAGCGCGGCCTGTCCGGCCTCTCCCTGGGCCTGACCCCGAAGAACAAGTTCTGACGGACCCCCAGCACCACGAACGGCCCCGGGCACCTGCCCGGGGCCGTTTCTGCTGGAGCCGTAGGGTGTCCGGCCGGGCCTACCGTCCGTCGTAGGTCGCCAGGTCGGGGACGGTGGTGAAGCCGATGCCGTACGCGGAGACCGAGCGGCCGTAGGCGCCGATGAGGACGCCGGGGGCCTCGCCGGCCAGGACCCAGCCGTATTCGGATTCGCGGTAGCGGAAGGGCTGCGGGACGCCGTTGACGGGGAGGGTGAGGGAGGACCAGGCGGGGCCGTCGAGGTCGTCGGCCAGGTCCCAGGCGAGGGTGGACTGCTGGTCGAGCCAGTGCTGGCGCAGGGTGCGGTCGAGGTTGCCGGGCCAGGTGGCGGCGAGCAGGCCGGAGCCGGCCAGCCAGGCGGCGGAGGACGCGGAGGTGGCTTCCAGGGTGCCGGTGTTGTCGGCGCTGCGGCGGACCTCGCGGCGGGCCACGGTGACCACCAGCGCGAAGCGGCGGGTGTCGCGCGGTTCGGGTCCGCGGGCGGGTTCGTCGCCGTGGCCGAGGGTGCCGTAGTCGGGGAGGTCGGACTGCGCGGCACGTGAGTTCTGGCCGGTGCCGACCTGGCCGAGCCAGCGGCGGCCGGTCCAGCCCTCGTCCAGGCCGTACCAGGGGAAGTCGGCGGCGCGGTAGGGGGCGAGGGGGTCGGCGGCGGGCCGACGCGTGGCGGCGGGTTCTGCGGTCGTTTGCGTGGCGTCCACTGCGGGCCTCCTCGGCTGTGCTCCTGCCACGGGCGGGCTCCATGGTGGCGCACCGCGGCCCCTCCGTCCGGGAAAACCGGGCCGGACACGGCCGGGCGTGACGGACCGCACAGCGCCCGCCGTCCGGGGAGGTAGTGGACACGATAGCGGCGCGGACGACGACGCCCCGCCTGCCGGGCGGGGCGTCGGGGTCGGGCGGGGAGCGCCGGTCAGGTGGCGTCCGGGTCGAACGGCGGGCGCTCGCCGGCCGCGAGGGCCGGGCCGTTGCTCAACGGGGAGGCCGGCTTGGAGAAGTCGACCGAGGCGCTCGGGGTGCGCGTCGGCTCGCCGTTCAGCGCGGACTTGAGGTCGACGCTGTCCTTGAGGTCCTTCAGCCCGAGCGGGTCGTCGTTGTCGCCGAGCAGTTGCTTGCGGACGAAGGTCTTCGGGTTGAGGTCCTCGAAATCGAAGTTCTGGAACTCCGGCCCGAGTTCGCTGCGGATGTCGTCCTTCGCGTTGTCCGCGAAGGAGCGGATCTTGCGAATGAACGCCATGGTGTCCTGAATCAGCTTCGGAAGCTTGTCCGGCCCGAAGATCACGATGGCCATGATGACGATCGTCAGGACCTCGAGTCCGCCTATGTCTCCGAACACCTGAACTCCCAGCCACCCGACAACGCTGAACCAAGGGTAAACGCGGGCGGCCGTTCCCCGGCCTTCCTCAGGTGAATCCGTGGTAAAGACCACCTGGGCGACCGGCGTCGACGGCGTGCCGGTGAAGGCAGGCTAGCGCAGGACCTGGAGCTGGTCACCGCTGGGCGACGGCTGCGGGCTGGCCTGCAGCCGGGCCCGCATCGGAAAGTCCGGGGCGTCCATTTGCTGCTGCGCGTTGACGGGGACGATCGCGCCGCCGACGGGGGTCACGCTGGTGGGCTGCCGGTTGGGGCCGCCCTGGCCCGTGGTGAGGCCGCCGACGCCGCTGAGCGTGACCGCGGCGACCGAGAACGCCCCGGCGGCGGCGAACACCAGCCGGCGACCGCGGGGCGGAACCGGGCGGGGGGTGGGCAGCTCGGCGAGCGCGGCCAGCGGACGCGGTGCGGCGGACGGGCGGGCACCGAACAGACCGGCCCGCGGGTCGATCCCGGGTATCGGGGCGTCGGCGCCCAGCGCGCCGCCGCCGAAGCCGGCGCCCCGGCCGAAGGAGCCGCCGGTGAGCCTGCTGCCGCCGAACACGGCACCCGACGGCCCATCAGGGCCCGATTCGTCCTCCGGCAGCGCGGCCACGGCCAGCAGCCGGGCCATCAGCGCCGCGGACGGGCCGGGCGCGCCGGCGTCGCTGAGCGTCCGCTTGACCGCGCGGGCGCCCTCCGCCTCGGCCAGGCACTCCGGACACGTCGCCAGGTGGGCCTGCACCCGCTCGCGGGCGTCGTGGCCGAGTTCGCCGTCCAGGTACGCGGTGAGGCGGTCGCCGAGGTGGTGGTGCTCCTCGGCCGCCGGCTCGACCGGACGGATCGTCACGGGCCGCAGCTCGGCCGCCGCCGGGGCCTGCTCGGCGGCGCGGCGCAGCGACGCCCAGCGCGAGCGGCCGGTGGCGTCCGCGCGCTCGGGGGCGTGATCGCTCATGACCCCCTCCGGTCGCTTCCGCCCGGTTCGGCACCGACCGCCACGGGCTCGACGGAGCCGCCCCGGCGCGAACGGCCCGCGGCGGCGTTCGGCGCCCGGTGCTTGAGGGCGGCGCGCAGGTGCGAGCGGCCGCGGTGGATCCGGCTGCGGACGGTGCCGAGCTTCACCCCGAGGGTGGCGGCGATCTCCTCGTAGGAGAGGCCCTCGATGTCGCACAGCACCACGGCGGCACGGAACTCCGGGGCGAGGGTGTCCAGCGCCTGCTGGACGTCCGCGTCGAAGTGGGTGTCGCTGAAGTGCTGGGCGGGGCTGGGCTCACGGCTGGCCAGGCGCTCCGCCGCGTCCTCGGCGAGGGCGTCGAAGCGGATCCGCTGGCGGCGGCGCACCATGTCCAGGAACAGGTTGGTGGTGATCCGGTGCAGCCAGCCCTCGAACGTGCCGGGGGTGTACGTGGACAGCGAGCGGAACACCCGGACGAAGACCTCCTGCGTGAGGTCCTCGGCGTCGTGCTGATTGCCCGTCAGCCGGTAGGCGAGGCGGTAGACCCGGGCGCTGTGCGCCTCGACGATCTCCTCCCAGCTGGGCGGCGTCCAGCTCTGCGCGTCGGGCCCCTCCGCGAAGGACGCGAGCTTGCCGGGGGCCTCGGCCACCGAGTCGTCGGCTGCGGTCGACTTGTCCAGGGGGGAGTGCACAGACTGGTTCATCACGGGCTTCGGCGTACGGGCCGACGTGGTGCCGCGGACGTGCCGCTGCACAGGGACGTCGCCCTCGGCCACACCTCCTCGGTCGGCTCTTCTGCCCAGCAGAGCCACCACCATATCCACCTCACACGTCAAGCCCGGATAAGAGCGGTCGAACAGCGACCGCCGCGGGCGGTCCGGCCACCCACGACAACTCAACGGCCAGCCGTCGAACGCGGTTCCCGGACGGCCAGTAGTCTGTCGCTGGAATTTGTCGACTTCCATCGACATCGGCGCTCCGGAAGAGGCAGCCATCACCGAGTTCGGGCCCCAGCGAGTGGCCCTCGCCGACACCTACGTCGGCGAGGACGCGGTGCTGACCTACGCCCGGGCCCAGTCGGCCCGCACCGGCATACGCGCGATCGAACCCAGCGGCGGCGCGGCCCTGCGCCTGCTGGCCGCCGCGCTCGACGCCAAGGCGGTGGTCGAGATCGGAACCGGCACCGGCGTCTCCGGCGTCTACCTGTTGCGCGGCATGCGGCCCGACGGCGTGCTCACCACCGTCGACTCCGAACCCGTCCGCCAGCAGTACGCCCGCGAGGCGTACCTGGCCGCCGGATTCGCCGCCAACCGGGCCCGCTTCATCCCCGGCCGGGCCCGCGACGTGCTGCCCCGGCTCGCCGACGGGCAGTACGACCTGGTGTTCTGCGACGGCGACCCGGCCGACTCCGGCTTCCACCTCACCGAGGCGATGCGGCTGCTCCGGCCGCGCGGCGTGGTCTGCTTCGAGGGCGTCTTCCAGGAGGGCCGGCTCGCCGAACCCGAGGCCGACGACCCGCAGACCCGCGCGGTGCGCGACCTGGTCGCCGACATCCGGGAACAGGGCGACACCCTGCTGCCCGCGCTGCTCCCGGTCAGCGACGGCCTGCTCTGCGCCGTCAAACGCTGAACCCGCCCGGACACGCGGAACGGGCCCGCTCCCCGCACCGGGGGACCGGGCCCGTCGAACACTCCCGGAGCGCCCGGGACGTGCGAGTGGCAGTACCCGCTCGGGTCAGCCGCAGGCCTTCTTCAGAGCCTCGCCCAGAGCGTCCGCCTCGTCCGGCGTCAGCTCCACCACCAGGCGCCCACCCCCTTCGAGCGGAACTCGCATGATGATGCCCCGCCCCTCCTTGGTTACCTCCAGCGGGCCGTCACCCGTCCGCGGCTTCATGGCCGCCATGCTCGTTCCCCTTCCTGCAACCGTTCAGGTACGCACCGGCAGTCCGTCCACCGCCGGTATCGAACGCATTGATCGGAAGCCATTATCCCGCATGCGACCGCTCGATGACCAACATCACTCTCTCCGCCAAGCCTCCCGAACCCGCACCAAAGCGCCGATTACCGGCCGGAAGCCGCATCCCGCCGCACTCCGACACGCCCGCCAGGGGTGCGCCACCTCACACTCCCCCACCCGGCCGCACTCCGGCATGCTGTGCCCACGACAGCCCACCGCGACCCGGGAGCCCTCACCGATGTCCGACACCGTGCGCTACCACCGCGACGGCGCCCTCGCCGTCCTCACCATCGACCGCGCCGGCGCCATGAACGCCCTCGACGTCGCCACCAAGGTCGCCCTCCGGGACGCCGTCACCACCGCCGCGACCGACCCCGACGTGCGGGCCGTGCTGCTCACCGGCGCCGGCCAGAAGGCCTTCTGCGTCGGACAGGACCTCAAGGAACACCTCGGACTGCTGCACCACCAGCAGGAGACCGGCGAGAGCGCGCTGCGCACCGTCGCCGAGCACTACAACCCGCTGGTCCGCGCCCTCGCCGGGATGCGCAAGCCCACCGTCGCCGCCGTCAACGGCATCGCGGCCGGCGCCGGCGCCTCGCTCGCCTTCGCCTGCGACTTCCGGATCGTCGCCGACACCGCCGGCTTCAACACCTCCTTCGCCGGCGTCGCCCTCACCACCGACTCCGGCGCCTCCTGGACCCTCCCCCGCCTGGTCGGCCACGCCCGCGCCACCGAACTCCTGATGCTCCCCCGCACCGTCCGCGCCGACGAGGCCCTCACCCTCGGCCTCGCCACCCGCGTCGTCCCCGCCGCCGAACTCGCCGCCACCGCCCACGAGTTCGCCCTCACCCTGGCGAGCGGCCCGACCGTCGCCTACGGCGCGATCAAGGAGTCGCTGGCGTACGGCGCGTCCCACTCGCTGGACGAACTCCTCGACAAGGAGGAGGAGTTGCAGACCATGGCCGGCAACAGCGAGGACCACCGCATCGCGGTCGATGCGTTCGTGGCCAAGGAAAAGCCCACCTTCGTGGGCAAGTAGCTCCCAACCCCCGCGCCCCGTCAGGGGCGCGGGGAACGGCGCGAAGGGGAACGGCACCCCCGGTAAGGTCCGTGGACGGCGCGCCGTGGCTGCTCGGGCGGGCTACCGCGCGTGGCAATCGGCCAGGTGATCGTTCACCAGCCCGCACGCCTGCATCAGCGCATACGCCGTCGTCGGCCCCACGAACCGGAACCCGTTCTTCTTCAGCGCCTTCGCCAGCGCCGTCGACTCCGCCGTCACGGCCGGCACCTCCGCCAGCGTCTTCGGCGCCGGCCGGGCCGGGTCCCCGGCGTGGCTCCAGACCAACGCGTCCAGCTCGCCCTCGAGTTCACGTGCGGCGCGGGCGTTGGCGATGGTGGCGACGATCTTCGCGCGGTTGCGGATGATTCCGGTGTCGGCCAGCAGCCGTTCCACGTCGTCGTCCCCGAACTCCGCGACCTCGGCGATCGAGAAGTCCCGGAACGCCGCCCGGAAGCCTTCGCGGCGCCGCAGGATGGTGATCCAGGACAGCCCGGACTGGAACGCCTCCAGCGAGATCCGCTCGAACAGCGCCTGCTCGCCGTGGACCGGACGGCCCCACTCGGTGTCGTGGTAGACCCGGTAGTCGTCGGACGAGTCGCCCCATCCGCAGCGCAGCAGCCCGTCCTCACCGAGCACGGCGCCGGTCACGAGCGGTCACCCTTCTCGAACTTCTCGGACGTCTCTGACTTCTCGGACTTCTCGGAAGCGGCGTCGGCAGGGCCCTCGGAGAGGGGCTTCTTCTCCAGCACGGCCGTGAACGACTCCAGCCCGGGCAGCGGCTCGCCGGACGCGCCGCCCGTCGCCTCGACCGAGCCGCGCACCGCGCCGACGGCCTCCAGTTCGGCGATCTTCGCGTCCCGGAGGGCGAGTTCGGCGCCGAGGCGGTCGAGGACGTCGTCGACCTCGTCCATCCGGTAGCCGCGCAGCGCCATCGGCAGGCGCAGGTCGTCGACGTCGGTGCGGCTGAGTGGGCGGTCCTGCGGGAGGCGTGCGGTGAGGCGGTCGTGCTCCGCCTCGGGGAGGGATCCGCCGCCGCCGAGTGCCACCAGCGCGGCACCGCCGACCACCACGGCCATCGCAACCACGATCACCCAGAACACGAGCGTCCTCCGTCAGTCCCCGGCAGTTCCGGCTCCGGCAGTTCCGGCCCGGCAGTTACGGTCGGCTTCGGCCCGTGGTCAGGATCAGGTGGGATCATGGTCCGGTACAGGCCGGGGCCCATCATTGCACCCGGGAGCGCTGAGGAGGAGACAACGGTGGCACTACGCCTCGGCACAAGGGAGTTCGGCCCGGACGAGCTGGTCGTCATGGCGATCGTCAACCGCACCCCGGACTCGTTCTTCGACCGGGGGGCGACCTTCGCCGACGAGGCCGCGTTCGCCGCGGCGGACCGGGCGATGGCCGAGGGCGCGGCGATCCTGGACATCGGCGGGGTGAAGGCCGGGCCGGGCGAAGAGGTCACCGTCGAGGAGGAGTTGCGGCGCACGGTGCCGTTCGTGGCGGAGCTGCGCAAGCGCCACCCGGACGCGGTGATCAGCGTGGACACCTGGCGGCACGAGGTCGGCGAGGCGGTCTGCGAGGTCGGTGCGGACCTGCTGAACGACGCCTGGGGCGGCTTCGACCCGAAGCTCGCCGAGGTCGCGGCCCGGTACGGCGCGGGCCTGGTGTGCACGCACGCGGGCGGCGCGGAGCCGCGCACCCGTCCGCACCGGGTGGGGTACGAGGACGTGATGACGGACATCCTGCGGGTGACCGTCGGGCTGGCCGAGCGGGCGATCGAACTCGGGGTGCGCCGCGACGGGTTGATCATCGACCCGGGGCACGACTTCGGGAAGAACACCCGGCACTCGCTAGAGGCGACCCGCCGGCTGCCGGAGATGACGGCGACCGGGTTCCCGGTGCTGGTGTCGCTGTCGAACAAGGACTTCGTCGGCGAGACGCTCGACAAGCCGGTGGACGAGCGGCTGCTCGGCACCCTGGCCACCACCGCCGTCTCCGCCTGGCTGGGCGCGCAGGTCTACCGGGTGCACCAGGTCGCGGAGACTCGTCAGGTGCTGGACATGGTGGCGTCGATCCGCGGCACCCGTCCCCCGGCGGTCGCCCGCCGGGGGCTCGCCTAGGGTCCGTCCGTCCGCCTCGGCTAGGCGGGCGTGCCCTGCGGCTTGCGGGCCTCTTCCAGGACCTTCAGCACCTCGGCGACGTCGTCGGTGACGTGGAACAGTTCGAGGTCCTCGGGGTTGGCCTTGCCCTGGGCGACCAGGGTGGACTTCAGCCACTCCACCAGCCCGCCCCAGTAGGCGCTGCCGAACAGGATCACCGGGAACCGGGTGACCTTGTGGGTCTGCACCAGGGTGAGCGCCTCGAACAGCTCGTCCAGGGTGCCGAGTCCGCCGGGGAGCACCACGAAGCCCTGGGAGTACTTCACGAACATCGTCTTGCGGACGAAGAAGTAGCGGAAGTTCAGGCCCAGGTCGACGTACTCGTTCAGGCCCTGCTCGAAGGGCAGCTCGATGCCGAGGCCGACACTCAGCCCGTCGGCCTCGACGGCGCCCTTGTTGGCGGCCTCCATCGCACCGGGGCCGCCGCCGGTGATCACCGCGTAGCCCGCCTCGGCGAGGGCCCGCCCGATCTCCACGCCGGTCTGGTACTCGGGCGAGCCGACCTGCGTCCGGGCGGAGCCGAACACGCTGATGGCGGTGGGCAGTTTGGCGAGCGCGCCGAAGCCTTCGACGAACTCCGAGGTGATCCGCAGCACCCGCCACGGGTCGGTGTGCAACCAGTCGGTCGGCCCGGTGGTGTCCAGCAGGGCCTGGTCCGTCGTTTTCGTCTCGACCTGGTCCCGCCGCAGCAGCACCGGGCCCTTGCGCTTCTCGGGCCACGGCTTCCTGGCCCTGCGGACGGGTTCATCTCCGTTGGCTGTCATGACGAAACCCTACGCCTGACAAGGCAACTTTCCGAGGAACAACGGGAAACGGCTGCCCGTCCGCCAAAGGCCGTGCGACGGCCAGGGGTTGTCCGGCCGGTCTTGTCGGATCAGCGCGCGGATCCCCCAGCCCTTGGGGGCTGGGAGGTGCCCCCATTTCGCGCCCGGCTGGGAGTGCCGGCGAACCGTCCTCGTACTGGGTGTACTTGGATGGTTTGCCGGTGCTTCCGTGGGGGCACCTCCCAGCCCCCTGGGGCTGGGGGTGGGGGCACCTCCCAGCCGCCAGGCTGGGGGCGGATGATCCGGCTTCGCGCGCCCGGCAAGACCGGCCGGACAACCCCTACGCGGTGAGCCAGGCCCGCAGGCGGGCCTCGACGTCGGCGATCGCGGTCAGCGAGCAGTGCTCCTCGCGCTTGTGTGCCAGATTCGGGTCGCCGGGGCCGTAGTTGACCGCGGGGACGCCGTGCGCGGAGAACCGGGCGACGTCGGTCCAGCCGAACTTGGCCCGCGGCTCGCCGCCGACGGCGGCCAGGAAGGCCTGTGCGGCGGGCTGGGAGAGACCGGGGAGAGCGGCGGGGGAGGCGTCCACGATGTCCAGCTGGTAGCCGTCGAAGACCTCCCGCAGGTGGTCCTCGGCCTGCTCCAGGCTGCGGTCGGGGGCGAACCGGAAGGCGACGTGGATCCGGCACTCGTCGGGGATGACGTTCCCGGCGACGCCGCCGTCGATCCGGGTGGCGTTCAGGCCCTCGCGGTACTCCAGGCCGTCGATGACGACCCGTCGGGGCTTGTACTCGACCAGCCGGCGCAGCACTTCGGCGGCCTTGTGGATGGCGTTGTCGCCGAGCCAGCTGCGCGCGGCGTGGGCGCGCACGCCGGTGAGCGTGATGTCGGCGCGCAGGCTGCCCTGGCAGCCGCCCTCGACGACGGCGCCGCTGGGTTCCATCAGGACCGCGAAGTCGGCCGCCAGCCAGTCGGGGTGGGTGGCGAACAGGTGGCCGAGGCCGTTGCGCTCGGCCTCCACCTCCTCGTTGTCGTAGAACACGTAGGTGACGTCGTGGTTGGGCTCCTCCACCGTTGCGGCGAGCCGGAGTTGGACCGCGACGCCGGACTTCATGTCGGACGTGCCGCAGCCGTAGAGCAGGTCGCCCTCGACGTGCGAGGGCACGTTGTCGGCGATCGGGACGGTGTCCAGGTGTCCGGCGAGCACCACCCGCGCGGCCCGGCCGAGGTGGGTGCGGGCGACCACGTTGTTGCCGAACCGGTCGACGGTGAGGTGCGGGTAGGCCCGGAGCGCGGCCTCGACCGCGTCGGCGAGGGCGGTCTCCTCGCCGCTGACGGACGGGAAGTCGACGAGGCGGGCGGTCAGCGTGCCGCCGTCGAGGGTCAGGTCGAGGGGCTCGTTCGGGCTGCTCATGGCGGCCACCCTACCGAGCGGCCGGGCGGCCCCGGGGCCTGGCACGCAACCGCGCGGACCCGTACGACCGTCCGAACGGTTACGGTGTCCGCGGACGGCGCGGAATCGGAAAGCGGACCGCTGCGTGGACGACGGACGACGAGGAGAGGGGCCACGGTGGCCACAGACGCCGAGTACTCGGAGGGTGGCGCCGAGGAGCGCCGTCGGCGGCCGTGGCGGCGAATCCTGGTGGGGGTACTGGCACTTGCGGTGGTCGGCGGCCTGGTGGTGTGGCTGAACCGCGAGAAGATCACCGTCCCGGACGAGGGCTGCAAGGTCACCGCCACGTCCGGTTCCGGGTCGATGGAGCTGGGCGCGGCGGCGAACGCGGCGACCATCACGGCGGTGGCGATGTCCCGCGGCCTGCCCGAGCGGGCGGTGACGATCGCGCTGGCGACCGCCATACAGGAGTCCAAGCTGCGCAACCTGGAGGGCGGCGACCGGGACTCGGTGGGCCTGTTCCAGCAGCGCCCGTCGCAGGGTTGGGGCACCGTCGAGCAGATCATGGACCCGGTGTACGCGACCAACAAGTTCCTGGACGCGCTGGTGAAGGTGAACGGCTACGCGCAGATGCCGCTGACCGACGCCGCCCAGCAGGTGCAGCGCAGCGGCTACCCGCAGGCGTACGCCAAGCACGAGAACAACGCGACGCTGCTGGCCACCGTGCTGATGGGCCGCGAGCCGGCGGCGCTGAACTGCGTGGTGCACGAGCTTCCGCAGCCGGACGCGGCGGCACCGCCGGCCACCGGCGTGTCCGACCGGGTGCGCCGGGAGTTCGGCAAGGCGGTGACGGTGGCAACCGCCGACAAGGCGGCCAAGGACCCGCGCGAGGTGCTGGCCTTCACCCCGCAGCCGACCGCGAGCACCGCGAGCGCGGGCGGCACCCAGCAGACCGGCTGGGCGCTGGCCCAGTGGTCGGTGGCGCGGGCGGCGGACCTGGGCATCGGGCAGGTCGCCTACGACGGCAAGGTGTGGCGGGTGGACCGGCCCAACGACGGCTGGAAGCCGCTGCCGACCGCCCCGACGGACCGGGTGCTGGTGACGCTGGGCGCGCCGCCGAAGAAGAAGTGACGGCGCCGGCGGTGCGTTGACGCACAAATGCCCGGGTGACGGCCCACCGGGTGATTCGCGTCAACTCCCGCTGACGGCACGGCAGTCGGCGAACCGCCGACACGCCGGTCCGGGACGCGGACGAGGGTTTCCGTGCCCGCCAAGGGAAGTGACGATTCTTCAGTCGTCGCATCGTGGACGATCCACCCGGTTTGCCGGAAAGCGGATCGTCCGATCTTTACCAACCCTTGACCTTGACCGGCCGAAACCTTCCCGGTGCTCTTGCGGTCATACACGTCGCCCGCCGGGCGGACAGCCGTACCGGCCGTCCGCCCGGCGGACCGTAGACCTCACCTCTTAGGAGCACCATGTCCCTCCCCCTCACGCGCCGGCTCGCCCAGGCCGCGCTGCTCGTCGCCGCCACCGCGGCGCCGCTCGCGGCCGCGGGTGCCGCCTCCGCCTCCGAGGTGGTCCCGCAGACCGACCTGGGCGCCGGAGTGACCAAGCTGGCCAACGTCCCCAACTCGGGCGACACGGTGCAGGGGGCGAGCCACGAGCTCGGCCACATGGTCGGCACCACCGGCTCCGCGGCCCTCGCGGCGGGCGGTCCGGCCGTCGGTGACGCGGCCGGCAGCACCGTCGCGCACGCCCTGCCCTCCACCGACGAGGCGCTCGGCCACCTCGGCCCGGCCGCCCACGCCGACCAGCTGACCGGTGCGCTCGGCACGCTGTCCGACCGGGTCGTCCCGGCCGTCGAGCAGAAGGTCGGCCCTGCGGTCACCGACAAGGTCCTCCCGGCCGCCCGCAAGGCCACCGCCACCCCGCTCGGTACCGTCGCCAAGAACCTGCCGGTGGACCGCCTGGCGCAGAGCCTGCCGGCCGCCGAGAAGCTCGCCCCGGTCCTCGGCGCCGTCCAGTCGCTGCCGGTCACCGGCGCCGTCGCAGGCCTGGCCGAGCACGAGTCCGCCAACCGCCTGGGCGGGATGCCCCCGATGGGCGGCACCAACAACCCGCTGAGCGGCCTGCTGGGCGCCACCCCGCTGGGCGGGCTGCTCGGCGGGCTGGGCGGCGCGGGCGGCAGCCACCTCGCCGGCTGATCCGTCGCACGAACGCCGAAGGGGCGGAGCCGACCGGCTCCGCCCCTTCCACGTGCTTAGCGCTTGAGCCGCTCCACGGCGGCGGCCACCCGCTCGTCGGTGGCGGTGAACGCCACCCGCACGAAGCGGTCGCCCGCCGGGCCGTAGAAGTCGCCGGGGGCCACCAGGATGCCCAGCTCGGCGAGTTCGGCCACGGTCTCCCAGCACGGCCGGTCCTGGGTCGCCCACAGGTACAGGCTCGCCTCGGAGTGCTCGATCCGGAACCCGTACGCCTCCAGCGCGGCCCGCAGAGCGCCGCGCCGCTTGGCGTACCGCTCCCGCTGCTCGGCGACGTGCGCGTCGTCGGCGAGCGCGGCCGCGGTGGCCGCCTGCACCGGCGCGGGCACGATCATGCCGCCGTGTTTGCGGATCTCCAGCAGCTCACGGACCACCACCGGGTCGCCGGCCACGAACGAGGCCCGGTACCCGGCGAGGTTGGAGCGCTTGGACAGCGAGTGGACGGTGAGCAGCCCCTCGTGCGAGTCGCCGCACACCGACGGGTGCAGCACCGACACCGGCTCGGCCTCCCAGCCGAGTTCGAGGTAGCACTCGTCGCTGACCAGCAGCACCCGGTGCTCCCGGGCCCACTCGACGGCGCGGCGCAGCTCGTCGGCGCCGAGCACCCGTCCGGTCGGGTTGGACGGCGAGTTCAGCCAGAGCAGCCGGACCTTGCCGCCGTCCAGCTCGTCGATGTCCCCGTACGCGACCGGCTCGGCGCCGCAGAGCAGCGCGCCGACCTCGTAGGTGGGGTAGGCGAGCTTCGGGTAGGCGACCTGGTCGCCGGGGCCGAGGCCGAGCTGGCCGGGCAGCCACGCCACCAGTTCCTTGGAACCGACGGTGGGCAGCACCGCAGCGGGGCCGATCTCGGCGCCGACCCGGCGGTTCAGCCAGCCGGCGATCGCCTCGCGCAGGGCCGGCGGGCCCCACACGGTCGGGTAGCCGGGCGTGTCGGTGTGCGCGGCCAGGGCCTGCTGGATCAGCTCCGGCACCGGGTCCACGGGGGTGCCGACGGAGAAGTCGCACAGCCCGTCCGGGTGGCTCTCGGCGGTGCGCTTGTACGGTTCGAGCTTGTCCCACGGGAAGACCGGCAGGCGGTCGGATACGCGGCGCGCCGCCCCCGGGTGTCCCGGGAACGGCGCGTGCGTGCTGTCGTTGGTGCTCACAGCGTGGATGCCACCGATCAGTGGTCGGCGTTCTGCGGGGGCAGGGCCGCGATGAACGGGTGGTCACGCTCGATCAGGCCGAGCTTGGAGGCGCCGCCGGGCGAGCCCAGGTCGTCGAAGAACTCGACGTTCGCCTTGTAGTAGTCCTTCCACTCCTCCGGAGTGTCGTCCTCGTAGAAGATCGCCTCGACGGGGCACACCGGCTCGCACGCACCGCAGTCCACACACTCATCCGGGTGGATGTAGAGGGAACGCGAACCCTCATAGATGCAGTCGACGGGGCACTCCTCGATGCACGCCTTGTCCTTCACGTCGACACAAGGCTGCGCGATGACGTAGGTCACGCTGTCGTTCCTCCTCGGAAGGGCTGCCGCCCTACTGTTTACTCGGTCGCGCGGTGCGCGCGGCGTCGTCGATGCCCGCCCCTAGTATCGCGGGTCGGGGGACGCAAATGCACAGGAGGTGCGGTTGATGGTCGGCGGAGTACCGCTGGAGGCCCGTCCGGAGGTCCGGATAGACCCGTCTGACGTGGGAAGACGCGTCTCGGCGCGGCGTGCTGACGGCGTGGCGGACGGACGGCCGGTGTTCCGCGATGTGATCGGCGTGCTCACTTCCTGGGACGGCGACGGGTTGACGATCGAGTCCCGGCACGGCGTGTCGGCGCGTTTCGCCGCAGATCTGCTGGTCGCGGGCAAGCCGGTGCCGCCGTTCCCCGCCCGGAACGTCCCGATGCCCGGCATCACTCCGGCCGAACTCCAGCGGACCGCGGCGCGCGGCTGGCCCGCCGTCGAACAGCAGCCGCTCGGCGACTGGGTGCTGCGCGCCTCCGCCGGTTTCACCAAGCGCGCCAACTCGGTGCAGGCGATCGGCGACCCCGGCCTGCCGCTGGACGAGGCGCTGGACCTGGTCCGCGACTGGTACGCGGCCCGCGGCCTGCCCGCACTCGTCGAGGTGGTGGACGGCGCCTCGCCGCCCGGACTCGACGGGCTGGGCGACCGGTTGGCCCCGACCACGGTCCGCAAGGCCCGGCTCGGCGGACTGACCAGGGCGGCCGCACCGGACAGCTGGCGGCAGGTCCGGCTGTCCCGCACGGCCGACCGCGACTGGCTCTCGCTGTACCGCCGGGTGGGCGACGACCCCGCCCTGGAGACCGCCGCCGGCGCCGTCCTGCACGGCGGGCCGTCGGTCTGGTTCGCCCACGTGCCCGGCCCCGACGGCACCCCGCTCGCGATCGGCCGGATGGCGGTGGACGGCGACTGGGCCGGGTTCTCCGCGATCGAGGTCGTCCCGGCCGCCCGCCGCAGCGGCCTGGCCACCACCGTGATGGCGGTACTCGCCGCGCGTGCCGCCGAAGAGGGCGCCACCGGCGCCTACCTGCAGGTCGAGGCCGACAACCACGGCGCTCAGGCGCTCTACGACCACCGGGGCTTCACGACCAGTCACACTTACCATTACGCGCGCCTTCCCCAGCGGTAGCGTGCACCACCTGAACCGAGCCACGAACCGCTGCTGAACCGAAGGCCGCAGTGACCGAGCAGAGCAGAACCCGCTTCCGAGCCGAGGCCCGGGCCGACAACCCCGACCCGGTGCTGCTGTGCCTGCTCGCCGCCGCCGAGCACACCCTCGGCGACCCCGGCGACAGCGCCGAACCGCCCGACCTCGACGCCGTCCTGAGCGCCTGCCAGACCGCCCTGGACCGGCACGCCGCCGCCATCCGCGAGGCCGTCGCCGAACGCCGCCCGCGCGGCCCCGAGGAGACCGCCGCGCTCCTCGCGGCGGTGCTCGGCGGCCGGGAACGCTTCCACGGCCGCCAGTCCGACTACCAGCGGCTGGAATCCTCCCTCCTCCCCGAGGTGCTCCGTCGCCGCCGCGGGCTGCCGATCATGCTCTCCCTGGTCTGGTCGGCGGTCGCCGCCCGGGCCGGCCTGACCGTCCACGGCATCGCCCTGCCCGGCCACTTCATCGTCGCGGTCGGCGGGCCCGACGGGAGCGACGACTACGTCCTCGCCGACCCCTTCCACGGCGGCCGCCTGCTCGACATCCCCGACGTCGAACGCCTGGTCGCCGCGTCCGGCCACCCCTACACCCCCGAACTGCTCACCCCCGCCCAGCCGCTCGACACCGTCCTGCGCGTCCTCGGCAACATCCGCCACTGGGCCGCCGAACGCCCCGAACACGCCCGCACCCAGCTCTGGGCCGCGGAACTCGCCCTGCTCCTCCCCCGCCACCCCGCACAACTCCGGCTGGAGCGCGCCGAGTTGCTGGTCAAGACCGGCGATTTCCTGGGCGGGGCCGCGGAGATGGACTCGTACGCGGAGATCCTGGACGCGTTCGACCCGGACAGTGCGAGACGCGTCCGCGACGAAGCCAAGTCGGCGCGGCACCGACTGAACTGAGGGCGCGAGAGGGTGCGAAACCGGGGGCGCGGGGAACTGCGCGAGGCGGGAGGCACCCCGTCCCCAAGATCGCGACGCAGGACAATGACCTGCACTTGATCGCGACCTTGGGGACGTGGTCTGCGCTGGTCGCGCAGTTCCGCCCCCTCGGCTTCGCCTGGGGGTACCCCCAGCGCCCCTGTTTTCGCACCCGCCTGCTCGCGCAAGTCTCCCCGCGCCCCTGGTGGTTCACCTCATCCTGTTACAGCCAGCCCTTTTCGCGGGCGACCCGTACCGCCTCCGCGCGGTTGCGCGCCGAGGTCTTCTGGATCGCCATCGACAGGTAGTTCCGCACCGTCCCCTCGGAGAGGTGCAGCCGGGCCGCGATGTCCGCGTTGACGGAGCCGTCCGCCGCCGCGGCCAGGACGTCGCGTTCGCGCGGGGTGAGGGGGTTCGCGCCTTCCGCGAGTGCGGCGGCGGCCAGGGTGGGGTCGATGACCTTCTCGCCGCGCAGGACGCGCCGGATCGCTTCGGCGAGTTCCGCGGCCGGCGCGTCCTTGACCAGGAACGCGTCGGCGCCGGATTCCATGGCGCGGCGGAGGTAGCCAGGGCGGCCGAAGGTGGTGGCGATGACGACCTTGGTGCGGGGGTGGACGCGGCGGATCTCGGCGCAGGCGTCGATGCCTGTCATGCCGGGCATCTCGATGTCGAGGACCGCGACGTCGATCCGGTGTTCCGTCACTGCGGCCGCGACCTCGTCGCCGCGGGCGACCTGGGCGACGACGTCGAGGTCGTCCTCCAGGGAGAGGAGTGCGGCGAGGGCCTCCCGCACCATGCTCTGGTCTTCCGCCAGGAGTACGCGTACTTGCTGGTCGCCGGTTCGGTCCGTCACGGGGCGCAGCCTATTCCCCGCTGGGGCCGGGTCGCAGGGGGACGAGGGCGCGCAGCCGGAAGCCCTTGCCGCGGTTGGCGGGGCCGGCGTCGAGGTGGCCTCCGACCTGTTCGAGGCGTTCGCGGAGGCCGGAGAGGCCGTTGCCGGGGTGGGACTTGCCGGGGCCGGGGCCGTTGTCGACGACTTCCAGGACGGCGTGGCGGCCGTCGTCCTCCCAGGTCTCGTCGAGGTGGACGGAGCAGCGGGTGGCGCCGACGCCGTGCCGGACCACGTTGGTGACGGCTTCGCGCAGGGCCCAGGCGAGGGCGCCGGTCTCCTCGGGGCCGAGGCCGGGGCGTTCGTCGGTCAGGCGGGGGTCGGCGTCGAGTTCGATCCGGCTGGCGGTCAGGGCGGTGCGGGCGGCGGCGAGTTCGACGGCCAGGGTGGGGCGGCGGAAGCCGCTGACGGCTTCGCGGACGTCGGTGAGCGACTGCCGGGCGACCTTTTCGATGTCGCCGACTTGGGCGCGGGCCTCGGCGGCTTTCTCGGCGTCCATGAAGCGGCCGGCGAGTTCGCTCTTGATGGCGATCAGCGAGAGCGAGTGTCCGAGCAGGTCGTGCAGGTCGCGGGCGAGGCGCAGCCGTTCCTCGGAGGCGGCGAGGTGGGCGACGGCGGTGCGGGCTTCGCGCAGTTCGCGCATGGTGGTGACAAGGCGCTGCATGCCGTACATGGCGAGGCCGGCCAGCAGGCAGGGCAGCCCGACCGCGACCAAGGTGGTGCGGTCGGCGGCGGTGGCGAAGCCGATGGTCGCGAAGACCCCGGTGACGCCGGCGATGCCGGCGAGGGCTTTGCGGCCGGGCAGGATGATGGCGGCGCAGACCGAGGTGTAGGTGAACAGGGTCAGCCAGGCTTCGCCGAGGCCGATCGAGGTACCGACGGCGATGCCGAGGATCAGCGCGAACGGCAGGTACTGCCTGGAGCGGGTGGTCCGCCGGCTGTTGCGGATCACCACCAGCGACATGTAGGCGGCCAGGAAGACCACCAGCAGCGCCGCTCCGGCCGCGGTGGCGGCGGTGGTGTGCCGGCCGGTCGCCAGGTCCTGGACGGGGTACAGCAGGTAGAACGCCCAGACGGACGTCCACATCAGCTTGACCAGGAGCTGGCGGCGGGTGTCGACGGGCGCGCCCGGGTACGTCGTCCAGCGGCCGTCCGGCCCGTCCTCCCCGGGGTGGTCGGGGCGGCGGGCCGGGCCGGTGGTCTGCATGCGGGCCATCATGCCTGCCGGGAGTCCTTGCGGTACAGGTAGGCCGCGACGGCCGTGAACAGCACCAGGAAGCCGGCCAGGGCGGCGATCGCGGAGCCCGCGACGCCCTGGCCGTGGATGAACGAGGCCAGCTGGTTGTAGTCGTAGACGGGGTTGAACCGGGCGAAGGTCTTCAGCGAGTCGCTGACCGGGAACCAGGTGCCGCCGAGCAGTGCCATCAGCATGTAGACGATCATCACGACGGGCTGGACGGCGTCCGGCTGGGCGGCGTACCCGAGGGCGACGCCGAGCGCGGCGAACACGAAGCTGCCGAGCCACAGGACGGCGGCCAGGCCGAGCCACTGGGTGGCGGTGAGGTCGACGCCCTCGATCGCGCCGACCGCGAAGACCACGGCGATGGCGGGCAGCGTGGTGACGGCGCAGGCGGCGATCTTGCCGATGGTGTAGGCCCGGCCGGGCAGTGCGGTGAGCCGGAGTTGGCGGGTCCAGCCGGCCTTGCGTTCCAGCGAGATCCGCTGCGCGGAGCCGGTGAGGACGGCGCCGACCGCGCCGAAGGTGGCCATCGAGACCATGAAGTACGACTTGACGGAGACTCCGCCGGCCACGGTGCCGCCGCTGCCGTAGGCGCTGATGAAGAACACGTACAGCAGGGCCGGGTAGAGGACGATGAGCATCAGGTACTTCTTGTTGCGCAGGGTGCGCAGGATCTCCAGCTGGATCAGGGTGGTCATCGCGCGCTCTCCTCGTCGTCCTTGTCCTTCTCTCCGGTGATGGTCAGGAAGGCCTGTTCCAGGCCGAGGCTGGTGACCTCCAGCCCGCGCGGGTACAGGCCGGCCTTGTAGAGCGCGGCGACGCCCGCGTCGGCGTCGGTGGAGCGGATCCGGACGGTGTGCACGCCGTCGGTGCGGGTGCTGACGTCCAGTCCGACGGTGCCGGGCAGGGCGCGCAGCACGGCCTCGTCGAGCGGGCCGCCGTCGGAGGGGTGCAGTTCGAAGCCGATCCGGCGGGCGCCGGCCTTGGCCTTGATCTCGGCGGAGGTGCCGTCGGCGATCAGCCGGCCCTTGTGCAGGACCAGGACCCGGTCGGCGATGGAGTCCGCCTCTTCCAGGTAGTGGGTGGCGAACAGCACAGTGCGGCCGGCGTCGGCCTGGGCGCGCATGGTGGCCCAGAACTGCTGGCGGACCGAGACGTCCATGCCGGTGGTGGGTTCGTCCAGCACGATCAGGTCGTTGGCGCCGGCCACCGCGAGGGCGAACCGGACGCGCTGTTCCTGGCCGCCGGAGAGCTTGTCGACCCGGCGGTCGGCGAGGTCGGCGATCCCGGCGGTCGTCAGCACCTCCTGGGGCTTGTGCCCCTTGGGGTGCACCTTGCAGGCGAGGGTGACCAGTTCGCGGACCTTGACGTCGCTCATCAGGCCGCCGCTCTGCAGCATCGCGCCGACCCGGCCGCCGGTGATCGCCTCGCGCGGGGTGCCGCCGAACAGTTCGACGGTGCCGCTGTCGGGTTCGCGCAGGCCCAGCAGCAGGTCGAGGCTGCTGGACTTGCCCGCGCCGTTCGGGCCGAGCAGGGCGACCGTCTCGCCCGGTCGCAGGACCAGGTCGAGTCCGTTCACCGCCTTCACCCGGCCGTAGCTCTTGCTGACGTTCCGGAAGGCCGCGACCTCCCCCGTTCCCGTACCCATCTGTCTCTCAGTCCCTTCGGAGCCGTTTCTCTGCGACTCCTCAAGACTCCTCGGAACGGGGGTGCCGTCGGCAGTGTGCACCGTCGTGACGTCCGCATGACGGATGTCACGGGTGCACCGGTTACGCCATGCCCAGGGCGTCCTTCAGGAACCGGACCTGGAGCAGCAGCAGGTTCTCCGCGACGTCCTCCTGCGGCGTCATGTGGGTGACCCCGGAGAGCGGCAGCACGGTGTGCGGGCGGCCGGCGGCGAGCAGCGCGGTGGACAGCCGCAGGCTGTGCGCGACCACCACGTTGTCGTCGGCCAGGCCGTGCACGATCATCAGCGGCCGGCGCAGCGAAGGAGCCAGCGCCACCACCGAGTTGGCCTCGTACGCCTCCGGTTCCACCGCGGGGTCGCCGTAGTAGCGCTCGGTGTAGTGGGTGTCGTACAGGTCGTGCTCGGTGACGGGCGCGCCGGCCACCGCGGCGTGGAATACGTCGGGCTCGCGGAGCACGGCGGCGGCGGCCAGGTAGCCGCCGTAGGACCAGCCGCGGATGGCGACCCGGCCGAGGTCTAGCGGGAACTCCTCGGCGAGCGCGTGCAGCGCGTCGACCTGGTCGGCGACGGTGATCTCGGCGGTGCGCCGGTTGATGGACTTCTCCCAGGCGGGGCTGTGCCCGGGGGTGCCGCGCCCGTCGGCGACGATCACCGCGAAGCCCTGGTCGGCGAACCACTGCGAGGTCAGGTGCGGGTTGTGCGCCTGCACCACGCGCTGCCCGTGCGGGCCGCCGTACGGGTCCATCAGCACCGGCAGGTCGCCGTCCACGTCCGGGTCGTAGCCGGTGGGCAGCAGCACCGCGCAGGGGATCCGCCGCTCGCCGGCGAACCGGAACACCGGGCGGGCGGTCAGCAGCGGGGTGTCCGCGTGCGAGGCGATCACCAGCGGTTCGGCGCCGTCCCGCAGCACGGTGACGGTGGTGCCGGGCCGGCGCGGGTCGGCGGTGGTGAGCACGGTGGTACCGCCCCCGCGCACCGCGCCGAGCGCGCCCTCGCCGAGCTCCCGCACGCCGTCCGGGCCGTACGTGAAGACGCCGAGCCAGCCGGGCGGGCGTCGCTCGAACTCGGCGGCGCCGCAAGAGGCCGAGAACAGCACCTGCTCGCCATCCAGGCCGAGCACCGAGCGGACGTGCAACTCGGCGTCGGTGACGGCCTGTTCGCCGACCATCAGGACCCGGGCGTCGCCGTGGTCGGCGATCCGCACCAGCTGCCCGTCGGCGCGCCGTACCGGGACGCCGCCGAACAGCTCCAGCCAGTCCTCGTCCCGCTCGGTGAGCAGCACGGTGGTGTCACCGGTGGCCGGGTCCACCTCGAGCACCAGCTGTTCGCGCTGGTCACGGGCCTGCACCTGGAGCAGCGGCGGGCCGCCGGCCGACCAGTGCACGCGGGCCAGGTAGGGGTGGGCGGCACGGTCCCAGCGGATCTCGGTGCGGGTGCCGTCCAGGCCGAGCAGCCAGAGTCCGACCTCGGCGTTGGGGGTGCCGGCGGCCGGGTAGGCGATCTCGACCGGCGGGCGCCCGGGGTTGGCGGGGTCGGCGATCCACCAGCGGCGCACCGGCGTGTCGTCGACCCGGGCGGCGAGCAGCGCGCTGCCGTCGGGGGCCCACCAGTGGCCGCGGTCGCGGCCCATCTCCTCCTGGGCGATGAACTCGGCCTGCCCCCAGCTGATGCCCTCGCCCTCGGGCCCGGCGAGCAGCCGGTCGCCGCTGCCGTCGAGGGCCGTCACCCGTAGCTCGCCGCCGGGGGTGGCGTACGCGACGTGGTTGCCGTCCGGACTCGGGCGCGGGTCCAACAGCGGTGCAGCGGCGGGCAGTTCGCGGTACTCGCCGGTCTCCACCGCGACCGCGAACAGCCGCCCGGAGAGGGCGAAGACCGCGGTGCGCCCGGCGGAGTCCAGGGTGTAGCCGACGATGCCGGCGGAGGTCTCCCGGCTGCGTTCGCGACGGGCCCGCTCGGCGGCGGACAGCTCCTCGGCGCCGCCGCCGAGCAGCACCGCCGGGTCGGCGAGCACGGTCTCGGCGCCGGTCGCGACGTCCAGGCTCCACAGCAGGTTGGCGGGCGCCCCGGCGCCCCGGGAGCGCAGGAACAGCACCCGCGCGCCGTCCGGGGTGACGCTGAACGACCGGGGCGCGCCGGTGGTGAACCGGTTGGTGCGCGCGTACTGCCGGGGGAAGGTGTCGTGCGGCTTCTCGGTGGTCATGCCGCAGACCCTAGGGCCTCACTCCTTCGGAGCAGCCCGCCGCACCCGCGGCGTACGGCCGTTCGGACCGCCCCTGACCGGCGGCGCTGTACCCGAACGAGGCCGCCACGACACCCCGGACGGGCTCACGGAACGTCACCCGGAGGTCACCGATCCGGTATCAGTTGACCATCGTTCCGCCCGCTGCCCCTCCCCGGGGCGGCGCACCCGAGGAAGGGTGTGAGCCGTCATGGCTTTGTCCGTCTCCGCCGCCGTCCTGATGCTCTTCGTGGTCTGGCTCCTGGTCCGGCGTTCGGGCCTGAAACTGGGCCATGCGCTGGTGTGCGCACTGCTCGGCTTCTACCTGGCCTCCAGTTCGATCGCACCGTCGATCCAGGAGGTGACGGCCAACCTGGCCGGAATGATCAACAGCTTGAAGCTCTGACCGCCGCCCGCGTGCCGCCACGGCCTGTCCGGGGAGTCCCCTCCGGGCAGGCCGTAAGCTGCCGGACATGACCTCCGTACCCCCGGCCGACGCGCGCGGGCTGCTGCTGGTGCACGCCCACCCCGACGACGAGTCGATCAACAACGGCTCCACCATGGCGCGTTACGCCGCCGAGGGCGTCCGGGTCACCCTGGTGACCTGCACCCTGGGCGAGGGCGGTGAGGTGATCCCGCCGGAGCTGGCCCACCTGGCGCAGGACCGGGACAACACCCTGGGCGCCCACCGGATCGTCGAACTGACCGCCGCCATGCAGGAGTTGGGAGTCACCGACCACCGTTTCCTGGGCGGCGCGGGCCGCTACCGGGACTCCGGGATGATGGGCGTCGCGGACAACGAGGACCCGTCCTGCTTCTGGCAGGCCGACGTGGACGAGGCCGCCGGCCACCTGGTCGCGGTGATCCGCGAGACCCGCCCGCAGGTGCTGGTGACGTACGACGAGGACGGCGGCTACGGCCACCCCGACCACATCCAGGCCCACCGGGTCGCGCTGCGCGGCTACGAGCTGGCCGCCGACCCGGCGTTCCGCCCGGAGCTGGGCGAGCCCTGGCGGATCGCCAAGGTCTACTACAACCGGATGCCCCGCTCGGTGATCGAGGCCGGGCTGCGCCGGACCGCCGACGAGGCCCCGTTCAAGGGCGTCGCACCGGTCGACCAGATCCCCGGCGTGGTCGACGACCTGCTGATCACCACCGCACTCGACAACGCGGCGCACGCCGGTGCGAAGGCCGCCGCGATGCGGGCGCACGCCACCCAGATCGTGGTGGACGGGCAGCACTTCGCGCTCAGCAACGAGCTGGGCCAGCCGCTGCTGGCCACCGAGTACTACCAGCTGGTCCGCGGCGCGCTCGGCCCCGGCGGCCCGGAGAGCGACCTGTTCGCCGGGGTGGCCCGGTGAAGCTCCTCCACCCCTTCTTCGGCAGCCGCGACGACCGCCTGGGCGAGCGGCTGCCGCCGCGCGGCGTCCGGATCGCCGCCTACGCGGTGCTGTTCCTGCTGGGCGCGGCGGTCTCGGTGTGCGGAGCTTTCGTGCAGGCTCTGTGGGCGCCGGTGGGCGTGCTGCTGGCCCTGCTGGCCTGCGCCGGACTGTTCTACGGCGGGCTGCGGGCGACCGGCACCAAGCTCGGCGCGGGCGCCCCGCTGGCGGGCTGGTTCGTGGTGCTGGCGGTGCTGCTGGCGCCCCGTCCGGAGGGCGACCTGGTGCTCTCCGCGACGGCGACCGCGTACGCCTACCTGTTCGGCGGCTCGGTGCTCGGCGTGGTGTGCGCGACCCTGCCGACCCGCTCCGGGTTCCTGTTCGGCGTACCGGCGCCGCAGCCCCGACAGGCCGTCAAGGACGGCGGCCAGTAGCGCCGTACCGGGGGGATCCGGACCATCGGCATCCCCCGGCCGTCCGACGGGTCGTATGCACAGTCGGTATGGTGGTGCTTCGGCGGGCCACTCCCTCCGTTTGGCCCGAACCGGGCCGGGCGGTACCTTCGGCACCACTCGCGTGACGGGGCGTTGCCGCAGCCGACATGTGAACAGCCGATGTCCCCGGGGCCGTTCGGCCCGCCGCACGCCGCACGCGCCGCCGTACGGCGGCCCAACCCGCCCCATACGCAGCGGACGGCCCAGCCGGCCCGGCCGCGAATCCGGAGCAGAGCAGCATTGAGCAGCCGCGAATCTGACAACGCCCACCCGCAGCCCCGCCGCGGCGGCCCCGACGCGTACCCGTCGGGCACCCCGCCGTACGGCACCGGCCTGCCCGGTGGACTTCCGGACCCCGCCGCCGCACGGACCGCTCCCGGCGCCCGCGCCGACGAGGCCGACGGGCCGAAGACGGAGACCACGCTGACCACCCGGATCCGGATCAACATCCCCGGCTCCCGGCCGATCCCGCCGGTCGTGGTGCAGAGCAAGGTCAAGGACGAGAAGCCCGCCGAGCCGGCCGGCCCGCGCCACCGCGGCGGGGCCGGCGGCGACCCGGTGCTCGGCGTGATGGACGCCGGCGCCGGCCGCGGCACGGCCACCCCGCCGAAGCTGCCGCCGGAGTGGCAGGAGCCCGCCGCGCCCAAGGCCTCCGAGTCGGAGTCCACCGGCGAGTGGTTCAAGCCCCGGCAGAAGAGCCGTCAGGAGCCCACCCCGGCTCCCGCGCCGGCTCCCGCGCCGGTCACCCCGGCGGCCCCGGCGGCGGGCGGCCCGGCCGGCGGCCCGCAGGCCGCGCCGCGCCCGTCCGGCGCCCCGGCCTCGCCGTTCGCCCCCGCCGCCGAGCCGTCGCAGCAGCAGGCGCCCGTGCCCGGGCAGCAGCGGCCGATGGCCGCTCAGGACCCGTACGCGGCCGAGCAGCAGCCCGAGCAGCACCACCAGCGGCAGCCGATGGCCGCTCAGGACCCCTTCTCGGGCCGTCCGCGGGCCGCCACGCCGCAGCGCCGGCAGCAGCAGGCGCCGCAGGGCGAGCCGTTCGCCGCCGCCCAGGACCCGTACGCCGCCCAGGACCCGTACGCCGGTGCCCAGGAGCCGTACGCCGCCCAGGAGCCGCAGGGCGAGCCCTTCGCGGGCCCCCAGGACCCGTTCGCCGCCGAGGCCCCGGACGCGGCCCGGCCGCAGCGCGGTGGCGTGCCGCGCGGCCAGGGCGCCCCGGCCCCGTTCCCCGGTGGCCAGGACCCGTTCGCGGCCGAGCCGGCCGCCGCCCAGGGCCCGGACGCGGAGCCGGAGGACACCCAGATCGGCGGCTTCGACCCGATCACCGGCGAGGAGTCGCCCCGGGGCGGTGCGATAGCCGCTGACCCTCCGACCACCCAGCTGTTCCTGAACGCCCCGAAGACGCCGTCCGGTCCGGCCGCGGCCGACCCCTTCGCCGCCGACCGGCCCCGTCCGGCGAACGGCAACGGCAACGGCAACGGCAACGGCGGCAACGGCGGCGGCCGGTTCGCCGACCTGCCCGAGGCGCAGCCGTTCCCCGGCGGGCCGCGGGCGGCGGCGCCCAGGCGCGACCTGTCGAACGACCAGCCGCCGGTGGAGCCGGAGGAGGCCGAGAAGCCCGCCCCGAAGAAGCCGGCCGCCAAGAAGTCCGGTGGCGGCAAGGCCAAGAAGCTCATGGTGACGGGCGTCGCCGGCCTGGTGTTCCTGGGCGCGGCGGCGTACGGCGCGGGCCTGATGATGAATCAGTCCGACATTCCCAAGGGCGTCACGGTGCTGGGCACCGACATCGGCGGCGACTCCCGCGACCAGGCGGTGACGGCGCTGGACGGTTCGGTCGGCAAGGCCGGGCAGCAGCCGCTGCGGCTGAAGATCGGCGAGCAGTCGGTGACCCTGGACCCGGCCAGTGCCGGTCTGAGCTTCGACACCACGGCGACGGTGGACGGGCTGACCAAGCACAGCTACAACCCGGTCGAGGTGCTTTCCTCGCTGACCGGCAGCAGCAAGGCGGTCGAGCCGCAGGTGCGGGTGGACAAGGCGAAGCTGAAGGCGGCGCTGGACGACCTGGCCTCGAAGTCCGGGCAGGGCCTGCAGGAGGGCTACGTCAAGTTCACCGAGGCGGGCGCGGGCGCCGCCGTCGTGGTGCCGGGCAAGGCCGGACAGGGCCTGGACTCCTCGTCGGCCGCCGACAAGGTCGAGCAGTCCTACCGGGACCGGGCGGCCGGCAAGCCGGACGCCGAGGTGGCGCTGCCGCTGACCGACGCCAAGCCGAAGGTCGGTCAGGACGCCCTGCAGGCCGCCGCGGAGAGCATCGGCAAGCAGGTGCTGAACGGCCAGATCACCATCTCCGCGGGCACCAAGCAGTTCAACTTCGGCAAGAGCACCGCGGCGAAGGCGCTGACGCTGGTCCCGGACGCCTCCGGCAACGTCGTCCTGAAGTGGGACCTGGACGAGCTGACCAAGGCCCTCGGCACCACCTTCGACAAGGTGAAGATCACCAAGGCCGGCCAGTCCTCGGCGATCACCGCGCAGGACGTGGCGGACGCGGTCGGCCAGACCATCGCCAAGACGGGCCGGGACCGGGCGTACAAGTTCGCTGGCTGACCCGCCGTCAACACCCGCGCCGGGCCGGGGCTCCACCGTCGGAGCCCCGGCCTTCGGCATGCTGGCGAATCCTCGCCAGTGGCGTCCCAGAACGGGACGAAACGGGCGGCGGGCGGGGTGGCCGCGCCGCGTTATCAAGACTTGATCGACCGCTGGTCGACAACTTGTCGTACCGATACGCAAGATGTGCCGCGTGCCGAGACCCCCCGCCCCGCGAAGCCGCCGCGCCCTCGCCCTGACCGCCTCGGTGGCGGTGCTGTCCTTCGCGCTGTGCTCCTGCGCTTCGAAGAGCGGGTCGGACGACGGCGGATCCAGGGTTCCGACGGGCGGCGACGCCCCCCGGATGACGCAGCAGGCGCTGAACGCGAAGCCGCGCGCGGCACTGCGCCAGGGCGGCACCCTGAACTGGGCGATCGACCAGTACTCCGGCCAGTGGAACCCGATCCAGGCGGACGGCCCCGAGGTCTCCACCAACGACGTGGCCAAGGCGCTGCTGCCGACCTTCTGGCGCTCCGACGCGGGCGGCATGCAGACCCCCAACCCGGCCTACCTGACCGACGCCACGAGCGAACTGCGGCAGGGCAAGCAGACCGTGGTGTGGACGCTCAACCCGAAGGCCCACTGGTCCGACGGCACCCCGATCACCTGGCGCGACCTGCAGGCCGACTGGCAGGCGCTGAACGGCCAGGACCCGGCGTACCGGACCGCCTTCAGCAACGGCTTCGACCAGGTGGAGAGCGTGGTCCGCGGCCAGGACGACCACCAGGCCGTGATGACCTTCCGGGAGCCGTACTCGGAGTGGCAGGCGATGTTCAACAACGCCGGCAACGCCCCGCTGCTGCCCGCGAAGTACATCGCCACGCCGGAGCTGTTCAACACCTCCTTCAAGGGGCGCTTCCCGGTCACCGCCGGTCCGTTCAAGGTGGAGAAGATGGACCCGGAGGCGCGCACCGTCACGGTGGTCGCCGACCCGGACTGGTGGGGCGACAAGCCGCTGCTGGACCGGATCGTCTTCAAGGCGATCGACACCGGGAAGATGCCGCAGGCGTTCGCCGCCGGCACGGTCGACTACTACAACAACGGGCCCAACACCGAGGGCTACCGGATCATCGGGTCCACCCCGGGCGGGGAGGCCCGCCGGGCCGGCGGTCCGAACCTGCGGCACCTGGTGCTGAACGGCCGCAGCCCGCTGCTGGCCGACCCGAAGCTCCGGCAGGCGCTGGTCCGGGCGATCGACCGGGCGGAGATCACCCGCACCGACCTGGCCGGCCTGGACTGGCCGTACGTGCCGATGAACAACCACTTCCTGGTGCCGTCCCAGCACGGCTACCAGGACAACTCGAGCGGCCTGAGCCGCTTCGACCCCGACGCCGCGAAGGCGTCCCTGGACTCGCTGGGCTGGAAGCTCGGGCCCTCGGGCGTCCGCACGAAGGACGGCAAGGAGCTGACGCTGCGGTTCGTGGCGCCGGCCGACAACAACCTGGCCGCCAACGAGAGCGCGCTGGTCACCCGGATGCTGGGACAGGTCGGGGTGAAGGTGACGGTGCAGACCGTGCCGGCCGGTGAGTTCTTCGACGGCTACGTGTACAAGCACGACTTCGACCTGACCGCGTTCGCGCTGATGGGCACCCCCTTCCCGGTCTCCAACTCGATCAGCACCTTCCAGCAGGACTCCGGCTCCAACTGGTCCCAGGTGGGCACCAAGGCGCTCGACCGGGCCATGGCGGACGCCGCCAAGGCCGACAGCGTGGACGACCGGACGACGGCGCTCAACCGGGCCGACGCCGAGGCGTGGGAGGTGGCCGGCATGGTTCCGCTGTACCAGCGCCCGGCCATTTACGGCGTCCGGAAGAACCTCGCCAACCTCGGCGCGGCCGGGCTCGGCGACCTCGTCTACGAGAACATCGGGCTGCTGAAGTAACGCCCGCGCGGCGAAGTCTCGCCAATGGCGGGAAATTGCCAGGCGGTCGACGCCGGGCCTGCCGCCCGAATTGGGTGACCCCTACCCATGAATTCGCTCCGGCATGCCCGAAAACGCAGGTGTCCGATTATCGGACACTCAATTGCCGAGCCCAATTCCACCGAATAACACCAAAACGGACACGGGGTCTACGCGCGTCGCGAGATCGGCCCGCTGAACTCGCTGTCCAGATAGCGGACCTGACAGTTCATCGTTACGGACACGTGAACGAGCCTTGATCACGTTTGTCCGGTTTTGACCGTCTCGATCGGAGGCTGTCAAGAGTTCAGGAACTACAAAGTGGTTGACATTCCAGCACGAAGCAGGAAATGGGCCCCTGACAACTGAGGAACTCTTGACGTTCGATAAACGACTTGCAAGAGTCCATTCATCCAAGTTCTTACTCCTTGCTTCTGCACGGACCACGGTCGGGAGCTTTAGCACCATGACGACGCCTACTGGGGCCACGACGGACGGGGACACCCCCGGGTCCACGTCGGACCTCGCGGACAACGCCTCGGCCGACGCGCCCGCCGAACCCGGCTTCCGCGGCCTCTCTCCCGGGAAGCTGATGTGGCGCCGCTTCCTCCGTGACCGCACCGGCGTAGTGAGCGCCTGTGTGGTGCTGTTCTTCATCCTGGTGGCGATCTTCGCGCCGCTCATCTCGATGATCTACGGCAACGACCCGCAGACCCACTACGGCCAGGACGACCCGACCCTGCTGACCGACTCCGGTCTTCCGGTGGCCCCCAACGGCGGCATGAGCGGTGACTTCTGGTTCGGTCTGGAGCCGGGCCTCGGCCGGGACATCATGATGCAGCTGGTCTACGGCATCCGTACCTCGCTGATCATCGCCTTCGCCACCTCGATCCTGACCACCGTGATCGGTGTCGCGCTCGGCATCGCGGCCGGCTACCTGGGCGGAAAGGCCGACTTCTTCATCGGCCGCGTCATCGACGTGCTCATGTCGTTCCCGTCGCAGATCTTCCTGATCGCCACCATGCCGGTGGTCACCAGCCTGCTGGTGAGCAAGAACGAGAAGATCCCGGAGTGGCTGCCGTTCGTCGCGGTGACCATCGTGCTCTCGCTGCTCGGCTGGATGGGCCTGGCCCGCATCCTGCGCGGTACCGCGCTGGCGCTGCGCGAGCGGGAGTTCATCGAGGCCGCCAAGGTCACCGGTGCCTCTCCGATGCGGATCATCTTCAAGGAGATCCTGCCCAACCTGTGGACCCCGATCCTGGTTCAGGCCACCCTCGCGCTCCCGGCGTTCGTCACCGCCGAAGCCGGCCTGTCCTACCTCGGTGTGGGCGTCAGCGAGCCGGTCCCCGACTGGGGCCGGATGATCGCCGACGCGGCGAACTACCTGCGGACCGACGTCACCTTCCTGCTCTTCCCGGGCCTTGCCATGGTGATCTTCGTTCTCGCCTTCAACCTGCTCGGCGACTCCGTCCGGGACGCCTTCGACCCCAAGGCCAACCGCTAGCAGGTCCTCAAGACTCCGGGGGGATGGGAAAGCCAGCCCCGGGCACCCCACTGCACATAGTCACTACACCTACCCCAGGCAGGATGAAGATGAGTTCTCGCAAGTCGCGGCTCGCTGCAGCCATCATGGTCGCCGGGGCCCTGACCGTCACCACGGCGTGCTCCAGTGGCCACTCCAACAACGACCCGAAGGCGAGCGGCTCGAAGGAGCCGGTTGCCGCCACCACGATCTCCGTCGGCACCGCCGAGGACTCGAAGGGTCCGGCCATCCCCGAGCCCGGCGCGAAGAAGGGCGGCACGGTCAACATGATCGACCGCGACGACTTCTCGCACCTGGACCCGGCCATGGTCTACATGAACTACAACGCCGAGGCCTCGCTGCTGTTCACCCGTCAGCTGACGGGCTACAAGACCGGCGCGGACGGCTCGCAGAAGCTGGTCGGCGACCTGGCCACCGACACCGGCACCACCACCGACGGTGGCAAGACCTGGAAGTTCACGCTGAAGGACGGCGTGAAGTGGCAGGACGGTGCGCCGATCACCTCGGCCGACATCAAGTACTCGATCGAGCGCACCTACGCCTCGTTCATCAAGGGTGGCCCGACCTACATCCAGCAGTGGATCTCGGGTGACAACTACCGCGCCGCCTACACCGGTCCGTACGACGGCAAGGAACTCGACGCGATCACCACCCCGGATGACAAGACCGTCATCATCGCGTTCCAGGACGTCCACCCGGACGCCAACTTCACCCTGGCCATGACCGGCTACGGTGCCGTGCCGAAGGCCCACGACACCAAGGAGGAGTACGACAAGAAGCCGTTCTCCTCGGGCCCGTACCAGATCACCGAGCACGTCACCGACCGCTCGCTGGACCTGGAGCGCAACCCGAACTGGGACGGCGCCACCGACCCGATCCGGAACGCGTACCCGGACAAGTGGCACATGACCTTCGGTGTCCAGACCCAGCAGTCCACCGAGCGCTTCATGGCGGACAACGGCGACGACAAGAACACCTTCACCTTCCACAACACGGTCAACCCGACCTACGTGGACAAGGTCAAGGGCGACGAGAAGCTGAAGTCCCGCACGCTCGAGGGTCTGACCCCGTACGTGGACTACTACTACATCAACAACAGCCGCATCAAGGACCAGAAGGTCCGCGAGGCGCTGGTCAAGGCGTTCCCGCACCAGCAGACCCGCCAGCTGCAGGGCGGCACCTCCTACGGTGACTACGCCACCTCGTACATGAGCCCGACCGTCCTCGGCTTCGAGTCGTACGACCCGTTCGAGATCAAGAAGAAGCCGCAGGGCGACATCGAGGCGGCCAAGAAGCTGCTGACCGAGGCGAACGCCCAGGGCCAGACCATCGTCTACGCCTTCAACAACACCCCGATCCAGCAGAAGGTCACCGAGGCCATCCGCACCAACCTCGAGGCCGCCGGCTTCAAGTTCGTGCCGAAGCCGCTGGACTCGAAGACCTACTACGACGCGATCCAGGTCGTCAACAACGAGTTCGACCTGTACTGGGGTGGCTGGGGCGCCGACTGGCCGACCGGTTACACCTCGCTGCAGCCGGTGTGGGACGGCCGCATGATCGCCGACGGTGGTCAGAACTACGCCCACGTGAACGACCCGGAGATCAACGCCGCCATGGACGCGGCGGTCAAGATCGCCGACCCGGTCGCCCAGGGCAAGGCGTGGGCCGCGATCGACAAGAAGCTGCAGGACAAGGCGTACTCGATCCCGGACGTGTACCAGCGTTCGCTGAGCCTGTACGGCTCGGGCCTCGGCGGCGTCAAGTTCGACACCCTGGCCGGCCTGCAGTCGCCGCTCAACATCTACGTCAAGTAGTAGTCATCACCGAGCAGTAGCTCACGGTGGGGCACCGGCACGACCTGCCGGTGCCCCTCCCCGATCAGGAGAGCCCGTCCGATGCTCCGATTCCTCGTCCGCCGATCACTCGGCGCTCTCGTCATTCTGGTGATCGTCTCGATGGTCACCTATGCGCTGTTCTTCGCGATCCCGGCGGACCCGGCGCGGCTCTACTGCGGCAAGATCTGCACGCCCGAGAACCTCGCCCTGATCAGGCACGACATGGGCTTCGACAAGTCCCTGCCGGTCCAGTACTGGAACTGGCTGAGCGCCATCTTCACCGGTGGCACCTACAACAACGTGGCCTGCTCCGCCCCGTGCTTCGGCTACTCCTTCGACAAGAAGGAACTGGTCGGCAGCATCCTGGCGGACCGCTTCCCGACCACCCTGTCGCTGACCGTCGGCTCCGCCGTGATCTTCCTGATCTTCGGCATCGGCACCGGCATGCTGGCCGCCCACAAGCAGGGCAAGCCGGCCGACAAGATCGCCAGTGCCGCCTCGCTGGTCGTCTCCTCGATGCAGATCTATGTGGCCGGTCCGCTCGCGCTGGTCGCCCTGGTCTACAGCACCGACCTGCTGGACCAGCCCACCTACGTGCCGATCACCCAGGACCCGGTCGGCTGGTTCACCGGCCTGCTGGTCCCGTGGATCGTCCTGTCGCTGATCTGGACGGCCAACTACACCCGTATGACCCGCTCCTCGATGGTCGAGCAGCTGTCCGAGGACTTCGTGCGTACGGCCCGCGCCAAGGGCATGTCCGGCACCTCGGTCTTCATGCGCTACGCCTGGCGCGGCGCGATGGGCACCATCGTCACCGTCTTCGGCATCGACCTCGGCGTCCTGCTCGGCGGCGCGATCATCACCGAGACCACCTTCAGCCTGCACGGCCTGGGTGAGCTGGCGATCCACTCCTTCAACGACTCCGACCTCTCGCTGCTGGTCGGTGTCACCGTGGTGGCCGCCACGCTGATCGTGTTCTTCAACATCATCGTCGACGCCGCCTACGCCCTGATCGACCCGCGCATCCGCCTGGCCTGACCGGCCGCACCCCAGGCCGACCCAGCAGTCCCGACCTCACGTACCGCACCGAGGAGCCCAGTCCATGACCACCCAGGCCAAGCCCGAGGAGGCCTCGTCCGCCGGCAGCGGCGGCGACAAGCCGTTCCTCTCAGTCCGCGACCTCTCGGTCCGTTTCAGCACCGAGGACGGCGTGGTCCGGGCCGTGGACAACCTCTCCTTCGACGTGTCCCCGGGCAGCACGCTCGGCATCGTCGGTGAGTCCGGCTCCGGCAAGTCGGTGACCAACCTGGCCGTGCTGGGCCTGCACAACCCGGACCGGACCGACATCACCGGCTCGATCAAGCTGGACGGCCAGGAGCTGGTCGGCGCGTCCAACCGCGAGCTGGAGAAGCTCCGCGGCAAGACCATGTCGATGATCTTCCAGGACCCGCTGACCGCGCTGTCGCCGTACCACACCATCGGCAAGCAGATCGGCGAGACGTTCCGCAAGCACACCGGTGCCTCCAAGAAGGAGTCCCGGGACCGGGCCATCGAGATGCTGACCCGGGTCGGCATCCCGCAGCCCACCACCCGGGTCGACGACTACCCGCACCAGTTCTCCGGCGGTATGCGCCAGCGCGCGATGATCGCCATGTCGCTGGTCTGCGACCCCAAGCTGGTGATCGCCGACGAGCCGACCACCGCGCTGGACGTCACCGTCCAGGCCCAGATCCTCGACCTGCTGAAGGACCTTCAGCAGGAGATGGGCACCGCGATCATCCTGATCACCCACGACCTGGGCGTGGTGGCGCGCACCGCGCAGAACATCATGGTGATGTACGCGGGCCGGGCCGTGGAGCGCGGCACCGTCCGCGAGGTCCTGAAGGCCCCGCAGCACCCCTACACCTGGGGCCTGCTGTCCTCGATGCCGAGCCTGACCGGCGACGTGGACCTGCCGCTGCGTCCGGTCCGCGGCACCCCGCCGAGCCTGATCAACCTGCCGACCGGCTGCCCGTTCAACCCGCGCTGCGACTTCGTCGAGCAGGTCATCGGCGGCGGCTGCACCTCGGAGCGCCCGCCGCTCGCCCCGGCCACCGGGCACGCCGCTGCCTGCCACCTGAGCGCGGCGAAGCGGCAGGACATCTTCATCGACCAGATCAAGCCGCGGCTCGGCTGAGAGGGACATCATGAGCAACGAACTGACCCTCGAAAAGCCGGGCGGCGCCGCCACCGGTTCCGGTGACCCGCTGCTGACCATCAAGGGCGTGCAGAAGCACTTCCCGGTGATGGACGGCTTCCTGTTCAAGCGCCAGGTCGGCGCGGTGCACGCGGTGGACGGCGTGGACCTGGAGGTCTTCGGCAGCGAGTCGGTCGGCCTGGTCGGCGAGTCCGGCTGCGGCAAGTCGACCCTCGGCCGGCTGGTGACCCGCCTGCTGGAGCCGACCGGCGGCGAGATCCGCTACAACGGCCAGGACATCACGCACGCCTCCCGCAAGGAGCTGGCGCCGATCCGGTCCGAGATCCAGATGATCTTCCAGGACCCGTACTCCTCGCTGAACCCGCGGCACACCGTCGGCGCGATCATCGGCGCGCCGATGGAGATCAACGGGATCAACCCGAAGGGCGGCATCCAGCGCCGGGTGCAGGAGCTGCTGGAGACCGTCGGTCTCAACCCGGAGCACTACAACCGCTTCCCGCACGAGTTCTCCGGCGGCCAGCGCCAGCGCATCGGCGTGGCCCGCGCGCTGTCGCTGAACCCGAAGCTGATCGTCGCGGACGAGCCGGTCTCGGCGCTGGACGTCTCCATCCAGGCGCAGGTCGTCAACCTGCTCCAGGAGCTGCAGCGCGAGCTGGGCATCGCCTTCCTGTTCATCGCCCACGACCTGTCGGTGGTGCGCCACTTCTCGCAGCGTGTCGCGGTCATGTACCTCGGCAAGATCGTCGAGATCGCCGACCGCAAGTCGCTGTACGAGTCGCCCCGCCACCCGTACACCCACGCGCTGCTGTCCGCCGTGCCCGAGGCCGACCCGGACGACAACCGCGAGCGGATCCGGCTGACCGGTGACGTCCCGTCGCCGCTCAACCCGCCGTCGGGCTGCCGCTTCCGCACCCGCTGCTGGAAGGCGCAGGAGAAGTGCTCCGTGGAGGAGCCGCCGCTGATCCAGCTGTCCGGCAACGTCGCAGGTCACCTGACTGCCTGTCATTTCCCGGAGGACGGCTCGACGGCCGCCGTTCCGGAGCAGCGCGCCTGATCCCGCGTCACGCCCGAAGAGGGCCCCCACCGCTCGGTGGGGGCCCTCTTCGTGTCAGGTGTTCTCGCGTTCGGCGGCGAAGTGGCAGGCCGAGTCGTGCCGGGCCCGGCCCTCCAGCCACTCCCGGACGGTCAGCGCCGGGTCCTCCCGCTCGCACCGCTCCTGGGCCTTCCAGCACCGGGTACGGAACCGGCACCCGGACGGCGGGTTGGCCGGCGAGGGCACGTCCCCGATCAGCACGATCCGGTCCCGGGACTCCCGCGCGGTCGGGTCGGGCACCGGGACGGCGGACAGCAGCGCCTGGGTGTACGGGTGGGTGGCGTGGTCGTAGATCTCCAGGTCGGTGCCGATCTCCACCATCCGCCCGAGGTACATCACGCCGACGCGGTCGGAGATGTGCCGGACGATCGACAGGTCGTGCGCGATGAACATGTAGGACAGCTCGAACTCGCTCTGGAGCTGTTCCAGCAGGTTGATCACCTGGGCCTGCACCGACACGTCCAGCGCGGAGACCGGCTCGTCGCAGATGATGATCTCCGGCTTCAGCGCCAGACCGCGCGCGATGCCGATGCGCTGGCGCTGGCCGCCCGAGAACTGGTGCGGATACCGGTTGATGTACTCCGGGTTCAGACCCACCACGTCCAACAGATCCTGAACGGCCTTGCGGCGGTCGCCCTTCGGCGCCACCTCGGGGTGGATCTCGAACGGCTCCCCGATGATGTCGCCGACCGTCATGCGCGGGTTCAGCGAGGTGTACGGGTCCTGGAACACCATCTGGATGTTGCGCCGCACCGCCTTCAGCGCGGAGCCCGACAGGCGCGAGATCTCCTCGCCCTTGTACTTCACCGACCCGCCGGACGCGGGCTCCAGGTTCATCAGCACCTTGGCCAGCGTGGACTTGCCGCAGCCGGACTCGCCGACGATGCCGAGCGTCTCCCCCTGCATCAGGTCGAAGGACACCCCGTCGACGGCCTTGACCGCGCCGACCTGCTTCTTGAGCAGGACGCCCTGGGTCAGCGGGAAGTGCTTGACCAGGTTCCGCACCTCCAGGATGGGTTCGCCGCGCCGCACCTCCTGGGCGAACGCGACCTCCTCGGGGGTGGTCGCCCCGAGCGGTGTGGCGCCGTTAGCTGTCATGGAGGGTCTCCTTCCAGAAGAAGCACGCGCTGCCCCGCCCGGCCAGCGGCGTCCCGTCGTCCTCGGTCACCTGCGCCAGCGGCGGCACCTCCTGCCGGCACACCTCCTGCGCCCGCGGGCAGCGCGGGTTGAACGCGCAGCCGGCCGGGATCCGCAGCAGGTTGGGCGGCAGGCCCTTGATCGCGTAGAGCTCCTGGCCCTTCTGGTCGAGACGCGGAATGGAGTCCAGCAGGCCGCGGGTGTACGGGTGGGCGGGGCTGGCGTACAGGTCGTGCACGGGGGCGGTCTCGACGATCCGGCCCGCGTACATGACGGCGATCTTGTCCGCGACGTCGGCGACCACACCGAGGTCGTGGGTGATCAGGATCAGACCCATGTGGTACTCGGCCTGGAGCTCCGCCAGCAGGTCCATCACCTGCGCCTGGACGGTGACGTCCAGCGCCGTGGTCGGCTCGTCCGCGATGATCAGGTCCGGCTCCAGGGCCAGCGCCATCGCGATCATGATGCGCTGCCGCATGCCGCCGGAGAACTGGTGCGGGTAGTCGTCCACCCGCTCCGCGGCGGCGGGGATCCGCACCCGGTCCATCAGTTCGACGGCCTTGGCCTTGGCGTCCTTCCGGTTGCTGCCGCGGTGCGCCCGGTACATCTCGCCGAGCTGGTAGCCGACGGAGAGCACCGGGTTCAGCGAGGACAGCGCGTCCTGGAAGATCATCGCGATCTTCTGCCCGCGGATCTTCCGGCGTTCGTCCTTGGACATCTTCAGCATGTCCCGGCCGCGGAACAGGATCTCCCCCTTGGGGATACTGGCCGGCGGCATGTCGAGGATGCCCATGACGGCCTGCGCGGTGACGGACTTTCCGGAGCCGGACTCGCCCAGCACGGCGAGCGTCTCACCCGCGCTGACGCTGTAGTTGACGCCGTTGACGGCCCGGACGACGCCGTCGCGGGTCTTGAACTCGACGTGCAGGTCCTTCACGTCCAGCAGCGGGCCGGTGTAGGGCTCCTCGCGGGCCGGGCGGGCCTGGTCGGCGGCGGTGGTCATGTGCCTCTCCCCTCGCTCAGCGCAGCTTCGGATCGAGGGCGTCGCGCACCGCGTCGCCCAGCATGATGAAGGCCAGCACGGTGATGGAGAGCGCCGCGGCCGGGAAGAACAGCACGAACGGCGCCTGCCGGATCACCTTCTGCGCGGAGGAGATGTCCACGCCCCAGGAGATGGTCGGGTCCTGCAGGCCGATGCCGAGGAAGCTCAGCGTCGCCTCCGCCGTGATGTACCCGCCCAGCGCGATGGTGGCGACCACGATCACCGGGGCGATCGCGTTCGGCAGGATGTGCCGGAACATCAGCCGCCCCGTCCCGGCGCCCAGTGCCCGCCCGGCCACCACGTAGTCCGACTGCTTGACGGTGATCACCGACCCGCGCATCACGCGCGCCAGTTGGGTCCAGCCGAGGAAGGCCAGCGCGATCACCACCGACCACACGTTGCGGGTGGCGAACGCGTTCAGCAGCACCAGGGCGCCGAGCAGCAGTGGGATGCCGAAGAAGATGTCGGTGACCCGGGACAGCACCGCGTCGACGCTGCCGCCGAAGTACCCGGCGACCATCCCGGTCAGGCCGCCCAGCAGGGTGACCGCCAGGGTGACGCAGATGCCGACCGTGATCGACGCCCGCGCCCCGTAGATCACCCGGGCGTAGATGGACCGGCCCTGCCCGTCGTAGCCGAACCAGCCGGCCCCGAAGAAGTCCGTCCAGTTCGGCCGGCGCAGGTAGTTGTGGAGCAGGTCGGAGGCCCGTGGATCGGTGCTGGTGAACAGCTGCGGGAAGACCGCGATCAGGATCAGCAGCACGATCAGCGCCGCCGAGACCAGGAAGATCGGCCGCCGCCGCAGATCCCGCCAGGCGTCGCCCCACAGGCTGCGGGCCTGCTCCCGCTTGCCGGGGTCCGGTTCGATCAGCGAGTCCCGCTCCACCGCCAGGCCCTGCTGGCCGACGTAGTCCAGGTGGTCGCTGTCGGTGGGGTTGATGTTCCGCAGCGGATCGTGGTCGTCCGGGAGGGACTCGTTGCGGTCAGGCATAACGGATCCTCGGGTCCAGGACGGCATACAGCAGGTCGACGATCAGGCTGGCGAGCAGGTACACCATCACCAGCACCGTGACGATGCCGACCACCGTCGGGCCTTCCTTCTGGTTGATCGCCCGGTAGAGGACGTTGCCGACACCGGTGATGTTGAAGATGCCCTCGATGACGATCGCGCCGCCCATCAGCGCGCCCAGGTCGGTGCCCAGGAACGTCACCACCGGGATCAGCGAGTTGCGCAGCAGGTGCCGCCCGACGATGGTCCGCCGCGGCAGGCCCTTGGCCACCGCTGTGCGCATGTAGTCGGCGCGCAGGTTCTCGCCGATCGAGGTCCGGGTCAGCCGGGCCACGTACGCCAGCGACAGCGAGGCCAGCACCAGGCCGGGCAGGATCAACTGGGTGATGTCCCGGGAGTCCTGGACCGTCGCCGTCACCCAGCCCAGGTTGATCGCGAACACCGTCTGCGCGATGTACCCGAGCACGAACACCGGGATCGAGATCACGACCAGGGTCAGCAGCAGCACCGCGGTGTCCGCGACACTTCCCCGCTTCAGGCCGGCGATCAGGCCCAGCGGCAGGCCGATCACGATCTCGAAGAAGAACGCGACCAGCGCGAGCCGGATGGTGACCGGGAAGGCGTCCTTCATGATCTCGGAGACCGGGCGGCCGGTGAAACTGGTGCCGAAGTCCAGGTGGAAGATGTTGTTCATGTAGTGCAGGTACTGCTTCCACAGCGGCTGGTCGAGGTAGTACTGGTGCTTCAGGTGGGCCACGGTCGCCGGGTCGGCCGCCTTGTCGCCGAACATCGCCGCGATCGGGTCGCCCGGCAGGCTGTACACCATCAGGAAGATCAGCAGCGTGGCCCCGAAGAACACCGGGATCATCTGGAGCACGCGCCGCAGGACGTAATGACCCATGGGAGCCCTCCCTCCGAGGGGGTGACCGGTGTGGCCCCGCCCTCCGTGCGGGGAGGGCGGGGCCGGCGCCGGACGGGATCAGCTCTTGACCTCGACCTGGGTCCAGGCCGGGTTGCCGAAGGAGTCGAACGACACGTTCTGCACCTTGTTGGAGTAGCCGGAGTTCGTCCGGTAGTACCAGAGCGGGATGGCCGGCATGTCCGTCGCCAGCTGCGCCTCGGCCTGCTGGTAGCCGGTCGCGGTGTCCTGGATCGACGCGGCCTTGTCGGCCTCCGTGGCGAGCTTGTCGAACTCCGGGCTGGAGTAGCCGGTGTCGTTCGAGGCCGCCCCGGTGCGGTACACGTCCGCCAGGAAATTCGCGTTCAACGGGTAGTCCTGCACCCAGCCGGTCCGGAACATGCCGTTGATCTGGTGCCCGGTGATCGCCGCCCGGGCGGTCTTGAAGTCGGTCTTCGGGTCACCGGCGCAGTTCACCCCGGTCGTCTGCCGGATCGAGTTGCAGACCGCGTCCACCCACTCCTTGTGACCGCCGTCCGCGTTGTAGGTGATCTTCAGCGAGTTCCCGGGGACGCCACCGCCCTCCTGGATCAGTTGCTTCGCCTTGTCCGGGTTGTACGTGCAGAAGTCCCCGCACGTCCCCGCCTTGTAGCCCTCCACCCCCTCCGCGACCCACGCCGACGCCGGCGCCCGCGAACCCTGGAGCACCGTTCTGGTGATGGTGTTCCGGTCGATCGCCATCGACAGTCCCTGCCGGACCTTGGCCTTGTCCGCCCCTTGCCACTCCGGCTGGTACAGCGTGAACCCGACGTTCTGGATCCCACCCTGCGGAGCGTCGATCGCCCGGGAGCCCAGATCTCCCTTGTAGTTCGCCAGTGCCGACGGCGGCACCTGGTCCATCACGTCCAGGTTGTTCGACTGCAGGTCCGCGTAGGCCGCCTCCGCGTTGGTGTACATCTTGAACACCACGCCGCCGTTCTTCGGCTTGTCCACCCCCTGGTAGTTGGCGAACGTCTTGGTGACCACCTGCGAGTTGTGGTCCCAACTCACGAACTCGTAGGGCCCGTTGCCCACCGGCTTCTGCCCGTAGCCCGCCGGGTCCTGGTAGAAACCCTCCGGAAGCGGCGAAAAGGCCACGTACCCCAGCTTGTACGGGAAGTACGAGACCTTGTGGTTCAGCTTGATCGTGAAGTGCGTCCCGTCCTGGACGGTCAGCCCCGACATGGTGTCCGCCGTCGGACTGCCGCTCTCCGGGTGGACGTCCGGGTAGCCCTGGATGTCCTCGAACCACGAACTGTTGATCTGGTTGTTCTTGGTGTTCGCCGCCCAGTTCCACGCGTCCACGAAGCTCTTCGCCGTCACCGGCGTCCCGTCGTGGAACGTCCAACCCGACTTCAGCACCACGGTGTACGTCTGCGCGTCAGTGGTGTCGATGGTGTCCGCGACCTGGTTGCGCAGCTTCCCGGTGGCGGGGTCGTAGTCCACCAGGCCCTTGAACAGGTTCTGCACGATGCGCCCGCCACCAACCTCGTTGGCGTTCGCCGGCTGCAACGGATTCTGCGGCTCGGAGCCCTGGTACGTGAACGTCTTGGCGGCATCCGACGGACCGTTGCTCGAACTGCCGCCACCACCACAACCCGTGGCCATCAGGGCCACGGACGTCGCACTGACCACGGCCCGGCGCACACGGGTGCCTGAAGGCATGGAGCTTCCTCCTCAAGGGTGCATGACGCATCTCACCTCATGAGAAGTGCCGCCGAGCGGTCACGCGACCACAGCGCAGCCGGACGGAGCACACCAACCAGGGGCGCTGGGGGTACCCCCAGGCGAAGCCGAGGGGGCGGAACTGCGCGCAGCGGAAGGCACCCACCAGCAAGATCGCGTCGCGGGCAATGACTTGCCGTTGATCGCGACCCGGCTGATGGGTGCCTGGTTACTCGTGCCCGTGGTTGTGCGCTACGCCGCCGCGACCTCGCGCTCCGCAGCGAAGTGGCACGCCGACTCGTGCTTGGCCTCGCCGGTCAGCAGCTCCGGAACGGCCAGCAGCGGCAGCTCCGTGGAGCAGCGCTCCTCCGCCTTCCAGCAGCGGGTGCGGAACCGGCAGCCGGACGGCGGGTTCGCCGGGGACGGGATGTCGCCGGTGAGGATGATCCGCTCGCGGCTCTCGCGGCCGGTCGGGTCGGGCACCGGCACGGCGGACAGCAGCGCCTGGGTGTAGGGGTGGGTGGCGTGCTCGTAGATCTCGGCGTCGGTGCCGATCTCGACGATCTTGCCGAGGTACATCACGCCGACGCGGTCGGAGATGTGCCGGACGATCGACAGGTCGTGCGCGATGAACATGTAGGACAGCTCGAACTCGCTCTGGAGCTGTTCCAGCAGGTTGATCACCTGGGCCTGCACCGACACGTCCAGCGCGGAGACCGGCTCGTCGCAGATGATGATCTCCGGCTTCAGCGCCAGACCGCGGGCGATGCCGATGCGCTGACGCTGGCCGCCGGAGAACTGGTGCGGGTACCGGTTGATGTACTCGGGGTTGAGCCCGACCACGTCCAGCAGATCCTGAACGGCCTTGCGGCGGTCGCCCTTCGGCGCCACCTCGGGGTGGATCTCGAACGGCTCCCCGATGATGTCGCCGACCGTCATACGCGGGTTCAGCGAGGTGTACGGGTCCTGGAACACCATCTGGATGTTGCGCCGCACCGCCTTGAGCGCGGAGCCCGACAGGCGCGAGATCTCCTCGCCCTTGTAGAGGACCTGGCCGGCGGTCGCCCGCTCCAGGTTCATCAGGACCTTGGCGAGGGTGGACTTGCCGCAGCCGGACTCGCCGACGATGCCGAGGGTCTCGCCCTTGTCGAGGGTGAAGGAGACGCCGTCGACGGCCTTGACCGCGCCGACCTGCTTCTTGAGGAGGACGCCCTGGGTGAGCGGGTAGTGCTTGACCAGGTCGCGGACCTCCAGGATGGGCTCAGCCATGGAGGGTCTCCTTCCAGAAGTGGCAGGCGCTCTTGCGGCCGGCGAGTTCGGCCCCGTCCCGGTCGGTGACCTGGTGCAGGGCGGGGATCTCGGTGCGGCACAGGTCGGTGGCCACGTCGCAGCGCGGGTTGAACGCGCAGCCGGCCGGGACCTTGTAGAGGTTGGGCGGCAGGCCCTTGATCGCGTAGAGCTCCTCGCCCTTCTGGTCGAGGCTCGGGATCGACCGGAGCAGGCCCTTGGTGTAGGGGTGGGCGGGGCTGGCGTACAGGTCGTGCACGGGCGCGGTCTCGACGATCCGGCCGGCGTACATGACGGCGATCTTGTCCGCGACGTCGGCGACCACACCGAGGTCGTGGGTGATCAGGATCAGACCCATGTGGTACTCGGCCTGGAGCTCGGCCAGCAGGTCCATCACCTGCGCCTGGACGGTGACGTCCAGCGCGGTGGTGGGCTCGTCCGCGATGATCAGGTCCGGCTCGAGGGCCAGCGCCATCGCGATCATGATGCGCTGGCGCATGCCGCCGGAGAACTGGTGCGGGTAGTCGTTCACCCGCTGCGCGGCGGCGGGGATGCGGACCCGGTCCATCAGTTCGATGGCCTTGGCCTTGGCCTCCTTGCGGGAGGCGCCCTCGTGGACGCGGAACATCTCGCCGAGCTGGTAGCCGACGGAGAGCACCGGGTTCAGCGAGGACAGCGCGTCCTGGAAGATCATCGCGATCTTGCGGCCGCGGATCTTCCGGCGTTCCTCGTTCGACATCTTGAGCATGTCCCGGCCGCGGAACATGATCTCGCCGGCGGTGACCCGGCCGGGCGGCATGTCGAGGATGCCCATGATGGTCTGCGCGGTGACGGACTTGCCGGAGCCGGACTCGCCGAGCACGGCGAGGGTCTCGCCGGCGGCGACCGAGTAGTTGACGCCGTTGACGGCCTTGGCGATGCCGTCCCGGGTCTTGAACTCGACGTGCAGGTCGCGGACTTCGAGCAGCGGGGTGCCGGGGACCAGGCGGTCCTTGGTGGCAGTGGTCTTCTCGGGTGCGGTGGTCATGATGCGGGCCGCCTCTCTCAGCGCAGCTTCGGGTCGAGGGCGTCGCGCACCGCGTCGCCGAGCATGATGAACGCCAGCACGGTGATGCTGAGCATGCCGGCCGGGAAGAACAGCGCGAACGGCGCGGTACGGAGGACCTTCTGGGCCGAGTTGATGTCGATGCCCCAGGAGATGGTCGGGTCCTGCAGGCCGATGCCGAGGAAGCTCAGCGTGGCCTCGGTGGCGATGTATCCGCCGAGCGCGATGGTGGCGACCACGATCACCGGGGCGATCGCGTTCGGCAGGATGTGCTTGAGCATGATCCGGCCGGTGCCGGCGCCGAGCGCCTTGGCGGCGGTCACGTAGTCCGACTGCTTGACGGTGATCACCGAGCCGCGCATCACGCGGGTCATCTGGGTCCAGCCGAGGGCGACCAGGGCGAAGACCACCGACCAGACGGTGCGGGTGGTGAAGGCGTTCAGCACGACCAGCGCGCCGAGCAGCAGCGGGATGCCGAAGAACATGTCGGTGATCCGGGAGATCACCGCGTCGACCCAGCCGCCGTAGTAGCCGGCGATCATGCCGGCCAGGCCGCCGAGGACGGTGACGCCGGCGGTGACGCAGATGCCGACCACCACGGAGGCGCGGGCGCCGTAGATCATCCGGGCGTAGATGGACCGGCCCTGGCCGTCGTAGCCGAACCAGTCCGCCTGGAAGAAGTGCAGGTAGTTCGGCTTGCTCAGGTAGTGCAGGCGCAGGTCGCCGGCCCGCGGGTCCACCGAGGTGAACAGGCTGGGGGCGATCGCGAAGGCGATCAGCAGCACGATCAGCGCCGCCGAGATGATGAAGATCGGCCGCTTGCGCAGGTCGTGCCAGGCGTCCGAGCCGAGGCTGCGGGGCTTCTCCGGCTTGGGCTCGGCGGAGCCCTGCGCCGGGGCGGTCTTCTCGATCAGGTCAGGCATACCGGATCCTCGGGTCCAGGACCGCGTAGAGCAGGTCGACGATCAGGCTGGCGGCCAGGTACACCAGCACCAGCACGACGACGAAACCGGAGACGGTCGCGCCCTCGTTGAGGTTGATGGCGTGGTACAGCGCGTTGCCGACGCCCTTGACGTTGAAGATGCCCTCGGTGACGATCGCGCCGCCCATCAGGGCGCCGAGGTCGGTACCCAGGAAGGTCACCACCGGGATCATCGAGTTGCGCAGCAGGTGGGTACCGATGACCTTGCGCCGGGGCAGGCCCTTGGCGATCGCGGTGCGCATGTAGTCCGACTTGATGTTCTCCGCGATGGAGGTGCGGGTCAGTCGGGCGACGTACGCGAGGGACAGCGAGCCGAGCACGATGGCGGGCAGCATCAGCTGGCCGAGGTTCATCGAGTCCTGAACGGTCGGGGTGATCCACTTGAGCTGGATCGCGAAGACGTTCTGGAAGATGAAGCCGAGCACCGGGACCGGGATCGAGATCAGCAGCAGGGTGAACACCAGGGTGCTCTTGTCGAACGCCTTGCCGCGGCGCAGGCCGGCCAGCAGGCCGATGCCGACGCCGACCACCAGCTCGAAGAGGAAGGCCAGCAGCGCCAGTCGGATGGTGACCGGAAGGGCCTCACCGATGACGTCGACGACCTTGCGGCCGGACAGGGTCTCACCGAAGTTTCCCCGGAACAGGTCCCCCATGTAGTTGAGGTACTGCTGGCCGATGGAGACGTCGAGTCCCATCCGGTGCTTGAACGCCGCCAGCTGTGCGGGGTCGGCGGCCTTGTCTCCCCACATGGCCGCCGCCGGGTCGCCGGGCAGCATGCGGGTCATGAAGAAAATGATCGTGACCGTGCCCAGGAACACCGGGATCATCTGGAGCAGTCGCCTAGCGACAAAGCGCCCCATCGTGCCTCCAATTTACTGCTCTGACGGGCCGTCGTCCCGATCAGAGTTCTTGGCGTGACAACGGCCGGTGCCGGTCCGCCCGGTGGGGCGGGGACGGACACCGGCCGTGTCGGTTCGAGCCGCGCGGTGCCGGCTCGGTTACTTCTGCTTGACCTCGACCTGGGTGAACACCGGGTCGCCGAACGAGTCGTACTTCACGTTCTGCACGTTCTTCGAGTAACCGGTGGTGGTCTTGTAGTACCAGAGCGGGATGGCCGGCATGTCCTTGGCCAGCTGGGCCTCGGCCTGCTGGTACAGGGCGGCGGTCTCCTCGACGGTGGTGGCCTTGTCCGCCGCGGCGGCCAGCTTGTCGAACTCCGGGCTGGAGTAGCCGGCGTCGTTGGCGTCGGCGCCGGTGCCGTACACGTCGCGCAGGAAGTTGGCGTTCAGCGGGTAGTCCTGCTGCCAGCCGGTCCGCATCAGACCGTCGACCTTCTTGCCCTTGATCAGGTCACGGGCGCTCTTCATGTCGGGCTTCGGGTCGCCGACGCACTCCACGCCGGTGGCCTGGCGGATGGAGTTGCAGACCGCGTCCACCCAGTCCTTGTGGCCGCCGTCGGAGTTGTACAGCACGGTGATCTTGTTGCCGGGGACGCCGCCGCCCTCGGCGATCAGCTGCTTGGCCTTCGCCGGGTTGTAGGTGCAGGCCTCGCCGCAGGTGTTGTCCTTGTAGCCCATGGCGCCCGGGGCGACCCAGGTGTTGGCGGGCTGGCGGGAGCCGTTGAGCACCGTCTTGGTGATGGTGTCGCGGTCGATCGCCATCGACAGGCCCTGCCGGACCTTGGCCTTGTCCTGGCCCTTCCAGGAGTCCTGGTAGAGCGAGAAGGACAGCGCCTGGATGGAGCCCTGCGGCTGGTCGACGGCCCGGTCGCCCAGGTCGCTCTTGTAGGAGGCGAGGTCGCTCGGGTCGACCTGGTCCAGCACGTCCAGGTTGTCGGAGACCAGGTCCTTGTACGCGGCCTCGGGCTGCGAGTAGCTCTTGAAGACGACGCCGCCGTTCTTCGGCTTGTCGACGCCCGCGTAGTTGTCGTAGGCGGCGAGGGTGATCGCCTTGTTGTGCTCCCACGAGACGAACTTGTAGGGGCCGTTGCCGATCGGCGACTGACCGTACTTGGCCGGGTCGGTGTAGAACACCTTCGGCAGCGGCGCGAAGGCGGTGTAGCCGAGCTTGTACTGGAAGTACGACACCGGGCCGGTCAGCGCGATGGTGAAGTGGGTGTCGTCGACGACCTTCAGGCCGGACATGGTGTCGGCGGTCGGGTCGCCCTTGGCCGGGTGGACCGCGTCGTAGCCCTGGATGTCGGAGAACCAGTTGGAGTTGATCTGGTTGTTCTTGACGTTGGCGGACCAGTTCCACGCGTCCACGAAGGACTGCGCGGTCACCGGGGTGCCGTCGTGGAAGGTCCAGCCGGACTTCAGGGTGACGGTGTAGTTCTGCGCGTCGGTGGTCTCGATCTTGTCGGCGACCTGGTTGCGCAGCTGGCCGTTGCCGGGGTCGTAGTCCACCAGACCCTTGAACAGGTTCTTGATGACGCGACCGCCGCCGACCTCCATGGCGTTGGCGGGCTGGAGCGGGTTCTGCGGCTCGGCGCTCTGGTAGCTGAACGTGCCCTGAGCGTTGGCCGGCCCGGAAGCGCCGTCCGAAGAGCCGCTGCCGCAAGCAGTGGCGGCGAGGGCGACCGCGACGGCCGCGACAACCCACTTGGCCTGGCTGGCACCGCGCATGGGTGTGCCTCCTGAAATCGTGTTACAGATCGCTCGCGGCCTGGCGCGCACCCCTGCGCAGGAGCCTCGACCCGAGCTCGACTGCACCCACTATCGGTCACCCTTGGATACGGAATTGACCAATCCAGATTTCAATTTGGTCACATGAATGTTGGATGAATCTCAAAAATCGGACATTGCAGACATAGCCAGACAGGGGCGAAACGGACAGTTGTCACAGATGACGATCAGTGACGTCCGATTAACGAACACCCCCTCTCCAGCCGTCCATGACGGAGAGTCACCAAAAACACGACCGGCCGGCGTCCCGAAGGACACCGGCCGGTCGGCCGAAACTGGCGGGCGTCAGCCCTTCTTGGCGCGCGACGCGGTGCGGCCGCGGTCCTTGGCGTCCAGGACGACCTTGCGGATGCGCACGGTCTCCGGGGTCACCTCGATGCACTCGTCCTCGCGGCAGAACTCCAGCGACTGCTCCAGCGAGAGCTTGCGCGGCGGGACGATCGACTCGGCCACGTCAGCGTTCGAGGAACGCATGTTGGTGAGCTTCTTCTCCTTGGTGATGTTCACGTCCATGTCGTCGGAGCGCGAGTTCTCGCCGACGATCATGCCCTCGTACACCTCGGTGCCGGGGTCGCAGAACAGCACGCCGCGCTCCTGCAGGTTGGTCATCGCGAAGGCGGTGACCACACCGGAGCGGTCGGCGACCAGCGAACCGTTGTTACGGGTCGTCAGGTTGCCGAACCACGGCTCGTAGCCCTCGTGGATCGAGTGCGCGATGCCGGTGCCGCGGGTGTTGGTGAGGAACTCCGTCCGGAATCCGATCAGGCCGCGGGACGGCACCACGAACTCCATCCGGACCCAGCCCGAACCGTGGTTGGACATGTTGTCCATCCGGCCCTTGCGGATGCCCATCAGCTGGGTGACGGCGCCCATGTGCTCCTCGGGGACGTCCACCGTGAGGCGCTCGACCGGCTCGTGGGTCTTGCCGTTGACCTCGCGGGTGACGACCTGCGGCTTGCCGACGGTCAGCTCGAAGCCTTCCCGGCGCATGGTCTCGATCAGGATGGCCAGCGCCAGCTCACCGCGGCCCTGCACCTCCCAGGCGTCGGGACGCTCGGTCTCGAGCACGCGCAGCGAGACGTTACCGATCAGCTCGCGGTCCAGGCGGTCCTTGACCTGGCGGGCCGTCACCTTGCGGTCGACCTTGCCGGCGGACTTGGCGTCCGCGCCCTTGCCGGAGCCGCCCTTGCCGACCAGCGGCGAGGTGTTGGTGCCGATGGTCATCGAGATCGCCGGCTCGTCGACGGTGATCAGCGGCAGCGCGATCGGGTTCTCGGGGTCGGCGAGGGTCTCACCGATCATGATGTCGCCGATGCCGGCGACGGCGCAGATGTCACCGGGGCCGGCCACCTCGGCGGGCTTGCGGGTGAGCGCCTCGGTCATCAGCAGCTCGGAGATGCGGACGTTCTGGATCGAGCCGTCGCGCTTGATCCAGGCCACCGTCTGGCCCTTGCGCAGCTCGCCCTGCTCGACGCGGAGCAGCGCGATGCGGCCGAGGAAGTTGTCGGCGTCCAGGTTGGTGACGTGCGCCTGCAGCGGGGCGTTCTCGTCGAAGGTCGGGGCCGGGACGTGCTCCAGGATGGTGGAGAAGAACGGCTCCAGGTTCTCGGAGTCGGCCGGCACCGTGCCGTTCTCCGGCTTGGTCAGCGAGGCCACGCCGTCACGGGCGCAGGCGTAGACGATCGGGAACTCGATCTGGTCCTCGTCCGCGTCCAGGTCCAGGAACAGGTCGTAGGTCTCGTTGATGACCTCGTCGATCCGGGCGTCCGGACGGTCGGTCTTGTTGATGCACAGGATGACGGGCAGGCGCGCGGAGAGCGCCTTGCGCAGCACGAAGCGGGTCTGCGGCAGCGGGCCCTCGGAGGCGTCGACCAGCAGGACGACCGCGTCCACCATCGACAGACCGCGCTCGACCTCGCCACCGAAGTCGGCGTGGCCCGGGGTGTCGATGATGTTGATGGTGATCGGCGCGCCGCCGTCCTTGGGGTGGTACTTGACCGCGGTGTTCTTCGCGAGAATGGTGATGCCCTTCTCGCGCTCCAGGTCGTTCGAGTCCATCATGCGGTCGTCGAGGTGCTGGTGGGCCGCGAAGGCACCGGCCTGCTTGAGCATGGCGTCGACCAGAGTGGTCTTGCCGTGGTCGACGTGGGCGACGATGGCGACGTTGCGGATGTCGTTGCGCGTGGGCATGCGGCGCTGATTCTCCCGGAATCGTGGGTCACGGTGCCCGGCCCGCGTCAGCATTCACCGGTCCACCCACCGGGCACGGCACATGCCTCGGCTTCTCCCCATCGTACGGGGAAGCCCGCAATGGAGCAGAAACGGGCAGCCGGTCGAGGTTTGAATCACAACGGCCCGGCACCCGCTTCCGGTACGAACGGACGCCGGAGCCTAGAGGGACAGCTCGAACCAGACGATCTTGCCCTTGGGTGTGCGGCGGCTGCCCCAGCGCTCGGCCAGCAGCGAGACGAGCTGCAGGCCGCGGCCGCCCTCGTCGGTCTCCTGGGCGCGGCGCTGGCGCGGTTGGGCGTAGGCGTCGTCCCAGACCTCGCAGACCATGGTCTTGTCGCGCAGCAGGCGCAGCCGGATCTCGCCGCGGCCGTGCCGCAGGGCGTTGGTGACGAGTTCGCTGACCAGCAGTTCGGAGGTGTCGACGAGCTCGTCGAGGCCGCGTTCCAGCAGCCAGCCGCAGGCGGCCTCGCGGGCCCGGGCGACCGAGGTCGGCTCGGGCGGCAGCCGCCAGTCGCCGACCGAGCCCTTGGGCAGCGCGTGGACCTTGGCCATCAGCAGCGCGATGTCGTCCTCGCCGTGGTGCGGGTTGAGCTCCTCCAGCACCTGGTCGCAGAGCTCCTCCAGCTGGTCGGAGCCGTTGGTGAGGGCGGTGCGGAAGGCCTTCAGGCCCTCGTCCAGCTGGTGCTTGCGGGACTCCACCAGTCCGTCGGTGTACAGGCCGAGGACGGCGCCCTCGGGCAGGTCGACGGTGACCTCCTCGAACGGTTCGCCGCCGACGCCGAGCGGCAGGCCGGGCGGCACGTCGAGCATCCGGGCGCGCTCGCCGGGGGCGAGCAGCACCGGCGGGAGGTGGCCGGCGTTGGCGAAGGTGCAGCGCTGCTTGACGGCGTCGTACACGGCGTACACGCAGGTGGCGAGGTAGACCTCGGCGCCGGCCCGGTCCGGTTCGGCGTCGTCGTTGCCGAGGCCCCGGGCGATCTCGTCGAGGGCGGAGAGCACCTCTTCCGGGTCCAGGTCGAGCATCGCCAGGGTGCGCACGGCGGTGCGCAGTTGGCCCATCGCGACGGCGGCGCGCAGGCCGCGGCCCATCACGTCGCCGATCACCAGGGCGGTGCGGCTGCCGGGCAGCGGGATGACGTCGAACCAGTCGCCGCCGACCTCGGTGTTGTTGTTGCTGGGCAGGTAGCGGCGGGCGATCTCCAGGCCGGACGCGGCCGGGTTGCCCGGGGGCAGCAGGCTGCGCTGCAGGATCAGCGCGCGCTCGTGCTCGCGGCGGTACAGCCGGGCGTTGTCGACGCAGACGGCGGCGCGGGCGACGAGTTCCTCGGCGATCGCGACCTCGCGGGCGTCGAACGGCTCGCTGCCGATGGCCCGGGACAGCTGCACCAGGCCGAGCACCTGGTCGCGGGCGACCAGCGGCACCACCAGGGTGGAGCGCAGCAGCGGGTCGGGCCCGGGCTGCGGGACGACGCTGCGGCCGGTGCGCAGCGCGCGGGCGTGCGGGGAGCGCGGCGGGTAGCAGAGCGTGCCGCCGGCCTCGGCGACCCGGACGCCGCCGCGTTCGCTGCCGAGCACCGACGGGGCGTTGCCGACCACGCTGGAGACGGCGACCCGACGCAGTTCGCCGTTCTCCGGGTTGGCGGTGAGCGAGGAGTCGCCGGTGAGCAGCGCGGTGTACAGGTCGACGGTGGCGACGTCGCAGAACTGCGGGACGATCACGTCGAGCAGTTCCTTGGCGGTGGTCTCCAGGTCGAGGGTGGAGCCGATGTGGGTGGACGCCTCGTTGAGCAGGGCGAGGCTGCGGCGCACGCCGGCGGCCTCGCGTTCGGCGATGTGCCGGCTGGTGACGTCCTGGACCTGTCCGGCGACGCCGATCGGGCGTCCGCCGGCGGCGGTGAGGCGGTACAGCGAGACGGCCCAGGTGCGGTCGTCCTCGCGGGCGGCCGGGCGGCCGGGGCGGGCGGGGCCGGACAGCCGCAGGTCGAGGACCGGCTCCTGGCCGGTGAGGACCTTGCGCAGGGCGAGCAGCAGCCGGTCCGCGTCGGAGGGCCGGAACACGTCGCCGGGGGCGAGGCCCTGCAGGGCGGCGGGGCTGCGGCCGACGCCGGTGGCGAAGGCGGCGTTGACGCGCTGCAGCTTCAGGTCGGTGTCGAACAGGAAGAACCCGGTGGGGGTCTGGCCGATGACCGCCTCGGAGGCGGCCAGGTCGGTCTCGATGGCGCGCAGCCGGCCGAGGTCGACGGCCAGGCAGGTGGCGGAGCCGTCGGCGCTGTCGGGCATCGCGTAGACCTCTGCGAGGCTCTCCGCGCCGGACAGGTCCCGGTAGGGGGCGGTGCCGACCCACTCCTCGCCGGACAGGATGCGTTCCAGCCGGGCCCGGCCGCGCTGCCACAGTTCGCGCGGGACGAACGCGGTGATCGGGTCCGCGCCGACCGCCTCGGCGGCGGGCACGCCGAAGAATTCGGCGGCCCGGTCGCTCCACTGCGCGATCCGCCCGTCGGGGCCGATCGCGAAGGTGGCGACCCGGATGTAGTCGTAGATGGTGCCCGAGGAGGCCTGTTCCCAGCCGTCAGGGAGGGTGGCAGGCACCGTCGGGGCACCCGGCTGCTCCGGCAGTGCGGCTCGGCCGCTGCTGCCGTGCGTCGTGTTCCGTGCCGGGAAGCTGTTCAACGGACCGACCCCTCCAACCCGCGCGCCCATCCGGTGTCGAGACGACCGAGTATTTCGATGTCCGAGTATTCATCATTCGGGCGTGGACGCACACGCCCTTCAACGTCACAACATCGACTCGGGTGGTTGAACGTCCGAGTCTGCCAGTTCGAACCAGACGACCTTGCCCAGCCCCTCCGCCCTGGTTCCCCAGCGCAGCGCGAGCCGGCGGACCAGTTCGAGACCGCGCCCGCCCTCGTCGCCGGCGCTCGCGTGCCGCTCCCGGGGCGGGTCCGGCAGCGGGTCGGAGATCTCCACCAGCAGCACCTCGCCGAGCGTGAGCCGGACCCCGATCGGGGCGCTGGCGTACCGGACGGCGTTCGTGACGAGTTCGCTGACCAGCAGTTCGGCGGTGTCGGTGAGTGCTTCGACGCCCCAGTCGGCGAGTGTGTGGCGGACCAGCCGGCGGGCCCGGGAGACCGCGGTCGGCTCGGCCGGCAGGGTCCAGCCGGCGGTGGGGGCGTCCTCCCGTTCCCGGCCCAGCCGGGCCAGCAGCAGCGCCACGTCGTCGGGTTCGCGGCCCTGCTCCATGGTGTCGAGGACGGCCTCGCACGCCTGCTGGATCGAGGCGTACGGCTGTTCGAGCACGCTGATCAACCTCCCGAGTCCCACGTCCAGATCCTTGTCCCGGGACTCCACCAGCCCGTCCGTGCACAGGGCGAGCAGGCTGCCGTCGGGGATCTCCATCTCGATGGATTCGAACGGCACCCCGCCGACGCCGAGCGGCGCACCGGAGGGCAGATCGAGCACCTGGCCGGCGCCGCCGGGCAGCGGGCCGCCGGAGCGGGCCGGCTCGGCGTCGGCGCCGGGCACCACCAGGACCGGCGGGATGTGGCCGGCCTTGGTGACGGTCAGGTTGCGCCGCGCGGGGTCGAACACCGCGTAGACGCAGGTGGCGAGCAGGGCCTCGTCGGGGCCCTGGGCGAGGTCGTCGGCGAGCTCGTGGACGTGCCGCAGGACCACCTCGGGCGCCAGGTCGAGGGCGGCCAGCACCCGGACCGCGGTGCGCAGCCGGCCCATCGTGGCGGCGGCCCGCAGGCCGTGGCCCATCACGTCGCCGACCACCAGCGCGGTGCGCTCGCCGGGCAGCGGGATGACGTCGAACCAGTCGCCGCCGACCTCGGTGCCGCTGGAGCCCGGCACGTACCGGTACGCCACCTCGACGCCGGCCGGCTGCGGCACCTGCTGGGGCAGCAGGGTGCGCTGCAGGGTGAGCGCGGCCGTCCGCTCGCGGGCGTACAGCCGGGCGTTGTCGAGCGAGCTGCCGGCCCGGTCGGCGAGTTCGACGGTGAAGGCCAGGTCGTCGCGGTCGAAGCCCTCCCGGTAGCCGGCCCGGCTGACCACCAGCAGGCCGATCACGATGCCGCGGGCCCGCAGCGGCACCACCAGCCGGGAGTGGATGCCGAGGTCGCGGGCGGCCTCCACCTTGGGGTCGCCGGGGAAGGACAGCGCCTCCAGTTCGGCGCCGGTGAGCAGTTCGGGGACGCCGCGGCGCAGCACCCGGCCGAACACCGAGTCGTCCTCGAAGGTGATCCGGGCGCTGCGCCGGAGCATGGTCTCCACCGCCGGCCCGTCCTCGACGCCGGCCACGCCGAGCTGCAGCAGCGAGGTGCGCCGGTCGTGGCCGTGCCGGGGCAGGTCGTCACCGTGCGCGACGGCCTGCAGCAGGATCACCGCGGCGTAGTCGGCCAGCCGCGGGACCACCGCGCCGGCCAGTTCCTGGGCGATCATCGAGGCGTCCAGCAGGTCACCGACCCGGGAGCCGAACTCGTTGAGCAGCGACAGCCGCCGCCGGGCGCCCTCCACCTTGGCCACCGCCCGGTAGCGCTCGGTGACGTCCATCGCGGTGCCGGAGATGCCGAGCACCCGGCCGGCCCGGTCGGTCATCCGGCTGAACGAGATCGACCGGTAGCCGCCCCGGCCGCTGTTCGGCGAGGCCAGCGTGACGTCGATGACGGGCTCGCCGGTGGCCAGTACCTGGCGCTGCAGGGCGGTGATCTCGTCGGTGGAGCGCTCCGGCATGGTCTCGCCGGTGGTGCGGCCGATGTGCGCCTCGGCGGGCAGGTTGTTCATCTCGGCCAGCGTGCGGTTGACGGCGGTGTAGCGCAGGTCGGTGTCCAGCACGGCGATGCCCAGCGGGGACTGTTCGAACAGCGCGTCGCGGACCGCGAGGTCGCGTTCGACGGCGCGCAGCGCGGCGGCCTCGGTGAGCGCGGCCTGCACGTAGGGGGCGCCGTCGCCGTCCACCAGCAGCGACAGCCGGACCTCCACCTCGACCGGCATGCCGTACCGGTCGCTGATGCCGGTGAAGCCGTGCCAGGAACCGCGGCTCAGCGTCTCCTGGAGGGCGGCCCTGGCGCGCTGCTGGTCGGCCGGGTCGGACAGCAGGTCCTCGATCGCCCGGCCGACCAGCACCTCGCTGGGCCAGCCGAGCATCTCCTCGGCGGTCGGGCTCCACAGCACCACCCGGCCCGCGGTGTCCAGGATGACGATCGCCACCCGCACCACGTCGAGCAGGCTGCCGCCTTCGGTGCGGCGGCTCGGGTGCAGCGTGGTCGGCGGGGCCTCGGAGCGCGCGGCCGGGTGCTGGCCGGGCCCGCCGGGGAACGCCCGGGCGGGGCGGCCGCGGGACGTACCGCTGCTCCGGGCGGACGGTTCGAGCCCGGCGGGGCGCTGCCCGGCGACGGGGCCGGCGGACGGCCCGGGGGTGGGCGGCGGCGGTTCGTGGCCGGGGTGGCGGCGCAGGCGGGCGCGGGCGGCCGCGCTGCCGGACCGGTCGGCGCCCCGGGGCAGTGCGGGGCGGCTCGGCCGCCGCGGCCCGCGCGGGGGCAGGCCCGACGCCTCGTGTTCTTCCCCGCCGTCACCCGGCTTCGCCACCTACGGGGCCTCCGGCCGTCGCTGGAACACGCCGCCGACGGGCTGCCGGGGCATGGGCCGTCGCCACGGCCGCGCCGAACCCGGCCCACTGATCGTGACGAATCAAGCCGAACACTGCCATACCCAGGGAAACGCGCAGCTATCCCGGCATACGGGTCGTCTGTCCGATTGGCGTACAGAACGGGCATTTCCCTGCGCGGCCGGGCTCTCCCGTGCTCAGTGCAGGTGGCCGTCGCGGTGCAGGTCGTCGAAGAGCAGCTGGTCGACCGGGGGGACGCGGTCGCGGTCGGCGTAGCCGAACCATTCGACATCCTCGATCTCGCTGCTGGCGGCGAGGGTGCCGGTGTATTCGGCGCGGTAGCAGGCCATCCGGACGGTGGGGCCGCCCGGGTGGGCGTCGGCGTGGTAGGTGCCGGCGTGGGTGACGGTGTCGGGGCGGATGGCGACGGTGAGTTCCTCGGCGATCTCGCGGGTCAGCGTCTGCAGGTCGGTCTCGTCGCCCTCGCGCTTGCCGCCGGGGATGTAGAAGACGTCCTTGCCGCGGGGGCGCGCGCAGAGGATCCGCCCGCCCTCCAGTCGCACCCACGCCACCGTGTCGATCAGCTCTGCCATGGCCGCCCTTGCCGTTCGTACCGCTCGTCGGCTCCCGACCCTATGTCAGGGGCGCGGCGGCCCGGCGGCGGTGGCGAGGTGCTGGTTCTTCAGGTCCGGGCGGTCGGTGACCTCGGGTCCGAACCAGGGCGGCGGGGTGAAGGCGGCGGCCTCCTCCCGGTCGGTGAACTCGACCTCGGCGGTGCGCAGTCCGGCCAGCCGGCCGTGGAAGGTGTCGACCACGGCCTCGCACCGGCCGAGCTGCACCACCCGGCGGGTCTTGGCGACCCGGGCCTGCTCGGTGGCGGGCCACAGCGCCTCGAACTGCTCGGCGGTGAGCGGGGTCTCCCACTCGCCGCGCACCAGGCCGGTGCCGCGCTTGACCGTCAGGGAGCACTCCCCGCCCTGGTCGCGCACCCGGGCCTCGGACCCCTCCGGCCCGATCACCAGGTAGCCCTGCCGGACTTCGAACTCCCGCCCGTCGGGGACGGTTTCGCCCGACGGCACCAGGAACTTGCGCTCGATCTCCTCAGCCAACGAAAGGCCCTCCTCGCTCGGCGTTCCGGCTCTCCCGGTGGCCGCCACGCTACGCGGCCGCGGGCGGCAGGGCCCGGAAGCTACGGGGCGCGGGTCCCCTCGGGCTGGGCGGGTCCGTTGGGGTCCTCGGCTTCGATCCAGTAGAGCTGCTTGTGACCGCGGGCCTCGTACTCGGCGGCCAGGGCCTCGGCGGCGGGGCGGGTGAGTCCGCGGGCGAGCAGGAAGCGATTGCCGTTGTCGTCCTGCCGCATGACGCGGTGCGTGGCGGGCGTGCGGTCCGGTTGTCCCATGGCGCCACACGGTAGCGGTCCGGCCCGATGGGGGGCGGGCCGGACCGCTCGGCTGGGCCAACTAGCTTACGCGCACCAGGAGTTCACCGTGCAGTACGGCGAACCAGGCGTCCGGATGCGCGGCCCAGCGGGGCCAGCCGGCGGCGATCCGGTCCAGGTCGGCGGGGGTGGCGAGGCCCTCGGCCAGGGCGGTGGCGGCGGTGTTGGAGTGCACCGTCCGCTCGGCCCAGCTCTCCGACCACCAGGCACGTTCGGCCTCGGTGGCGTACGTCCAGGTGCCGGAGGACGGCCGGACGTCGGTCAGCCCGGCGGCGTGCGCCCAGGACAGCAGTCGGCGGCCGGCGTCGGGTTCGCCGCCACTGGCCCGGGCGGTCTTCCAGTAGAGCGCCAACCATTCGTCCAGTTCGGGCAGTTGGGGGTACCAGGCCATCGCGGCGTAGTCGGCGTCGCGGACCGCGATCACCCCGCCGGGGGCAGTGACCCGGCGCATCTCGCGCAGCGCGGCGACCGGGTCGGCGAGGTGCTGGAGCACCTGGTGGGCGTGCACCACGTCGAACGAGGCATCGGCGTACGGGAGTCGGTACACGTCGGCGGCCTCGAAGGTCAGCTGCTCCAGCCCGCGTTCGGCGGCGAGCGCGGCGGCCTGGGCGAGCACCTCGGCGGACGGGTCGATGCCGATCACCCGGCCGGTCGGGCCGAGCCGGTCGGCCAGGTCGGCGGTGATCGTACCGGGCCCGCAACCGACGTCCAACAGCCGCTGCCCGGGGCGCAGTTCGGGCAGCAGATAGGCCGCGGAGTTGGCGGCGGTGCGGGTGCGGTGCGAGCGCAGGACGGCGGCGTGGTGCCCGTGGGTGTAGCCGGCCACGGCGGTTCCCCTCTCCCTCGAAAACGACCCTCCCAGGATAGGAAAACGTTCCACGAATCGGACAATCGCGTCTCGCACTGTGGGACGCTCCCCAATTCCCCTCGCCCGCCGGGCTCGGCCGGGCACAGAATCGCGGGTATGGGAAAGACCTACGAACGCATCGACGACCGGCTGCGCGCGTTCATCGACAGGCAGCCCGTGTTCTTCGTGGCCACCGCCCCGCTCTCCGGCGACGGACACGTCAACCTCTCCCCCAAAGGCCGGGCCGGCACCCTCGCCGTCCTCGACGAACTCACCGTCGCCTACCTGGACTTCGGCGGTTCGCACGCCGAGACCATCGCCCACCTGCGGGAGAACGGCCGGATCACCCTGATGTGGACCGCTTTCGAGGGCCCGCCGACGGTGCTGCGGGTGCACGGCCGGGGCGAGCCGGTGTTCCGCGACGACCCGCGGTTCGCCGAACTGCTGGGGCACTTCGACCCGTCCGCGGACGGCGTCGGGCTGCGCGCGATCGTCCTGGTGCGCGCGGAGAGGGTGAGCGACTCCTGCGGGTACGCCGTCCCGTTCATGGACTACCGCTCCGAACGCGACCTGCACGACCAGTACTTCACCCGCAAGGGCGAGGAGAATTTCAGCGCCTACTGCGAGGGCAAGGACTACGTCGCCGTCAGCATCGACGGCCTGCCCTCGGTGCCGCTCCCGCTGCCGCCGCGGCCCGTACGGTGAGGGGCGCCGTCCCGTACCGAAGGAGCCCCCCATGACCACCGACCAGGAGTGGCTGCGCCACGCGATCGAACTGTCCCGGCGCTGCCCGCCGTCCCGGACGGCGTTCTCGGTGGGCGCGGTGATCGTCGGTGCGGACGGCGAGGTGCTGGCCGAAGGCTTCAGCCGGGAGGTCGACGCGGTGAACCACGCCGAGGAGGCCGCGCTCGGCAAGCTCGCGCCCGGCGATCCGCGGCTGCGCACCGCCACCGTCTACAGCACCTTGGAGCCGTGCGGGCAGCGCGCCTCCCGGCCGCACCCGTGCGCCGAGTTGATCGTCGCGGCCGGGGTGCCGCGGGTGGTGGTGGCCTGGCTGGAGCCCGCGCTGTTCGTCACCGAGGGCCGGGGCGGCGCGCTGCTCACCGCGGCGGGCGTCGAGGTGGTGGAGCTGCCGGAGCTGGCCGCGGAGGCCCGGGCGGTCAACGCGCACCTGCTGGGGTGAGCCCGGACGGCCCTCGGCCCCGGTTTTGTACGATTGTGGAACAAACACTCGTCCGAGGCCCCCGAGGAGCCCCGATGCCCGTCCTCACCCCGCCGGTCCGGGCCGTCCTGCTCGACATGGACGGCACCCTGGTCAACTCCGACGCCGTGGTCGAACGCTGCTGGCGCCGCTGGGCCGAACGGAACGGCCTCGACGCGGACGAGGCGATGCGCACCGTCCACGGCCGGCAGGGCCACCTGACCATGGCCCTGCTGCTGCCCGACCGCCCGATGGAACAGAACCTCGCCGAGAACCGGCAGATGCTCGCCGAGGAGACCGCCGACACCGACGGCGTGGTCGAAGTCCCCGGCGCCCGACGCCTGTTGGAGTCACTGGCCGGACTGCCGCACGCCCTGGTCACCTCCGCCGACGACCGCCTCGCCCGAGTCCGGATGGCCGCCGCCGGCGTCCCGCTGCCCCCGCTGATGATCACCGCCGAACACGTCGGCGCCAGCAAGCCCGACCCCGAGGGCTTCCTGAAGGCCGCCGCCGAGCTCGGCGTCGCCCCCGCCGAATGCCTGGTGCTCGAGGACTCCGAAGCCGGCATCACCGCCGCCCGCGCCGCCGGCATGCCAGTCCTCGGCATCGGCCCCCGCGCCGCCGCCCACCGGCCTGATCACTGGGTGGACGACCTCACCGGTGTCACCGTCACCGCCGACCCGAACGGCGGCGGACTGGTCGTACGACTGCCCTGACGGGCACTCGGGCGCTGGGCGGGCCGCTCGTGCGGCCTCCCGGGCGGGCGTTCAGGCGTCGGCGGACTGTCGCGGGGCTGCTCCGGCGGATGCTCGGGCGTCGGCGAGGAACGCGGCAACCACTTGGACGCGGCACTCCGGGTGGCCGCTCAGCCAGGTGCCGAGCGTGTGGCCGACGGGCTGACCGTGCGACCTCCCTGGCGGCCGTTCAGGCGGCGGTCTGCCGGCAGTACGGCCTCCCTGACGCCCAACCAGGCAGCGGCGGGCCGACCATGCCCCCTCCTGCGACTGTTCAGGCGTCGGCGGGGCGGGCCAGCCGTGCGGCTGGGCGCGACGGCCGTTCGGGCGTCGGTGAGAGACGCGGTGGCCACCTGGGCGCGGCGCGCTCCGGGT
>NZ_JBICXW010000016.1:0-46722 GCF_043200475.1 Kitasatospora sp. NPDC048407 | reverse complement strand
GTACGGCCTCCCTGACGCCCAACCAGGCAGCGGCGCCCCCTTCTGCGACTGTTCAGACGTCGGCGGGGCGGGCCAGCCGTGCGGCTGGGCGCGACGGCCGTTCAGGCGTCGGCGAGAGACGCGGTGGCCACCTGGGCGCGGCGCTCCGGTGGGCGCCCCCGGTCGGCGGCGGGATCGGCCGTGCGGCTGCCCCGACGGCCGTTCAGGCACCTGGCACGACGCTTCGGACCGCCCAGGTCTGTGCCGACCCGACCGGCGGCGGACTGGCCGTGCGGCTGCCCTGATGGGTTCAGGCGTCTGCGGACCGGCCGTGCAATTGCCCCAACAGCCGTTCAGGCCCCGGCGAGAAGCGCGGCAGCTACCTGGGCGCGACGCTCCGGGTGGCCGCTCAGCCAGGTGCCGACCCAGCCAGCGGCGCACTGGCCGTGCGGATGCCCAACAGCCGATCAGGCCCCGGCGAGAAGCCCGGCAGCCACTTGGGCGCGACGCTCCAAACCGCCCAGGTTTGTGCCGACCCGACCGGCGGCGGGATGGCCGTGCAACTGCCCCAACAGCCGTTCAGGCGTCGCCGAGAAGCGCGGCAGCTACCTGGGCGCGGTGCTCCGGGTGGCCGCTCAGCCAGGTGCCGAGCATGTGATCGGCGCCCGGCAGGACGAGGCGGGTGTACGCGGCACGGGTGCGCAGGGCGGCGTCCAGAGCGTTCGTTACCTCGGCCGGGATCACCTCGTCCGTGTCGGGCAGCACCAGCACCGCCCGGCCGTCGAACGCCGCGAAGGTCTCGAACGCCGTGCTGCTGCGCCAACTGCCCGGGCTGCGCAAGGTGGCCGTGAACTCCGGTGCAGCGAACGGGAGTTCACGCACTTCGCGGGCGTACGCGGCCGGGGCCCCGAGGGCGATCGCCCGCACCCGGTCGCCGATGTCGGGCTCACCCAGCAGGTCGGCGACGGTCTGGCCGCTCATCGAGAACCCGACCAGCAGCAGTGGCCCGTCCGGCGCGTGGCGCTCCAGCACCGCACGGGCCTGACGCGCGCGGCGGGCCAGCGAGAGCTGCCCGAGCTCGCCGGTGCTCTCGCCGTGCCCCGCGAAGTCGAACACCACCGAGCGGCAGCCCGCAGCCGCCAACTCCCGGGCCAGCGGCAGGCATCGATGCCTGCCGCTGTTCCCCGCGCCGTGCATCAGCAGCGCCGTACCGGGGCGGGCCGGGACGGCGGGTTCGACCACGGTGCAGGCCAGGCGTTCGCCGTCCGCCGCCAGCGTGGGTGTACCGGCCGTCGTCATTCGGGGATCGCCAGGCAGAACGGGTGCCCGTCCGGGTCGAGCAGCGTCACCCAGTGGTCGCCGCCCGCCTGGTGCTCCGGCCTCGTCGCGCCCGCCGCCAGCAGTTCGGCCACCGCCGGCGCCAACTCGGGCACGGTGAAGTCGAGATGGGCACGGGCCCCGTCGGACGGCCAGGCAGGCGGCCGAAACCCACCGACCCGCTGGAACCCGATCCGCACCGGACCGTCCCCGATGAACACGTACGCCTCGCTGCGGTACGTCACCTCCCAGCCCGTCAACAGCTGGTAGAACGCCGCCAGCCGCTCCGGATCCGGGCAGTCCAACACCGTCGAACTCAGCGCCCCGACCGGCCGACGTCCTGTCATTCGCTCTTCCGTCACCGGCCCAGCGTGTCACGCGCCACCGACAGCCGTTCCTCGGCGCGACCCGTGTCGCCGGCAACCCCGCCGGACCGGCACCTCCCCGGCCCGGCGGGTGCTGCGGGGGCAAGCAGGCCGGGACAGCAACGCCCGGTACAGCGGGCAGGGCCGGAGGTAGACCAACGGCAGCCGACACCGCCGCCGCCCCTTCCACCACCGCCCCGACCCGCCGCCCGCCGGAACATCAACTCCCACCACGGCTAGCGCGGCGCAGTCGGCAAGCCGCAGGGGGACCTGGGCGGCCGACACCGCCGGACCCGACAACTGCCGCGCCGCCAACCGCACTCCCACCACCGCCCCGACACATCACCCGCCGGGACAACTACGCCCCGGGGCAGCGCCTCCCCATCACCGCGAGCATTGCGCGGCAACCAGGCCGAAAGCAGCCGACCTCGGCGAACCCGACGACCTGACACCTGCTGCCTTGCCGCGAGCTCTCCCGCCGCGCACGGACGCATCACCCACTCCTGACAGCAACTCCCATACCCGGCCGGTGCCGTGCGGCAGGCAGCGTCGCGGCCGGGAGCAGTCCGACGGCGGCCAGCAGCGCCAGGGCCGGCAGGGCGCCGTGCGGGCCGGCGCCGGAGACGGTGGCGATGCCCAGCGTGGGGCCGATGTTCATCGCGGTCTGCTTCAGTCCGCCGACCGCGCCCGCGTACCCCGGCGGGGCGTCGCCGACGACGCTGCCGGTAGCCGTCACCATCACCACGGCGAACCCCGCTCCCAGCAGCGCCGACGCCACCGCCGTCGCGACGGGCGCCGCCCCGCCGCCGCCCGGACCGGCGAGTGCGGCAATTCCCGTCACCAGCAGCAGCGTTCCGCCGAACGCGGTGCGGCGCGGACCGTACCGGCGCAGCGCCCGCGCGGCGGCCGGGGCGCCCAGCACCATCAGCGCGGTCAGTGGCAGCATTCGCAGCGCGGTGTCCAGCGGGCCGAGACGCAGCGCGTCCTGGAGCCGGAACGTGGTGCTGAACAGGGTGCCGAACAGCCCGGCGGAGGACGTCAGGAGCAACGCCAGCGAGCCGATCACCGGCCGCGACCGGGCCACCGGGCGTGGCACCACCGGCTCGGCGGTACGCCGCTCGTGGCCGACCAGCGCCACCAACAGACCTGCGGCAACGGCCAGTTCGACGACGATGCCGGCGTCGCGCCAACCCCGGTCGGGAATCCCGGCGAGGGCGTGCACCAGTACGGCGAGCGCGGCGGCGAGCAGCGCAGCGCCCGCCAGGTCGAGCCGCTGGCGGCCCCGTTCGACCTCGGGCGGTCGCAGCGCGAGCGTCATGGCCGCGATCACGATGGCGACCGGCACGTTGATCCAGAACACCGCCCGCCAGCCGAACTGCGCCACCAGCGCGCCGCCGAGCAGCGGGCCCGCACCGGCGGCGACCGCGATCGCGCCCGTCCGCACCGCGATCGCCCAGCCGAGCCGCTCCGGCGGGCAGCACAGCCGCAGCAGCGCGAGCGTTCCCGGCTGCAACAGTGCCCCGAATGCGCCCTGGGCGACCCGCAGTCCGATCACCCAGCCGACGGTGGGAGCGACCGCGATCCCGGCCGAGGCCGCGCCGAACCCCAGCACCCCCGCCAGCAGCGTCCCCCGGTGCCCGTACCGGTCGCCGAGCCGGCCGGCCACCACCAGCAGGGCCGCGACCGCGACCAGGTAGCCGGTACTGGTCCACTGCAACGTGGCCGCACCCGCCCCGAGTTCGCGTCGCATGCTCGGCTGGGCGATCAGCAGCACGGTGCCGTCAAGCGCCACCAGCATCGCGGCCGCGACGCTCACCGGCAGCGCGAACCGGCTCACCGCTCACCCAGGTGCGCCACCAGGACCGCCTCCAGCAGCGCGTCCTCCCGCCCCGCCCCCAGCATCAACTCGACGCTCCCCCACCCCTGCAACTGCGCCAGCCCGTGCAGGTTCGCCCACAACGCCGCCGCCACCACCGGCGCCCGCTCCCCGTCTCCCGTGCACTCCGCCACCAGCCCGACCATCCCCCCGAACAGCGGCCCCGTCGACTCCCGCAGCCTCGGCCCCTCCGGCTCCCGCCCGTCACTGCTCAGCAGGTCATGACGGAACATCAGCTCGAACATCCCGCGCCGCTCCGCCGCGAACGCCAAGTACTCCCGAGCCACCCCCTCCAACCGCCCCCTGGCCCCCTCCGCCCGCACCCCCGCGAACCGCCGCCCCAACTCCTCGAACCCCCGCCGCGCCACCGCCGACAACAACTCCCGATGCGTAGCGAAATACCGCCGCGGCGCCCCGTGCGACACCCCCGCCCGCCGCGCAATCTCCCGCAACCCCACCGCCCCCGACCCCTCCGCCAGCACCAACTCCACCCCGGCATCCACCAGGCGCTCACGCAGGGACGTCTGCTCCTCATCCATAGACACTGTCTACCGGCGGAGCGCAGACAGTGTCTACCCACTACCCTGAGGAGCATGACCTCACTGCCCGACTGGATGCGCCCGCCGCGCGCGGAGGGCTGGTTCGCGGAGGATCTCGACCGCCTCCCCGAGGCGCCTCGACACACCGAACTCATCGACGGAGCACTCGTCTTCATGATGTCGCCGCAGCGGTGGTGGCACGGCCACCTCGTCACTATGCTCACCGTCGCGCTCATGGGCCAGTGCCCGCAGGGATTCAAAGTGGGCAGGGAAATGACCATCAGGCTCGACTCCCGCAACCGACCCGAACCGGATCTGCTGGTGACCGACGCCCCGATCGACCGCGACCGCACGTGGCTCGCCCCCGAAGAGGTCGCGCTGGCCGTCGAAGTCGTCTCGCCCGAATCCGCCCACCGCGACCGCACCGTCAAGCTCCGCAAGTACGCGGAAGCCGGGATCCCGCACTACTGGCGCATCGAAGACGAGGACGGCCATCCCGCCGTCCACGTCTACGAACTCGACGACGCCACCCGGATTTACGCCCCGGCCGGCATTTTCCGGGGCACACTCCAACGTCCGGTCCCGTTCAAGATCGACCTCGACCTCGAACAACTCGTCGCCGATCTCTGATCGAACGCACCGAAGGGGCCGGCCCTGGCGGACCGACCCCTTCATGGTGCTGGGAACGTCAACCAGCGGGAGCATGCACCCAACCGGCAATCAGTAGTGGTAGCGGGCCGCCAGAATGACGATTTCCCGGTCCGTGACCAGGTAGACGAGACGGTGCTCGTCATCGATCCGTCGCGACCAGGCCCCGGGCAGGTGGTACTTCAGCGGCTCGGGCTTGCCGATCCCCGTGAACGGGTCGCGCACGGCATCTTCAATGAGCTTGTTGATCCGGGCGAGCATCTTGCGGTCGTTCTTGAGCCAGAACGTGTAGTCCTCCCAGCCGCCCTCTTCAAAGACGAGCCTCACGCGGCGCCCTTCTCGGCATCCGCCTCATCAGGGTCGATGAGCTCCCGCTCGGAGAGTCCCGCGCCGCCAAGGGCGTTCTCGTACGCCTTGAGCAGGCGGCGGGCGTTCACCGGCGAGCGCAGCAGGTAGGAACCCTCGCGAAGGGCGGCGTAGTCCTCGGCCGACACGAGTACGGCGTTGCCGTGCTTGGAGACAATTTCAATGGCCTCGTGGTCGTCGTTGACCTTCTTGATCAACGGGAAGAGAGCCTTGCGCGCCTCGCTGGCAGTGATCGACATCGACTGAACTCCCTCCAGGACTGGTACCACATAACGTACCACTCAGGCGGTTCAGCGGCCTGAAAAGTCGGCACCAGGTCAGCACGGAAAAAAGCGGACGGGGCCCGCCTCGAGAGAGACGAACCCCGTCCGACCTGCGCAGATAACGCCCGAACTAGACGTTGAAGCGGAACTCCACCACGTCGCCGTCCTGCATGACGTAGTCCTTGCCTTCGATGCGGGCCTTGCCCTTGGCGCGGGCTTCGGCGATGGAGCCGGTGGCGACGAGGTCTTCGAAGGAGGTGACCTCGGCCTTGATGAAGCCCTTTTGGAAGTCGGTGTGGATGACGCCGGCGGCCTCGGGGGCGGTGGCGCCCTGCTTGATGGTCCAGGCGCGGGCTTCCTTGGGGCCTGCCGTGAGGTAGGTCTGGAGGCCGAGGGTGGCGAAGCCGACGCGGGCGAGGGTGGCGAGGCCGGGCTCGTCCTGGCCCATGGACTGGAGGAGCTCGAGGGCCTCGTCGTCCTCGAGTTCGATGAGCTCGGACTCGATCTTGGCGTTGAGGAAGATGGCCTCGGCGGGGGCGACCAGGGCGCGCTGGGTGTTCTTGAAGTCCTCGTCGGAGAGGGCGTCCTCGTCGACGTTGAAGACGTAGAGGAACGGCTTCGCGGTCATCAGGTGGAGGTCGCGGACGAGGGTGGTGTCGAAGCCGGCCTCGAAGAGGGTCTTGCCGGTTTCCAGGACGGCCTGGGCGGCCTCGGCGGCGGCGAGGACGGGGGCGGTGTCCTTCTTGAGCCGGGCTTCCTTCTGGAGCCGGGGCAGTGCCTTCTCGATGGTCTGCAGGTCGGCGAGGATCAGCTCGGTGTGGATGGTGTCGATGTCGTCCTTGGGGGACACCTTGCCATCGACGTGGACCACGTCGGGGTCGGTGAATGCACGGACGACCTGGCAGATCGCGTTGGCCTCGCGGATGTTGGCGAGGAACTTGTTGCCCAGGCCCTCGCCCTCGCTGGCGCCGCGGACGATGCCGGCGATGTCCACGAAGTCGACGGTGGCGGGCAGGATGCGCTGCGAGCCGAAGATCTCGGCGAGCTTGTCCAGCCGCGGGTCCGGGACGCCGACGACGCCCACGTTGGGCTCGATGGTGGCGAACGGGTAGTTGGCCGCCAGCACGTCGTTCTTGGTCAGGGCGTTGAACAGGGTCGACTTGCCGACGTTCGGCAGGCCGACGATTCCGATCGTGAGCGACATGGAGAGTGGTGTCCCGTGGCTTGGAGGGCGTCGAGGTGGCCCGTGCGGGCCGATCCCCCAGTCTACGGGGCGTGCGCGGACCCGAAGCAGCGTGGTGGGGCGTGCACCGGCCGGACACGGACCAATTGCCGGGAAGCCATTACACAGGGTGTCGATGATCGGACCGTACGTTGGTCAGGTGGAGCAGAGCATCCGTACCCAGCCGCCAGGGCCGAGAAGACGAGCGCCGGGGCGCGGCGCCGACGAGGCCGCCGTTCCGGGGCAGAGCCGGCCCCCAGAGTCCCGGTTGCGGACGGCCGCCGGCGGCCGGACCGGGCCGCCCGCCGTGCAGTGGCTGCAGCGGCTGCCGCACCGGCTGCTGACTGCCCGCCGGAGGCGGGCCGGCGGGCGGCCCGCCCGGCTGACGGCGGTGGGCACCGGGGTGGTCGCGGCGGCCGGGACGCTGGTGGCCGCGGGGGTGGACCGGCTGGTGTTCGGGGGGCTCGGGGTGCTGTTCGGGCTCGGCTATCTGGTGGTGTGCTTCCAGCTGGCCGTGCGGGTGCGGTACCCGGACCTCCCGGCGGCCCCGATCTGCGGGCCGATCGCGTTCGCGGCGGCGCTGGTGCTGCTGCAGCCGGGTGCCACCAACGGCGTCACCGGGCAGGTGGTGGCGCTGGCCGGCGGACTGGCGCTGCGTGCGGGCTGGCTGTTCACCGGCACCGGCCTGGCCGCCGCGATCGTCACCGCGCGTTACATCGCCCAGCGCCGCCGCCACCGGGCCCGGTAGGCCGGCGGCGGCCGGTCAGCGCCCGGCGGTCAGCGGCTGCCGGCCGGCGGCCATCGCCGCGCCGACGATGCCCGCGTCGTTGCGGAGCTCGGCGGGGACGATCTCGGCGCGGCGGTCCTTGAGTAGGGGCAGGAACTTCTCGTGCTTGCGGCTGACGCCACCGCCGACGATCACCAGCTGCGGGGAGAAGAGCATCTCGACCAGGTCGAGGTACTCGTCGACCCGCCCGGCCCACTGGGGCCAGCTGAGGTCGTGGCGTTCCTTGGCGGCGGAGGAGGCGCGCCGTTCGGCGTCCTTGCCGCGCATTTCGAGGTGGCCGAGTTCGGTGTTGGGGACGAGCACGCCGTCGGAGAACAGCGCGCTGCCGATGCCGGTGCCGAAGGTGAGCAGCAGGACCACGCCTGAGCGGCCGCGGCCGGCGCCGTGGGTGACTTCGGCGAGGCCGGCCGCGTCGGCGTCGTTGACCACGGTGGCGGGCATGCCGAGCGCCTCGGTGAACCGGGTGGCGGCGTCCAGGCCGATCCAGCTCTTGTCGACGTTGGCGGCGGTGCGGGTCTGCCCGTCGACGACCACGCCGGGGAAGGTCAGGCCGACCGGCCCGTGGTGGCCGAAGTGCCGGACGACCTCGCAGACCGCGTCGATCACCGCGTCCGGGCCGGACGGGTGCGGGGTGAGCACCTTGAGCCGCTCCTGCGCGAGCACGCCCCTGTCCAGGTCGACCGGTGCGCCCTTGATGCCCGAGCCGCCGATGTCCACGCCGAAGACCGTCGTCACTGCCGTCGCCTTCCGTACCGCCGGGGGCCTCCGCTGCCCGCCTGCTCTCGCACCAACGTACGGGGGCGCGGGGGCGGGCGCAGCCGTTCCCGGACGGTCGGCGCCCGCACGAGCGACGCCCGGCCCCCGCCCCCCCCCCCCCCCCCGGGGCGGGGGCGGGGGGGGGGGGGGGGGGGGGGGGGGGGGGGGGGGGGGGGTGGCGCCGGGGGGGGGGGCGCGGGGGCCGGGGGCCCCCCCCCGCGGGGGGGGGGGGGGGGGGGGGGGGGCCCCCCCCCCCGCGCGGGGGCCCCCCCCCCCCCCCCCCCCCCGCCCCCCCCCCCCCCCCCCCCCGCAGGTGAGGGAACCGGGCGCCGGACGGGGCTGACGGGGGCTCAGAGCTTGCCGGCGGCCTCGGCGCGCAGGTCGCGGCGGAGCTCCTTGGGGAGCGAGAAGATCAGGTGCTCCTCGGCGGTCTTGACGATCTGCACGTCCTCGAAGCCGTGGGCGGCGAGCAGCTGCAGCACGCCGTCGACCAGGATCTCCGGCACGGACGCGCCACTGGTCAGGCCGACCGTCTGCACGCCCTCCAGCCAGGCGAGGTCGATCTCGTCGGCGAAGTCGACCAGGTGGGCGGCCTTGGCGCCGTACTCCAGGCCGACCTCGACCAGGCGGACCGAGTTGGAGGAGTTCTTCGAGCCGACCACGATCAGCAGGTCCGCCTCGGGGGCGAGCTGCTTGACGGCGACCTGGCGGTTCTGGGTGGCGTAGCAGATGTCGTCGCTGGGCGGCGAGACCAGCAGCGGAAAGCGCTCCTTGAGGGCGCCGACGGTCTCCATGGTCTCGTCCACGGAGAGGGTGGTCTGGGAGAGCCAGACCAGCTTGGACTCGTCGCGGACCTTCACGTTGGCGACGTCCTCGGCACCGTCCACCAGGTGGATCCGGTCCGGGGCCTCGCCCATCGTGCCGACGACCTCCTCGTGGCCCTCGTGGCCGATCAGCAGGATGTCGTAGTCCTCGTCGGCGAACCGGCGGGCCTCCTTGTGCACCTTGGTGACCAGCGGGCAGGTCGCGTCGATGGTGGCGAGCTTGCCGGCCTCGGCCTCGTCGTGCACCGACGGGGCGACACCGTGCGCGGAGAACACCACGATCGCGCCCTCGGGCACCTCCTCCGTCTCGTCGACGAAGATCGCGCCCTGCTTCTCCAGGGTCTGCACGACGTACTTGTTGTGGACGATCTGCTTACGGACGTAGATGGGCGCCCCGTACTGCTCCAGGGCCTTCTCCACGGCAATCACGGCGCGGTCGACACCCGCGCAGTAGCCACGGGGGGCGGCGAGCAGGACACGGCGCTGAGCACTGGCGGACATGGCTCCATCGTACGGGCGAGTCCCGCCCGCACGGACGCGAGTCGCCACTGTCGGGGCGGGTGCGGCCGGTGGAATGGCGAGGGTGAGCACACAGGCGGCTTCGACGGAACTGCGGCGCACTCTCGGGGTGCGCGATCTGATGGTGTACGGGCTGCTGTTCATCGCCCCGATGGCGCCGGTCGGCGTGTTCGGCGTGCTGGACGCGAAGAGCCACGGGGCGGTGGCCGCCGTCTACTTGGTGGCCACCGTGGCGATGGGGTTCACCGCCCTGTCCTACGCCGAGATGGTGCGGGCGGTGCCCCGGGCCGGGTCGGTGTTCGCGTACGCGCGGGCCGGACTGGGCGAGGGGCCGGGGTTCATCGCCGGGTGGATGGCGATGCTCGATTACTTGCTGATTCCCGCGGTCGCGTACCTGTTCTCCGGCATCGCGCTGAACTCGCTGGTGCCGGGCGTCTCCCGGTGGGTGTGGACCACGCTGGCGGTGCTGATCACCACCGCGCTCAACCTGATCGGGGTGCGGACGGCGGCCGTGGTCGGCTTCGCGGTGCTGGCCATGGAGATCGTGGTGCTGGCGGTGTTCGTGGTCGCGGCCTCGGTGGAACTCGCGCTGCACGGGGCGGCCCGGGACTGGGGGTCCCCGTTCGGGGGAACCGGCGGGTTCTCGTTGACGGCGGTGCTGTCGGCGGTGTCCGTCGCCGTGCTCTCCTACCTCGGCTTCGACGCGATCGCCTCGTTCGTGGAAGAAGCGGTCGGCGCGTCGGCGGCGGTCGCCAGGGCCGTGCTGTGGTGCCTGGCGCTGGCCGGCCTGCTGTTCGTCGTCCAGACCTACCTGGCGGCGGTGCTGGAACCCATGACACCGAGCCAGCTGGCCGCCGACCCGGCCGCGCAGGGGTCGGCGTTCTACGACACCGTCGAAGCCGCCGTCGGGCACTGGCTACACGTGCTGATCGCCGCGTCCAAGGCGATCGGCGCCGCGTTCGCCGCGCTGGCCGGGCAGGCCGCCGCCGGGCGGCTGGTGTTCGCGATGGGACGGGAGGGGCGGCTGCCCCGGCGGCTCGGCGTGGTCGAGGAACGCACGTCCACCCCGCGGCGGGCGCTGCTGACGGCCGCCGTCATCACGCTGGTGGCCGCTGTCTGGGCCGCCCGCCGCGACGACGGACTCGACCGGCTCACCTCGGTGGTCAACGTCGGCGCGCTCACCGCGTTCATCCTGCTGCACGCCTCGGTGGTGGGCTGGTACATGGTGCGCGGCCACTCCCGCGACTGGCTGCGCCACGCCGTCGTTCCGCTGCTGGGCATCGCGGTGATCGTCGCGGTGCTGGTGGAGGCTTCGCACACGGCGCTGATCGTGGGCGGGATCTGGCTGGCGGTGGGCTTGTTGGTGTTGCTGGCGGGGATGCGAGGTCAGGGGCGGGGGGAACGGCGCGAAGCGGGAGGCACCCGACCGCAGGATCGCGACGCGGGGCATTGACCTGCACGTGATCGCGACCTTGCGGACGTGCGCTCCTTGCCCGCGCCCTGTCGCCCTGTTCGCATAGCCTCTGGGAATGGCTAATGCGAGCAGTCCCGAAGCGCCCCTGCCCGTGGCTAAGGTCTCGGCGCTGATCGGCGGGTGGGTCGATCGGCTGGGCGAGGTGTGGGTGGAGGGGCAGATCGCGCAGCTCTCGCGGCGGCCGGGGGCGGGGATGGTGTTCCTGACGCTGCGCGACCCCGATCGGGACGTCTCGTTGACCGTGACGTGCTTCCGGTCGGTGTTCGAGCAGGTCGCGGATGCCGTGCAGGAGGGGTCGCGGGTGATCGTGCTGGCGAAGCCGGAGTGGTACACGGCGCGCGGCACGCTGTCGTTGCGGGCGTCCGAGATCCGGCTCGTCGGGTTGGGTGAACTGCTGGCCCGGCTGGAGCAGTTGAAGCGCAAGCTGTTCGCCGAGGGTTTGTTCGAGGAGTCCCGGAAGAAGCCGTTGCCGTTCCTGCCGGGCTGTGTGGGCCTGGTGACCGGTCGGGGTTCGGCGGCCGAGCGGGACGTGCTGGAGAACGCCCGGCGGCGGTGGCCGGCGGTGCGGTTCGAGGTGCGGAACGTGCTGGTGCAGGGGCCGCAGGCGGTGTCGCAGGTGAGTGCCGCGGTGCGCGAGCTGGACGCGCATCCGGACGTCGAGGTGATCGTGGTGGCGCGCGGCGGCGGCAGCGTGGAGGACCTGCTGCCGTTCTCCGACGAGGAGTTGGTGCGGACGGTGGCGGCGGCCCGGACGCCGGTGGTGAGCGCGATCGGGCACGAGCCGGACCAGCCGCTGCTGGACTTCGTCGCGGACCTGCGGGCGTCCACGCCGACCGACGCGGCGAAGCGGGTGGTGCCGGACGTGGGCGAGGAGCTGGCCCGGGTGCGGCAGTTGCGGGACCGGGCGCGGCGGTACGTGGTGCACCGGGTGGACCGGGAGGCGGCGGGCCTGGCGTCGGTGCGCAGCCGTCCGGCGCTGGCGGCACCGACCGAGGCGGTGGCGGCGCGCGGCGCGGAGGTGACGGCGCTGGTGGAGCGGGCCCGCCGGGTGCTGGGGCACCGGCTGGACCACGCGCAGACCGACCTCGGCCACGCGCTGGCCCGGGTGGTGGCGCTGTCGCCGCTGGCCACCCTGGAGCGCGGGTACGCGGTGCTGCAGCGCGAGGACGGCGCGGTGGTGACGGACCCGGCGCAGGTCGCCGGCGGCGAGGCGCTGCACGCCCGGGTGGCGGGCGGCGCGTTCGAGGTGCGGGTGCCCGAGCAGGGCTGACGGCTCAGTCGGGGAGGTCGGTGAGCAGCCGCTGGCGGGAGAGCGCGGTGGAGTGCTCGTGGAAGCCGAGGCTGCGGTAGAGCGCCTCGCCGCCCTCGCTGGCGTGCAGGTCGATCCGGGTGGCGCGGCGTTCGTCGAACCAGGCGAGCAGCGCCTCGGTGCAGGCCCGGGCGTGGCCCCGGCCGCGGTGGTCGGGGTCGGTGCAGATGTTGAAGACGAAGCCGAACAGGCCGTCGGGGTGGCCGGGGGCGGGCAGTCGCTGTTCCAGGGTGCCGACGGCGCAGCTGGCGAGCCGGCCGGGGTTGTCCGGGTCGTCGATCACGTACGCCTGCAGGCGCCGGTCGGGCTCGGCGAGCCGGCGGGCCACCAGGTCCTGGGCGGTGTGCTGCCAGTGGCCGGGGCGCGATTCGCCCTGCATGGACTCGAACATCAGCGTGCGCAGGCGGACGAGTTCGGCGGCGTCCTCGGGGCGGGCCGGGCGTGGGGTGCTCATGTCCGGCAGCGTAGGCGGGGGCGCAAGTGCTTTGTCCGGGCGAGCCCCTAGGGTGGGCGGCATGGCTGATCAGCAGGGTGCGGATGTCGAGCAGGTGCTCGGGTACGAGCAGGCGCGGGACGAGCTGCTGGAGGTGGTCCGGCGGCTGGAGACCGGGGGGACGACGCTCGAGGAGTCGCTGGCGCTGTGGGAGCGCGGCGAGCAGCTGGCGAAGGTGTGCCAGCGCTGGCTGGACGGTGCCCGGGCCCGGTTGGACGCGGCGCTGGCGGCCGAGGAGTCCGCCGGCGAGTAGCCGCGGCGAGGTGTGGCGCGCATCACAGTGGATCTTGGGAATGGTTTAACTTTCACCGAAGTTGAATCGGTCTGTACGGCACCGGCCGTGCCCCGAACCGCCCCACAGCTTTGAGGTAGGACAACGCCATGACCCTGGCCCTCGACGCCGCCGCCCAGGACCTGCTCTTCCGCGAGGCCCGCACCGCCAACACCTTCTCGGACGAGCCCGTCAGCGACGAGCAGATCCAGGCGATCTACGAGCTGGTGAAGTTCGGCCCGACCGCGTTCAACCAGCAGCCGCTGCGCATCGTCCTGGTCCGCTCCGAGGAGGGCCGCGCCCGCCTGGTGCAGCACATGGCCGAGGGCAACCAGGCCAAGACCGCCGGCGCGCCGCTGGTCGCCATCCTGGCCGCCGACAACGAGTTCCACGAGGAGCTCCCCTCGCAGCTGCCGCACTTCCCGCAGGCCAAGGACATGTTCTTCAGCGAGCGCCCGGTCCGCGAGGCCTCCGCCGCGCTGAACGGCGCCCTGCAGGCCGCCTACTTCATCATCGGCGTGCGCGCCGCCGGCCTGGCCGCGGGCCCGATGACCGGCTACGACGCCGAGGGCATCAACAAGGAGTTCTTCGGCGAGGGCGACCACTCGGTGCTGGCCGTCGTCAACATCGGCAAGCCGGGCGAGGACGCCTGGTTCCCGCGCAGCCCGCGCCTGGCCTACGACGAGGTCGTCACCACCGTCTGAGTCCGCTCGGCACCGTGACAGCGAAGGCCCCCGCCGTTCCCCGGCGGGGGCCTTCCGCGTGCTCGCGCGACTACTTCAGCGTCTCGGCGAGCTGCGCGAGCTCCTCGTACGACGCGGTGCCGGTGAGCACCGTGGTGCCCTTGTCGCCGGCCGGGCGGGTCAGCGCCCGGTAGCGGTCGCCCTGCACCCGCTGCCACTCCTGGCCGGCCACCGTGGAGGTGCCGTCCGGCTTGCCGCCGGGCACGTTCTTGGCGACCACTTCGTCGGGCTTGCCGTCGCTCTGCTCGACCGCCGCGTACTGGCCGGAGGCGGTGCTGAGGCCCAGGTGCCAGACGGCGTGGCCCTTGTCACTCGGGCTGTAGCTCACCGAGGTGGCCTGCCAGCCCTCCGGCAGCGGCTGCGGGCCGAGCAGCGGGTACGGCGCGGCGCGCTTCGCCGAGGACAGTTCCGCCTGGAACGGCACCCGGTGCACGCCGCCCTTGCCGTCCGCGCTGGGGATGCTGAAGTACGCGACCGCCACCACGACGCCGACCGCCGCCATCGACAGGACCATGTCCCGTACCGACTGACGGCCCTTCTTGCTGCTGTTGCCTGCCACCCGCCCATGGTAGGCGGCGCTTACGGAAGACCGGCGCTCGGGCCGCCCCGTAACGGTGCGCGCGGAGTGCGCCGCAGACTCCCGTTCCACCTGCCGATACGATCGCAACAACCCTCGCAGCAGCGCCGGTGACCCTCCGTGACCCGATGCTGACTTGTCGTCGCGTACAGAGAGGTAACGACGATGACCACGCAGTACCCGCACCACCTTCCCAGCGCCCTGGAGGTCGCGCCGGAAGCCCCCGACCGCAACCTGGCCCTCGAACTGGTCCGGGTCACCGAGGCCGCCGCGATGGCCGCCGGCCGCTGGGTCGGCCGGGGCGACAAGAACGGCGCCGACGGCGCGGCCGTGAAGGCGATGCGCACCCTGGTGTCCACCGTCTCGATGAACGGTGTCGTCGTCATCGGCGAGGGCGAGAAGGACGAAGCCCCGATGCTGTACAACGGCGAGCGGGTCGGCGACGGCACCGGCGCCGAATGCGACGTGGCGGTCGACCCGGTGGACGGCACCACGCTGACCGCCAAGGGCATGAACAACGCCGTCGCGGTCCTCGCGGTCGCCGACCGCGGCACCATGTTCGACCCCAGCGCGGTCTTCTACATGGACAAGCTGGTCTGCGGCCCCGAGGCCGCCGACTTCGTGGACATCACCGCCCCCGCGGCCGTCAACATCCGCCGGGTCGCCAAGGCCAAGGGCTCCGCCGTCGAGGACGTCACCGTCGTCGTCCTCGACCGGCCCCGCCACGACGGCCTGGTCAGGGAGATCCGCGAGGCCGGCGCCCGGATCAAGTTCATCTCCGACGGCGACGTGGCCGGCGCGATCATGGCGGCCCGCGAGGGCACCGGCGTCGACCTGCTGATGGGCATCGGCGGCACCCCCGAGGGCATCATCGCGGCCTGCGCGATGAAGTGCATGGGCGGCACCATCCAGGGCCGACTGTGGCCCAAGGACGAGGCCGAGAAGCGCAAGGCGCTGGACGCCGGCCACGACCTGGACCGGGTGCTGCACACCGACGACCTGGTCAGCGGCGAGAACGTGTTCTTCGTCGCCACCGGCATCACCGACGGCGAGCTGCTGCGCGGCGTCCACTACCGCTCGGAGACCGCCACCACCTCGTCGCTGGTGATGCGCTCCAAGAGCGGAACGATCCGGCAGATCGACTCAACCCACAAGCTGTCGAAGCTGCGGGCCTACAGCGCGATCGACTTCGGCCGGGCCAACTGAGGCCGGACCGGCGCGTACGCGAACGAGACGCCCGCGAACGGGCGTTGACCGGTCGCCGTTGACGGATCGGCGTTGACGGATCGGCGTTGACCGGTCGCCGTTGACCGGTCGGCGATGACGAACAGGCGTTCAGGGGCCGCCGGGGAGAACCTCCCCGGCGGCCCCGCGTCCGTTCTCAGCCGGCTATCCGGCCCGTCAGGCGCCTGGCGTCCAGCAGTTCGGCCTCCCGGCGGCGCCGGCGGGCGAGCACCACGCGGCGCTCGGCGGCCGTCAGCCCGCCCCAGACGCCGTACGGCTCGGGCTGGGCCAGCGCGTGCTCGCGGCATTCGAGCAGCACCGGGCAGCGCGCACAGACCCGCTTGGCCTGCTCCTCGCGGGAGAGCCGGGTGGCCGTCGGCTCCTTGGAGGGAGCGAAGAACAACCCGGCCTCGTCGCTGCGGCAGGCGGCCGAAGTGTGCCAGGGGCTGTCGTCCTGATCCGGCGGGGCCGCGGGGCGGCGGGCGGCGGCGGTGGACTCGATCGGATGCAGCACGGTGACTCCTGACCAGGCTCAAGGCTCGGGGATCGGTCGCCTCCTGCCCGACTGCCCCGTGCTCCCTCGCCGTGGCACCGTCGCCGACCCGCGGGGTCACAGCCGTACAGGAACGATGTGCGATTGGAACTACCCCGCCGCCCCCGGATTCATGCACACCGCACGCAATCGACTACCCAGTGCACTCGGAACAACGACGAGTGCCGCCAGGTGAGTTGACGCCCCGCGAGGTTTCCGCAGGTCAGCCCTCCAGCTGCCGGCGCACCCACTCCTTGAGCTTCTTGCCGCGCTTCGGCCTGGCCTCGCAGCCACCGAACACCGCCGCGCCCTTGATCCGCACCACCGGCGCGTACGGGTCCGGCGAGGTCTGCTCGCGGACGTCGAAACCGCCGAAGATGCCGGCGCCGCTGCCCTGCAGGGTGACGTTCTCCGGGACCCGGATCTCGACGCCGCCGAACACCGCGATCACCTCGATGACCACCTCGGGCGACTCGAACACCGCGTCGGTCAGGTCGATCTCGACGCCGCCGAACACGGCCACGGCCTTCAGGTGCGAGCTCACCCGCCAGCGGCCCTTGCGGGCGGCGCCGCCGAACACCGCGAGCATCGTGGGCGATTCGGCCCGGGCCGGCGGCAGCGGCGGCTGCTGCTGCTGCGGGGCGGGGGCCGGGGCGTCCAGCGGCGGCTTGGTCAGGTTGTGCCGGATCGGCCCCGGGTGGCTGGGCAGATCGCGGGTGAGCGGCTCCAGTTCGCCGAAGGTGCGGGCGTTGTAGGCGGCCTCGATCCGTTCGGCGTGCTCGTCGACGGTGAGCCGGCCCTCCGCGTAGGCGTCCCGCAGCAGGTCGGCGACCCGCTCGCGGTCGGCGTCGGCGGCCCGGAGCTCGCCGGCCAGGTCGGTACCGGGAGCCGGCGCGGGCTCGTTCTTCTTCATCGGGGCGGGCGGCTGGCCCTGCGGCTGCTGCTGCTCGGGAGAGTTGTCCACGTCACAAGCCTAGCGAGCCCACTCCCGGCCCGAACGCCGGTTCGACGCAATGCGCGTGGCACGGACCGGAAGCGCGGCGGGCGCGTACGGATGGCGCGAGCGGGCGGCTCACTCACGGGCGCGCATGCGTGACCCGCGTCACGCAGGCCGACCTGAGCGCCGGGGCCGTGCTCCGTGCGCCTAACCTGGAGGGTGCCTCGTCGACGACGCCGAAAGAACTGAAGGATCTCCCCCATGGCTTCAGAGTTCGCCTACCGCGACCTGCTCCCGCTCGGTGCGGACACCACCCCGTACCGCAAGCTCACCTCCGAGGGCGTCTCCACCTTCGAGGCCGGCGGTCGCACCTTCCTGCAGGTCGAGCCGGAGGCCCTGCGGCTGCTCACCGCCGAGGCGATGCACGACATCTCGCACTACCTGCGCCCGGCCCACCTGGCCCAGCTGCGCCGCATCCTGGACGACCCGGACGCCAGCCCGAACGACCGCTTCGTCGCGCTGGACCTGCTGAAGAACGTCAACATCTCGGCCGGCGGCATCCTCCCGATGTGCCAGGACACCGGCACCGCGATCGTGATGGGCAAGCGCGGCCAGAACGTGCTGACCTCCGGTCAGGACGAGTCGGCGATCGCCCGCGGCGTGTACGACGCGTACACCAAGCTGAACCTGCGCTACTCCCAGATGGCCCCCGTGACCATGTGGGACGAGAAGAACACCGGCAACAACCTGCCCGCCCAGATCGAGCTGTACGCCACCGACGGGGACGCCTACAAGTTCCTGTTCATGGCCAAGGGCGGCGGCTCGGCGAACAAGTCGTACCTGTACCAGGAGACCAAGGCGATCCTCAACGAATCGTCGATGCTCAACTTCCTGGAGCAGAAGATCCGTTCGCTCGGCACCGCGGCCTGCCCGCCGTACCACCTGGCGATCGTGGTCGGCGGCACCAGCGCCGAATTCGCCCTGAAGACCGCGAAGTACGCCTCCGCGCACTACCTGGACAACCTGCCGACCGGCGGCGACGCCAAGACCGGCCACGGCTTCCGCGACCTGGAGCTGGAGCAGAAGGTCTTCGAACTCACCCAGAAGATCGGCATCGGCGCCCAGTTCGGCGGCAAGTACTTCTGCCACGACGTCCGCGTCATCCGCCTCCCCCGCCACGGTGCCTCGCTGCCCGTCGCGATGGCCGTCTCCTGCTCGGCCGACCGCCAGGCGCTCGGCAAGATCACCGCCGAGGGCGTGTTCCTGGAGCAGCTGGAGACCGAGCCGGCCAAGTACCTGCCGGAGACCACCGAGGCCCACCTGGACGGCGACGTGGTCCGGGTCGACCTCAACCAGCCGATGGCCGCGATCCGCGAGCAGCTCTCCAAGTACCCCGTGAAGACCCGGCTTTCGCTCTCCGGCACGCTGGTCGTCGCCCGCGACATCGCGCACGCAAAGATCAAGGAGCGTCTGGACGCCGGCGAGGGCATGCCGCAGTACATGAAGGACCACCCGGTCTACTACGCCGGCCCCGCCAAGACCCCCGAGGGCTACGCGTCCGGCTCCTTCGGCCCCACCACGGCCGGCCGGATGGACTCCTACGTCGACCAGTTCCAGGCCGCGGGCGGCTCGATGGTCATGCTCGCCAAGGGCAACCGCTCCAAGCAGGTCACCAAGGCCTGCAACGAGCACGGCGGCTTCTACCTCGGCTCGATCGGCGGCCCGGCGGCGCGACTCGCGCAGGACTGCATCAAGAAGGTCGAGGTCCTGGAGTACCCCGAGCTCGGCATGGAAGCCGTCTGGCGCATCGAGGTCGAGGACTTCCCGGCGTTCATCGTGGTGGACGACAAGGGCAACGACTTCTTCGCCGAGGTCACGGACGGCCCGCTGATCACCAACCTGCGGGTGCGCTCGGCGCAGTGACCCGCTGAAACGGGACGAGCCCCGGCCGGTGAGGGTCGGGGCTCGTTCTGCGAGTTCGGACGTCGATCACGGGGTGTTCGGGACGGTGCCGAGCGGCTCGAACTTCTCGTCGTCGTTCGGCGCGACCGGCTTCTCGATCCGCTCCACGTCCGGGGCCGCCGGCTGCCCGGCCAGCACCTCGAGGGCGCGCTCGATCGCGGTCTGGTCGGTGGGCTCGGCGATGTGCTCGACCGGGGCCGGGGTCTGGCCCGGCGGGGGAACGAGGGTGGTGGTCTCGTCGGCCATGGGGTGGGCCGCCTTTCAGGTGAGGATGGGTCACCCGGACGACTAGGCCCGGGCGCGCGGCCCAGTATCGTAGGGACCGCTAAATGTCTCATAAACGTCGTACCTCGCATCCGCTTGGTGGACGTTTGCTCGCACCCTCATAAGCTGACGCCCCCACACGACCGGCGTCAGCGTGAGGGACAGACGGTTCATCGGCCACAGGGGAGGACATGGAGCTTCAGGGCACGCGCTCCGCCGAGGCGTTGCGCTTCCAAGTGCTCGGCCCTGTCCAGGCATGGCGTGGTGACGCTCCGTTGGCGCTCGGATCGCCGCAACAGCAGGCGGTCCTGGTCGCCCTGCTGCTCGGCGAGGGCCGCCCGGTGACCACCGATGACCTGGTGGACGGCATCTGGGGCGACCGGACCCCGCCGCAGGCGGTCGCCGCGCTGCGCACCTACATCTCCCGGCTGCGCTCGGTACTGGAGCCGAACCGGGAGGTCCGCAAGCCCGCCGAGGTTCTGGTCTCGGTGAGCGACGGCTACGCGTTGCGGATCTCGCCGGAATCCATGGACCTGGCGGTCTTCGAACAGCGGGTCGTGGACGCCGCGAACGCGCGCGCCGAGGGCGCGTTCCGTTCCGCTCACGACGGGTTGGTCTCGGCGCTCGACCTGTGGAGTGGCCGCCCGCTTCCGGGAGTGCCGGGGCCCTACGCCGAGTCGCAGCGCAGCCGGTTGACGGAGCGCCGGCTGACGGTGGCCGAGGAGCGCTGCGCGATGGCGCTGGAGATCGGCCTGCACGCCGATGTCGTCTCCGAGCTCAACTCGCTGTCCACCGCCCATCCGCTGCGCGAGCGGCTGCGCGAGCTGCTGATGCTGGCGCTGTACCGCAGCGGCCGGCAGGCCGAGTCCCTGGGTGTCTACGCGGACACCCGGAAGCTGCTGATCGAGGAACTGGGCGTCGAGCCCGGCACCGCGCTGGCCGCGATGCACGCCCGCATCCTGGCCGGGGACCCGGACTTGATGGCGGTACTCGCCGTCCCGCCAAAGCTCGCCGCGGAGGAGTCGGCGTCGTTCGTCCCGCCGGCTCAACTCCCGGCCGATGTATCGGACTTCAGCGGTCGCAGCAAGATTGTGAACGAGCTCCGGGACGTACTGAGGGCGGGTTCCGGCCAAGCCGTGGTCGTCACCTCGCTGGCCGGCATCGGCGGTGTCGGGAAGACCACCCTCGCGGTGCACGTGGCACACCTGCTGCGGCCGGACTTCCCGGACGGGCAGCTGTACGTGGACCTGCGCGGCGCGGGTGCGTCCCCGGCCGACCCGGCTGTCGTGCTCGGTGACTTCCTGCACGCGCTGGGCGCGCCCGACGCCCCCGACTCGTTGGACCAGCGCGCCGCGATGTACCGCTCGCTGCTGGCCGACAAGCGGATGCTGATCCTGCTCGACAACGCCCGCGACGCCCAGCAGCTGCGGCCACTGATCCCTGGTGTCTCCGGCAACGCCGTCATGGTGACCAGCCGTTCGCGGCTGGCGGAGATCCCCGGCGCGCACCTGGTGGACATCGAGGAGTTGACCCCGGACGAGGCGCTGGCGCTGTTCTCGGCGATCGTCGGCGTCGAGCGGGTGGCCGCCGAACCCGAGGCCGCGCTCCAGGTGGTGACCTTCTGCGGTTTCCTGCCGCTGGCGGTCCGCATCGCCGCCGCCCGGCTGGCCAGCCGGCCGCGTTGGAGCGTCTCGGACCTCGCGCGCCGGTTAGCGGACCAGCGCAACCGTCTCCAGGAGCTCCAGCTCGGCAACCTCGCCGTGGAGACCACCCTGGGGCTCGGTTACGCCCAGCTCCAGCCCGAGGAGGCCCGGGCGTTCCGGCTGCTCGCGTTGGTGGACTCGCCGGACCTGCCACTGGCGGCCGTCGCCGCGCTGCTCGGCGTTGCCGAGCAGGAGGCGGAGGATCTGGCGGAGGCCCTGGTCGAAGCGAACATGCTGGAGTGCTTCACGCCCGGCCGGTACCGCTACCACGATCTGCTGCGTCTCTACGCCCAGCGACAGAACGCCAAGACCGGTGACCCGGAGAACCAGCAGGCGGCCCTGCTGCGGCTGTTGGACCTGCTCCACGCCACCATCCGAAACGCCGCGCACGTGCTCGAACCCGACGACGAGCCGGTGGAACCGCTGCACATCGCGCAGGCGCCCGGACTGCCGTTCTCCGGCACAGCCACGGCCCGCGAGTGGCTCCGGTCGGAGGTCGCGGTGCTGCTCGGCACTGTCGAGGCGGCGGCCAGTGCCCCACTGGACCTGGTCCAGCCCGCCGTGGACGTTCTCCAGAGCATGACCAGCGTGGTCGACGACCCGTCGCTCGCCCCGCGCATCCGCAGTGTGCTGCACGCCGCCGCCGCGAATCCTGCGGCCCGGAACGACGCCGGGACCCTGGCCCGGGTGCACTACGCGCTCGGCCACATGCACCAGGTGGCGGCGGAACTCACCGAGGCGGAGGAAGCGTTGGCGGCCAGCCTGGCCCTCCAGCCCGCCGAGCGAGCCACCATACTGCGGCTGGTCACGGCCAGCACCATGGCGACCGTCCTGATCATGACGGGCCGGCCGGCCAAGGCGCTGCCGTTCCTCGAGCACGCCCGCCTGATCGCGTCCGAACTCAACGCGCCGATCGCCGAGGCACGGCTGCTCGGCAACATGGCGCGCTCCTACGTCGGGCTGGACCGGCACGAGGAGGCGGTGGAGGCCGCCCGGGCGGCGGTGACGGCTGCCCGGGCGGCCGGCAACGCCTCCTGCCTGGCCGACACCCTCTACCAGTTGGGCGTGGTACTGCGGGCGACCGGCGAGCCCGGCGAGGCCGCCGTGCACCTCCGCGACGCGCATCAGCTGTATCGCGCCCATCAGCACCCGATCTGGGAGGGCTACTCCCTCGCCCGCCTCGCCGCCTGCCTGCTGGCCGACGGTCAGTTCGCGGCGGCGGCGGAGGCGGCGGAGGAGTCGTTGTCGATCGCGCAGGAGATCGAGGCGGCGTACTGCCAGGGCATGGCCAACGCCGCTCTCGGCGAGGCGCTGCTCGAACTCGGGCAGCCTTCGCGCGGTCTGGCGTGTCTTCAGGAGGCGTTGACGGTGTTCACGCGGCTCGGTGTGCCCGAGGCCCAGCCCGTGCAGGACCTCATCGACTCTCGGCACACCGAGCCTTCTCCTCCCCCCGCGCCGTAAGGCCTTCGCTCCCCCGTGGTACCCCCCTGGTCCCCCGGCGAAGGCCCGTCCCCCCGGGGCGTCAGCGTTCCCGCAGCCCCCCGGCTGCGGGAACGCTTTGACGCTTCCCCGGCGCTGAGGAAGACTCTGCCAGGCCGCAATTGACGTTCGATAAACGCCGGCGGCTGGGTGGTTGATGGGGTATTGGGGCTGGTCAGGGGTGTGGTGCGGGCGTGGCGGGCGGCGTGCGGGGGGCTGGTGCGCTCCGTTGCGGGCGACGGTGCGCTTCGGTCGGCGGGCGATAATCGCCCAACGGCGAACGAGTTGGCCGGAAACGGACTCCACGGTGCGGTGATCGCGTTTATTCTCATAAACCAGGGTCGGGAGTGGTGTGCGGACCACGACGGGTGGGGCAGGACGCGCGCGGGAGAGGTGCCCAGATCACGTGACGGACGAACAGACTGAAGTCCCCGCCGACGCCGAGCGGGCGTCCGCGGGGGAGGGCCGCCGGGCCGAGCGGGCCGGCCAGGCCGCTGCCTTCGATGCGATGGGGGAGCGGTACCAGGAGGTGTTTCCGGCCAGGTCGGGCCAGTTGGCGTGTGCCGGGTGGCTGGTGGAGCAGCTTCCGGCCGGGGCCGTGGTGTTGGACGTGGGCTGTGGCGCGGGTGAACCGACCGCGCGTCAGCTGGCGGACGGTGGGCTGCGGGTGATCGGTGTGGATCTCTCGGCGGGCATGCTGGAGCAGGCCCGGAAGGCGGTGCCGGAGGCGGTGTTCCACCGCTTCGACGTCGTCGACCTGGCCACCGGGAACGCCGAAGAACTGTGGGGCGTGCCCGAGTTGGGGCCGGCCGGGGCGGGGACGCTGGACGGTGCGGCGGCGTTCTTCTCGTTGCTGATGCTGCCGCGGGCGGAGATCGCCGAGGCGCTCGGCCGGATCCGTGAACTGCTGCGCCCGGGCGGCCTGTTGGCGCTGGGCATGGTGGAGGCGGACCTGGACGACGCGGCGCTGCCGTTCCTGGACCAGCGGATCCGGGTCAGCGGCTATCTGCGTGAGGACCTGGTCGGCCTGCTGGAGCGGTCCGGTTTCGCCGTGGAGGCGGTGGACAGCCAGTCCTACGCCCCGGCGGGGTCTGCGCAGCCGCCGGAGACCCAGCTGTACCTGCGCTGTCGGCGCACCGGCTGACCGGGAGTCAGCCGCCGCCTTCGACGTCCTCCACATCTGCACAGAATCGGGCAGCCCGTGCGCGACCACCTGGAGCCCCTGGCGGGGCAGCAGCCCGCCGTCCCCGTCCAGCGGCATCCGCCGCCCGACGGGCTGCCCCGGCTTGCCGAGCGCCTGGCGTACCTGGACGGTGCGGCCCGGCGGATCAACAGTTCGCTGGATCTGAAGGCCACCCTGCGCAACCTGGGCCGGGTGCTGGTGCCGGAGCTCGCGGACGCCTTGGTGGTGCTGGTCCGCGACCCCCTGCCGGACGTCGAGCGCGACCTGGGGCGTCCGCGCGCGCTGCGGGTGCTGCACACCGCCGGGACGAAGCTGGGCCGCTCCGGCGGCCTGCGCCCGGTGCCGCCCGGCAGCGCGCTGGAGCGTGCCCTGGAGCGGCGCGCCCCGCACGGCCCGACCGTGCTGGACGAGCGGCGCGGCGGCCTGCCCGCCGAGCTGCTCGGCGCCCGGGCGCTGGGCCGGCTGCCGGCGGGGACGGCGCTGCTGGCGCTGCCGCTGCACGGGCGGCAGGCCGCGCTCGGCATGCTGCTGCTGATCCGGCGCCCGGCCGCGGACGGGCAGCCGGTGTCGTTCGACCCGGCGGACACCGCGACGGCCGCGCACCTGGCGACCCACGCGGGCCTGGCCGTGGACACCGCGCTGCGCTACACCCGCGAGTGGGAGATCGCGGACGAGTTGCAGCGCTCGATGCTGCCCGCGCACCTGCCGCAGCCGCACGGCGTGCGCCTGGCGCACCGCTACCTGCCGGGCGAGCGCGGGGCGCAGGTCGGCGGCGACTGGTACGACTCGATCCCGCTGCCGGGCAACCGGGTGGCACTGATCGCCGGCGACGTGATGGGCCACTCGCTGACCTCGGCCGCGGTGATGGGCCAGCTGCGCACCTCCGCGCAGACCCTGGCGGGCCTGGACCTGCCGCCGCACGAGGTGCTGTATCACCTCGACGAGCAGGCTCAACGCCTGGGCCGCGAGCACCACTTGGCGACCTGCGTGTACGCGGTGTACGACCCGATCGCGGGCCGGGTGGTGATCGCCAACGCCGGGCACGTGCCGCCGGTGCTGGTCGGCCCGGACGGCGCCAGTGAGCTGCTGGACCTGCCACCCGGCGCGCCGATCGGCGTCGGCGGCGTGGACTTCACCTCGGTGGAGCTGGCCGCGCCGCCCGGATCCTCGCTGCTGCTGTTCACCGACGGCCTGGTGGAGACCCGCCGCCGCCCGCTGGGCACCGGCCTCGAACTGCTGCGGGCCCGGTTGGAGGGGGCGAACCGGCTCACCCCCGAGCAGCTGTGTCAGGAGGCGCTGCGGATCCTACCGCCGGGCGACCGGGCCGACGACATCGCGCTGCTGGCCGCCGCGTTCGACGGGATCCCGGCCTCCGACGTCGCCTACTGGTACCTCCAGCCGCGGCACGAGACGCCGGGCCGGGCGCGCCGGCTGGCCGGGCACGCGCTGCACAACTGGGGCCTGGACCATCTGCGGGAGAACTGCGAACTGATGGTCAGCGAGCTGGTCACCAACGCGATCCGGCACGCCACCCGCCCGGTGACGCTCCGGCTGGTGCGCACCTCGCGGCTGCGCTGCGAGGTCGGCGACGACTCGGCGGCGCTGCCCCGCACCCGCCGGGCGGGCCCCGACGAGGAGCGTGGGCGCGGCCTCCAGATAGTCGCCCGGTGTGCGGACCGGTGGGGTGCGACCCGGCTGGGGGCGGGCAAAGTGGTCTGGTTCGAGCAGCGCATCTGAGCGCCTTCAGGCACTGAACCTTGGGTCGGCGGCGGCAAGTTGGTCGAGTGCGCCGAGGACGTCCGGGCCGAGCACGGCGAGCGCCAGCGGGCGACTGCGGCGCAGTCCGAGGACGGTGCGCAGCACGTCGGCGTGGTGGATCTCGCGCAGCGCCGCCACGTACTCCTCGGCCGCGGCCCCGTCGGCCGCCTGCCAGGTCAGCAGCAGCGCCTTGACCACGGCGAACATCAGCCGTCGGCCGCGCACCAGTTCGGGCCGCTCATTGAGGCCGAACACCTCGATGGTGGCCTCGCCGCGGACGGTCAGCGGGTCGTACGCGCCGGAGTCCAGGTAGAGCCGCAGGTGGTCGGCCGGATCCTCGCGGCACGGGTCGACCAGCAGCGCGTCGCCGGTGGCCGGGTCACGCGGGAAGCGGTCGCGCTTGCGGTTGCTGTTGCAGTGCGCGCACGCCAGCAGGTGGTTCTGCCAGTCGAAGGTGCGCAGCGGCGCCTGGGCGATCGGCTCGAAGTGGTCGATGTCGGTGCCCAGGTTGTCCCCGCAGTACATGCAGCGCTCCAACCCGGGCGCCATCTGCCGCAGCATCAACCGCAGTTGGGCTTTCGGACGGACGGCTTTGCGCCACGCGGCACGGCCGGACGCGGTGCTCGGGCCCGCCGTCCGGATCCCGGCCGTGGCCCGCTCGAGGTCGGCGGCCAGCCGCGGCTGCAGGGCCGGCCGCTGGAGCGGGATCACTGGTCCCGGCCGAGCAGCCGCGCGGTGACCTCGTCGACCCGGGCGGTCAGCGAGCTGTTCAGCTTCGCCCCGAGCTCCCGGTACTCGGCGAGCTCCGCGTCGGTGGCCCGGCCCGCGTACATCTTGCGCTCCAGCCGTACCAGCAGCCTGCGTTCGGCCTCGGCGGCCGGCGAGTAGGCGCTCGGAAGCCCGAACAGCTCCGACAGGACGGTGTCCTCCCCACTGCCGTACAGCACCCGCTGCCGCAGGTCCTCGTCCAGCCGGTGCGGCGCGAACTCCTCGCCGGGGCCCGGGAGACGGATCAGCGCGCCCGGGTCGGCAGCCTGGCAGACGTACGGGCTGTGGGTGGCGACCAGGAACTGGGTGCGCGGGAAGTGCTCGGTCAGCCACGGGCCGAGACGCTGCTGCCACACCGGGTGCAGGTGGCGGTCCACATCGTCGATCAGCACCGGGCCCGGGTGCGGGGTTGCCGCGACCTGACCGACCATGCGAGCCAACGCGGCGACGCCGTCGCCCAGTTCGTCCAGTGGCAGCTCCAGCGCGCCGTGCGCGACGTACTGCCGCTCCGGATCGCTGACCCGCCAGCCGGGGGGCAGCACGCCGGCCACCAGCTCGGCGTCCAACGGGACTTCTCGGCCCTGGCCGGGCTCCACGAAACGCGCCCGCCGCGCGCCCTGCGCCTCACCGACCCGCCAGCGCGGCGCGGGCTCCGCCTCCACCCAGCCGTCGCCCCATGCGCTTCTCTCGCCACCCGGCAACGCCCCGAGCGCCATCGCGACCGCCCGCAGCAGCGTGCTCTTCCCGCTCCCGTTCGGCCCCGCCACCACGTTCCACCCCGGCCCCGGAGGGAGCGCCAGATCCACCTCCCGCGCCCCGCCGAAACACTTCACGCCGGAAACCCTGATCCGCGACACATACACCGGGCCACCACCCCCTGCGGGGTGTTATGCCCAGCCCTCGCCCGCCCACCCACCCGTGACCCCGACAGCAGAAGGCGAAGAGAGCCGGGGCAATGCGAACGCCCGTGGCCGCCGCCAGCGCCCCCGGGGGTTCACCTCGGCGGCGGGGTCACGGGCGGGTGGGCGGGCCGGGATGGCGTGCACGTCAATCGCCGAACGCCAGCGCACCCGGGGGGTTCACCTCTGCGGGCGGGGTCACGGGCGGGTGGGCGGGCCGGGGCAACGTGCACGTCAACCGCCGAGCGCCCCCCGGGGGGTCACCTCGGCGGTGGGGTCACGGGCGGGTGGGTGGGCGCGATGCGGACCGGCAAGCCCCGTAGCGCGTCGCAGAGGGCCGCCGCGAAGCGGTCGTATTCCGGGGTGCGGGCGGAGCCGGGCCGGTGGGCGAGGCCGATGCGGCGGCCGGGGGTGGGGGCGGCGAAGCGGACGGCGGCGAGGCGGTCGGTGCGGCCGGTCTCGACGGCGAGTGCGGTGGCGGGGAGCAGAGTGACACCGAGTCCGCCGGCCACCAGCTGGACGAGGGTGGAGAGCCCGGCGGCGCGGGTGCTGCCGCCGGAGGCGTCGGCGCCGACTTCGCGGCAGATGTCGAGGGCCTGGTCGCGCAGGCAGTGGCCTTCTTCGAGCAGCAGTACGTCAAGGTCGAGCAGCACGTCGCGCGGGACGTCGGACCGTCCGGCGAGCGGATGTTCGGGCGGCACGATCAGCACGAAGTCCTCGTCGAACAGCGGGATTTCGGCCACGGGGGCGCTCCCGCCGGCGGGCAGGGCGAGCAGCAGCAGGTCGAGTCTTCCGGTGGCGAGACCGTCGAGCAGGGAGGGGGTGCGTTCCTCGTGGACGTGCAGTTCGAGGTCGGGGTAGGCGTCGCGGACGAGTCGCAGGACGGTCGGCAGCAGGTAGGGCGCGACGGTGGGGATCACGCCGAGGTGCAGTGGCCCGGTGAAGGGGCGGCGGGCGGCCTCGACCTCCTCGGTGAGGGCGTGCAGCGCGGACAGCACCTGGCGCGCGTGGGCGGCGACGCGCTCCCCGAGCGGGGTGATCATGACGCGCCGGGTGGTGCGTTCGACGAGTTGCGCGCCGAGGGTCTCCTCGAGCGCGGCGACGGCGCCGGACAGCGCGGGCTGGCTGGTGCCGATCGCGGCGGCAGCCTCGCGGAAGTGCAGGTGTTCGGCGACGGCAGCGAAGGCCCGCAGCTGGGAGAGGGTGGGGGTGCGTTGCGTAGGGTGCTTCACGACGGCGCTTCCTGCGGTGATCCGATGTGGTCCAATGCTGCCTCCAGTGTGCCGCACTGATCGGGATTGCCTATCAGGCAAAGCAGCAGATCCGATTTCACTGATCAGTAGCCCCTGTGCGACGCTAGAAATGTCCGCAATACGGACAACCCTCATCTCAACCCTTGGAGTAACGACGTGCTGACGATCGGCGACAAGTTCCCCGAGTACGAACTCAACGCCTGCGTTGACCTCGACGCCGCGAACGCCTTCGCCGAGATCAACCACAAGACCTACGAGGGCAAGTGGAAGGTCGTCTTCTTCTGGCCGATGGACTTCACCTTCGTCTGCCCGACCGAGATCGCGGCGTTCGGCAAGCTGAACGAGGAGTTCGCCGACCGTGACGCCCAGGTCCTCGGCGTGTCCGGTGACTCGGAGTACGTCCACCACGCCTGGCGCAAGGACCACAAGGACCTGCGCGACCTGCCCTTCCCGATGCTCGCCGACATCAAGCACGACCTGATGCGCGCCTGCGGCGTCGAGGGCGCGGACGGCACCGCCCAGCGCGCGGTGTTCATCGTCGACCCGAACAACGAGATCCAGTTCGTCATGGTGACCGCCGGCTCCGTCGGCCGTAACCCCAAGGAGGTCCTGCGGGTGCTGGACGCCCTGCAGACTGACGAGCTGTGCCCGTGCAACTGGAACAAGGGCGAGGACACCCTCGACGCCCAGGCCCTGCTGGCCGGCTGACCCCCATGGCTCTCGACGAACTGAAGGCCGCGCTGCCGGACTACGCCAAGGACCTGAAGCTCAACCTGGGCTCGGTCATCGGCAACTCGGACCTGCCGGCGCAGCAGCTCTGGGGCACCGTGCTGGCCTGCGCGATGGCGACCGGTTCGCCGGCCGTGCTGCGCGAGCTGGAGCCTGAGGCCAAGTCGCAGCTGTCCCCGGAGGCCTACCAGGCCGCCAAGGGCGCCGCCGCGATCATGGCGATGAACAACGTCTACTACCGGACGCTGCACCTGCTCTCCGACAAGGAGTACGGGACGATGCGGGCCGGTCTGCGGATGAACATCATCGGCAACCCGGGCGTCGACAAGGTCGACTTCGAGCTGTGGTGCTTCGCGGTCTCCGCGATCAACGGCTGCGGTCAGTGCCTCGACTCGCACGAGGGCGTGCTGCGCAAGGCCGGCGTCGAGCGTGAGGTCATCCAGGCCTCCGTCAAGATCGCCGCGACCGTCCAGGCCGTCGCCTCGGTGCTGGACGCCGAAGCGCAGCTGGCCTGACGGGCAGCGACAAACAGACGGAAAGGTCCGCCCGCGGAGGGAACCCCTCCACCGGCGGACCTTTCCGTTTGCCGTATCTACTGCTTGCGGGCCGCCTCTATCGCCTGGAAGACCTCCTGCCCGGCAGCGTTCCGCTGCCGCAGGTGCCCGGTGACGGTGTTGGTCACGGCGATCAGCGGGACCGCCACGATCGCGCCGGCGATGCCGCCGACGATGGAGCCCGCGGCGACGCCGAGCACCACGGCCAGCGGGTGGACCCGCACGGCCCGGCCGAGGATCAGCGGCTGCAGGATGTGTCCCTCCAGCTGCTGGACGGCGACCAGCACGACCAGCGCCATCAGCGCCTTGAACGGTCCGACGGTGACCAGCGCGATCAGCACCGCGATGGTGCCGGTGACCAGCGCGCCGACCAGCGGCACGAACGCGCCCAGGAAGATGATCACCGCGAGCGGCATCGCCATCGGCACCCCGAGCAGCTGGAGCCCGATGCCGATGCACAGCGCGTCGATGAAGGCGACGGTGACGGTGCCGCGGACGTACGCGGTCAGCGTGGCCCAGGCCTTGGGCCCGGCGCCGGCCATCGCGTACCGGGAGTGCCGGGGCAGGCCGCGCAGCGTCCAGTTCCAGATCCCGGCGCCGTCGTAGAGCAGGAAGAAGACGGTGAAGGCGGCCAGCGCGATGCCGGTGAGCAGTTCGACGGCGATGCTGACGCCGGTGAAGCCGGCCGAGGTCAGCTGGTCGGAGTTCTTGCCGATGGCCGTGGTGATCTGGTTGGTGAAGTTGTTCAGCTGGTCCTGGGTGAGGTGGAACGGACCGTTGAGCAGCCAGTCCCGCAGCTGCCGGACACCGTCCTGCACCTTGACGGTGACCGAGTCGAGGTTGGTGGACACCTGCCAGAACACGAACCAGCCGACCAGGCCGATGCCGGCCAGGCCGGACATGAAGGTGCCGGCGGCGGCCACCGAGCGCGGGACGCCGTGCCGGCGCAGCCAGGAGACGGTGGGTTCCAGCAGCGCGGCGATCAGCACCGCGGCGAGGGCCGAGAAGGCGACCAGCCGCAGCGTGTCGATGACCCGGAAGACCACGTAGAGGGCGACGCCGATCAGCAGCAGCCGCCAGGTGGACTCGGCGGCGACCCGCAGCGTCCACGGCACCGCGTCCGCGGGGGTGGCGGGACGGCCGAACGAGGGCGCGCCGGCCTGCTGTTCGGCGCTGCGCGGGGCGGGGACGGTCGGCCCGGCCGCCGGCTCCTGGGGCGCGACGGCGACGGCCGGGCCTTCGGCCGATGCGCCTTCGTGACCGGCGAGTTGACGGGTCGTCTGCTCGACGGTGCGCCGGGCGGCCCGCTCGGCGGCGAGTTCGACGGCCTGCTCGGTGGCGAGCGCCTGCGCCTCGGCGGTGATGGCCGCGCGGCGGCGGCGTTCGGCGGCGGCGAACAGCCCGGCCGCCAACGCCCCTATCTTGGCGACACCGCGCCAGCGGCCGCCGTTCGTCTCTTCCGTCACTGCCCGGTCTCCCCCGCGTCGTCTGCTCCGCGGCCGCGGGTCGCGCGGCCGTCGGCCAGAAACGCTACCTGCCGACGGGGCCCCGGGGCGCGGTGGTATCAAGGACCGGTTCCAGGAGGTTCCGGGCAAATCAGCATCAATGCGCCCGTTTCGTCCGGCCAAAGGTGGGAAGGGGCCTCAACGGACCTTCTGTCGGCGGACCGGCCGGGAGTGGTGGAACCAGGACCCGCTCCGCTCCCCCGCGTCCGCACCGGACCGTCGCCGCCCGCAGCGCACTGGTCAGCGCCGCCCGGGCGGCACGGCCCGCTCAGAGGCCGCTGTCTCGCGGCAGCACGAAGGGCCCCGTTCTCGGCCGTGCGAGAAACGGGGCCCTTCGATACGAAGCCTTTGGGCCCGGTACCAGCCGTTGGGCCTAGTACCAGTGGTGCGACTGCCAGAACGACCAGGCGCCACAGGGGCTGCCGTAGCGGCTGTTCATGTAGTTGAGGCCCCACTTGATCTGGGTCGCGGGGTTGGTGCGCCAGTCCGCGCCGGCCGAGGCCATCTTGGAGCCCGGCAGCGCCTGGACCAGGCCGTAGGCGCCGGAGGAGGCGTTGGTGGCGGTGTAGTCCCAGCCGCTCTCGCGCTTGACGATCTGGCTGAAGCACTGGAACTGGTTGGCGTCGCCGACGATCTGCAGCGCCATGTCCTGGACCGAGCCGGCCGGGACGGTGGCGAGCACGCTGCGGGCGGAGGCGCGGCTGGCCTCCTCCTTCTGACGCTTCTCCTCGGCCGCCTTGGCGGCCTTCTCCGCGTCGGCCTTCGCCTGGGCGTCGGCGGCGGCCTTCTGGCGGGCGGCCTCTTCCGCGGCCTTCTTGGCTGCGGCGTCGGCGGAGACCTGCTGGGCGTTGGCCTGGCGGCTGATGCCGTCGCTGACGTTCTGGGCCTGTGCACCGGTGGGCGCGTCGGCGAGCAGGGTGGCGCTCGCGACGTCGACCGTCTGAACGGTCTTGCCCTCACTGCCAGAGGCCGCACCTACGACAGCACCGACGGCGGTCACCGCGGTGGCGGAGGCGACAGCGACTCCCCGGACCGAGATCCGAGTCACATGGTTTCCTTCCAGCGTCGCCCGGCGTGTGACCTCCGGGCGCAAGATGCCCCTGGTCACTGGCCTCCGTCGAACTCTGGTCACGGGAGGCGCTGGCTCGGCCGTCCCCCCGGGCGGGCCCGGAGCGGCGGTGGAATCGAGCGGCGTACGGCCTTGCGGTGTTCAGTTTTCCGCCCGCCGACCGGAGTTGCCGGGCGAGGAATTGCCGTACGCGGGGCCTGACAGAACCCTCACCATGCCGCACGCGACGGTGTCTACGCAATTCCCTGTGCCGTGGCGGATCTCACAAACTTCGCCACCTGGGCGTTTGGCGGACCATCGGCAGAGGGGTCGTCAACAGGGCTGACAGCGAAGGGGCCTGACGGTACGCGTCAGACCCCTTTGCCCCGGTGTGTCCGGTTATGCCTACGGCTGGATGTCCTCCAGCATCTCGGTCACCAGTGCGGCGATCGGCGAACGCTCCGAACGCGTGAGCGTGACATGGGCGAACAGCGGATGGCCCTTCAGCTTCTCCACCACGGCGACCACGCCGTCGTACCGGCCGACCCGCAGGTTGTCCCGCTGGGCGACGTCGTGGGTGAGCACCACACGGGAGTTCTGGCCGATCCGGGAGAGCACCGTGAGCAGCACGTTCCGCTCCAGGGACTGCGCCTCGTCCACGATCACGAAGGCGTCGTGCAGCGAGCGCCCGCGGATGTGGGTGAGCGGCAGCACCTCCAACATGCCGCGGGAGATGACCTCTTCGATCACGTCCTGGGTGGTGACGGCGGAGAGGGTGTCGAACACCGCCTGCGCCCAGGGGCCCATCTTCTCGGCCTCGCTGCCCGGCAGGTAGCCGAGTTCCTGGCCGCCGACCGCGTACAGCGGGCGGAACACCATCACCTTGCGGTGCTGGCGGCGCTCCAGGACGGCCTCCAGGCCGGCGCACAGGGCGAGCGCGGACTTGCCGGTGCCGGCCCGGCCACCCATCGAGATGATCCCGATCTCCGGGTCGAGCAGCAGGTCGAGCGCGATCCGCTGCTCGGCACTGCGGCCACGCAGGCCGAACGCCTCGCGGTCGCCGCGGACCAGCCGCACCCGGCCGTCGGGGGCCACCCGGCCCAGCGCGCGGCCTCGCTCGGAGTGCAGCACCAGGCCGGTGTGGACCGGGAGTTGCTCGGCACCGTCGACCGAGAGGGCGTGCTCCTGGCCGGCGAACAGCTCGTCCACCTGGTCGGCGGGGACGTGCAGTTCGGTCATGCCCGTCCAGCCGGAGGTGATCGCCAGCTCGGCCCGGTACTCCTCGGCCAGCAGCCCGACCGAGCTCGCCTTGATCCGCAGCGGCAGGTCCTTGGAGACCACGGTGACGTCGTAGCCCTCGGCCTGCAGGTTGCGGGCGACCGCGAGGATCCGGGTGTCCGCCTCGCCGCCGCCCGTCCGGTAGCCGGCCGGCAGGATCGACAGGTCGGAGTGGTTCAGCTCGACCCGGATGGTGCCGCCCAACTCGCCCACCGGGATCGGCTCGTCGAGCCGGCCGTAGCGGATCCGGTAGTCGTCCAGCAGGCGCAGCGCCTGGCGGGCGAAGTAGCCGAGCTCCGGGTGGTGCCGCTTGGCCTCCAACTCGGTCACGACGACCACCGGGAGGACCACCTCGTGCTCCTCGAAGCGCGTCATGGCGAGAGGGTCGGCCAGGAGCACGCTGGTGTCGAGGACGTACGTGCGCCGGTCTGGTGTCCGGCGGCTCTTGGTACTGACCACTAGCCCTCCAGAGCGGGTGACCCGACGTCACCCGCGGCCCACCGGTCCCCGCGGCCCCGCTGGCCGGGGGGACGGTCTGAGCGGAGTATTCCCAGGCGAGGAGGCCCGCATTCGCGCCTGAACGAACGGCGGGATCACAACGGGTGAACGTTTTCCCGGTGGGCGTCCGGGTATGAGGAACCGACCGGGCACCACTACCTCACCACAGCGGATGAGCACAGCCCGGGGGCAGCACGGGTATGAGGAACCGACCGGGCACCCAAGGGAATTGGCCGGGCGTCAGCGCCCCATCCGCCGGTTGCGCAGCTGGTAGTCGCGCAGTGCCCGCAGGAAGTCGACCTTGCGGAAGGCGGGCCAGTAGGCCTCGCAGAAGTAGAACTCGCTGTGTGCGGACTGCCAGAGCAGGAAGCCGGACAGCCGCTGCTCGCCGGAGGTGCGGATCACCAGGTCGGGGTCGGGCTGGCCCTTGGTGTAGAGGTGCTCGGCGATGTGCTCGACGTCGAGGATTTCGGCCAGTTCCTCGATCGAGGTGCCGCGGCCGGCGTGTTCCTGGAGCAACGAGCGGACGGCGTCGGCGATTTCCTGCCGGCCGCCGTAGCCGATGGCGACGTTGACGGTCAGTCCGTCGATGTGCGCGGTCTGCTGCTCGGCGCGCTTGAGCACCTCGGCGGTGGGGGCGGGCAGCAGGTCGAGCGCGCCGACCGGGTGGACCTTCCAGCGGCCGGCGTCGACCAGGCCCTGGACGGCGTCCTCGATGATGCCGAGCAGCGGGACGAGCTCCTCGGCGGGGCGGGCCAGGTTGTCGGTGGAGAGCATCCAGAGGGTGACGACGCGGACGTCGGTCTCCTCGCACCAGCCCAGGAACTCGCTGATCTTGTCGGCGCCGCGCTGGTGGCCGTAGGCGGTGGTGCCGCCGGTGGCCTTGGCCCAGCGGCGGTTGCCGTCCAGGATCACGCCGATGTGGCGGGGGGTGTTGGCCAGGTGCACCTCGACCCGGCGGCCGTACAGCCGGTAGGCCCGGTCCAGCAGGATGCGCAGTCCCGGCGTGCGCTCGACCACATCGCGCAGACCCATCGTGAACGGCCCCTCCGTGCTGATTGCTCCGGGTGCGAATCCCCTGGCGCAGCCTACTCCGCCCGGCATTACCGGAGGTAAAACCGCAGGTACCGGTCTTGTCACAGTGCGCGCACGGGGCGGGATACGGAACGGTCTCCGAATCCTTAAACGGTCCCTAAACCGGATTCCGGGTCTTGACGCTTGCCATTGGTCTAGTCCAGCGTGTGGTCAGCACCACAGCGGACCCACCCCCACAGCGGAGCCGCCGCGACCCCCACCGCGGCGGCTCTTCCTTCCCCCGCCACGTCTGCTCTCCCCCCACGCCCCCTCCCCCACTCCTGCACTGGAGCCTGTCATGGCCCGTACCCTGCAGCAGCCGTCCCACCGGCGCCGCAACAAGTTCCCGGCGGTGCTGGCCACCGCGACCGCGCTGGCCCTGGCCGGCACCGGCCTGGCGCTGTCGGCCGGCGGCGCGAACGCCGCGGTCGGCAACCTGGTGACCAACGGCGGTTTCGACTCCGGCCTCGCCGGCTGGACCTGCACCGGCAACGCCGGCACGGTCACCACCCCGGTCCACTCCGGCACCGGCGCGCTGGCCGCCACCCCGGGCGCCGGCGACACCGCGGAGTGCACCCAGACCGTCTCGGTGCTCCCCAACACCGCCTACTCGCTGAACGGTTGGGTCCAGGGCTCGTACGTCTACCTGGGCGCCCGCGGCACCGGCGGCACCGACCCGTCCACCTGGTCGGCGCAGAGCAGCTGGAACCAGCTGAACACCACCTTCACCACCGGCGCCAGCACCACCAGCGTCACCCTGTACATCCACGGCTGGTACGGCCAGCCCACCTACTACGCCGACGACATCCAGCTGATCGGCCCGGGCGGCACCGCCTCCCCGTCGCCGTCCGCCAGCTCCGTCTCGCCGAAGCCGTCCACCTCCGCGTCGGCCTCCCCGTCGCAGAGCGCCTCGCCGTCCGCCTCGGCCTCGCCGTCGCAGAGCGCCTCCCCGTCGGCGTCCAACTCGCCCAGCCCGTCCGGCTCGGCGACCACCCCGCCGCCGAACACCGGCCTGCCCAAGCACGCGATGACCGGCTACTGGCAGAACTTCGACAACGGCTCGACCGTGCAGCGGCTGCGCGACGTGCAGTCCGCGTACGACATCATCGCGGTGTCCTTCGCCGACGCGACCACCACCCAGGGCGCGATCTCCTTCACCCTGGACCCGGCGCTGGCCACCAAGCTCGGCGGCTACACCGACGCCGACTTCAAGGCCGACATCGCCGCCAAGCACGCCGCCGGCAAGAAGGTCGTGCTCTCCATCGGCGGCCAGAACGGCGCGATCTCGGTGGGCAGTTCGGCCGCCGCGACCGCGTTCTCCGACTCGGCGTACAAGCTGATCCAGCAGTACGGCTTCGACGGCATCGACGTCGACCTGGAGAACGGCGTCAACGCCACCTACATGGCGCAGGCGCTGCACACCCTGCAGGCCAAGGTCGGCTCCGGCTTCGTGCTGACCATGGCCCCCGAGACCATCGGGATGTACTCCACCGCCGGCGCGTACTTCCAGCTGGCGCTGGCCACCAAGGACATCCTGACCGTCGTCAACACCCAGTTCTACAACTCCGGTGGCATGAACGGCTGCGACGGAAAGGTCTACACCCAGGGCACCGTCGACTTCATCACCGCGCAGGTCTGCACCCACATCCAGGGCGGCCTGCGGCCCGACCAGGTCGGCATCGGCGTCCCCGCCTCCAGCAAGGCGGCGGGCGGCGGCTACGTCAACTCCACCGTGGTCAACAACGCGCTGGACTGCCTGGCCACCGGCAACCACTGCGGCACCTTCGTCCCGCCGGCCAAGTGGCCGACCATCCGCGGCGCGATGACCTGGTCCACCAACTGGGACGCCAACAACGGCAACGAGTTCTCCAACAACGTCGGGGCCTTCCTCCGCAACATGCCGTGACTCTCCGCCGGTGCACCGCTCCTTGAGGGTGGGGCAGGTGCACAGGGGCCCGTCGCACCACTGGGGGTACGACGGGCCCCGCCCCTTTTCAGCGGACGGTGACCAGCACGGCCGCCAGGGTGCCCAGCAGCATCGCCGGGCCGAAGGCCAGTTCGGTGCGGCGGCCCGCCCGGCGCAGCACCAGCAGGGCGACCGCCCACAGCGCGGCGATCAGCCACATGTAGAGGAGACCGGCGTAGAACGTCCGCCAGCCGGCCAGGCCGAGCACGGCGCCGAGCGAGGGGGCGAGTTTGACGTCTCCCAGGCCCATCGGCGCGAACAGCGCCAGCAGCAGGAACACGCCCCCGAGTGCGCCCGCCGCCAGCACGCAGCGCAGCCACACCTCCGGTCGGTGGTCGGCGAGCGGGACCAGCAGGGCCGTGCCCGCCAGCAGCGGCAGCGTCAGGGCGTCCGGCAGCCGCTTCACCGCGGCGTCCACGAACCCCAGCGCCACGCCGAACAGCGCCACCCACGCCAGCAGCGGCAGCCACCGCCCCGGCGCGTACCCGGCGAGCGCGGCGCCGACCGCCCCGGCGGTCAGCTCCACGGCCAGCGGCGGCGGTCCGGCCCGCTCCCCGCAGCGCACGCAACGGCCCAGCGGCGTCACCGCGCAGGCCCGCCACGGCTCGCCGCCCGGCACCGCGTACCGCACCACCGCCGACCGCAGCGGCACCCCCACCAGCAGACCCAGCACCGCACCCAGCACTGCCCCGAGCATCCGACGCCTCCCCTGACGGCCCGCCGCGACCCTACCGCCGCACCACCGTTCACCCGTCCGTGTCCAGGTGGCGAACACCACGCGGAGACGGGCCCGGCGCGCCCGTAAAGTAATCGGGCATGCAGGTCATCCAGTCCAGCAAACTCGCCAATGTCTGCTACGACATTCGCGGCCCGGTGCTCGACGAGGCGATGCGGCTGGAGGAGCAGGGCCACCGCATCCTCAAGCTCAACACCGGCAACCCGGCCGCGTTCGGCTTCGAAGCCCCGCCCGAGATCCTCCAGGACATCCTCCGCAACCTGTCCTCCGCGCACGGCTACGGCGACTCCAAGGGCCTCCTGTCGGCCCGCCGCGCCGTGGTCATGCACTACGAGGACCGCGGCCTGCACGGCCTGACCGTCGAGGACGTCTACCTGGGCAACGGCGTCTCCGAGCTGATCCAGCTCGCCATGACCGCCCTCCTCGACGACGGCGACGAAGTCCTCGTCCCCGCCCCCGACTACCCGCTGTGGACGGCCTCGGTCTCGCTGGCCGGCGGCACCGCCGTCCACTACCGGTGCGACGAACAGGCCGAGTGGTACCCCGACCTGGCCGACATCGCCGCGAAGATCACCGACCGCACCCGGGCGATCGTCGTGATCAACCCCAACAACCCCACCGGCGCGGTCTACCCGCGCGAACTGCTGGAGGGGATCGTCGAACTCGCCCGGCAGCACAAGCTGGTGATCTACGCGGACGAGATCTACGACAAGATCCTCTACGACGGCGTGGAGCACATCCCGCTCGCCACCCTCGCCCCGGACCTGTTCTGCGTCACCTTCAACGGCATGTCCAAGTCCTACCGGGTGGCCGGATTCCGCAGCGGCTGGATGGTGCTCTCCGGCGACCAGCAGCGCGCCCGCTCCTACATCGAGGGCCTCAACGTCCTCGCCTCGATGCGCCTGTGCGCCAACATGCCCGCCCAGCACGCCGTCGCCGCGGCCCTCGGCGGACGCCAGTCCATCCAGGACCTGATCCTGCCCGGCGGTCGGCTGCTCGCCTCCCGCGACGCCGCGTACCGGCTGCTCAACGAGATCCCCGGCGTCTCCTGCGTGAAGCCCAAGGGCGCGCTGTACGCGTTCCCGCGGCTCGACCCGCAGGTCTACAAGATCAAGGACGACGCGCGGATGGTCCTCGACCTGCTCCGCGCCGAGCGGATCCTGATCGTCCAGGGCACCGGCTTCAACTGGCCCGCCCCCGACCACTTCCGCCTGGTCACCCTCCCCCACCCGGACGACATCACCAGCGCGGTCACCCGCATCGGAGACTTCCTCTCCGGCTACGTACAGGCGTAGGGGCACGGCAGGCGGGCGCGAAACCAGGGCGCGGAACTGCGCGAAGCGGAAGGCCACATACGGCAAGGTCCGGTCGAGGAGGGGCGTCCCTCCTCGACCGGACCTTGTGCAGGGGTCGTCCGGCGTCAGCCGAGTCGCTTCACCAGGGCCTGGTACTCGTCCCACAGCTCCTTCGGCGTGTGCTCGCCGAACATCTCCAGGTGGGCCGGAACCAGCGCGGCCTCCTGCTTCCAGATCTCGCGGTCGACCGTGAACAGCAGCTCCTGGTCGGCGGCCGGGATCTCCAGGCCGTCGAGGTCGAAGCTCTCGACGGTCGGCAGCACGCCGATCGGCGTCTCGACGCCCTCGGCGGTGCCTTCGAGGCGCTCGACGATCCACTTCAGGACGCGGCTGTTCTCGCCGTAGCCGGGCCACACGAACTTGCCGCCGGCGTTCTTGCGGAACCAGTTGACGTAGTAGATCTTCGGCAGCTTGGTGGCGTCGGCCTCGGCGCCGACCTTCAGCCAGTGCGCGAAGTAGTCGCCCATGTTGTAGCCGCAGAACGGCAGCATGGCGAACGGGTCGCGGCGCAGCTCGCCGACGGTGCCCTCGGCGGCGGCCGTCTTCTCGGAGGCGATGTTGGCGCCGAGGAAGACGCCGTGCTGCCAGTCGAAGGACTCGGTGACCAGCGGAACGGCGGTGGCGCGGCGGCCGCCGAACAGGATCGCCGAGATCGGGACGCCGGCCGGGTCCTCCCACTCGGGGGCGATGGTCGGGCACTGCGCGGCGGGGACGGCGAACCGGGAGTTCGGGTGGGCGGCGGGGGCCTCGGACTCGGGGGTCCAGTCGTTGCCGCGCCAGTCGGTGAGGTGGGCGGGGGCGTCCTTGGTGAGGCCCTCCCACCACACGTCGCCGTCGTCGGTGAGGGCGACGTTGGTGAAGACGGTGTTGCCCCAGAGGGTCTTGATGGCGTTGGCGTTGGTGTCCTCGCCGGTGCCGGGGGCGACGCCGAAGAAGCCGGCCTCGGGGTTGATGGCGTAGAGCCGGCCGTCGGCGCCGAAGCGCATCCAGGCGATGTCGTCGCCGATGGTCTCGACCTTCCAGCCCGGGATGGTGGGCTGGAGCATGGCGAGGTTGGTCTTGCCACAGGCGGACGGGAACGCGGCGGTGACGTACTTCGCCTCGCCGGACGGCGGGGTGAGCTTGAGGACGAGCATGTGCTCGGCCAGCCAGCCCTCGTCGCGGGCCATGGTGGAGGCGATGCGCAGCGCGTAGCACTTCTTGCCGAGCAGGGCGTTGCCGCCGTAGCCGGAGCCGAAGGACCAGATCTCCTTGGTCTCCGGGAAGTGCGAGATGTACTTGGTGGTGTTGCACGGCCAGGCGACGTCCGCCTCGCCCTCGGCGAGCGGGGCGCCGACGGTGTGCACGGCCTTGACGAACTCGCCGTCCTCACCGAGCTGGTCGAGCACGGCCTGGCCCATGCGGGTCATCACGCGCATCGAGACGGCGACGTAGGCGGAGTCGGTGATCTCGACGCCGTACGCGGCCAGCGGGGAGCCGACGGGGCCCATGGAGAACGGCACCACGTACATGGTGCGGCCCTTCATCGCGCCGCGGAACAGGCCGTTCTCACCGGAGAAGATGTCCCGCATCTCGGCGGGGGCCTTCCAGTGGTTGGTCGGGCCGGCGTCCTCCTCCTTCTCCGAGCAGATGAAGGTGCGGTCCTCGACGCGGGCGACGTCGGACGGGTCGGAGGCCGCGTAGTAGGAGTTGGGCCGCTTGGTCTCGTCGAGCTTGGTGAAGGTGCCCTGGGCGACGAGCTGCTCGGCGAGACGGTGGTACTCCTCCTCGGAACCGTCGCACCACACCACCTGGTCGGGCTGGGTGAGGTCGGCAATCTCGTTGACCCACTCCACCAGGCGCTGGTGGCGGGTGGGCGCGGACTCGGCGCGCGCAGAGATCTGAGTCGACACGATCGCTCCGTTTCACACCATCTCGGCCAGGAGACGGCATCGCGGGGGTTGAGGGTCCTTACACGGTAGACCTGGCGACCCGCCCTCCATTCGTCAAACTGTCGTCATTGACGAGATCTTTACTCCAGAGTGTCTGATTCGGGGACTCCGAGTCACGCTCCACGCACCCAGTTCGACCCTCCCCGGCACCCCCCGAACACTCCAGAACGTCTAAAAGTGAGGATCGCCACTTTCCTACGCGCCGGTAACCTACGGTTCCGTAAGATGCTGCCATGACCGCGGAAGCCCTCGATCTCGCAAAGCCCAAGTGGCGCGGCTGGCTGCATGCCGGCATGTTCCCGGCCTCGCTGGCCGCCGGAATCGTGTTGATCTGCCTGGCCGAGTCGACGGCGGCGCGAATCGCCTGCGTCGTCTACTCGGTGAGCGCCTGGATGCTGTTCGGCGTGAGCGCGGTGTACCACCGCTTCACCTGGGGGCCGCGCGGCGAGGCGGTGCTGCGCCGGCTGGACCACGCCAACATCTTCCTGATCATCGCCGGGACGTACACCCCGTTCACCATGCTGCTGCTGGACGGCGCGCGGCAGCAGGTGCTGCTGTGGCTGGTGTGGGGCGGCGCGCTGGCCGGAATAGCGTTCCGGGTGTTCTGGGTCGGCGCCCCGCGCTGGCTGTACACCCCTTGTTACGTGGCGCTCGGCTGGGCGGCGGTGTTCTTCCTGCCGGACTTCCTGCACAAGGGTGGCGCGGCCGTCCTGACGCTGATCATCGTCGGCGGCGCGCTCTACACCATCGGCGGGGTGATCTACGGCCTCAAGCGCCCGAACCCGTCACCGCGCCTGTTCGGCTTCCACGAGGTGTTCCACGCCTTCACCCTCGGCGCGTTCATCGTGCAGTACGTGGGGATCTCGCTGGTGGCGTACACCGCCACCTGAGCCCCCCACAGAAACGATCCCCCGCGGAACCGGCCCGTTCGGTCAGTACCGCACCGGCTGGGCCGCCCTCGCCTCCAGCCGCTCCCGGGCCCGACGGCAGCGCTCGCAGTGCGCCGCGTCGGGCCCTTCGCCTGCCGTGCGCTGGTGCGCCCGGCCGCGGAAGCGGTACGCGACCCAGGCCATCACCGCCAGCACCTCGACCGCCGAGACCAGCCAGACCGCGCGGGCCCCGCCGATCAAGTACCCGGCTATGACGGCCAGCGCGGCCAGCACACCGACCACGCCGCTCCAGAACCCGGTCGCTCCGTACTCCATTGGCAAACCTCCCACCGGCCGACAGGTCATCTGACGAGTCGTCAGAGAACTCCCCACCTACAGTGACACGTTCGGCACGCAGCGCGGGCGAACGGGGGATCAACAGCGCATCAATTCCAGAAGTGGGGATCCCGCAGCGCGGGCTTCGGTTGACGCTCACCATCTTTTGAGAGTTACTCTCATTTGAGAGATTCACTCGGATGGAGGTCCGTCATGCCCGCTCCGCACCCCCGGCGCTGGATCGCGCTGGTAGCGGTCGCGCTCAGCGTGCTCGTCATCGGTTTCGACACCACCGTGCTGAACGTCGCCCTGCCCGACCTGGCCCGGCAGCTGGACGCCGGCACCGGGCAGCAGCAGTGGATCGTCGACGCCTACACGGTGGTGTTCGCCGCCGCCCTGCTCCCGGCCGGCCTGCTCGGCGACCGCTTCGGCCGCCGCCGCACCCTGGTGACCGGCCTCGCCCTGTTCGGCGCGGCCTCCGTGCTCGGCACCCTGGCCGGCAGCCCCGCCACCCTGATCGCGGCCCGCGCCGGGATGGGCCTGGCCGCCGCGTTCGTGATGCCGATGTCGATGGCGGTGATCCCCGCCGTCTTCCCGCCCGCCGAGCAGCGCCGCGCCACCGCGCTGCTGACCACCGTGACGGCCATCGGCGTGCCGCTCGGGCCGGTCGTCGGCGGGCTGCTGCTGCGCGGCTACTGGTGGGGCTCGATCTTCCTGATCAACGTGCCGCTGGTGGTGCTCGGCGTGCTGGCCTGCCTGCTGCTGCTCCCCGAGTCCGCCGACCCGGCCGCGCCCCGGATCGACCTGCGCTCCGCCGCCCTCGCGGCCGGCGGCCTGGCCGCGCTCACCTGGGGCATCATCGAGGGCGCCGAACGCGGCTGGGGCGACGCCCTGGTGCTCGCCGCGCTGCTCGGCGCGGTGGGCGCACTGACCGCGCTGGTGCTGCGCAGCCGCCGGGAGGACCACCCGATGCTCGACCTGCGGCTGCTCGCCGAACCGGTGTTCCGCTGGTGCGCGATCGCCGTCACCCTGGTCTCGGTCGCCCTCTTCGGCGGATTCTTCGTGCTGCCCGCCTACTTCCAGAGCGTGCTGGGCACCGACGCCCTCGGCAGTGGCCTGCGGCTGATGCCGATGATGGGCGGCCTGCTGGTGGCCGCCCGGCTCGGCGAACGCCTGGTGCGCCGCTTCGCCCCGCGCGGCGTGATCGCCGCCGGGCTGGCACTGACCGCCCTCGCCCTGCTGCTCGGCAGCCGCACCGCGCCCGGCGACGGCTACGGGTGGACTGCGCTGTGGCTGCCGCTGTTCGGTGCTGGGCTCGGCCTGGTGCTGATCACCGCGACCGCCTCCGCGCTGCTCCTGCTGCCGCCCGCCAAGGCCGGGGTCGGCTCCGGGCTGGCACAGACGCTCCGCCAGGTGGGCGGCGCGGTCGGCGTCGCCGTGTTCGGCAGCCTGCTGGCCGCCGGCTACCGCTCGGCGCTGCACCTCCCGGCGCTCCCCGGGGACGCCGCGCCCCGGGTCCGCGGTTCGGTGATCGCCGCCGACGCGGTCGCCGAACGGCTGGGCGACCCGTCGCTCGCCGCGTCCGCGCACGTCGCGTACGTGCACGGCATGGGCCTGGTGCTGCTGGCCGCCGGGGTGCTGGCGGCGCTGTCCGCCGTGCTGGTCGCGGCCAGGATGCCGGGCGGCGGCGACCCCGTGGCCCCGGCAGCTCCCCAGGCACGGCCGCCGGCCCCGGCCGCTCCCCAGGCACGGCCGCCGGCCCCGGCCGCTCCCGAGGCGCGGCCGCTGGCCGCGGCGGGCGGTGATCCCGGAGAATCGTCCGCATGAGCACCCCGCGCAGCGCCCGGCCCCGCCCGTCCGAAGGCTCCTCCGGTTCGCTGGAGGAGCTGGTCGAAGCCCCGATGTCGCTGCGCGAGCGGAAGAAGCTGAAGACCCGCCAGACCCTGCGCCGGGAGGCCTTCCGGCTGTTCGCGGAGCAGGGCTGGGAGGCCACCACCGTCGACCAGATCGCGGCGGCGGCGGAGGTCTCCCCGGCCACCTTCTTCCGGTACTTCCCGACCAAGGAGGACATCGTCCTCAATGACGAGTACGACCCGGTGATGGCCGCCGCGATCCGAGCCCGGCCGGCGGACGAGCCGTTCCTCACCTCCGCCCGGGAGGTGCTGGTCGGGCTGGTCCGCCGGATCGCCGAGCAGGAGCGGGAGGAGCTGTACGCGCGGATGCGGCTGACCGCCTCCGTCCCGTCCCTGCGGCTGCGGATGCTCAACGCCGCCGGTCAGCCGCGCACGATGATGCTCGACCTGCTCACCGAACGGGCCGGCCTGGACACCCCCACCCTCGAACTGCGGATCACCGCCGCCGCGGTCGCCGCCGCCCTCACCGAGACCTCGCTGTACTGGGCCGACCACGAGGGCCGGGACGACCTCGCCGACCTGCTCGACCGGGCCCTGGCCCACCTGCAGAGCCTCTGACGGGTCAGTTCACCAGCACCAGCTTGCCGGTGGTGCGGCCGGTGTCGCCCAGGGCGTGCGCCTTCGCGGCGTGCTCCAGCGGGAACGTCCCGGCGATCTCGGCGCGCAGCAGGCCGCGTTCGGCCAGGTCCGCGATCGCCGCCATCCCGGCGTGGTCGGCCTCCACCATCATCATCGCGGTGCGCACGCCGAGCCGTTCGGCCTCCTCGGCCAGCCCCTCGAAGGGGACGGGCAGGATCGACACCAGCAGGCCGCCGCGCCGCAGGGTCCGCAGCGAACGCAGCTGGTACTCGCCGCCGACGGCGTCCAGCACCACGTCGACGTCGCGGACCGTCTCGGCGAAGTCGGTGCTCCGGTAGTCGATCGGCTCGTCCACGCCGATGCCGCGCAGGAAGTCGTGCTTCGCGGCGCCGGCGGTGCCGATCACGTACGCGCCGCGGGACTTGGCGATCTGCACGGCGAGGTGTCCGACGCCGCCGGCCGCGGCGTGCACCAGTACCCGGTCGCCGGCATTGACCTGCGCGGTGTCCACCAGCGCCTGCCAGGCGGTCAGCGCGGCCAGCGGCAGCGCGCCGGCCTGGACGACGTCCACGCCGGCGGGCCGGTGCGCGAACGCCCGGGCGGGGCCGGTCACGTACTCGGCGTGGCCGCCGACGCCGTGCGGGTAGGGCAGCATGCCGAGGACCTCGTCGCCGGGCTTGAACAGGGTGACGCCGAAGCCGACCGCCTCCACGGTGCCGGCCACGTCCCAGCCGAGCACGAACGGGGGCTCGCCGAGGAACAGGCCGCCCTCCCGGTGCTTCCAGTCCGTCGGGTTCAGGCCCGCGGCCCGGACCTTCACCAGGATCTCGCTCAACCCGGGCTCCGGGCGCGGGAGTTCCACCACCTTGAGGACGTCGGGGCCGCCCAGGACGTCCTGGCTGATCGCTCGCATCGTGTTCGTCGTCATGCCCCCAGCCTGGCTTGCCCGGGTCGCCCACGGCAGTGGCATGATGGTCACTGTCCGATGGGATCCTGCCAGGAGGGTGGCCGTGCCGAAGCCCACGAAGACCTCGCCGCACCGGATCGCGGTACTCGCCCTGGAGGGCGTGTACCCCTTCGAACTCGGCATCCCCCGGCGGGTGTTCGCCGCCGCCGGTGGCAGCTACCAGCTGGCCACCTGCACCGTCGACGGCCAACCGGTGCGCTCGGACGCCGACTTCACCATCACCGTCGCGCACGGCCCGGAGATCCTCCGCACGGCCGACACCGTGGTCATCCCGCCCTTCGACTTCGCGCTCGCCACCGGCGCGCTCGACCCCGCGGCGACCGAGGCACTCGCGCTGATCCGGCCCGGCACCCGACTGATCTCGATCTGCACCGGCGCGTTCGTGCTCGCCGCCGCCGGCCTGCTCGACGACCGGCCCGCCACCACCCACTGGGCGCTCGCCGACCGGTTCCGCGAGCTCTTCCCCAAGGTGCGGCTCGACCCGGACGTGCTGTTCGTCGACGACGGCGACATCCTCACCTCGGCGGGCGCCGCCTCCGGCGTCGACCTGTGCCTGCACGTGCTCCGGAGCGACCACGGCGCGGCCGTCGCCAACCACGCCGCCCGGCTGGCCGTCGTCCCGCCCTGGCGCGACGGCGGCCAGGCCCAGTACATCGAGCAGCCCGTCCCGGCGGCCGGCGCCACCGGCACCGCCGCCACCCGCGAGTGGGCGCTGGCCCGGCTGCACCAGCCGCTGACCCTCGCCGAACTGGCCGGGCACGCCGCGATGAGCAGCCGCACCTTCGCCCGCCGCTTCCACGACGAGACGGGCCAGAGCCCCGGCCGCTGGCTCACCCAGCAGCGCGTCGCCCTGGCCCGTCACCTGCTCGAAGCCACCGACCTGACGGTCGACCAGATCGCCGGCCGGGTCGGCTTCGCCAACGCGGTGTCGCTGCGCCAGCACCTGCACTCGGCGATCGGCGTCTCACCACTCGCCTACCGGAAGACCTTCGCCGGCGCCTAGATGATTGATGCCAAGGGCTCGCTGGCGTGCATGAAATGACGCGAGGGAGTCCAAAGGTCGGTTGTGACGCCTGACCTGGACTCCCTCGCGA
>NZ_JBICXW010000015.1:106228-188888 GCF_043200475.1 Kitasatospora sp. NPDC048407 | reverse complement strand
TTCGCCGCCGGCGACGTGGTCGACCACACCTACCGCCAGGCGATCACCGCCGCCGGCACCGGCTGCTCCGCCGCGCTGGACGCCGAGCGCTACCTTGCCGCGCTGACCGACGCCGAGACCGTGGCCGAGAGCGCCGCCGTCGCGGTCTGACACCTGCTGTCGGGCATCACGCGGGGAGCAACTGCCACTGGCGGTTCCGGTGGCCGCGGTCCGCCCGGTGCTGCTTGATCGCGGTGGGGGTGGTGACGTCGAGCGATTCCAGAAAGTCAGACGCGCCCCGGGTTGGCAAGATCGCTTCCGGGTGTTCCGCGTGGCGGTGAGTTGACGAAACCCGGAGCGGGGCGGGGAGTTGGGGTCCGGGCGCTGCGCCCGTTCGGCGGGATCCGGGCCGTCGTGGCGGCGCGGAGCGGCCGCTGCCTTGGGTGCGGCGATTGCCGGCACGGCCTTCGGCGCCGTGGTCGCCGCTGTCGTGGCGGCGCGGAGCCGCCGCTGCCCTGGGCGCGGCGATCGCCGGCACGGCACTCGGCGCCGTGGTCGCGGCCACCGCGTCCGGCGGACTCGGCACCGGCAACGGTCTCGGCGGCGCCTTCGTGGCCATGCTGGTGGGCCTGGCCGGCACGGTGCTGTGCGCACGGGAGTTGAGGCGCTTCCGCCGCGTCGGCTGAAATCTCGTCGACCGATCGTCAGCGGTCGGGCAGACTACGCGCGATGACTGAGCGAACCGATACGCCTCCCGCCTGGGACGAGCGCACGCAGCTGACCACCTTCCTCGACTACGCCCGGGCCACCGCACGGTCCAAGTGCGAGGGAATCTCCGCGGAGGACGCCCGGCGTTCGCCGCTGCCCGACTCCCCGCTGATGACGGTGTGCGGGCTGATCAGCCACCTGCGGTGGGTGGAGCACTGGTGGCTCCACGTGGTCTTCTTCGGCGGGGAGGACGCCGGCCCGCTGGTCGACGCCACCGAGGAGGATCCCGACCCGGAGATGCGGACGGCCGTCGACGTACCGCTGGAGCAGCTGCTCGCGGAGTACGAGGAACAGGCCGTCCGCTTCCGGAAGTTGGTCGCCGAGCACGACCTCGACGCGAGGGCCGTCCGCCCGATGCGCGGCGGCCTGCACATGGACCTGCGGTGGGTCCTGCTGCACCTGATCGAGGAGACCGCCCGGCACAACGGGCACCTCGACATCGTGCGCGAGCTGCTGGACGGCCGGACCGGCAAATAGGCCGATTCGGCACCCGGGCCAAGTCGGTATCTAGGCCAAGTCGGTATCTAGGCCGGAGCGTCCGCGTCCGTCCACGGGCGGAGCTTCTCCGGGTTGCGGACGCCCCAGATGTGGGTGATCCGGTCGTCGACGATCCGGAACGCGAACACCGTGACGGTGACGCCGTCGAGTTGGGCGATCAGGCCCGGCTGGCCGTTCACGGTGCGTTCCAGGAACGTCATGGCGGGGATGAAGTGAGCGATGCTGAGGTAGGCGCGGACGATGTTGTCGCGGCCGGTGAGCGGCTCCAGCAGGGCGCCGACCAGGCCGCCGCCGTCGGCGATCACCGTGGCGTCGGGGTCGAGCAGGTCCATCAGCGACCGGACGTCCTGGCTCTCCCAGGCCCGTTTGAAGCTCCGCACGATGCCCGCCTGCGCGCCGGCCGGCGTGGTCGGCGACGGCGAGGAGCGGATCCGGCGGCGGGCCGAGGTGGCCAACTGGCGGCAGGCCGCGGCGGATCGGCCCAGCACCTGCGCCACCTCGGCGAACGGGTACTGGAACACGTCGTGCAGCACGAACGCGACCCGCTCGGCCGGCGTCATCGACTCCAGCACCACCAGGAACGCCATGTGGACCGACTCGTCGAGGGTGATCCGGTCCGCCGGGTCGGCCGCCGCGCCGCCCGCTCCCTCGCGATGGGCGGGCAACGGCTCCGGGATCCACTCGCCCACATAACGCTCCCGGCGCACCCGGGCCGAGCCCAGCAGGTTGAGGCAGATCCGGCCCGCCACCGTCGTCAACCACCCGCCCGGTGACTCGATTTCGGCCCGCTGCCGCTCGGACTGCGCGAACCAGCGGGCGTACGTCTCCTGCACGACGTCCTCGGCGTCGGCCAGCGAACCGAGCAGCCGGTACGCCAGATTGGTCAGCCGGCGACGCTCGCCCATGATCGCGTCCAGGTCGTCGCGGTCGTTGTCCGGCTGGTGGTCCAGGGGGTTCCGCACGCGTCCGTCTCCTTCTCGGTGGCTCTCGTCTCTCATCGGTACGACCGCGCAGGGCGTCGGAATGTGACGTCGCGCCGCCGCGTCACATTTCGCGCGGCTGCTCTGTCGTACTGGTCAGGAAGACGAACGGAGAATCCGATGACCACGTTTCAGGCGATCGCCGACCGCGTCGAGATCCAGGCGTTGCAGGCCGAGTTCACCGACGCGGTGACGATGCGCGACCGCCCCCGCCTCGCCGCGCTGTTCACCGCGGACGGCGTGCTGCGGATGCCCAACATCCCGATCGAGCTCACCGGCCCCGAGGAGATCCGGCTCGGCGGCGAGAAGCTCCAGGAGCAGTGGGTGTTCTTCGTCCAGAACACCCACCCGGGCGCCATCACCATCGACGGCGACACCGCCACCGGCCGCGCCCACATGCACGAGATCGCCCGCACCCGCAACGGCATCGAAGGACTCAACTACGCCATCTACCACGACAGTTACCGGCGCACCTCGGAGGGCTGGCGATTCACCGAGCGGGTCTACGAACTCCGCTACCTGGACACCACCCCGCTCGCCGGATCCGCCCCCGGCGAGACCGCCGAGGCGCCCGCGGCCCGCTGGACCGAACCGGCCGACGCAGACCGCCTGGAGCGGGCGGCCGACGCACTCGCCGCCCGCGGCTTCGGAGTCGAGATCCTGCCGGACCTCGAAGCCGCCCGCGCCCGCGTCCGGGAACTCGTCCCGGAGAAGGCGAGCGTGTTCACCACGGCCAGCGAGACGCTCCGGCTGTCCGGCATCGACGACGACCTCAACAGCGACCAGTACCCCCACTCCGTCAAGCCCCGCGTGCTGACCATGGACCGGGAGACCGAGGCCGACGGGATCCGGCACCTGCTCGCCACCCCCGACGTGGTCATCGGCAGCGTCGCCGCGCTCACCGAGACCGGCTCCCTGGTGGTCGCCTCCGGCAGCGGAAGCCAACTGCCCGCCTACACCGGCGGCGCCGCCCGGGTGATCTGGATCATCGGCGCGCAGAAGATCGTCCCCGACCTGCCCACCGCGCTGCGCCGCCTGGAGGAGCACTCCCTCCCGCTGGAGACCGCCCGCACCGAGGCCGCCTACGGGGTGCCCAGCGCCGTCAACCAGCTGGTGGTGTTCAACAGCCCGACCCGGTTCAGCGAGGGCATCGTGCTGCTGCTCCGGGAGGCGGTCGGGTACTGACGGCGGGCCTCACGCCTCACGGGCCTTACGCCTCACGGTCCTCACGCCTCACGGTCCTCACGCCTCACGGGTTTCACGGGCGGCGGGTGGCCAGCAGGGTGGCGAGGTCCGGGGCGAGCCGGACCTCGGTGGTGAGCAGGGACGGGTGGTCGTACCAGGCGGTGCGGCCGGCGTCCGGACGGCCCTGGTGGGTCGGCGGCCAGGCGGTGAGGGGAGTCAGGTCGTCGACCACCAGGGTGCCCGCCGGGGCCAGCAGGAGATCCGGGTCGGCGGGCGGCGACTGCTTGCCGTTGCCGCCGCCGTCCAGGACCAGCAGGTCGAACGGGCCGTGCGGCGCGATGGAGGTCCAGTCGCCGTGCACGATCTCCAGGTCGGGTACGTCGGCGAACAACTCCCGTACGGCCGCCACTCGTTCGGCCTCGCGCTCCACGCTCACCACCCGCACCCCCGGCCGCCGCCCCGCCAGCAGCCAGCCGAGGCCGACACCGCAGCCCGTGCCCGTCTCGCCGATCCGGCCGGCCGCGCCTGCCGCCAGCGCCTGGAGCAGCCGGCCCTGCTCCGGGCGGCAGGACTGCGTGAAGCCCAGCCGCTCGGCCAACTCGACCGCCCGGACGACAAGTTGGGGGAGGGCGGTGCGGTCGGCGTAGGTTCCGGGAATCGACATGCCGTCAGCATGCCCGACGCAGCAGGATGCCGCGACTGCCCGGGGCCGGGCGGCGGGTGGCGGCGCGCGGGGCTGCGAGATCGATCTCCTCGACCAGCAGCCAGCCCTGCTGGGCGGAGAGCCAGGGGCGCAGGCACACGTCCAGCGCGGTCGGGGCGAGCGCGACGAACAGCAGGTCGGTGGGCAGGGCGTGCAGCAACTCCAGGTCCTGGCCGGCCTGCAGGGCCTCGATCAGCAGCACGGCACCGAAACGGCGGCGCACCGGCGGTGGGGCGGCGAGATCGGCCGCGCTCAGGCGCAGGCGGGTGCGGCGGCCGAAAGCCGACAGCAGGCGCTGGCGCAGTGCCGGGTCGGGCTCGGCGGCGTGCACGGTGTAGCCCGCCCTGAGTAAGCGGCCGGTCAACGCGCCGTCCCGGGCGCCGAGTTCGGCGAGCGCCCCACTGCCGGGCGGACGGTGCCGGGCCACCCAGGCGGCGGTCGCGTCGAGCCGGTCGGCTTCGTAGCGGGCGCCGTCGGCGTCGGGTGCCGCCAGAGTGTCGGTCACGGACATGTCCCGTCGCAGGTTCGAGGGTGCGGGCCGGAATCGACCCTAGCCACCGCCTTCGTTCGTGGTCCACACCACCAGGGGGAAAGTTTACCGTTCACGGTCAATTCAAGGGAAGTGGTACAGAGGAAACATGGGGGAGGGAAGAGAGGAACGCAGGGGGTGTGATGAGGCGTGAGGGGCGGTAGTGGGGGATAGGGCGTGCGATGAATTGACCGGCCGTCAGGCCCGTTGCCGGGGCATGCCGAAGGCCCCGCGCCCGGGCGGTGGCCCGGGCGCGGGGCCCTTGGGGTGGTGCGGTGATCAGGCGGGGTCGGAGAACTCGGTGAAGTCCGGGAGGTCGGAGAGGTCCGCGTCGAAGTCGTCGTCGTAGCGGTCGTCGCGTTCGGCGCGTTCCTCGCCGGGCTCCTTGCGGGCCGGGGCGACCCGGCCGAGTTGCAGGGAGGAGTGCATGCCCGCGCCGACCGAGCTCGCGTCGGCGATGACGCCGTCGGCGGGGTTCTCGCCGTTCGCACCGCTGCCGCCGGCACTGTCGCCGGCGACCTGGCCGCCGCGCCGTTGGGCGCCGCGGATGCCGCTGCCGCCGCCGACCGGGCCGTAGCCGCCGCCGGCCATGGGCATGCCCATCATGCCGCCGGCCATCGGGGGACGGCCGGACAGGCCCGCGGTGCTGGTGCCGGTGCCGCCGCTGCCGCCGGAGCCGCTGCCGCCGACGCCGGAAGCGCCGTCGTGGCCGTTGTCCAGGTTGGTGCCCAGGCGCAGGGCGCCACCCTTGGAGCCGGCGCCGCCGGGAGCGGAGAGCCGGGTGACGAAGCCGCCCGCCATGCCCTCGCCCGAACCCGAGGAGCCGGATCCGGAGCCGCCGCCCGCCCCGCCGCCACCGCCGCCGCCGCCACCGCCGTGGCTGCCGGAGCCGACGGCGCCGAGGTTCGGCCTCTTCAGGCCCAGCATGTCGAGCCCGCTGCCACTGCTGCCGCCGCGCGAGCCTCCGCCGCCGATCGGGCCGAGCTTGGGCGACAGCGCGGCGAACGCGGCGAGTCCGGCGTCGGCCGAGCCGCGGCCTCCGCCGATATGCGAGCCGCTGCCGACCGAGTTGACCCCGGTGCCGGTCGCGAGGTTGGGGCTGAGCGGGTTCGCCACCAGGGAGGCGATGCTGTTCAGCGAGGTCCGGTTGCTGTCCTCGTTGTCGCTGAGGTTGCCGGCCATCTTGTCCATCTTGGCCGCGGTGTCGCGGAACGAGCCCAGGATGCGCTTGAGCACGTCCTCGGCGATGGTCTGCAGGATCTTCTCCGCGATCTGGATGGCCAACCGGCCGAACGGGTCGCCGGACTCGCCCAGCTTCAGGCCCGAGACGATGCGCTTGAAGTCCAGGCCGTGCGACTCGATGTCGTCCGCGCCGCGGCGCAGATCGGCCGCGCAGGAGGCGACCTGGTCGAGGTCGACGCTGAAGCCCTGTCCGTTGGAGTTGTTGGACGGGGTCGGCGCGATCTGCTGCGCCGCCTTGACGATCATGTCCTCGATCGGCTGGAGCAGCGTGTGGGCGAGCCGGCTGACCGCCTGGTTCAGCAGCTGCTTCATGATCTCGCGGCCGAGCCGCAGGACCGCCGCGGAGCTCCACGGACCGGTCGAGGAGGCGGCTGCGAAGCTCGCCTGGATGCTGGCCAGTTGGACGATCGACGCGGTCTTCGCTCCCTCGACCACCAGGGCTGCGGCCCGCAGCACCTTGGATATCGTGTGGCAGGCCTCGACGATCACCTTGGAGTATTTGGTGATGGTGCTCCACAGCTCCGCCAGCCGGTCGGCCGAGGATCCCTGGTACACCTCGTGGAGCATCGTCAGCGCTCTGTCGGCCGTCATCTGGGCGGAGTCCAAAGCGCCCGCGAACTTCTCCAACTGGTCTGCCAGTCGGTTCAGTTCATCTTCATTGGCACCGGGGAACCGTACGCCCAGTAGGCCCACGATGGCATTGAGCCCCGGTGGTAGTTGGATTGCCATGGCCGCCCCCAGCTGCTGCCCGCGGTAAGTCCCTGATAGCGCATTGCGACGATACACATACCGCACGCCGCCGACCACCTGGTAAGCCCCAGTGTTTGCCGCATCGTCAGCGAACCGGTACCTGGCGGCGGTGTGCGCGTGGCGTGGAGATCATGGGGGCGCGGCCGGTCCGGAGCCGGTCCGGGCGCCGCGCGGAAAAGTGCTGAACGGTCGTTCGCGCAGGTCGTGTTGGGTGCGGCAGTAGGCGAACTTTCGGCGTTGCGCGGCGAGCGGTGGCGGGACGAGGGGGTCGTGGGCCGGAGGTGTGCGGCCCGGGAGGCGCGGCGGGCCGGCTCGCAGAATCGGACGATCCGCATCCGCACCATCTGGACCCGGTGTTGCGCGGCGGGAGGGGGGTTTCGCGGCGCGGCGCTACGCGCGGTGAGCGGGAGCTGACGGACCGTCAGGTCGCGTAGCGCCAAGTACCGCCGGGGGCCGGGTGATTCGGCAGCCAGGCGGCCAGGACCTGGGCGGACGGGTAGAACATCGGCTCGGGGAGCGCGTCCACCGGGAAGCGTTCCCAGCCGGCGCACGCGTGCGGCTCGGTGACCAGCGCCTCGGCCAGGCTCGGCGGGGCCAGCACTGCCGCCGTCACCCGGGTGCGGCCCAGCTCGTGGTCGAGCAGCACCGCCAGCACCCGCATCTCCTCGGCGGGCAGCACGATGCCGGTCTCCTCGGCCAACTCCCGTGCCGCGGCCTGCTCGAAGGACTCGCCGGGGTGGTCGACCTTGCCGCCCGGCAGGCTCCAGGTCGGCGGCTCGCCGGCCGTGGTGCGCCGTCCGATCAGCACCCGGCCGTCCCCGGTCGGCACGATCACACCCGCGCCGACCAGCGGCGGAACCGGGTGCGGGCCACCCGCGCCGACCAGCGGCAACGGGTGCGGACCGACCGGGAGTTGAGCTTCCGTCACCACTTGCCCTTCTGGTAGTCCTTCAGGAAGCAACCGTACAGGTCCTCGCCCAGCTCGCCGCGGACGATCGGGTCGTACACCCGGGCCGCGCCGTCCACCAGGTCGAGCGGGGCGTGGAAGCCCTCCTCGTGCAGGCGCATCTTGTCGGGGTGCGGGCGCTCGTCGGTGATCCAGCCGGTGTCCACGGCGGTCATCAGGATGCCGTCGGTCTCGAACATCTCCTGCGCGCTGGTGCGGGTCAGCATGTTCAGCGCGGCCTTCGCCATGTTGGTGTGCGGGTGGCCGGCGCCCTTGTAGCCGCGGTCGAACACGCCCTCCATCGCGGACACGTTCACCACGTACTTGCGGCGGGCCGGGGACGCGGCCATCGCCGGGCGCAGCTGGCTGATCAGGATGAACGGGGCGGTGGAGTTGCACAGTTGCACCTCCAGCAGCTCGATCGGGCCGACCTCGGAGACGGTCTGCACCCAGCTGTTGGTGTCCGCCAGGTCCGGCACCAGGCCGCCGGCGTCGATCGCGGTGCCCGCCGCGATCCGCTCCGGCGAGGCCGAACCCGTCACCAGCGCCAGCGAGGTGACCTCCTCGGCGCTCACCGCGGGCTGCTCGGTGCGGCTCTGCCCGGGCAGCGCGGGCACGTCCACCGCGCCCGAACCGTACCGGCCGATGACCGTGGAGGCGGGCAGCACGCCGGCGGGCAGCGGCGCCGACTCGGCGGCGATCAGCTCGCGGTACGCGGCGGGGGAGCGGCGCACGGTCTGCGCGGCGTTGTTGATCAGGATGTCCAGCGGGCCGTCCGCGGCGACCTCGTCGGCCAGCGCCATCACCTGCGCCGGGTCGCGCAGGTCGATGCCGACCACCTTCAGGCGGTGGATCCAGTCGGCGCTGTCCGGCATCGCCGAGAAACGGCGGATCGCGTCGTTCGGGAACCGGGTGGTGATGGTGGTGTGCGCGCCGTCGCGCAGCAGGCACAGCGCGATGTACATGCCGATCTTGGCGCGGCCGCCGGTCAGCAGCGCGCGCTTGCCGGTCAGGTCGGCGCGGGCGGTCCGCCGCTGCCGGCTGAGCGCGGCGCAGTTGCGGCACAGCTGGTGGTAGAACGCGTCCACCTCGGTGTACCGCTGCTTGCACATGTAGCAGGAGCGGGCCCGCTCCAGGATGCCCGCCAGCTCGCTGGTGGTCTCGGTGCTCAGACCGAACACACCCGCCGTCTCGTCGTCGATCCGGCCCGGCGCACCCGTCGCGGTCCGGGACGTCACCGCGCGGTCGTTGGCGGTCTTGCGGGCCCGGGTCTCCTGGCGGCGGCGCTGCTTCAGCGTGCGGAAGATCCCGCCGACGGCCATCCGGACCCGGATCGCGTCCGGGTGGTCCACGTGGATCTCGTCCAGCTCGGCGATCACGCTCAGGCACAGCTCAAGGCGGTCGGGGTCGATGCCCTTGCCGTAGTCGATGTCGTCCTCGACCGGTTCGGTGCCCGGCTGGCTCTGCGCGTTCGTCACTGCGGATGCTTCCTCTATCTCCCCATGGATACCGGCGAACTCTACGTGAGCGGGCCGGGCCGGGGCGAAGCCTGTGACCTGCCGCACTTCGGTGCAGCACGCCCGAGAGGGCTCAACGTCCGCCCAGTGCCCAGGCGATGCCCGACAGCGTGAGCATCGACAGCACCGTGGAGACCAGGACGGAGGAGCGTGCCAGCACCGGCGCCGCCCCGTACAGCCGGGCGTACACGTACACGTTCTGCGCGGTCGGCAGCGCCGACAGGAGCACCACCGCCAGCAGCTGCGGCCCCGGCAGACGAAGCAGCAGCGCGCCCACCGCCAGCGCGGCCAGCGGCTGGGCGACGGTCTTCACCAATACCGTGACGGCCAGCTCGGCACGGTCCGGACGCTGCGCCGCCGCGCCGGGCGGGGTGTGCAGGGACAGGCCGAGGGTGACCAGCGCCGCCGGGACGGCCGCGCCGCCCAGCAGTTCCACGGAGTGCGCCAGCGGCCCGGGCAGGTGCCAGTGGGCCGCCGAGAACACCGCGCCCAGCCCCGCACCGAGGATCACCGGGTTGCGCAGCGGCAGCAGCGCCAGGCGCCGCAGCCGCTCGGCCGGTCGGGCGGCGGAACCGGTCGCGGAGTCCAGCAGGGCCAGCATGACGGGCGTCACCAGCAGCACCTGGAACAGCAGCACCGGCGCGACGAAGGACGCGTCGCCGAGCACCTGCGCGGCCACCGGGATACCGAGGTTGCCCGAGTTCACGTAGCCCGCCGCCATCACGGCCATGGTCCGCTCGGCGGGTCCGCGCTTGAACAGTCGGCGGCCCGCCAGCAGGGCCAGCGCCGAGGCGGCCAGCGTTCCGGCGGCGAACGCCAGCATCGAGGTGTTGGCGAACCCCGCCAGATCGGTGCGGGCGACCACCGTGAACAGCGCGGCCGGCATCGCCACGTGGAACACGAACCGGCCGAGCACCGACTCGGCGTCCGCACCCAGCAGCCCCGTCCGTGCCGCCAGCCACCCGACCGCAGTCAGCACCCAGATCGGCGCGAACGCCGCGACCAACGCTTCCACCTGACCTCCCGCCGCAGTCAACCAGGCGTGCCCGAACGGTCGTTCGGCGGGGTCGGCGGTGGCCCCCGTCACAGCCGGGCGGCGGCCGTCGGCCGGTTCGGGTGGCCCGGGCCACAGTCGGGTGCGGGTGTGCGGCAGGGCGGTCGGTGGCCCCCGTCACAGCCGGGCAGGGGTGGCCGGTGGCCCCCGTCACAGCCCCGCCGCGACGGGTGGCCGGGCGGCTGCGGTGGGTGGTCGGGGTGAGGGCCGGGTCACAGCGGACGGGCGGTGGCCGGGGTCACAGGGCCCCGCCGCCCGGGGCGGGCGGGAGACCGGTCGGCGATGGCGCGGAACCCTTGGCAGGACTGGGCTCCGGCCCAAATTCCGTGGCGCCGGGCGGGGTTGGCGCTTCCTGGGAGCGGGCTGTGAGGCTGCTCATAAGCAGCTGGGAAAACCGGCCGCGACGACGTGCCAATTCCCTTGGGGCGCAAGGGATGCGGGCCGGTCGCCCGGCCCGGGTCGTCCCATTTCGGGGTGTTTGCAGCCGGGTTGGGCGCTCAGGCAATGTCGTGGTTGTGCCCCGAGCCGTTCAGCTGCTCACGGGGCTTCACGGCGCAGCAGACCGCAGCACGCATGCGGCGCAGCGTCCCCGGTGAGCACGAGCCGCCGGGCCGGCCGTCCCGGGCCGAGGAACCCCCGCAGTCCTGCGGAGGTCCCCCCTTGGCAAAACCGGGTGCGGCGTGACCTGGAACACGACTCTCGGAGGTACCCGAAATGCGACGCATCAAGAACAACCTGGGCCGACTGCCGCAGATCCGCCAGATCCGCATGGGCCACCACCGCATGCCCGACGCCTTCCTCGGCGTGGGCCTGGCCGGTGCCATCGCCGTCGGCGCCCTGCTGCCCGCCACCCAGGCGTTCGCCAGCCCGTCGCCCGCCCCCGCCGCGACCGCTGCGGTCGCCACCGACAGCCAGAGCGCCGCGCAGCAGCCGGCCGCGCCGCAGCCTGCCGAGCAGCCGCAGCAGCAGCCTGCCGAGCAGCCGCAGCCGCAGCAGCAGCCTGCCGAGCAGCCGCAGCCGCAGCCCGAGCCGGCCCCCGCTCCCGCTCCCGCTCCCGCCCCGGCCCCGGCCCCGGCCCCGGCGCCCGCCCCCGCGCCGGCCAAGCCGACCTACGCCAACAACCTGGACGGCTGGATCGCCGAGGCCCGCGACGCGCTGGCCGCCGCCGGCAAGCCCGTCCCGTCCGCGAAGGCGATGCACGCCGCGGCGATCGCCGAGTCCTCCGGCAACCCGAACGCCGTCAACAACTGGGACATCAACGCCAAGAAGGGCACCCCGTCGATCGGCCTGACCCAGATGATCGAGCCGACCTTCCGCGCCTACTCGCTGCCCGGCCACAAGGACATCCGGAACCCCGTCGACAACCTGATCGCCAGCTCGCGCTACTGCGACGCCCGCTACGGCTCCATGGACAACATGGCCGCCGCCCGCGGCTACGGCGCCTACTGGAAGGGCTACTAAGCCGGCTTCCGGGCCAGCTCTGCCCTTCGGCCCCCTGCGGACTCGTTCCGCAGGGGGCCGCGGCATGTCCGGGACCGTTCCGGACGGGGGTGCGGAAACCCGTAATCGGAGTGGGTGGGAAACCGCGTACCGCCGGTGAGCTGCGGATTCCAGGATGAGTGACGACCCCGGGCGAACGGCCCGCGGGCCACCCACTCGTGAGGAGAACCCCGGCGATGCAGCTCATTTCCCTGGCGACCGCTTCCCTGGCGACCGAGCAGGCACCCACCGACGGCGTCGCCGGCTGGGCGGCCGGCCTGGTCGACACCCTCGGCGGGCCCGGCGCCGGACTCGCCATCGCGCTGGAGAACCTGTTCCCGCCACTGCCCAGCGAGGTGATCCTCCCGCTCACCGGCTTCGCCGCCGGGCGCGGCACCCTCAGCCTGCAGTCCGCACTCGGCTGGACCACGGCCGGCTCGGTGGCCGGCGCCCTCGCCCTCTACCTGCTCGGCGCCGTCTTCGGCCGTGACCGGATGCACGCGATCTGGGCCCGGCTGCCCCTGGTCAAGGCCTCCGACCTGGAACGCACCGAGGCCTGGTTCGCCCGCCACGGCACCAAAGCCGTCCTGCTCGGCCGGATGGTGCCGATCTTCCGTAGCCTGATCTCGGTCCCCGCCGGCGTCGAACGCATGGCCCTGGCCCGCTTCACCGCACTCACCGCCATCGGCAGCCTCGCCTGGAACAGCGTGCTGGTCCTGGCCGGCTACGTACTCGGCGACCGCTGGGACGTGGTCGAGGGCTACGTCGGAATCTTCTCCAAGACCGTCCTGGTGCTCGCCCTGATCGCGATCGCCGTCTACCTCGGCCTGCGCCTGCGCGGCCGCGACGCCCGCCACCGCCGCGCCCGCTGACGCCTGCGGCGGGCGGTAGGGGTGGGGGCCGGCGGTGGGTGGTGGGGCGATCGCTGCGGGCAACCGGGGTGTCGCCGATGGCCGGTGGTGGCGATGGTGGCTGTGGCGGCTCAAGTGGCCCGTGGGGGTGGGGTGATCGTGGTGGACAGTAGGCTCCCGTCCATGGGGGAGGGATCGATCGTGGTGGGGGACAGCGTCGCACCGGCGCCGTGGCCGCGGCGCGCTCTCGGCGGGCTGCTGGGGGTGCTGACCGCGCCGCCGGCCGCGCTGTACCTGGTGTTGGCGGGTGCGCTGCTGGGTCCGTTGCTGCCGTGGCCGGGGATCGGGCCGCGGGCCCGGGCCGCGTTGCAGGGCGGGGCCGTCCGGCTGGCCGCCGTGGAACGGGCGCGCCGGGCCGTCTGGTTCGGTGACCGCTTCCCCGTTCACTACCGCGCCGAGGACCGCGAGTTGCTGCGCTACCTGGCCCGTCGCACCGGGGTCGGGCTGGTGGCGGGGCTGGTGCTCGGTCTGATCGGGTTCGGCGCCGTTCTGGTGGTGCTGCTCGCGGCGGGGGCGCTGCGCGGCACGCTGAGTGTGGCCGATCTGTTCGGGCAGGTGCTGCTCGGCGGTGTGCTGCTCTTTCTCGCCGTTCAGGGCCTGGCCTCGCTCGCCGACCTGGACGCCCGGCTGGCCCGCGACTGTTTCGGCCCGTCCGAGGCCGAGCTGCTGCGCCACCGGATCGCCGAACTCGCCGACAGCCGGGCCGCGGTGCTGCACGCCGTGGACGCCGAACGCCGCCGGATCGAACGTGACCTGCACGACGGCGTCCAGCAGCGGCTGGTCGCGTTGCGGCTGCTGCTCGGCCGGGCCCGGCGCGGCGGTGACCCGCAGCGCACCGACGAGCTGCTGCGCCAGGCGCATCGGGAGGCGGCCGAGGTGCTGACCGAGCTGCGCGAGGTCGCCTGGCGGGTCTTCCCGTCCGCGCTGGACACCCTCGGGCTGGACGAGGCGCTGGCCGGCCTCGCCGAGCGCTGCCCGATCCCGCTGCAGGTGCACTGCCCCCGGGAGGCCGGGACGCTGCCCCAACCGGTGCTCACCGCCGCGTACTTCGTGGTCAGCGAGTGCGTCACCAATGCCGCCAAGCACTCCGCCGCCAACACCCTCGAGGTCGTCGTGGAGCGGGACGGCGCCAAGCTCACCGTCCGGGTCGAGGACAACGGGCGGGGCGGCGCGGACCCGGCGGGCGGCGGCCTGTCGGGGCTGCGCGGCCGGGTCGCCGCGCTCGACGGGACACTGCACGTCCACAGCCCCGCCGGGGGCCCCACCGTCGTCACTGCGGAGCTGCCATGCGGGTGATCGTCGCCGAGGATTCGACCCTGCTGCGGGAGGGCCTGGTCCGGCTGCTCGCCGAGGAGGGCCACCAGGTGCTGGCCGCCGTCGGCGATGCCGAGGCCCTGCTCGCGGCGGTCGACGCCGACCCGCCGGACGTCGTGGTGGTCGACATCCGGATGCCGCCCACGCACACCGACGAAGGGGTGCGGGCCGCGGTGCGGATCCGCGGGAGCCGGCCCGAGGTCGGCGTGCTGGTGCTCTCCCAGCACATCGAACGCGGTTACGCCGCCCAGCTGTTGGCGTCCGGCGCGGAGCGGGTCGGCTACCTGCTCAAGGACCGGGTCGCCGAGGTGGACGAGTTCCTGGACGCCCTCACCCGGGTCGGCTCCGGCGGTACGGTGATCGACCCCGAGGTGGTGCGCCGTCTGGTCGTCCGCACCGAGCACGCCGACCCGCTGGCCCGCCTCACCCCCCGCGAACGCACCGTCCTGGAGGCCCTCGCCGAGGGCCACACCAACACCGCGATCGCCGCCCGCCTGCACCTCTCCCTGAGCGCCGTCGAAAAACACCTCAACGCCCTGTTCGACAAACTCGACCTCCCCCGCACCGCCGGCTACAGCCGCCGCGTCCTGGCCGTCCTGCGCTACCTCGGCGCCTGAGCCACGCCTGCGGCCGGTTCAGCGCGAACGATCCGACCGTCCGCGGGTGGCCCGAAGGTTCAGGGACGGTGGGTGAGCACCCGCAGGCGGCAGGGTGCGCAGGCGTGGATGCCGTACGGGCCGTAGCGGTTGATGGGTTCTCCGCAGCCGGCGCACGGGCCGAGGTCGGCGAGGTCGCAGCCGAGGGCGGCCGCGGCCCGGTGGCGTTCTTCGGGGGTGAGGGCGAGGCGGCGGAGTTGTCGGGGGATGGCCAGCAGCCGGTCGGGGACGGTGTCGAAGGTGTGCAGGGACGCGGCGTCGGCGTTGCCCCGGCGGGGGCGCGGGTCGTTGAAGGTGAAGGTCTCCTCGCCGTAGCGGCAGACGGGGTCGAGTTCCTCGCGGGTGTAGGTGATCGCGGCGTCGGCCGGGGCCTGCTCGTCGGTGCCCGGCTCGCTGTCCTCGGCGAAGGTCGCCCTCCAGCGGTCCCGGTCGGCGGCCGGCACCCACATCCTGGAGACGGTGCTGCCGTCGGTCTGCATCGGCACCCGCATCGGAACGAACTCGCCGGTGGCGCTGGCCCCGACCAGCTCGTCCACCTGGGTCGGTGCCTTCTCCGGCAGGCACAGTGCCGGCAGGTACCAGCCGGTGTGCATCTTCCCGCACCACGATCCGTTCACCGGGCAGGTTCGTACGCTGCTCGCGGTGCATTTCCACTGCTGCAGGTGTCGGATTCCGGCGCGGACCACCATCGCCAGCGGTGAGGCGATCTGCCGCCACGACAGGTCGTCGACCCGTGCCCACGGTGCCCGGTCGATCAGTGCGGCACGGTCGCTGCTGGTCACCCACAGCGGCACGATCCCGTGCGCGGCCGCGTTCCGGGAGCGCCGGCGCACCGTCTCCGCGGTGATCGGCGAGTACTGCGCCTCCCAGCCGATCCGGAGCCCGCCCGGCCCGGTGACGAGGACGTCGGTGCGCACCTTGCCGTCGGCGGTGCGGGCCTCGAGCTCCCAGGTGCAGCCGTGGCGGTCGGCGGCGCGGGCGATGCGTTCCTTCATCGCCTTGTGCTTGTCGCTCTCCTCCGCCGTCGGCGTGCGGCGGATCGGCAGGTGTGCGGCGACCCAGGTGGTGCGACCGCGGACGGTGCGGCGCCGGATCGTCATCCAGGGTGAGCGTTCCGCGTCGTGTTCTTCTGCCTCGCACCGGCCTTCGTAGTGGTGCTGGAGGCATTCGAGGAGTTCGCGTTCGCGCTGGTCGATCGGTGCGGTGATCTGGGCCAGGAGCTCTGGTCGGTCGCGGTGGCCGAGGTCGGGCTCGGTCAGGTTGATTTCGATGCCGTATCCGGTGTGGAACACGCCGTTCGCCATGACGAAAGATTGGGAGCTGGGCCGACCCTTTAAACGGATCGTCAAATAATCGAATTCCAGATCGAATCAATGTCGCCATCTCGCCCAGTGGCCGCGGGCCCGCCGGGGGTCGCGCCGCGGCCGCACCGCATCGGCCCGTCCGGCAGCCGGATCGGAACCCTCCAGGCCTGGCCCCGGGCGGGCTCGCGCGCGAGGATGGCGGTATGGATGCGCAGCGGTTCGCCAAGGCCCGCACCGCGCTGCACGCGGTGGCCGAGCACCTGCTGGCCGGTCCGCAGTACCGGGCGGCGGGGACGGTGAGGTTGCGTGCGTATCCGGGTGGGTTCGCCACTCGGTTCGAGCCCAGGCTGCGGGTCAGTGGTGCTCAACTGCTCAGTGCCGGACGGTCGTTGGAGCTCGCGGGGGCGAGCTGCGCGGAACTCGGGGCGCTCGTCGGGATCGTGCCGGGCCGCCCCGAGGGGTTGTACGGGGACGGTTCGGGCGTGGCCCTCGACCAGCCGTTGGAGCTGGACGCGGCGGGTGCGGACGCCGTCGCCGCCTGCTTCGCGCACGGCGACGCCGCGTTGCGGGCGCTGTTCGCGCAGGCCGATCCGGTGCTGTGGCCGGAGCACTTCGATCTGGCGGTGACGGTGGACGAGGTGAACTACGGCGTCTCGCCCGGCGACACCTTCCTGGCCGAGCCGTACGCGTACGTCGGCCCGTCGGCGCCGCGCACCGGCGCGTTCTGGAACGCCCCGTTCGGTGCCGCCCGCACCCTCGCCGAACTGGGCGATCTGTCGGCGACCACGGCTTTCCTGGCGGAGGGCCGGCGGCTCACCTCCACGCTCCTGTAGCTTCCTCCAAGTCGCTTGTGGAGCGGTGGCCGTCCGCTTGTGCCGATCTTCAGGATTCCCGTGTGGGCTGGCCTCCGACCAGGGAATCGGTGAGGATTGAACGCTGGGTGCGGCGCGCCCGGTGTGTCTCATGGCACAGCCGTACCTGCGCCCCAGGTGAAACGTTCCTCCCCAGCCAGAGAGCCTCTTCATGCGCTTCCTGAATGACCTCAAGCCCGCGTACGACCTGACGTACGACGACGTCTTCATGGTCCCCAGCCGTTCCGCCGTGGGCTCCCGGCAGGCCGTCGACCTCTCCTCCCACGACGGCACCGGCACCACCATCCCGCTGGTGGTCGCCAACATGACCGCGATCGCCGGACGCCGGATGGCCGAGACCGTCGCCCGCCGCGGCGGACTGGTCGCCATCCCGCAGGACGTCCCGATCGAGGTCGTCGCCGAGGTGATCGGCTGGGTCAAGCAGCGTCACCTCGTGCACGACACCGCGCTCGCCCTCGCCCCCGGCGACACCGTCGCCGACGCCCTGGTGCTGATGCCCAAGCGCGCCCACGGCGCGGTGGTCGTGGTCGAGGGCGGCCGGCCCGTCGGCGTCGTCACCGAGGGCGACTGCCAGGGCGTGGACCGGTTCACCAGCCTGTCCGAGGTGATGTCCCGCGACCTGCTGCTGCTCGACCGGGACATCGACCCGCGCGCCGCGTTCGACCGCCTCAACGAGGCGCACCGCAAGCTCGCCCCCGTGGTCGCCCCCGACGGCACCCTGGTCGGCATCCTCACCCGCAAGAACGCGCTGCGCGCCACCCTCTACACCCCCGCCGTCGACGCGTCCGGCCGCCTGCGGGTCGCCGCCACCGTCGGCATCAACGGCGACGTCGCCGGCCGCGCCAAGGCCCTGCTGGAGGCCGGCGCGGACGTGCTGGTGGTGGACACCGCGCACGGGCACCAGGAGGGAATGATCGCCGCGCTGCGCGCCGTGCGCGCCCTCGACCCGCGAGTCCCGATCGTGGCCGGCAACGTGGTCTCCGCGGCCGGCGTGCGCGACCTGGTCGAGGCCGGCGCGGACATCCTCAAGGTCGGCGTCGGCCCCGGCGCCATGTGCACCACCCGGATGATGACCGGCGTCGGCCGCCCGCAGTTCTCCGCCGTCCTGGAGTGCGCCGAGGAGGCCCGGCGGCTCGGCAAGCACGTCTGGGCCGACGGCGGCGTCCGGCACCCGCGCGACGTGGCGATGGCGCTGGCCGCCGGCGCGTCCAACGTGATGATCGGCTCCTGGTTCGCCGGCACCCTGGAATCCCCCGGCGACGTCCAGACCACCGCCGACGGCCGCCAGTACAAGGAGAGCTTCGGCATGGCCTCGGCCCGCGCCGTGAGCAACCGCACCTCCGAGGAGTCCGCCTACGACCGGGCCCGCAAGGGGCTGTTCGAGGAGGGCATCTCGCACTCCCGGATGTTCATCGACCCCGCCAGCCCCGGCGTCGAGGACCTCATCGACTCGATCGTGGCCGGCGTCCGCTCCTCCTGCACCTACGCCGGCGCGGCCGACCTCGAGGAGTTCCGGCAGAACGCGATCGTCGGCGTGCAGAGCGCGGCCGGCTACGCCGAGGGCAAGCCGCTGCACTCCAGCTGGGCCTGACGGTCTCGCGCTTTCGGGCTTTCGGGCTTTCGGGCTTTTCGGGCGGGCTCCCCTCGCGGGGGGCCCGCCCGGGTTTGTACGAGGAGGCTTCAGTTGAGCGACAGCGGGGTGAGCAGGGCCCGGCCGACCATGCCGACCGACCCCGACAGCGCGTCCGCCACCAGGCGGTACGCGGGCGGCAGGCGGTGCAGCTCCCACAGCGCCAGGACGGACGCCCAGGCGGCCTCGCGGGCCCGGTCGATGCTCCAGACGCCGACGATGTGCAGCAGCGGGTCACCGGCCGGGAGCGGCAGCAACGTGGCGCGGACCTGCGCCTCCACCTCGGCCAGCAGGGTGTTGATCCGTAGGTAGTCGGCGTGCAGCTGGTCCGGCCGGTGGCCGGTCAGCCGGCAGGTGTCGAGGACGGCGAGCGGCAGGTCGTTCTCGATGTGGGCGTTCATGCCGGCCAGCGCGAACTGCAGCGGGTGGACGTTCGCCGCGCCGCGCAGCTCGAACAACGGCCGCCAGCAGGCCGCCGGCCGCCGCCCCGCCCGGTCGTCGTCGACGGCGGCCAGGTAGCGGGCGGCGAACACGGCGTCGAGCTCCGCCATGGTGGCGGGGTCGTCGAAGTACGCGACGGCGAGATGGTCGCGGACCAGGCGGGTCACGGTCAGGTACATCGCGTTGAAGACGGCGACACCGTCCGCGGCGGGCAGTTCGGTCGAGAGCTCCGTCATCCGGTCGACCACCTGATCGACCGTCAGCACCGGTGTGGTCATGGGCATCCATCCTCCTTCGGTGACGAACCGACAAGCAGATGATGCGCCCACGATGGCAGGGGGCCGGGAGGCTGCCAAGACACGACGCGCGGCGGGGCGGAGGCCACGACCACTTCGGCGGGTGCGGCGAACCGGCCTCGGCCGGGTGGTGGGCGTCCCGCTGTGGCAGTGGCCGACCCGGGCGGCTTTCGCGGCCGGGGAACTCCCGTGTGGGACACGGCCGTTGGGCGGCAGGGTGCACGACCCGGGGAGGGCCGCGCAGGGGGGACCGGTCGGACAGTTCCCTCCCGGTTGGAACGCTGGCTCTCCGATCATGCCGAGTGCAGGGGGCCTGCGACCTCCGGTCGGCCGCGGCGGCTGGATCGCTGACGCTCGGAGTCGTGCTGTGCGTGCAGCGGGCCGGTGACCAGCTACTCACCAGGCCTGTCTTCCTGGCCGCCGATCTCATGGGCGACGTCTGGCACCAACTGCCCAGTGAGGTCTGGGAGATCTGATCGCACGTGGCCCGGGCGGCGAAATAGCCGGGTGCGGGGCGGTGTGGGGATGGTGCATGATGGGGGCTGCGGTGGAGCCGAGGGGCTGCTGCCGCTTCCTGTTCCCGGAGGTTTCACGTGGTGAAGCGATATTAGTGGCGGTCCCCACCGCCCTCCGGCCTGCCTGAAGTGACGGCGGCCGGGCCTCCGGATTTCTTGAACGACCTGTTGCGAATGCCTGTCCGGCTGTCTGCGTGTGCTCAACCGCAGGTGTCGGCGCGGGTGCGGTCGTGGTTTTTGGTGGTGCCGTGTATCGCGGGGCGGGTGCGTCCGACGTCTGTTGTTCCTGTACCCCGAGAGGATGGCCATGGCCGCCACCGCGTTCGACCGCAGCATTGCGTTGATGAGTGAACTGATCGAGAAGGAAGAGGAGTTGAGGGAGGGCCCGGCGCTCGGCCGGTTGCTGGAGGTGCTTGCTGGGCGGCAGCGGGCCGATCTCTCGGGGCTGGAGCCGCAGCGGCAGGCCGCGCTGCTGGGGGCGCGGGCGGCGGCGGTGCTGCCGGGGGAGCGGCAGTTGGCCGAACTGCTCGGTCAGGGGCGGGTGTTGACGGTGAAGTACGGCATCGACCCGACCGGGGCGGAGGTGCATCTCGGGCATGCGGTGCCGATGATCCTGGCCAGCAGGTTGCAGCGGATGGGGCACCGGGTGGTGTTCCTGGTGGGGGACATCACGGCGCGGATCGGCGACCCGTCGGGTCGGAGTGCGGAGCGGCCGCCGCTGACGGCCGAGGACGTGAGCCGCAATGTCGCGACGTACCAGGCGCAGGTCGGTCCGTTCTTCGACTTCGAGCGGGCCGAATTCCGGTTCAACAGTGAGTGGTTGGCGCCGCTGACGCTACCGGACTTCCTCACGGTACTGTCCCGGCTGCCCGCCTCGGCGGCGTTGCAGCGGGAGGACTTCCGGATCAGGCTCGCCGAGGGCAGCGGGCTGACGCTGGCCGAGCTGGTGTACTCGGTGGTGATGGCGCTGGACTCGGTGGAGCTCGTCGCCGACATCGAACTCGGCGGCCTGGACCAGCTGTTGAACCTCCAGATGTGCCGCCGGGTGCAGACCTCGGCCGGTCAGCAGCCGGAGGTGGTGCTGGCGACCGGGCTGATCGAGGGCACCGACGGCACCGGCGCCAAGATGAGCAAGTCGAAGAACAACTACGTCGGGCTGGCTTTCCCTGCCGAGGAGATGTTCGGCCGCCTGATGGCCTGCGCGGACCGGCTGCTGCCGGACTACCTCCGGCTGCTCACCGAACTCGTCGACGAGGAAGTCGAGTTGCTGCTCGCCCAGGCCGCCGACGGCCGCCGCCACCCGATGGCGGTGAAGACCCTGCTGGCCGCCGCCGTCACCGCGACCGTGCACGGCGCCCCGGCCGCACTCGCCGCCCGCGACGCCTTCCGCGCCCGTTTCTCGCAGCGCCGCTTCTCCGACGCCGGCCCGCTGCCCGCAGTGGACGCGGCCCGGCACGGCGCGGCGACCCTCGGCGAGCTCCTGGTGAAGGTCAGCGGGGAACTCCCGAGCCTCAACCAGGTCCGCCGGGTCGCCGAGGCGGGCGGCCTCCGCCTGGTGGTGGAGACTTCCGACGGCGGCCAGCGCATCGTGCCGCTGTCCCGCGCGGACGCCGACGAACGCCTGCTGGTGGTGCTCGGCACCCACGACCTGACGCGGGCCAGCGCACAGCGCCGGGTGTTCCTGCGCTGCGGACGGAAGGTGCTGGAGCTGAGCTGAGACGGCGTCACCAGGTCAACTGCCGCCCGCCGAGACGGGCTGGCCGGGAGATCCGTACGATCGGCTCCCAGCAGCCCGCCTCCGCGCGGGGACAGGACGACAGGGGAGCGTCAGTTGGAGCAGACAACCGCCGCGAGTCCGTACCCGGGCCCGGACGAGATCGACCGGCGGCAGGCGGCCCACCTCGACGCCGTGCGTCGGGGCGACGCCGAGGCCGCCGCCGACCTGGAGGGTGTGCTGTGGCGGGCCGACTGGGCCAGTGGCACCGACCTGGACCCCCGGCTGGTGTGGCAGGCGCACGTCGGACCGGTCGAGACCGCGGCCTGGGGCGAGACCGGGGACGGGCCCGTGCTGGCGTTGGCCATCGCGCTGGACGAGTACCCGCCGGTCGACGCGAAGCTGCGCCGGCACCGGCTGGAGGTGCGGGACGTCCCGACGGGCCGGGTCCGGACCGTCGGTTGCGAGGTGCCGGTCACGTTGCTGGCGGTGGCGGCCGACGCGGTGGAACCGCTGCTGATCTCCGCCCACTGGGACGACACCGTACGGGTCTGGGGCCTCGACGATCTCGCCCTGCGGTGGTCGGCCGACATCGGCGGGAGCCCTTGGCGCATGACCGTCCTCGGCCGTGGTGTCGATGCCCGACTGCTGATGAGGACCTACTGGGCCAGGGACGGCCTCCAGCAATGGGAGTTGGCGACCGGTGCGCCGCTCGACCGCGCGGGCCTGCCGGTCGGTTCCAACCTCAGCACCGCCACCCGCGCCGACGGGCGCCAGGTCGCCCTGGTCACCGATGACGGTGTCCTGTGCTGGGACCCGCAGGACGGCCGGACGTCCCGGCCTCCGGTGCCCGCCGGGATGAGCGACATCCGGGGCGCCACCCTGTCACTGGCGGGCGGACGGGAACTGCTGACCGTCGCCGACGAGTCCCACGTCCTGGGCACCGTCGATGTGGCGACCGGGCAGCCCACGGCCGGCCTCCTCGACGCACACGTGGGCTACCAGGGGGAGAGCCTGACGAACACGCACGGCCGTATCGGGCCGCACCACAACCCGACCGTCGTGGGATCCGCCGTCGCCGTGCCGACGATGTGGAACGTCCACCTCTGGGACGTCGAGACGCTGCGGCCGCTCGGCCCGCCGATCACCGGCCCCGTCGCGCTGGCCGAGACCACCGCCGTCCGCCGGGACGGCCGCGACCTGCTGCTCACCTCCTCGAAGCGGGACGGTGTGGTCGCGCTCTGGGACCCGACCGTCCCGGTGCACCGCGAACCCGGCCACACCCAGCGGCTGGCGGCACTCGCCGTCACCGCACCGGACGGCACCGTGGTGAGCGCCGACGAGGGCGGAACCCTGCTGGCCCGCCGCGCCGCCGACGGCACCCCGCTGGCCCCGCCCCTGCGCACGGGCGTCCAGGTGACGAGGAGCCTGACCGCCTGGGCGGCGGACGGCCGTGCGTACGCCGCCACCGGGTACGGCATCCACATCTTCCCCAACCAGCGCCTGTACCGCTGGGATCTCACCGCCGGCCGCCCGCTGGGCGAACCGGTCGACACGGGCACCGCCGTCGTCCACTGGATCGCCCACCTGCGGCTGCGCGGCGGCGACGCGGTGGCCACCGCCGGCGTGTACCCGCCCGCGGACTTCGACTCCCGCCCGGAGGAGGACACCGAAGAGGACGAGGTCTGGGAGAACGAGATCCGGTTCTGGCACCCCGACGACGGCACCCTGCTCGCCCGGATCGTCGCCACCGACATCGAGTCGGGCATCACCGGTTTTGCTGTCGCGACGCTCGACGGACGCCCGACCGCGGTGGTCTCCTCCCACGCCGAGGAGCCGATCCGGTTGTACAACCCCGACGACCCCACCGCCCCGCCGGACAGCGTCCCGGGCACGGACGGTCACCCCCTGCTGGCCGTCCTCGACGGCCGTTTCGTCGCCGTCCGGTCCGACCAGGGCCACGTGCTCGGCGCCCGCGTGCGCAACTGGCGGCGCTACCCGCACAGCGCGCCCGCCCCCGACGCCACCGTGATCCGCACCTGGCACCGGGACGGCCGCCCCGCCGGACCTGCCATCGAGGACGCCGCGCCCGTCACCGCATTCGCCGCCCGCACCTGGCCCGAGGCGTACATCGCCCGTACGGACGGCACCGTCAGCCTCACCGACCTCAGCACCGGCCGCCCGCTGGCCCGCCCCCTGCGCCTGCCGATCCCCGCCACCACCCTCGCGACCACCCCCGACGGCGCCCTGGCCATCGGGTTCGGCCGCGACGTCGCCCTCGTCCGGCCCCCGCTCCGGCGGTTCTAGCGGCTCAGGCCGCGCCTGCTTCGTGGAGGCGGGTCAGCAGGGCGATCAACTGCTGCTGCTCGTCCGGTGCGAGCGGGGCCAGCAGTTCGGCGTTGGCGGCCTCGGCGAGGGCTCCGCAGCGGGCGAGGGTGGCCGTGCCCCTCGGGGTGACGGTGACGGCGTTCTTGCGGCGGTCGGAGGGGTGGGGGCTGCGCAGGACGAGGCCCTGCTGCTCGAGATGGTTGAGGATGCCGACCATGTCCTTGGGATCGACCGCCAGCCGACGGCCGAGGTCGGCCTGGGTGACGGGCCCGTACTCGGCCGTGGCGGCCAGGACCGCGTGCTGCATGAGCTTCAGCCCCTCCGCCGCGATCGCGTCGGCGACCAGGCCCCGGCCTCGGGCCGCGACACGGCCGACGAGCCACGAGGGCAGGGACTGGATGCGCTGGAGGTCGGAGGTCATGGGCTCAGCCTAGCCAAATCGTTGGACTTCCCCATGATATCCGGATTATCGTTGGGACGCCCAATGAATTCGGATGGGGGAGGTCCTGTGCTGCGCATTCGCCATGAGGCCGGAGTGCTGCTCGCCGAGACGGTCGACCGGCCCGAGGCGGGCGCCGGGGAGGTGCTGATCCGGGTCGAGGCGGTCGGGGTGACACTGCCCGTCGTACGCAAGCTGCGGGAGGGCGGCGGGCCGGCCACGCTCGCGGGCGAGGTCGCCGGGGAGGTCGTCGCGGTGGGGGCGGGAGTCACGGCGTTCCGCGCGGGAGATCGCGTCACCGGACTGTGCTTCGCCGACGCCTATGCCGAGTTCGCCGTGCTGAACGCCGCCATGGCGTCCCCGATCCCGGTCGGTGCGACAGGAGTTGAGGCCGTCGCCCTGGTGCGCAGCGGGCTGGTCGCGCGCGGCGCCTACGAGGCCGCGCGTCCGCAGCCCGGCGAGTCGGTGCTGGTCACGGCGGCGGCGAGCGGCGTGGGCACGCTGGCCCTCCAGTACGCGAAGGCCGGCGGGGCGGCGCGCGTCGTCGCCGCCGTCAGCAGCGCCGAAAAGGCCGACTTCGTACGGGAGTTGGGCGCCGACGAGGTCATTCTGTACGAGGACGCCGACTGGGGCGCGCCGTACGACGTGATCCTCGACGGCGTCGGCGGCGAACTCCTCGGCCGCGCCGTCCGGGCCCTCGCGACGGGCGGCCGACTGGTCGCGTTCAGCTCCGGCGGCGGCACGGTCGAGGCGTACGAACTCCTGGCCCGCGGCGCAACGATGATCGGCTTCCAGATCCGCGCCATCGCCACCGGCAAGCCCGACCTCTACGACCGCTGGCGCCGCGACCTCTGGCACCTCCACGAAGCGGGCACCTTGCGCGCCGCCGTCCACGAACAGATCCCCCTCACCGAGGCCGCCCGGGCCCACGCCCTGATCGAACAGCGGCGCAACCTCGGCAAGGTGGTGCTCGTCCCGTAGTAGCTGCCCGCCGGGCCGACGTGATGTGGCACGGAGCTTGCCGCCGGTCCGGGCAGGGCGATCCGGTCGGTCAGGCCCGGTCGGTCAGGCCCGGTCGGTCGGGTCCTGCTGGGCGTCCGGCTGGTCGAGGCGGGCGAGGGCGGCGCGGCAGGCGCGCTGTAGGTTCTCGTCCTCCTCGATCGTGGTGAACAGGCCTTCGCCCCGGCCGGGCAGCGCCAGTTGGGCCTGAAGTGCGGAGGCGGCCGGGCGGGCGGCGGGGCCCATCCGTTCCAGGCAGGGCACGACAACGCGGCCGGTGTAGGCGTTGTTCTCCCAGGCCGGGAGCAGGACGTTCAGCACCGCCTGGGCCTCGCTCTCGCCGCCGATGTCCCAGAGCGCGGCCGCGCAGTGCACGCCATGCCAGTCCGTGCCTGTGGCTCGCTCCCGCAGGCGCGGCAGTGCGGCGGCGGCCGCGGGGCCGATCGCGCCGAGGAGGTCCGCGACGTCGTCGATGTCGATGGCCCGGAACGGCCCGCCGTCGTCGTCCAGCCCGGGCAGCAGCAGGGGCAGCACCTCGTCCGGGTCGGCGCCGACCGCCCAGAGCGTGGTGATCGCGGCGAGCGCCGTCTCGGCGTTCCCCGGAGCGGCGGGCCCGGCCAGGGCGCGGATCGCGGGCAGAGCGGGTGCCGCCGCCGGCCCGAACTGCCGCAGCGCCCGGAGCGCGTAGCGGACGATCGGCCACTGTTCGTCCCGTACCGCCCGGTCGAGCGCCTCCTCGACCGCGCCCAGCCCCGCCGGGTCCGCCAGGCGTCCCAGCGCGGCCAGGACCCCCGCCACCTCCTGTTCGGTCTGCTCCTGCTGCAGGTCGAACCCGCGCAGCCGGTCGACCAGTCGGGGCGCCAACTCCCCTGCCGCGCCCGGCAGGTGCCCCGCGGCAGGGATCGCCCGCCAGGCATCCACCCCGTCGTCCAGGGCCACCAGCAGGCTCGGCAGGGCCCGCTCGTCGCCGAGACGGGCCAGTGCGAGGGCGGCTTCCTGGTGGGCCCGGCGCAGCTCGCGCTGGGAATGGGCCCACCTGCGGGGCCCGCACTGCTCGCACGGCCCGCCGCACCGCTCGGCAACGAAGGCGGCCAGGGCAGGGCGGGCGGATTCGGCGAGCGGGCCGCACGCGGCGAGGGCGGCGGCGGCCTCCGCGACGACCTGCGGTCGCGGGTCGGCGAGGTGGTCACCGATCAGCGCGATGAGCGGGCCGTGGTCGCCGCGCCAGGACCGGATCAGCTCCTTCGCCATCCGCAGGGCGTCCATCCGGGCGCCCGCGTCCTCGCTGCGCAGTTGCTGGGCCAGCAGCTCGGTGCGTTCGGCCACCCGCCCGTTCAGCACCTCGTGGAAGCTGCTCAGCAGTCCGGTGACCGGCGAGTGGACCTTGCCGTCCCGGTCGAGTTCCTCGAACGCGGCGATGACGTGGGCCGGCGCGCTGCCGGGCTCGATCGCGGGCTGCGGGGTGGCAGGCGTCGGGGCGTGCCACCAGTCGTCGGCCGGGGCGGGCTGCTCGCGCAGCAGGCCGATCGCCGCCCGGACCGCTTCGTCGGCGTCGAACCCGGGCACGCAACGGGCACGTTCGACCAGCGCGCCCAGCCGGACGGTCGGGTCGAGCGCCGCGTCGTCCAGGAGCTCGCCGAACCAGGCCGTCGCGAACTCCGACACCTCCGGCCGCCGCAGGGCCAGCACGGCCGTCGTCCTGAGGACCAGCAGCCGCTCCACCGCGCCCGGCTCGGCCGCGAGCCGCTCGCGCAGTACCGCGAAGGCGCGCTCCGCGTCGTCGACGAACAGCCCGAGTGCCGGGATCGCCGCCTGCCGCACCAGCCGGTCCGGCTCCGCGGTGAACCCGATGAACGCCTCGGCCCGCTCCCGCACCAGCGCCGCCGCCTCGGGGTGCCCGACGTAGTCCCGGTAGGCGTCATCGGCCTCGGCATCCTGGCCTTCGGTGCCCGCGTCCGCACTGTCCTGGGCGAACCGGCGCTCGAACTCGAGGCGCTCGAGCGCGGATCCGCCGATGCTGACCAGCAGCTCGATCACCGCCGCCCGGTCCGGCGCGGCAGCATCCTGCGCCAGCTCGAACAGGAACGGCAGGCTCGCCGCCGTGCATCGGTACACGTCGCCCTGGTGGTGCACGGCGCTGTAGAACCTGCTGCGCGCGTCCCCGCGCGTCTCCTCCTCGGCGGACGCGAGCCCGCGCAGCAGCGCCGGTACCTCCTCCGCAGTGCCGTAGGCGTGGCCGATCTTCGACCAGTCGATCTCGTCAAGTCCCTCGAACATGGCTGGCACTCTGCCCACCGCCACTGACAAGCTCCCGGGAGAGGCAATCGCAGGTGGCTGCTGGTGCCCTCTTCGAGGCGCCCGGGCCACGCCCTGATCGTCGAGCTGTTGGATCGTCAAGATGCGTGCAGCACAATCGGATTGGTGAGTGCCGCCATCGGACCCCACGGCAGGTCGGGGCCCATGGAGTTTCCCTTGCCCGGGGTGCCGTCCGGCTTGGGGTGGCGGACTTCGGCGCGGACGTAGGTGGCGAGGGAGGCGGTGGTGCGCCACGTCACGGTGGCGGTGCCGGTGGTGGGGAGGGGCTCCTGGTGGAGTTGGCCCTCGTCGGTGATGAGGCGGACGGTGCCGTTCGGGACGCCGGTGACGGTGAGGCGGACGTCGACGGGGGCGTCGGCGGGGACGGTGAGCCGTTCGCCGATGGTGGCTCGGCGGCCGTGGCCGGTGGCGGTGAACTCGAGCTGGACGGCGGCGGATTCGGCCAGCCAGGTGTGGCCGGCGCGGAGGGCGGTGAGGAGGGCGGTGCGGTTGAGGTCGTCGGCGAGGACCACGTTGTGGGGGGTGCCGATGGGCTGGGGGGCGCTGTGGGCGTCGCTGTTGCCGAGGGCGGGGAGCCAGTTGCGGCCCTCGCGGAGGGCGGTGGCGAGGTTGGCGTCCCAGGTGTCGACGGCGGATTCGTCGTCGTACGTCCAGGGGCCGTTCCACACCTCGACGGCGTCGGTGTCCTGGTAGCCGAACTTCCACTGGCAGGCGACGTAAGGGCAGTAAGGGTGGGCGGCGACGACGAGGCCGCCGGAGCGGTGGACCTGGCGGGCGAAGCGGGGGAATTGGTCGTCGCGGGCCCGGTAGCGCCAGTCGACGAACTGGCCGGGGGCCAGGCCGAGGGCCAGCCAGTGGCCGTTGCGGGTGGTGATCTCCTCACCGGGGACGATCAGTAGGTCGGGGCCGGCCAGTGGGCCCCAACTTCCGTGCGAGGACGAGGTGTTGTGGTCGGTGGAGACGATGAAGTCGAGGCCGGCGGCGCGTGCCCCGGCGGCGACCTCGGCGGGCAGCCGGCGGCCGTCGGAGTGCACCGTGTGCAGGTGGCAGTCGCCCCGGTACCAGGCGCGGCCGCGGCCGCGGGCCCGCTCCGGCGGGTAGGCGGGGACGAAGGCCGGGCCGGGCGGGCCGAACCGGAGGGTGACCTGAACGGTGTAGGCGAGTCCGGCGGGGGCGACCTGGTAGGGGCCGAGGACGACGTGCCAGGTGCCGGGGTTGATCGGTCCGGGCAGGTAGCCGGGGGTGGCGGTCTCGCGGGACAGGCTGAACTCGGTGCGGAAGCCGCCCGACCACCCGCGGAAGCCTTCGCCGCCGAGGGCGGTGCCGCGTTCGTCGAAGATGCCGATGTCGCACGAGTTGCCGGGTGTGCCGGGCGGGACGGCCGGCCGGTCGTAGCTGTAGGAGACCGCGATCTCCCGTACACCGCGCGGTACTTCGAACGGGAGGTAGACGAAGTCCGGTGCGCCGGTGGGTAGTTGGCCGGTCAGGGTGAGCACCTGGTCCGAGGCGGCGGCGTGCGCCTGGCCGGTGGTGCCCGTCAGGGCGGCGGCGGCGCCGGTGGCCAGGCCGGTGCGCAGCACGGTGCGGCGATCGGTCAACTGGCGGTCGGTGGAAGGGAGATGGGGATCGGCGGGCATGGCGTTCTCCAGAGCGGTCGGCGTCGCCCGGCTGTCTACCCGCCGGGGTGAACCGCCGGTGAGGCGTGGCCCACCGGCAGGTGAGTACTCGGCGTGGTGATGGCGAACCGGTCATGGCCGAACGCGGCTGTAGCACCATCCGGGACGCGGCGCTGAAGGATCGCCGCGCGCGCCGCTCGTCCGGGTGAATCCGGGGCCGGGGGCCGTCGCGGGGTGCGTGGTGCGACAAGTCTGAGAGTCCCGGCGAGGGGCGCACGAACCGTTCGTCCGCGCGTTCGGGAATCCCCTCCTGAAGGGGGTAACTCTGCTGGTGCAAAGGCATTCTGACTGACCGTCAGGCGGATTCGAGCCACCGGCTATGCTGCTTCGCGCCCGGGCCCCGCCGCACCGCCCGGACCCGCGTCTCCATCCCTTTGACCGTATGAGGACACCGATGCTTCGACCCGGATCGTCGCCAGGAAACCGGCTGCCCGCAGCCGTACTCGTCGGCCTGCTGCCCGCGGTCGTGACCGGCGTGACGGTGGCCCTCGCGGCGACCGCCGGGCCGGGGCAGGCGATCTCGGGGATTCTGCTGTGCGGTCTGGTGGGCGCCGCGGCCGTGGCGGCGGCAGGGCTCGAAGCGGTGCGCCGGGGCCGGGCGTTGGAGGAGGCGCGCGCGGCCGGCGCGCGGCAGGAGGAGGACGTGCTCCGGCGGCTCGCCCGCCAGCAGGCCGGCATGATCGACCTGGCCAAGCGGGAACTGCCCGAGGCGATCAACCGGCTCCAGCGCGGCGAGTTCATCACCGACGTGCTCCGCTCCTACGAGCAGCGCCACCTGGCCGACGTCGGCGAGGACTTCCACGAGGCCCGGCACACCGTGGTGCGCTCCGTCCTCGACGCCGTCGACAACGAGGAGGCGATGCGCGAGTCAACCCAGCGCGCGTTCGTGAACATCGCCCGCCGCGTGCAGGCGATCGTCCACCGGCAGGCCGTCGACCTGCGCGAGATGGAGATGCGGCACGGCGACATGCCCGCCGTCTTCAACGACCTGCTGCTGCTCGACCACGGCAACGCGCTGATCGGCCGCCTCGCCGACTCGATCGCCGTGCTCGGGGGTGCCCGACCCGGCCGCCAGTGGAGCCGGCCCGTCCCGCTGTACAGCGTGCTGCGCGGCGCCATGTCCCGGATCCTCGACTTCCGCCGGATCTCACTGCACCCGGTCTCCGAGGTCGCGATCGTCGGCCCCGCCGTCGAACCGCTGATCCACGCGCTGGCCGAACTGCTCGACAACGCCACCCGCTACTCGCCGCCGCAGACCGACGTCCACCTCACCGCCGTCGAGGTGCAGACCGGCATCGCGATCGAGATCGAGGACGGCGGCCTCAGCCTCGGCGAGGAGGGCCGGGCCAGGGCCGAACGGATGCTGGAGGAGGCGCAGTCCGGCATCGACCTCAACGACCTCGGCGAGACCCCGCGGCTCGGCCTCGCCGTGGTCGGCCGGCTGTCCCGCATGTACGGCTTCCAGGTGTCGCTGCGCCCGTCCGCGTACGGCGGCGTGCGGGCCGTGCTGATCGTTCCGCAGCGGTACATCACCACCGCGCCCGCTCCCGCCCGGGCCCACGGCATCGGCCGGATGGCCAGCGGCCACCCGGCGGCGAACCGCAGGACGGACATGCACCCGGGCAACCCGGTGTGGACGCCGCCCGCCGGCGAGCTTGCCACCGAGCCGGCCACTGAGCCGGCCCCGGCCCCCGTCCCCGCCCCGGCCGTCCCGACCCACACGCCGTCCGGCGGATTCGCCGCCGCCTCGGCCTTCCCGGCCGCCGGAGGCTCTGCCGCAGCCCGGCCGCGGGTGCCCGCGCCGTCCCCGTCCCTGTCCCTGTCCCCGTCCCCGGCCCCGTTCCCGGGCGAGGACGACTACCCGGTGGTGACCGAGCGGACCGCCAACGGCCTGCCGCAGCGCCGCCGCCACGCCCCACCGCTGCGCGGCACGGTCGGGCTCGGCGCCCCCAGGCCGCGGCGGGCCACCGCACCCGCTCCCGCCCAGGCATCCGCCTCCGCGCAGGCATCAGCACCCGTACCCGCACCCGTCGCCGAGCCGGTTCAGCCCGGCCTGTGGCTGGCCGCGTTCACCGAAGGCGTCAACGGCACCGCGCCCGGCGCCCCGGCGGACGGCCACCACGCCAGTGAAGAGTCAGCAGGGAAAGGCGAGAAGTGATTCAGCAACGGACCAACATGGACTGGATGCTCAGGGACCTCGCGGAGAGCGTCCCGCACGCCCGGCACGCCATCGTCCTGTCGGCCGACGGCCTGCGGCTGGCCCAGCACGGCACCGACCCGGACACCGCCGACCGGCTGGCCGCGGCCTGCGCCGGACTGCAGAGCCTGGCGCACGCGGTGGGCAGCGAATTCCCGCACGGCGACGGCCGGATGCGGCTGGTGGTGATCGAGGTCGGCGGCGGTTTCTTCTACCTGATGGCGGCCGGCTCCCGGGCGTTCCTCGCGGTGCTCGCCGACGAGGGCGTGGACGCGGGACTGGTCGGCCAGCGGATGCGCGACCTGGTCGCGCGGATCGGCGAGCACCTCACCACACCGGCCCGCACCGGCGAACAGCTCGCGTGACTCGGCGTCCCCGATGAGCAACCAGGACTGGGAACAGGTCGGCCCCGAGCGGTACTTCGTGATCGGCCGGGGACGCGACGGGCAGCCCGCCGCGACGGACTTCGACCTGGTCACGCTGATCCTCGCCCGTTCCCGGCCCGAGCCCGCCATGCCGCCCGAGCACGCGGCGATCCTGGGCATCTGCGGCTCGCCGCTGTCGGTGGCCGAGATTTCCGCGTACCTGCGACTGCCGAACAGCCTGGTCATCGACCTGCTGACCGAGCTGTTCGGCGCACGCCGGATCGAGGCGCGCGCCCCGATCCCGCCGGCCGACCTTCCCGACCTTTCCCTGTTGGAGGCAGTGATCCATGGACTTCAGCGGCTCTGAGCCGGTGCGCGGGCCGCGCGAGGCCGACCTGCTCCCGGCCACGGTGGCCGCCGCCGTCAAGGTCGTCGTGGTCGGCGGCTTCGGGGTCGGCAAGACCACCCTGGTCGGCTCGGTCAGCGAGATCCGACCGCTGACCACCGAGGAGACCATGACCGAGGCCGGCGTCGGCATCGACGACCTGGCCGGGGTGGAACGCAAGCGCGCCACCACCGTGGCGATGGACTTCGGCCGGATCACCATCAGCGAGGAGCTGGTGCTGTACGTCTTCGGGACCCCCGGCCAGGAACGCTTCTGGTTCCTCTGGAACGGCCTGTTCGAAGGCGCGCTCGGTGCGGTCGTGCTGGTCGACACCCGCCGCCTGGAGGCCGGCTTCGACGTGCTGGGCCGGCTGGAGGACCGCGGCGTGCCGTTCGTCGTCGCTGTCAACTCCTTCCCCGAGTCCCCGGCCTACCCGCTCGACGAACTGCGCGCCGCGCTCGACCTGCCGTCGCACGTGCCGATCGTCGAGTGCGACGCCCGCGCCCGGGAGTCGGGACGCGACGTGCTGATGGCGCTGATGCGCTACCTGTACGACCTCGCGGCCCAGCCCGTCGGCTGAAGCCCGGCCCGCCGGCGGAAGCCTGGCCCGTCGGCTGAAGCCCCACACGTCCGTTGACGTCCTGCACCGTACCGATCGGAGACCTCCTGTGATCCCCGAAGAGCGCACGTACAACGGCGCCGTCCCCCCGCCCGGCTGCCCGGCCCACGGTGCCACCCCGCTCCAACGGAGCGACCTGCGGCGGCTGTTCGGGCCGGAGGCCGAGGCCGACCCGGCCGGCCTGTACGAGAAGCTGCGCGCCGAGCACGGCGACGTCGCGCCCGTCCTGCTGTACGGCGACCTGCCGGCCTGGCTGGTGCTCGGCTACTCCGCCAACCTCACCGCGATGCGCACCCCCTCCCGGTTCTCCCGCGACTCCCGCCGCTGGACCGAGTTCCAGGAGGGCCGGGTCGCCCCCGACTCGCCGGTGCTGCCGGTGATCGCCTGGCAGCCGACCTGCTCGTTCGTCGACGGCGAGGAGCACCGGCGGCTGCGCACCGCCGTCACCGACGGCCTGAACGGCTTCGACCGGCGCGGCATGCGGCGTTACGTCACCCGCTTCGCCGACCAGCTGATCGCCGAGTTCGGCGGCACCGGCCGGGCCGACCTGGTCTCCCAGTTCTCCGAGCACCTGCCGATGCTGGTGATGACCCAACTGGTCGGCATGCCCGAGGAGTACGGCCCGCGGCTGGTCGAGGCCGCCCGCGACCTGGTCCGGGGCACCGAGACCGCCGTCGCCTCCAACGAGTACGTGGTGGAGTCGCTGCGCCGCACCGTGGACCGCAAGCGCTCCGACCCCGGATCGGACCTGGTCACCCGGCTGATGGAGCACGAGTCCGGCCTGAGCGAGGACGAGGTGCTCCAGCACCTGCGGTCGGTGCTGCTGGCGGCCAACGAGACCACCATCAACCTGATCTCCGAGACGCTGAAGATGGTGCTCACCGACGGCCGTTTCCGTGCCCACCTGTCCGGCGGGCAGATGACCCTGCCGGACGCGCTCGACCAAGTCCTGTGGGACGCACCGCCGTTCATGCTGGTCCCGGGTCGCTGGGCGACCGGCGACACCGAGCTCGGGGGCCGTCGCATCAAGGCCGGCGACATGCTGCTGATCGGCCTCGCGGCCGGAAACGCCGACCCGGCGGTGCGGCCAGACCTGAACAAGCCGCTGTTCGGCAACCGTTCGCACCTGGCGTTCGGCAGCGGCCCGCACGAGTGCCCCGGCCAGGAGATCGGCCGGGCGATCGCCGAGACCGGTATCGACATTCTGCTCACCCGGCTGCCGGACCTCCAACTGGCGGTCGAGGAGGACGAGTTGGTCTGGCGCGGGAACTGGATGTCGCGGCACCTGACCGGGCTGCCGGTGAGCTTCACCCCGCGCAACGCGCTGCAGCCGCAGGACCCGACCACCACGGCCAGCGCCCCGGTGATCTCCACCCCCGTGCCCGCGTCGCCCACCCCGCCCGCCGGGTACGCTCCGCCGGTCGAGCCCGTGCGCGCGGTGCCGGAGCAGCGTCGCGGCTGGTGGGCCGGCCTGTGGGCGAAGCTGGTGGGCTGACACGCGGCCGACCCCGGTGCCGGGGCGTTGACGTCGGCGCGGGGCCCGGGGCTTGTCCGGCCGATCTTGCCGGGTGCGTGCCGCCGGAACATCCCACCCCCAGTCCGCAACGACTGGGGGAGACGCGCTGATCCGACAAGATCGGCCGGAAAGAACCTAGTCGTGCGGCATTCGGTGGGCATCGGTCGAATGACCAGTCGTCGTGACCTGCTCCGCCCATCGGCCGGCCCCGGGTGGGAGGGCATCGCCGCAGGTCAGGGCGGGTTTCGGCGGCTTGGCGGGTGGCCGGTGAGTCGCCGGTCCGCGTGGGCGGGCGGTTGGCCGCCGCCGTTCCGGGCGGATAGGAATGCTGTCAGGACGAGGGGGCGCGACGCAGCCCGGACGGAATCCGACCGGTGCGCTCCTCGGCCGCCCCTTCCAGGCTCGGACCGTTGCCGGGTGTGAACCCTCGGAGCACCGGTCCCGCACCGATCGGACGTATTCGAACCTTCGCGTGGCGGGAGAGCCGGTCGGGGCCTGTACCGACCTCTGGAACGACACGATGGGACCCTTCCATGCACCACTCGGGCACCAACGCACTCCTGTCCGCCCCCAGCGCTCTCTCGGCATTCGTCCCGGCGCCGCGGCCTGCCCCGGAGGCGGGCTCCGGCGGCGGCATCCTCGACCTGCTGCCCGCATCGGCGGGCGCCGCCGCCGAGCAGTGCGTCTACGTCACGCTGCACCTGGCCGGGCGGGCGGTCCTGCGCCGCCCGCACGCCGAACTGCCCGTCGTACCGGGCGATCTGGTGATCAGTGGCGGTCGGTACCCGGCGAACCTGCTGCGGGGGGCCGACTGCGCGAGCCGGATGTACCGGGTGCCGTGCAAGGTGCTGGGGATCTCCGCGGCCGAGGTGCGAGCCGCCGGCACCCTGCTCGCCCCGGGCTCCACCGGGATCGGGGCGATGGCCTCGCAGTTCCTCGCCGCGCTGGGCGAACACTCCGACCGCCTCGCCCCGCTGGCCCGGATCCGGCTGGCCCGCAGCTCCGCCGACCTGCTCGCACTCCTGATCACGGACCTGCTGGACCAGGACGACCCGGGCCGGGCGGGCGGCTCCGCCGAACTGCTCGCCCGGATCCGGGCCCACATCGAGCAGAACCTGGGCGACCCCGAGCTGTCGCCGGAGTCCGTCGCGGGCGCCCTCTGCATCTCGGTCCGCTACCTCCACCGGCTGTTCCAGCAGGACGGCACGACGGTCGGCCAGTGGATCCGCCACCGCCGCCTGGAAGCCTGCCGCCGCGACCTGGACCGGCCGGCGAACCGCCGGGTGCCGGTGGCGGTCGTCGCGGGTCGCTGGGGATTCATCAGCGCCTCGCACTTCAGCAGGGTGTTCCGCGAGGTCTACGGCCTGACCCCCAGCCAGTGGCAGGGCCGCGCCGACACCCGCCCCGCCTGATCCTCTCCGCGCGCGGAACTGACCTCTTCGCGCGCGGAACTGACCTCTTCGCGCGCGGAACTGACCTCTCCGCGCACTCTCCGTGCACGGAACTGGCCTCACAGCGCACTGCGGGGCGTCCGGTGCCGTCCGCGCACAGCTGCCGGCGGGTGGCCGGGGCGCCGCGTGGCAGGATGGCCGGGACCAGACGGATCCGAAGAACGACGAGGCCAGCGACGTGACGACCGCCCCTGCCGGCGCCGACCTGAGGGGCCCGCGCAGGCCGTCCGGGGTTTCGGCGGCCGTCCGACCCCAGCTGCCGGCGGAGCAGCCACTGCTCGGCCGCGAAGGTGAGCGGGCCAGGATCGGCGAGTTGGTCGAGACGGCGGTCGGCGCGGGCCGGGGGCCGTCCGTGCTGGTGCTGACCGGTGAACCCGGCGCCGGGAAGACGTCGCTGCTCGACCAGGCCGCCGAGCAGGCGGCCGCGCGGGGTGCGCTGGTGCTGCGGGCCCGCGGCAGCGAGAGCGAGCACGGGATCGGCCTGGCCGCGCTGCACCAGCTGCTGCGGCCGCTGCTGGCCGGTGCCGGGCGGCTTCCGGAGATCCAGCGCCGGGCCGTGCGCGGCGCGTTCGGCATCGGGGCCCGGGCCGGGGAGCCGGTCGATCCGCTGCACCTGCGGGTCGGTGTCGCGACGCTGGTCGGTGACGCCGCCGTCCGGCAGCCGCTGCTGCTGGTGGTCGACGACCTCCAGTGGCTGGACCTCGGTTCACTGGACCTGCTGGCCTTCGTCGCCCGCCGGCTGGACGGCGAGGCCGCCGCGCTGCTGGCCGCCGCCCGCGAGGACACCGTTCCGCTGCGGTTCGACCGGGACTTCCCGCAGCTGGCCGCCGGGCCGCTGGACCGGGCCTCGGCCGGGCTCCTGCTGGACGCCCAGCCCGTTCCGCCGTCCGGCCGGGCCCGGTCCCGGATCCTTCAGGAGGCGGCCGGGAACCCGCTGGCCCTGGTGGAGCTCAGCCGTGCCCTCGCCCACGGCCGCGCCGAGTCCGGCGGCAGCCGGACGCTGCCGCTGACCAAGCGGCTGGAGAACCTGTTCGCCGCGGACCTCCCGGACCTGCCGCCGGACACCCGCCGGGCCCTGCTGCTCACCGCGGCCACCGACACCGGCGAGCTGTCCGACGTGGTCGGCGCGGCCGGCGGCCTGGACTGCCTGGCGGCGCTGGAGCCCGCCGAACGCGCCGGGCTGGTCCGCGTCCAGGACGGTCTGCTGCGGCTGCGGCACCCGCTGGTCCGGTCCGCGATCTACGGGGCGGCGTCCTTCACCGAACGCCGATCCGCCCACCTGGCGCTGGCGGGCGCGCTCGGCCACGAACCGGACCGGCAGGCCTGGCACCTGGCCGCCGCCGCGACCGGCCCGGACGCCGAGGTCGCCGACGCCCTCGCCGCCAGCGCCGAACGCGCCCGCAGCCGGGGCGGGCACGCCGCCGCGGCGGCGGCCCTGGAACGCGCCGCCGACCTCACACCGGACCCGGAGCTGCGCTGCCGGCGGCTGCTGGCGGCCGCCCAGTCCGCGATGTTCGGCGGGCATCCGCAGTGGGTGGGCGAGTTGACCGCCCGGGTGCCCGCGACCACCGACCGGCCGGAGCTCTGCGCCCAGGCGGGCGTGCACTCCGGCTGGGCGCTCGGCGTGACGCTCCGTCATGATGCGGCCCTGGATGCCCTGTTGGCGGTCGCCGAGCAGCACTCGGCGACTCTGCCCGGGCTCGCGTTCAACGCGCTCAGCGTGGCCGCGACCTCCGCGTACGCCTCCGGAGACCCCTTCTACCGGTCCGAACTGCGGCGGCTGGCCGAGCCGTTGACGGACGTGCCGGACGCGGTCGGCCGCGCCTGGCTCGCCGCAGCGACCGCCGACCGGGCCCGCGCGCTGGAGCTGTTCGTGGCGGCCCGCGCAACGATGCGGGAGGACGACCTGGGCCACCTCGTCGTCCTCGGCGGCACCGCCTGGTGCCTGGACGAGACGGAGCCCGCCATGGAGCTGCTGGGCCGCGCCCTGGACCAGCTCCGCCGGGCGGGTACGGCCGGCACCAACGCCACCGTCTCGCAGGCACTCGCGCTCGCCCAGTACGAGTCGGGGGCCTGGACGGCCGCGCGCAACAGCACCGAGGACACCCTGTGGATGGCCGCCGAGGCGGGCGCCGACCTGTCCGCCACCGGCACCCGGATCCTGCAGGCCACCCTGGACGCCCGGCAGGGCGACCCGGCGGCCCGGGAACGGGCCGAGGCGGCGGTGCGCGGCCTCGACCTGCGCCGCTCGCTGGCCCTCCAGGTGCGCCATCGGGTGGCGCTGTCGATCGCCGCCACCGCCGCCGGTGACCACGCCGAGGCGTACCGGCAGATCCGGGCCGTGTTCACCAGGGACATCCGGCCCCGGCCGGTGCACTACCACGCCTCGCTGTACTACCTGGGCGATCTGGCGGCGGCCGCCGTGCACGCCGACGAGGCCGCGGACGCCCGGGCGGTGCTGGAGTCCGTCCAGCCCGACCTCGGCGAGGACCGCTCGCCGCGACTGCACGCGATCGCCGAGCGGGCGGCGGCGCTGCTGGCCGAGGGCGAGGACGCGGAACGGCACTTCCGGGCGGCGCTGGCGGATCCGGCCGGGGACAACTGGCCGTTCGAGCGGGCACTGGCCCAGCTGGACCACGCGGAGTGGCTGCGGCGCCGACGCCGGTCCGCCGAGGCCCGACCGCTGCTCGGCGCGGCGCTCGAGACCTTCCGGCGCCTGGACGCCGGGCCGTGGCGCGACCGGGCCGCCGCCGAACTGCGGGCGGCCGGCGCGGACGTGTCGACCGCCGACGCCGGCGCGTCGCAGGATCCGCTCACCCCGCAGGAACAGCGGATCGCCGAACTCGCCGCCCGGGGGCTGACCAACCGGGACATCGCCGCCCGGCTGTACCTGTCGCCGCGCACCGTCGGCTACCACCTGCGGAAGGTGTTCGCCAAGCTCGGCATCCGGGCGCGGGCCCAACTGCGGGACGCGCTGGGCGGGATCGACTGACCGTCATTCGTTCGGCCGCCCGGAGACCCTCCCCCACAGGGGGTCGCCGGGCGGCCGTTCCGATTCAGGGGCGGCTGCTACTTGCAGGCCCCGAGGTCCTCCCAGACGCCCCACTGGCCGGTGCTGCCGGGCTGTTCGCCCTGGGTCCACCACTTGGCGCGCCAGTTGTGGTTGCCGTACGAGGCGCTGTCGCCGCCGTTGTAGACCCGGGCCGGGTCCCACGCCGTGGCCGTGCAACTGCCGTTGCCGCCACCGGGGTTGCCGCCGCCGGTGCCGCCGATGTTGACGTCGATGCAGGAGTAGAACGCGTTCGCGGTGTCGGAGACGTTCCACACCGCGAGGACCTTCTGCCGGCCGGTGTAGCTGCCGAAGTTCACCTGGTGGCTGACGTCCGCCGGGGGCTGGGCGTTGTTGCCGGAGAACTGGGCGATCAACCGGTTTCCGATGAAGTACTGCCAGTTCGCAGTGGCGTGACGGGCCGTCAGGTGCCAGCTGAAGGTCTGGGTGGAGGACACGTTGGCGACCTGCCAGCCCTTGGAGTCGTCGTCCAGCTCCGCGTACTCGGAGTGGCCGCCGGAGCAGCTGAACAGGCCCTTCGGGCCCTCGACGCTCTGCGGTTCGTACTTGATCTGCCCGCAGACCACGACCTCGTTGGCGCACTGCGCCTGGCGGCTGGCCGGGTCGGTGACCCAGCCGTGGGCGCTGGCGGTGCCGGCCGACATGGTCAGCCCGAGCAGCGGGGCGACCAGCGCGCCGATAGCGGCCGTCACCTTTCTGTTTGCCTTCATCTCTCTTTGCCTCCTGATGTGGGGTCAGGGCGCGCGCCTCCCGGCGACCGATCGGGGCGGGGCCGGGAGAGCGGTCATAGGTCTAGACCGGATGCGCCGAGGGAGACGATAGCGGCGTGGCGGGCGCGGTCAAGAGGTCGCGCCGGACGGGTGTTCGGGCAACCCGGGCAGGTGCAGCTGCCAGACCCGGGCCGGGGGCAGGTTCGCCAGCACGGTGCGGCTGCCGGTCGCGCCGGCCCGCAGGTGGGCGGCCACGGTGCGCTCCACCACGGCGTGCCGGTGGAGCTCGGCGCGGGTGGCGAACAGTGCCCGGGCGCGACGGGTGCCGAGGTAGGCGAACCAGGTCAACGTCCCACCGGGGTGCAGAAGTTCGAGATAGCGGGCCATGATGCGATCGACCTGCGCGGGCGTGAAGTTGGTCAGCGGCAGACCGGAGACGATCACGTCGTAGCGCCGGTCGGTGGCCAGCTCCTCCACGTACGCCTGGTGCACCGTCACCCGGGTGGCGGCCTGCGCGGGCACCAGGTCGCGCAGCCGGGCGGCGAAGCGCGGATTGGCCTCGACCACGTCCAGGCGGCTGCCGCGCGGGAGTTGGGGCAGCAGGACGCGGGTGACGGCGCCGGTGCCCGCGCCGGCCTCCAGGACGTCGATCGGGTGCGGGGCGCGGACCCGCACCGGGGCGGTCAGCGCCCGGGCGAGGGCCCGGCTGCTGGGGGCGACCGCGCCGGTGGTGCGCAGGTCGCGGACGGCTTCGCGGAGGAACGCCAGACCGTCGGCCCGGGGCCGCGGCGGCGGAGTGCTCTGATCGGTCATGCCTTCGACGCTAGGAACGCGAAGCGCTTCGGCGATCCGCCGTCAGGCGGCCGTCGGTACCGACGAAAGTCGGTGGTGGGTACGGCCGTTCGGCGATCCCACCGGCCGGGAAGACTGCCTAGCATGGACGCCGTGACGTGGTGGAAGAGCCCACTGTGGGCGATCGCCGGACGGGCGGCGGTGCTGACCTTCCTGGTGGTGGCGATCAACCAGAACAGCGCCAAACTCGGCTACGAGAGCGAGCGGTTGAAGCTCACCCTGGCCGCGGCGTGCTGCGCCGCGTGTCTGACGATTCCTCAACTGCGGTTGAAAGTAGCGCCGGTGGCGACCGTGGTGCTCACCGCATGGTGGGGCTGGCTGGTCGATCTGCTGCTCGCCGCGGTGATGTTCGACCTGGCGGTGGCCCGGCGGACCAGGCTCGCGCTGCTCTGCGCCGCGCTCGCGCTGGCCGGCAACCTGGCGGGCCCGCGGGCCGCCTCGGTGTGGGTCGGGCAGCGGTGGATGTCCACGCTGACGGTGCTGCTGTTCGGCCTGGTGCTCGGCCTGTGGCAGGGCAACCGGCGCCGCCTGGTGCAGACCCTGGGCGGGCAGGTCGAACAGTTGCGGGTGGAGACCCGGCTGCGGGAGGACGCGGCACGTGCCGCCGAACGGTCCCGGATCGCCGCCGAGATGCACGACGTCCTCGCCCACCGGCTCAGCCTGATCGCTCTGCACACCGGCGTCCTCGCCACCCGCGGGGCCCAGCTGCCCGGCCCGGTCGCCGACCGGCTGGCCATCCTCCGCACCACCTCCGTCGAGGCGCTCACCGACCTGCGCGAGGTGCTCGGCGCGCTCCACGACCCGCAAGCGGTGGCGGCCGACGCGCCCGCCGTCCGCGAGGTTGCCGCGCTGGTCGAGGACGCCCGCGCCGCCGGGCAGCAGGTCGCGCTGACCGTCACCGGCCGGGGCCCGGACGCGCCGACCACGCACCGGCTGGCCGCCTACCGGATCGTCCAGGAGGCGCTCACCAACGCCCGCAAGCACGCCGACGGGGCGCAGGTCGAGGTCCGGGTCGACTACCGGCCGCCCGCCACCCTGGTCGAGGTCACCAACGGCGCGGGCACCGCCGCGTCCACCGCCGTCGACTCCGGCTACGGCCTGGTCGGCCTGCGCGAACGCGTCACCGCACTCGGCGGCCGGCTCGACGCCGGCCCGGCCGGCACCGGCTCCTGGCGGCTGTCCGCCCGCCTCCCGCACCCCGCGGCGAAGGACGGCTCCGCGTGAGCCGCACTTCGGCCGCCCGCCCGGGTGTGGGGTGCTCGCGTCGGCACATGCTTTCCGTTCCACCGCTCGAAGGGCGGCTTCGATGATTCGCACCCTGGTCGTCGACGACGACGCACTGGTCCGCCTCGGCCTCACCGACCTGCTCGACGGCGACCCCGGCATCGAGGTGGCCGCGCAGGCCGCCGACGGCCTCCAGGCGATCGAACGGGCAAGCGCTTTCCGCATCGACGTCGCCCTGGTCGACATCCGGATGCCCCGGATGGACGGCATCACCGCCACCGCCCGGCTGCGCGCCCTGCCGTCGCCGCCGAAGGTGATCGTGCTGACCACCTTCGACCTCGACCGGTACGTCTACGACGCGCTGGCCGCCGGCGCCGACGGGTTCCTGCTGAAGGACACCGACCCCGCCGAGATCCTGCGCGCCGTCCACCTGGTCGCGGCCGGCTCCGCGATGCTGCACCCCGCCGCCGCGCGCCGCGTCATCGACCGCTACCACGCGAGCGGCCGCACCGCCGCGACCGCCGCCCGGGCCCGCCTGGAGCGGCTCACCCCGCGCGAACGCGACGTGCTGGCGCTGCTCGCCGAGGGCCTAGCCAACGCCGACATCGCCGAGCGCCTCGCGATGCGGGAGAGCACCGTCAAGGCGCACGTCAGCCGGATCCTCACCGCGCTCACCGTCACCAACCGCGTCCAGGCGGCGCTGCTGGCCCGGGACGCGGCCGGCTGACGGAACGGCGAACCCCGCCGACCGCAGGGGTGCGTTCGACGGGGTTGGCGGCACAGGCAGTCGGAAGCTCAGCTGTCCGAGCGGTTGCTGTCGTCGTAGGTGCTGGTGCCCTCGTCGAGCAGTGGGCCGTTGGCCGGGCTCGGGTGCTTGAGGTGTGCCGGGGCCATCGCCCGCAGGGCGTGGTAGCCGGTCAGGACGATCAGGGTGCCCAGGGCGATGCCGCCGAGCTCGAAGTTTTCGGTGATCTTCAGGTTGACGTTGCCGATGCCGACGATCACGCCCGCCGCGATCGGGACCAGGTTCAGCGGGTTGGTCAGGTCCACCTTGTTGTGGATCCAGATCTGCGCGCCGAGCAGGCCGATCATGCCGTACAGCACCACCGTGATACCGCCGAGCACACCGCCCGGGATGGCGGCGATCACCGCGCCGAACTTCGGGCACAGGCCGAACAGGATCGCGAAACCGGCCGCGCACCAGTACGCCGCCGTCGAGTACACCCGAGTCGCCGCCATCACGCCGATGTTCTCCGCGTACGTGGTGGTCGCCGGGCCGCCGACCGCGGTGGACATCATGGTGGCCGCGCCGTCGGCCATGATCGCGGTGCCCATCTTGTCGTCCAGCGGCTCACCGGTCATCTCGGAGACCGCCTTCACGTGGCCGGCGTTCTCGGCGATCAGCGCGACCACCACGGGCAGCGCCACCAGGATCGCGGACAGCGAGAAGCTCGGGGCGTGCAGCGAGGGCAGGCCGATCCAGTCCGCCTTGCCGACGCCCGAGAAGTCGAGGCGCCAGTGGTCGACGGCCGGGCCGCCGCCCACCGAGGAGTGGATCTGGCCGAAGATCCGGTCGAACAGCCAGGACACCACGTAGCCGAACACCAGACCCAGGAAGATCGCGATCCGCGACCAGAACCCGCGCAGCACCACCAGGGCCAGCCCCGTGAAGAACATCGTCAGCAGCGCCACCCACTGGTCCTGCGGCCAGTACACGCCCGCCGCGACCGGTGCCAGGTTGAAACCGATCAGCATGACCACCGCACCGGTCACGATCGGCGGCAGCACCGCGTGGATCACCTTCGCACCGAAGCCCTGCACCACCGCACCGCACGCCGCCAGCACCGCACCGACCACCAGCAGCGAACCGGTCAGCGTCGCCGCGTCCCCGCCCTGCGCCTTGATCACGGCCGCCACACCCACGAACGACAGACTGGAACCCAGGTACGACGGGATCCGGCCGCTCGTCACCAGCAGGAAGAAGATCGTCGCGACACCGGAGACCATCACCGCGAGGTTCGGGTCCAGCCCCATCAGCACCGGGGCCACGAAGGTGGCACCGAACATCGCCACCACGTGCTGCGCGCCGAGCCCGATCGTGCGCCCCCACGACAGCCGCTCGTCCGGCTTCACCACCGCCCCGGGCTGCGGGGCGCGGCCGTCCCCGTGCAGCTTCCACCCGAACGCGACCTTCATGTCCTTGCCTCGTCTCTGCTGTACCGTGCGAAACCCTGGTGGGCGACCATGCAACCGGTCGCGACATGATCTCGTATCGCGTCCACCGCCCTGACCTCGGGGGATCACCCGACCGGCGGTATCGCAGAACCCACCGTCCCCGGTTACCCACCGTCACTGAAGGCGGCAGTGAAGAGTCGGGGTCGGCATCGACGGCGAATACGACCGTGTCGACCGAACCGTGCGGTACACGTCGCCGGCCGGCACAGCTGTCTACGTGATGAGGCCACATCGGTCGGCGCTCCGAATCGAAGCCCGGCAGGGCCAACGTCCTACTCGTCGGCGGGAGCGCGCCAATCAAGCGGCGGATTTCCGGGACGGTCAGGTCGACCAACTCTCGGCTTCGGGCCGGGCGGTTCGGATCCCCTGGTGGGCCAGGGGCCGCCGCTCTCGGTAGAGGTGAACCGAGACAGGTGACATGTCACACCCTATTGATCGCCCCGCCGGTCTTGTGAGACGGTGCGTCACGCGCTTCGGATGCCTCCCACGTCCCGACGTCCGGGGCGCTCCGTTCGCGCTTCCCCCACAAAGGAATAGACGATGCGTCAGCTCTCACGCATGTCCAGGCTGCTGGCCGCGGCTACCGCGGCAGGCACCGTCCTGCTCGGCATATCCGTCGGACCGAGCCAGGCCGCCCCCATGCCGGTCACCCCCGCACCGGTCGCTGCCGGCCCGCAGCAGCCTTCCGGCAGCTCGTCGGAGGTTCCCGGCAGTCCGTTCGCCGATCCCGAGAGCCCGGGCGCGCCGCAGTCCGGCCGGCTCACGGCCGCGCAGCTGCCGCTGGTCAACCCGCTGTCCGTCACGGCGCCGGTGGAGACGGGCCCGGACAAGGGCCTGGCCAAGGCCGCACCGCGCGCGCTCGCGGCGGGGCCGGTCACCGCCCAGTCGTGCACCCCGGCCGACTTCGCCGGCAGGACCGGGGCCGCTCTGGTGTCCTACGTCAAGGCCTCGACCCCCCAGTGCATCGGCTCGCTGTTCCTGCTCGGCGGCAGCCCGTACGCCTCGGCGCTGTTCCGCCAGAGCCAGATGGCGACGATGGCCGACGCCTTCCAGAGCGCCGCCGCCTCCTACCCCGGCGACAACTCCGCCGCCACCTGGCAGGTCGTCCTGTACCTGCGCGCGGGCTACTACGTGCAGGACAGGGACCTCGCGCACGTCGGCCCGTACGACGCGACGCTGACCGCCGCCGTGACGCGCGGCATCGACGCCTTCCTGGCCGGCCCGCACGCCGCGGACGTCACCGACGCGAACGGCCAGGTCGCCAACGACGTCATCATCCTCACCGACAGCGCCGGGCAGCAGGGCCGCTACCTGAACACCTACCGGCAGGTGCTGAACGGCTACACCAGCGCGTACGACAGCTCGAAGAACCTGCTCACGTACGTCAACAGCGCCCTCGCCGCGCTGGACCGGGGGCACGAGAACAAGTCCTTCGTCGACGCGGTGACCGCGGACCCGGGCATCATCGACACCCTCGACGCGTTCACCCGCACCCACCACGACCTGCTCGGAACCTACCCCGGCTTCCTGGTCTCCAACGCCGGCATCGAGCTGACCCGGTTCGTCAAGTACCCGGCGTTCCAGGCCAGGATCCGCCCGCTGGCCAAGGCCCTGCTCGACAGCTCGTCGATGACCGGCCCCACCGCCCCGCTATGGGTCGGCACCGCCAACGCGGCCGCCTTCTTCGACAAGGACCAGTGCTCCTACTACGGTGTCTGCGACCTGAAGCAGCGGCTGACCAAGGCCGTGCTGCCGATCAGGCAGACCTGCAACGCCACCCTCACCGTCCTCGCCCAGGACCTCACCGCGGCCGAACTCGCCGCCGTCTGCGCCGATCTCAAGGGCGAGGACGCGTACTTCCACAACCTCGTCCGCGACAACGGCCCCATCCCCGGCCAGTACGAGTCGTCCGTGCAGCTCGTGGTCTTCGCGAGCCAGGCCGATTACCAGACCTACGCCGGCGCGATGTACGAGGCGAACACCAACAACGGCGGGGTCACCCTCACCGGGACCCCGACCGACCCCGCCAACCAGCCGGTCTCCCTCATGTACCGGCATCCGAACGAGAACGGATTCACCGCCCGGATCTGGAACCTCAACCACGAGTACGCCCACGTCCTGGACGCCCGCTACGACATGAAGGGCGACTTCTACCAGCAGACCAGCGTGCCCGACCTGTGGTGGATCGAGGGCGTCGCCGAGTACGTCTCCTACACCTACCGCGGCGTCACCGACGCCAACGCCGTGACCCAGGCCCCCAAGCACACCTACCCGCTCAGCACCCTGCTCCAGAGCACGTACCTGAACAGCGACGTCGTCCGCACCTACCACTGGGGCTACCTGGCCGCCCGCTACATGATCGAGCGCTACCCGGGCGTCGTCCAGACCATGCTCGGCTACTTCCGCACCGGCGACTACGCCCGCGCCTACGCCTACTACAACGGCATCGGCACCGCCTACGACGCCGACTTCACCAGGTGGGTCGACACCTGCGCCGCCGACACCTGCCTCACCGCGGGCACCCCGAAGGCGGCCTTCGACGTCGCGGTGCGGGACCTGAACGTCCAGCTGACCGACCGCTCCACCGAGACCGCCGGCAAGGGCAGCATCACCGGCTGGGCCTGGAACTTCGGCGACGGCACCACCGGTACCGCGGCCTCCCCGTCGAAGTCCTACCGCGCTGCCGGTACCTACACCGTCACCCTCACCGTCACCGACAGCAACGGCAAGACGGCCACCACGACCCGGACCGTCACCGTCACCGCGCCGGCCGCACCGGCGGCCTGCACCGACCCCGACGCCCGGAAGCTGGACTACAACTGCTTCCGCACCGGCCGCTCCGCCGACGCCGGAAGCTCGGACATGATGTACATCTACATGCCGGCCGGCACCACCACGCTGACCGTCTCCACCACCGGCGGCACCGGGACCGCCTACCTCTACTACAGCCCGGACCGCTGGGCCTCGAACACGGATTACGCCGCCTCTTCCACGAACAGCGGCACCACCCAGACCGTGACCGTCACCAACACCACGGCCGGCTACCGCTACATCACCCTCTACGGCAAGACCGCATTCAGCGGCGTCACCGTCACCACCCAGTACTGACCGGCGCGTGAGCCCGGATGCCCCGGCTCACGCATCCCCGGGGATGTGTGAGCCGGGGCATCCATGTGGGCCTCTGCGGCGGACGAGATCCATGCGGGGTGCCACGGCGGCCGAGCCCGGGATACCGACAACTCCCGGGCTCGGCACGCACATTGATGAAGCGTCAGCAAGTCACCGGAACTTCCACCACCGGCCGAGTGCCGTATGGGCCGCTTCCCTGCACCGAGAAGGTCGCACGCACTGTCGAACCGCACGGGGCGGTGGCGGTGAAGCCGTTCACCTGCACCGTGGTGGAGTGGAACGGCGTGCTCCCGCTCACGGAGCCGAGCGAGTTGCCGCCGACCACCTCGGCCGACAGGTTGGTGTACAGGGTCTGCCACGACACCGGCCCGTCGGGCGGGCCGGCAAGGCTGATCTTCCCGTAGATCACGACGCTGCTGCCCGTGACGTCTGCGCAGGCGTAGGTCGCCAGCCCGGCCTGGAGAGCGTACTTGCAAGTCGTGACCGTGGCGGTGGCGGTGGCGGTGTCGGCGCCGCTCGCGGCGGCGAAGGCCGGCACGGGCGCCGTGAGCAGGGCGGCGGCACCGGCGGCGCCCACCGCGATGCGGGTGATGCGGTTCATGGTCTTCTCCTTCAGACGATGCGAGAAACCGTTCGGCAGGCACTGTTAGCCATGTGACATTTCACGTGTGCCATGACCCAAACTCTGCCATGCGATTCCAAGGCTCCGGGCCATTCCTGCCTTCGAAGTGCCAGCCCGTCCGAAAGTTCACCCTGGGTGACGCAAATCCGCCCGGCTGGGCCAATGCGGCCACCACCTCGGGCGAACCCGCGTCGAACGCCGGGTGAACCACGGCGTTGAAGAACTCCTGACGAACGTGAGGGTGGCCCAGACCGCAGCCTGACAGGGCCGCTTCGGGCGGAAGCCTCCGAAGGCCAGCAGCCGGAGGCGTTGGCGAACCTGCGGGCAGCCTGTTCCTGCGGCAGTCCACCGGGGTGCCGGAGCCGCCTGCCGGACCTGCCCGGGGCGAATCGCCGTTCAGACCGGTCGGGTGCTCCGGCGCGGATCGGCTTCCGGCCGGGGCCGCGATAGGGGATCACGGGTGGTGGCGCGGGGACGCACCACGAAGGACCAGCGCCCATGCCCCGGCCCACCCGGGCTCAGCGCGCCGCCATCGCCCAGCGGCGGGCGGACGCCGTCGAGCTACGCCTTGCCGGCGCCAATCCGCTGACCGTCGGCCGGAAGCTCGCTGCCGACCCGACCCTGAACTCCGACCGGACCGCGTACCCGTGCGGGTACGGGCACGAGCTGTACGCCAAGGGCCGTCCCGCGCCGGACGAAGAGACCCTGGTTCGGTCCGTGAACCGGGACATCGCCGAGGCCTCGGAGCAGCGGATCGCCTCGTCGCAGGCCGACCCCGGGAGGGGAGGACGACAAGCCCGGTGAGCGCGCACAGCCGGAGAGCCGGCCCGGGTATCGGACTTCGGTCTGATCAGGCTTTGGCCGGGGCGACGAAAGTAGCCCCAAACATGGCCACGACATGCTGCGCGTCGAGCCCGATCGTGCGCCCCCACGACAGCCGTTCGTCCGGCTTCACCACCGCCTCGGGCTGCGGGGCGCGGCCGTCCCCGTGCAGCTTCCACCCGAACGCGACCTTCATGTCCTGCCTCGTCTCTGTGCTCTACCGTGCGAAACCCTGGAAAGGTGGGGGTCGGCATCGACGGCGGGTCTGTGGCAGTGCACCGGTCGGCCCCCCGGCAAGGGGAGGGCGACCGGTGCACTGTGGTTTACGGGTAGGCGATCAGGTTGGCCACGTTGGTGGCCGAGTTGGAGGGGCCGCCGGTGGAGTTGATGACGTGGGCGATGGTGCCGGTGCCGCCGAGCGAGACGGTCACCATGTCGTGGAAGCGGACCGTGGAGCGGTAGGGCACCTCGAAGGAGTGCTCCTCGACCACGGCGGGGTTGACGTTGAAGTAGGCGTAGGAGCCCAGGCCCCAGGCTTCGTGGTTGGTCACGGAGTCGGCGACCTTGTAGGCGGGGAAGCCGCGGGTGGCGCCGTTCATCCAGGCGGCCTGGTTCGGCGGGTCGTAGGGCAGCTCGTTCTGGAAGAAGTAGGTGCGGCCGTTGTTGCCGTTCCAGATCACCTGGGTCTGCTGGTAGTGCTCGACGAACAGGCCGTACAGGGTGACGTTGTTGCCGTTGACGATCAGCCCGTTGGCGGCGGTGTTGCTGGTCCAGCCGACGCCGCTGCCGTGGTCGGCGCGCCACAGCCACATGTGGTCGCCGATGACGTTGTTGGAGTTGACGACCAGCGACTGGGTGGCCTTGCCGACGCCCGCGCCGCCGATGCGGAAGAACACGTCGTGCAGGGAGGTGGGGTTGGCGCTGTGGTCGACGGCGCTCGCGGTGCCGGCGCCGATCTGCATGAGCGTCTGCGAGTTGACGGTGCCGGCGTCGATGAGCAGGCCCGCGACCTTGACGCCGTCGACGTCGGCGACGTTGACGGCGGTGATGCCGTTGTCGGGGATGAGGGTGGCCAGGCCCAGGCCGAGGACGACGGTGTCGGGCCGGGTGATGTTCAGGGTCTGGTTGAGGTGGTAGACCCCGGGGGTGACCAGCAGGTTCTTGCCCTGGGCGAGGGCGGTGTTCATGTCGGCGGCGTCGGCGCCGGGCTTGACGATGTAGAACTGGTCGATCGGCAGGGACGTGCCCTGCTGGGCGCCGGCCCAGGTGATGCCGGTGGTGTTGTTGCGCAGCGCGGGGACGAAGACCTTGTAGGCGCCGGCGGCGTCGACGTACAGGAAGGGCTTCTCGCGCACGACGGGGGTCTGGCCGACGGTGGTGTAGGGCGGGTTGGGGAAGGTGTTGGCGGGGGCGTTGACGTCGCCGACGAACACCATGTTCCAGTTGGCTCCGGCCCAGCTGCCCCACTGGGAGTTGCGGGAGAGCCACTGCTGCTGGGAGCCGGAGTTGATCTGGCCGTCGATCTTCGAGTCGGAGATGAAACCGCCGGAGGACCAGCCGCCGTCGTCGAGCTGCAGGTTGCCGCGCACGTGCATGCGCCGGTACGGGGCGGCCTGCGAGACCGCCCAGCGGTCGGCGCCGCCGGTCGGGTTGACCGAGAGGTTCTCGGCGGAGCGCCAGAAGTTCTGGGTGGCGTTGCCCTGGAACCAGTCGGCCTCGGCGTGCACCGCGCCGTTGATGGTGACGTCGTCGGGGGACAGGCCGAGGCCCGCGACCTGGGTGTAGAAGCCGACGTTGGCGTTGACGTTGTAGCTGCCGGGCTTGAAGAGCAGGGCCTGACGCTGGGTGCCGAACTGGTTGCTCTCCTGCTGGGAGAAGACCTGGTTGAGCTTGGCTTGGATGGTGGCCTGGGGGGTGCTGGGGTCGAAGACGGCGACGTTGGGGCCGAAGTCGGGGGTGCCGGGCGGGTTGGTGGAGGTGGTGCCGAAGGTGAAGGACTGGGCGGCGGTGCCGTTGCAGGTGTACTGCTGCAGCTGGACGGCGTCGGCGGTGGAGGCGGAGGGGATGTCCAGGCACTTGCCGCTGTTGCGGTTGACGAAGTGGTAGGCGCCGGATGCCTCGGGGACGGCCTGCCACTGCTGGTTGAGGCCGCCTCCGTAGGCCCAGAGCTGGATCTTGGCTCCGTCGGCGGTGGAGACGTCGGTGACGTCGAGGGCCTGGGCGGTGTTGGTGGAGGCGTTGATGCGGACGTAGCCGTTGCCGAGGTCCTGGGTCAGCCACTGCTGGGCGCCGGTGCCGTTGCAGGCGTACTGCTGGACGGCGGTGCCATTGGTGGTGGCGGCGTTGGCGGCATCGACGCACTTGCCGGAGTTCTGCGCGACGAGGGTGCTCGCGGTGGTGGGGACGGCGGCGAGGGCGGCGGGGGCGGCGGCGAGGGCGGCGGGGGCTGGGGCGAGCAGGACCGCGGTGGAGGCCAGCAGGCCGGCGGTCGCACTCAAGGGAAGAACTCGTCGGCGCAGCGGAGTGGGGTGCAAGTGGTGTGCTCCTGTTCGGGGGTGATGGAGCGTCGGGACGTGCGGTGCCGAAATAGGGGGTGGGGCGCCCGGCAGGTGCGTGCCGGGCGCCCGGGCGTCCGGTCGGCGGGCGGTCAGGCGGGCAGGTTCCACTGCTGGTTGGCACCGGCGAAGCAGTCCCAGATCTGCAGCCGGGTGCCGTTCGCGGAGGACGGGCCGGTGGCGTCCAGGCAGCGGCCGGAGGCCGGGTTCACCAGGGTCTTGTTCGACTGCGCCTGCCACTGCTGGGCGCCGGTGCCGTTGCAGTCGTACAGCTGGGCCTGGGTGCCGTTGGCGGTGCCGCCCGAGGTCAGGTCCAGGCACTTGCCGAGCGCGCGGATCGTGCCGTCGGTGCCGACCGTCCAGGACTGCGCGGCGGTGCCGTTGCAGTCGTAGAGCTGGATCGCGGTGCCGTTGGCCGAGTTGGCGGCCGCGACATCCACGCACTTGCCGCCGTAGCCGGTGATCTGGCCGGTCCGGCCGCTCGGCGGCGGGGTGGTGCCGCCGGTGACCTGGTTGAAGGTCTGGGCGAACTGCCAGGGGTACTGCGAGGTGCCGCTGCAACTGTCGGACAGGGTGCCGTTGCTGGCGCAGGCCTTGTCGCGGCCCAGGGCCCAGAACGCCAGCATCTGGATGCCGTTGGCTGCGGCGAAGGACTCCAGGGCCTGCGCGTTGGCGGTGGAGAACACCTCGACGGTGGAGTCGTTGACCCCGATCATCGGGGTGTTGCCCTCCATCGCCCACAGCTGCGCGGAGGTCTTGGTGTTCCAGATCTGCCCGAGCTGGGTGTGCAGGGCATTGGCGGCGTTGATCGCGGCCTGGCCCATGTCCATTGCCGGGCCGTAGTCCATCGTCATGATGTTGACGGCGTTGACCGTCAGACCGCGGCTCTTGGCGTTGTTGAGCAGGCTGAGGGAGTTGGACTCCAGACCGGTGGGGTTGACCGGGAGGGTGTAGTTGACGTCGAGGCGCTTGCCGGCCGCGGCCTGCGCCTGCTGGAGCTGGGCGAGCGCCTGGTTGCGGCGGTCGTTCGCGGCGGTGTCGTTGAGGGCGGCACCCTCGATGTCCAGGTCGATCCGGGTCAGGTTGAGCGCATCCACCACCCGCTTGTACTGCGTCTGCAGCGCGGAGACGCTGGTACAGGCCTGGCCCAGCTCGGTGCCGCCGGCGCCGCCGAAGGAGGCGATCACGTCGCCGCCGGCCGCCCGGTGCGCGTTGACCGCGTTGGTCCAGGACGCGTCCGTGATCGAGACGTTGCCGTTGAAGGTGGCGTTGCAGCTGCCGTCGCTGATCACGAAGGCGAGGGTGACGTACTTCAGTCCGGCGTTGCGGACGTCGGTCAGCACCGACGTCGGATTCCACGTCTCCAGGTACGGGGCGGCGAAGTGGGCCGGGAAGCCGGGCCCGGGGTTGGCCGCGGCGGAGGCCGGGCCGGCGCCGGCCACCAGCATGGCCGCGACGGTGGCGGGCAGCGCGACGGCTGCCGCCAGAGTGCGGCGGACAACGGAGCGGATCAAGGCAACTCCTTACAGAGAGGCATGTCTGTGACATGAGCGGGGTCTGGGCTGAGGAGGTCCGGGCTGAGGAGGTCTGGTGCCGTGCACGGGCCGGACAGGGGGCTCTTCCGACCGGGAGCCCCTGCGACAGGGCGCAGGGCCACGGATCAGGAGGCGTAGACCTGGAGTTGGGACACCTGGCCCGCCGGCCAGCCGGTGTTGGCGGTGAACACCGGGCGCACCCGGCCTGCGCGGTGGTGTGCTACGCGCTGGTGCGGGCTGTGCGGCAGCGCCGCCGGGCGTACGGTGACCCGCCCGGCGTGTGCCCGGCGGGTCAGGGCTGTGCGGTGAGGCGGAAGCTCTGGGCGGCGGAGTTGTCGCAGGTGCGCTGGACGAGTTGGACGGAGTTGGTGGCCGCGGTGGTGGCGGCGGTGAGGCACTTGCCGCTGTGGCGGGCGACGAAGTGCTGGGCGCCGTTGGCCTCGGTGACGGGCCGCCACTGCTGGTTGGCGCCGCCGCCGTAGGTCCACAGCTGCAGGGGCGCGTTGTCGGCGGTGGAGACGCCGGTGACGTCGATGACCTGGTCGGGGTTGTTGCGGGCCGCGAGGCGGACGTAGCCGCTGTCGGTGGCGGTGGTGCGGAAGTGCTGGGCGGTGGTGCCGTTGCAGGTGTACTGCTGGATCGCGGTGCCGTTGGCGGTGGCGGCGGCGCGGGCGTCCACGCACAGGCCGTTGGCCTGCGAGGTGAGGGTGTACCAGGGGTCGGTCGTGGCCGGAGCCTTGCCCAGCCACTTCAGCGAGTCGATCAGCATCCGGTTCTGGGTGGCGGAGGCGAAGGTGGAGGAGGTACGGGTGTTGGTGCTGTAGTTCATGGCGTTGTGGCCGAAGTTGGCGTACAGCATGCGGTACTGCGTGTTGGTCCAGATGATCGGGTAGTCGCCGCTGTACCAGGCCTGGTTGGGGTCGCTGCCGAGCGGGAAGCTGGACGGGTCGACCGAGGCCAGGACCTTGATGTTCGGGTTGGCCCGCAGGTTGTTCGACCAGGCGTACCACTCGCTGACGGCCGAGGTCCAGGTCGCCGGCAGCGACGCCGCGGCGGGGTGGGTGCCGTTCTCGGTGCGCAGGACGGCGGTGGTGGGGCCCCAGGTGTTGGAGCGGAAGTTCCCGCTGCCCAGGAACTGGTTGTAGTACCAGTCCCAGCTCGAGGCGTCGGTGGTGAACGCTGAGACGTGGAAGCCGAGCCAGGCGCCACCGCCGCGCATGTACCGCTCGAAGCCGGCCCGCTGGGCGGCGCTCTGCGGGGCGTCGTCGAGGAACAGCACGACGTCGTAGGCGTCGACGCCGCCGTTGGCCAGCAGGTCCCAGTTCGTGGTCGCGGTGTAGGTGAAGTTGTTGGCAGCCGCGGCCTGGGGGAACCAGGCGTTGGCTTCCTTGTCGAAGTCGATGTGGGCGGCGTCCCAGGTGCCGCTGTAGAACGCGATCACCTTGAAGTCCGGTGCGGCGGCGCTCGCGTGAGCGGCGGGGGAGAGCACGCCGAGCAGGAGGGCGATCAGGGCGAGGACGGCTCGGGGGAGCCGCCCGGGGGTGGGTCGGCGGTGCATGGTGTCGCTCCTTCGGTGGGGGTGAGCCGCGGGAAGGGGACGTTCATGGCGTGGTGCCTGGGGGATGCGCCGGCGGTGGGGCTGCCTGTCGTGGGGGCGTGCGAAGCCATGGGTCGGGCGGGGCCGCCGGGGCCTGTCGGCGGGTTGGACGGGTACATCGGTGGGGCCTGGTCGTGCAGTGGGCGGATCGGCGGCGCGAGGGAGTTCCTGGTGCGGTGCCCGGATTCTGCGGTGGCCTTCGGGCTGGCTGTGCGTGAACCTAAAAGGTCTGAACCAGTCACGTCAAGCCCTGTGGATTCGGTTCTTGAATGCTCAATGTGCTTTCAGTGCTTGATCTTTGACGTTTCATCAGCTCTGCCGTTAAGTCTTGACGCCGAGATGTGGGCGCGGTTCACTCGGGGAGGCCGGTCCGGAACCGGCCCCGGCATCACTGCCGACTGCTTGGAGGGCCCGCGAGATGGCTGCCACGATCACCGACGTCGCACGTCGGGCCCAGGTCGGCAAGAGCACCGTCTCCCGGGTGCTCAACTCGGGGGCGGAGGTGGACGCCGCGACGGCTACCCGCGTTCGGGAAGTGATCGCAGAGCTGGGCTAGGTGCGGCAGCATGAACGCCGCGGTCGCAGGCGCAGCCGCTTCGGGTACGGGCCGTACTCGCCGATCGGCAGGTGCGGCTCGATGAACTCCCACTCCGCATCCGTCAGTTGCGCTCGCGTCACGAAGGAGGGCGTAGCGTGGCGACGGTCTCCATCACCCGCGTTCGGGCAGTGGCGGGCGGGGAAGGGCGGCGGCTCGTACTCGAAGGGGCGGGGCCGTGACCAGGTGAAGAGCCCCCGGACCGAGGGCCGCCCGCAGGACACCCGGTGCGGGGGCGGCGAGCCGGTCGACATGGCCACCGGCCGGATGCACATCGACCAGGTCGACGTCTCGCTGCCGGGCTCGCTGCCGCTGGAGTTCACCCGGAACTTCGAGTCGGGTCTGCTGACGGGCCGTTGGATGGGCCAGAGGTGGCGACGAGCACGGCGTCCCGCTCTGGACCACCTGAAGCTCACCGCCGCCACCGGCGCCGAGGCCCGGTTCGTCACCGAAGCCGTCGCCGGGACCGACGGGGCCCAGGTCCTCACCGGCACTGCGGCCGCCGCCGGCCCGTTTCCGGTCGAACGTCTCTATGTGACGGTTTCGGCCATGACCGTCCCGGGCTTACAGGCCCGCTCGGCGATGCCGGCGGGGCCCGTACCCGTTCTCCTCGCCCATCGACCGCTGCAGGATCGCCAGCGGGTCGGCGCTCAACCGCCTGCCGTGCGCCGATTGCTCGGCTGATCCGCCCGCCGCCACTGTCCGCCCGGCGGTCCCGCGCCCGTTGTCCGGAGGGCTCGGGACCGTCACCGGTGACGGGAGGGTCAGCCGGTGGCCTTGGTGGCGAACTCGGTGGTGTAGGTCTTGGACAGGTCGACGGTGGACTCCTTGCCCTGGACGTCCGGGTGGAAGGCGGCCAGCACGGAGAGCACGGTCTCCGGGCCGCCGGGGGGCATCAGGCCGTCGGTGGTGAACATCGGCAGGGTGGCCTTGATCGCGGCCGCGTACTCGGCGGCGCCGCCTTGGGCGTAGTCGGCGGGCATCTGGGCGGCGATCTCCTCCGGGGTGTGGGTGTTCATCCACTTCAGGGTTTTCACGAAAGCGTTGGCGAGCTTCTGGACGGTGTCCTTGTTGCCGTTCACCCAGGCGGTGTTCATGTAGAGCGAGGAGGAGGGGTAGAGGCCGCCGAGCGCGGCCCGGGAGCCTTCGGGGGTGCGCATGTCGTACAGGACGGTGCCGAGTTGCTTGGACAGGATGTTCGCCACCGTCGGGTCGGTGGTCATGCCGGCGTCGATCGAGCCCTGCTGGAGCGCGGCGATGAAGGTCTGGCCGGCGCCGACCGCGATCGGGCTGAACTCGTTCGCGCTGACGCCGTTCTTGACGGCCAGGTACTTGGTGAGGAAGTCGGTGGAGGAGCCGATGCTGGTGACGCCGAGCTTGCGGCCCTTGAAGTCCGCGCCGGTCTTGATCGCGTCGGCCTGCTTGGCGGAGACCACCTCGACCTCGCCGGGGGCCTGGGCGAACTGGACGACCGATTCGACGCTCTTGCCCTTGGCCTGCAGGTCGATGGTGTGGTCGTAGAAGCCCACGGCGCCCTGTACGTCGCCGGCCAGCAGCGCGGTGGTGGCGTTCACGCCGGCCGGCTCGCTGAGCAGTTCGACGTTGACGCCGGCATCGGCGAAGTAGCCGAGCCGCTGGGTCAGCATGGCGGGCAGGTAGATGACCTTGTCCAGGCCGCCGACCATGATCTTGACGGTGGGGCCGTCGACCTTCTTCCCCGCGGGGGCGGCGCCGTTGTGCGAGGTGGCGGCGTCGTTGGCACAGGCGGCCAGCGGCAGCAGGAGGACGGCGGCGAGGGCGGCGGCAGCGGTTCTGCGCATGGTGGGGGGAGCCTCTCGGGGTGAAGGGGGAACGGGTGGGGTGGGGTCAGCGGCCGTCGCCGGTGTCGGCCGGCTTCCAGCGGAACAGCCGCTTCTCGGCGAAGGTCAGCAGGCCCTCGGTCAGCAGCGCGACCACGGCCAGGATGGTCATCGCGGCGTACACGCCGGCCGCGTTGAAGGTGCCCTGGGCGGCGGCGACCATCAGGCCCAGACCCTTGGTGGCGCCGATGTACTCGCCGACGATCGCGCCGATCAGGGCGAAGCCGAAGCTGACGTGCAGGCTGGTGAAGATCCAGGTGGTGGCGGCGGGGATGACCACCTGCAGGGTGACCTTGCGGTTGTCGGCGCCCAGGATGCGGGCGTTGGCGACCAGGTTGCGGTCCACCTCGCGGGCGCCCTGGAAGGCGTTGAAGAACACCGGGAAGAACACCAGGACCACGGCGGAGGCGACCTTGGAGGCGGGGCCGAGGCCGAACCAGATCAGGAAGATCGGCGCCAGCACGATCCGCGGGATCGCGTTCAGCACCTTGACGTACGGGCCGAACACGTCGGCCAGGAAGCGGACGCGGCCCAGCGCGATGCCCAGCAGCACACCGCCGGCCACGCCCAGTACCCAGCCGGTCAGCGCCTCGTACAGGGTGTAGCCGATCTGCTCGCCGAGCGAGCCCTGCGCGGTGCCGTGGGTGATCCACTGCCAGATCTGGTCCCAGATCCTCGACGGCTGGGAGAAGTTGAACGGGTCGATCACCCCGGTGCGGGAGCAGACCTCCCACAGGCCGAGGAAGGCGGCCAGCACGGTGGCCCGGGCCCCGTACACGCCCAATTTGCGGTTGCGGGCGGCCCGTTCACGGATCTCGGTGCGGGTGGCCGCGGGCGCGGCAGGGGCGGGGGCGGTCTCAAGCGGCACGACCCGCTCCTCTCTCACGGGTGATGCGGACCTCTTCGCCCAGCGAGGCCCAGATCTCGCGGTACAGCTCGACGAAGCGCGGCTCCAGGCGGACGGCCTCGACGGTGCGCGGGCGCGGCAGGTCGACGGTGAAGATCTCCTTGACGGTGGCGGGGCCGGCGGTCATCACGACCACCCGGTCGGCCAGCGCGATCGCCTCGTCCAGGTCGTGGGTGACGAAGACCACCGAGGAGCCGGTGCCCGCCCACAGCTCCAGCAACTGGTCGGACATCAGCGCCCGGGTCTGCACGTCGAGTGCGGAGAACGGCTCGTCCATCAGCAGGATCCGCGGGTCGTTGACGAAGGTCTGGGCCAGCGCGACGCGCTTGCGCATGCCGCCGGAGAGCTGGTGCGGGTAGCGGTCCTCGAACGCCGACAGGCCCACCCGGGCCAGCCAGTCGCGGGCCTTCTCCCGGGCCTGCTCGGCCGGGACGCCGCGGAAGCGGGGACCGGCCATGACGTTGGAGAGCACCGTGCGCCACGGGAAGACGGCGTCCTGCTGGAAGACGAAGCCGACGTGCCCGTTGATGCCGGACACCGGCTCGCCGTACACCCGCACCTCGCCCTCGGTGGGTTCCTCCAGGCCGCTGACCAGGGTCAGCGTGGTGGACTTGCCACAGCCGGTCGGGCCGACGACGGCGACGAACTCGCCCGGGGCGACGGTCAGGTCGAGCTCCCGGACGGCGGTGTGCAGGGTGCCGGACGGCGTCCGAAAGCGTTTGGTCGCCCCGGTCAACTCGATCGCCGGGACGGCCCCGGCCTTGTGCGGGTCCACGTGAACCACCTACCTCCTCGGCCGGCTCCCGCGCCGGCCCGCTGCTGTGGACCGGGACGCTACGAGCGGCGGGAGCGGCGCGGGAGCCTTGCGGGCGTATCGCGGCTTTGCGGCGTTGAGGGGTGTTGTGCTCGTTTTGCTTCCGCTACAACAACGGGGGCGGGGGCTGACAGAAACACCCCGGAAACATAAGGTGACCTGCACCCTCGCCCCGCCGCGCCGGAAGGAGACCGCGATGAGGCGCCCCCACTGGCCCCGCCGGGTCTTCGCCCAGCTCCTGCTCGCCCAGACGGTCGTGACCGTCGGCGTCAGCGCCCTGACCGCCGGGCTGTTCCTCGCCCCGGTCAGCCGCGAACTCGACCGCGCGGCCATGCAGCGGGCGCTGGCCATCGCCCAGGTCACCGCCACCGACCCGAACGTCGCCGCAGCCGCGGCCGCCCGCGACTCGGACACCGCCCAGGACGTCGCCGAACGGGTGCGGCGCTCCACCGGAGCCGAGTTCGTCGTCATCACCGACACCGCGGGCATCCGGCTCTCGCACACCGACCCGACCCGGATCGGCCTGCGGGTCTCCACCGACCCCGAACCCGCGCTGCGCGGCGAGAGCGTCACCGCGATCCAGGACGGCACCCTGGGGCGCACCGCCCGCGGCAAGGTGCCGCTGCGCCTGGCCGACGGCCGGATCGTCGGCGAGGTGTCGGTCGGCCTCAGCGACGACTCGATCCGCGGCCAACTGCTGTCGATGGCCGGCGGCATCCTGCTGTGCGCGGGCGCGGGCCTGGTCGTCGGCCTCGCGGCCACGCTGGTGCTCGCCCGGCGTTTGAAGCGCCGCACCCACAACATCGCGGTCGCCGACATCGCCGCCCTGCTGATCGAGCGCGAGGCGATGCTGCACGGCATCCGCGAGGGCATGCTGGCGCTCGACGCCTCCGGCCGGATCCGCCTGGCCAACGACGAGGCGCTGCGCCTGCTCGCGCTGCCGGCCGACTGCGCCGGGCGCACCGTCGACGAGGTCCTGCCGCCGGGCCGGCTCGCCGACGCGCTGACCGGGCGGATCGAGGGCGCCGACCTGCCGGCCGTCCGCGACGAGCGGGTGCTGGTCGTCAACCGGACCGCCCCCGCCGAGGGCGGCGCCGTCATCACCCTCCGCGACCGCACCGAACTGGAGTACCTGGTAAGGGAGTTGGACCACACCCGGGGGCTGACCGAGGCTCTGCGGGCGCAGGACCACGAGCACGCCAACCGGATGCACACCCTGCTCGGGCTGCTCGAACTCGGCCGACACGACCAGGCCGCCGCGTTCATCTCCGAGCAGTCCGGCTCGCACGCCGCGCTTGCCGCCCGGATCGGCGCACAGGTCCAAGACCCGCACCTGGCCGCCCTGCTGGCGGGCAAGGCCGCCGTCGCCGCCGAACGCGGAATCCGGCTGACCGTCACCTCCGACAGCCACCTGCCCGACGCCGCCGTCGACGCCCGCACCCTGGTCACCGTGGTCGGCAACCTGGTCGACAACGCCCTGGACGCGGTGCCGGGCGGCGCCGTCGAGGTGCGGCTGCGCGCCGTCGGGCCCACCGTGCTGGCCGAGGTCGCCGACAGTGGCCCCGGCGTCCCGGCGCACCTGCGCGAGCGGATCTTCGAGGAGGGCTGGACCAGCAAGGGCGCCCCCGCGCACCGCCCCCGCGGCCTTGGCCTCGCCCTGGTACGCCGCCTGGTCGAACGCTCCGGCGGGCGACTCGCCGTCGGCACCGGAGCGCTCGGCGGGGCCCGCTTCACCGTTGAACTGCCCGAGGCCCTGCACACCGTGGAGAACGCATGATCGACGTCCTCGTGGTCGACGACGACTTCCGGGTCGCGGACGTGCACGCCGCGTACGTCGCGAAGATCCCGGGGTTCCGGGTCACCGGGACCGCGCACAGCGCCGGCCAGGCACTGGCCGTCCTCGAACGCGCCCCCGTCGACCTGGTGCTGCTCGACCACCACCTGCCCGACGAAAGCGGCCTGGCCCTGGTCCGACGCCTGCGCGAAGCCGGCATCCGCTGCGACGTCATGATGGTCACCGCCGCCCGCGACGTCTCCACCGTCCACGAGGCGATGCAACACGGCGCCCTGCAGTACCTGGTCAAGCCATTCAGCTTCGCCGGCCTGCGCGACAAACTCACCGCGTACGCCGACCTGCGCCACGCCCTGGCCGGACCCGCCGCCCGGGAGACCTCCCAGGACGAGGTCGACCGGATGTTCGCCGCCCTGCGTACCGCGGCCTCTCCGGCCACCGCCCTGCCCAAGGGCCACAGCGCGCCCACCACCGACCTCGTCCTCGGGGCCCTGCGCGACGCCGGGCAGCCACTGTCCGCCCAGCAGGTCGCCGACGCCACCGGCCTGTCGCGCTCCACCGCCCAGCGCTACCTCAAGCACCTGGCCCGCGACCGCCGACTGCGCCTGTCCCTCCGCTACGGGGACACCGGCCGCCCCGAGCACGAGTACCTGCTCGCGGGCCGCTGAGGCCGACCGAAGGCTGTCCCGTAACGAGGCCCGCGTCCATGGCCCTCTGTGCGATGGCCCGCGCCGAGGTGAACACCGTGCTGGTCGCCGGGAACGCGGTCAAGCGGCACGGGCAGCTGCTCCACCCGAGCTGCCGGGCCGAGGAGCTGCGGCTGCGGCTCACCGGTTGAGCCCGCAGCTCACCTGCGGACGAGCACGCCCTCCTCGACGGCGGCCAGCGCGTCCCGCAGCACGCGGTTCAGCAGTTCCGCCTCGGGGATACGGGCGACGATCCGGGCGTGCGCCGCGGTCACCGCGCGCACGGACTCCTCGGCGACCTCGACCCCCCGGGGCGTGAGGCGCACCCAGGAGCTGCGGCCGTCGCCGTCGTCGGCCTCGCGGGAGACCAGTCCGGCCCCGGCCAGGCGCTTGAGCACGTTGCTCGTGCCGCCGGAGGACAGCAGCAGGGCGTTGGTCAGTTCGGTGGGCTTGAGCCGGTACGGCTCGCCCGCCCGGCGCAGCACCGCGAGCAGCCCGTACTCGGCCTGGGTCATCCCGAGGCGTTCCAGCTCGCGCGCCGCGACCTCGTCGAAGGCGGCGGTCAGCAGGGCGCTGCGCTTGGCCAACTCCAGCGGAAGGCCGGCGATCTCGGGCAGCTGGACGTGCCAGGCCGAGATGATGTCGTCGACGTGGTCCGGTTCGGACATGGCAGCCCTCCTTGCCCCCTCCCTCGGCGCCTCCGCGGACGGGCTCTTCAGGATAGCTCGGCGCAAAGCTTTCCCAGGAGGCCCGGATGCCTCTCCCCAGCCCCTCACCTCCGCTGTTGCCCGTTGCGGCGGGAAGCCACTATCTTCTGCCTCAGGAAAAAGCTTTCCACATAGCTTTCTTGTGGCGCATCAGGGGAGTGATCATGCAGGCTCGAATCGTCGTCGCCTACCACAGCGGGTACGGCCACACCGCCAAGCAGGCCGAAGCGGTCGCCGCCGGCGCCGGCAAGGTCGAGGACACCGCGGTGCAACTGGTCTCGCTCGCCGAGCTGAACGACGAGCTCTGGCGGACGCTGGCCGAGGCCGACGCGATCATCTTCGGCTCGCCCACCTACATGGGCGGCTCCAGCGCGGTCTTCCGCACCTTCGTCGAGGCGACGTCGGGCGTCTGGGGCGACAACATGCAGTGGAAGAACAAGATCGCCGCGGGCTTCACCAACAGCGGCAACATGGCCGGCGACAAGCTGCACACCCTGATCAACATCGCGCTCTTCGCGGCGCAGCACGGCATGATCTGGGTCGGCCTGGCCGAGTACGGAGGCTGGAACACCTCCACCGGTAGCACCGAGGACATCAACCGCCTCGGCAGCTGGCTCGGCGCCATGTCGCAGTCCAACAACGACGAGGGCCCCGAGGTCACCCCGTCCGCCAGCGACCTGCGCACCGCCGAGGTGCTCGGCCGCAGGGTCGCCGAGGTCACCCACGTCCAGCTGCGCGGCCGCGCCACGACCGCGCTCCAGGCGACGGCGGTCTGACGCGGCCGGCTCCGGGACAGCTCCCGCACTCACGTTCCGGACAGCACCCAACTGGAGGCGCGGGGCCGGCCGGTGCGGGCGTGCCTACATTGGAGCCATGACCGATCGGCACCCCACATCGGCGTTCCACACGGCCAACACCGACCCGGCGGTCACGGACCGGCTGATCGCCGCGCTGGACGCCCAGGCCGCCAACCCGGGCGTGCGTCGGCTGCGTGCCTGGGCCCGCGCGGGCCTCGCCGCAACCCCGGGCGAGCGGGCGGTGGACATCGGCTCCGGCACCGGCTCGGAGACCCGGGTACTTGCCGAGGACGTCGGCCCGGACGGCTCCGCGATCGGCGTGGAACCCCACCCGGGCCTGCGCGCCGAGGCGGAACGGCGCGCGGCGGAGGCCGGCAGCCGGGCCCGCTTCGTGGACGGTGACGCGCTCGCCCTGTCGCTGCCCGACGCGGGTTTGGACGCCGTCCGGTGCGAGCGCGTCCTCCAGCACCTGTCCGAACCGGCGCGGGCCGTCACCGAGATCGCCCGGGTTCTGCGCCCGGGCGGCAGGGTCGCGCTGCTCGACACCGACTGGTCCACTTTCGTGCTCCACCCCGTCGACCCGGCGGTCCTGCCCGCGCTGGCCACCATCGCCCAGGGCGCCGCCGCCACCTTCGACGCCGGACGCCGTCTCACCCAGTGGCTCACCGACGCGGGCCTGACCGTCGACCGCACCGGCGCCGACGTCCTCCTGCACGACCCGCGCACTGTCAGCCGGCCGATCGTGCAGGGCCTCGCCACCGCCGCCCTGGACCGGGGTCTGATCTCCGAGGAACAGCGCGACCGGCTGTACGCCGACCTCACCGCCGCCGCCGACCGGGGCGCCTTTCACCTGTCGGTGACGATGTTCGCCGCCGTGGGCCACCGCCCCGGCTGAGCACGCGGACACGGTCGCGACCTGATCGGGGGATCATCCGACCGGCCGGATCGCAGAGCGTGCCCGGGCACTCCGCAGGGGAGTGCCCGGGGCTGTTTCCGAGGCTGTTTCGTTATCGGGTGGGCTTGATTTCGCGGGGCTTCCACTCGTCCGAGAGGAGGCCGAGGACGGCCTGGTCCGCGTACCCGCCGTACGCCCAGGCGGCGCGCCGCAGGGTTCCCTCCAGGACGAATCCGGCGCGGGCCGCGGCGGCGAGCATCGGGGTGTTGTCGGTGAGGGTCTCGAGCTGGAGGCGCTGGAAGCCGCGGACGAGGAATCCGTACTCGCACAGGGTGTGCACGATGTCGACGGCCAGGCCGCGGCCGCGGAACGCGGGGCGCAGGGCGAGGCCGAGATGAGCCGTCCGGCTGTGGGTGTCGATGCCCCAGAGCAGGGCCTCGCCGGCCAGTTCCTGCGACTCCAGCTCGACGACGGAGAAGCAGGCCGCCTCGTCGGACGGCCCGGGCACCACGAACGGGGAGTGGCCCGACGCGGCGGAGATGGGCTGCCAGGGGCGGGAGTCGGCGCGTGACCGGGTGGCCACGTCCTCGTACAGCTCGGAGTGCAGGACCGGGATGTCGCTGTCGTGTCGGGCGCGCAGCCCGATCAATTCGCCTTGAATCACGGGCAATTGGTATCGGCACGGGCGGCAGGTGATCAACCGAGTTACGCCTGCTGTTATGGCGGCCATGCGACGGCCTCGGGGGCGGTCAGCGTTCGCTGTCGAGCTGGGCCATGAACGGGGCGGCGTAGCGGCTGCCGGCGGCGGAGTCGGCGGGGACGGCCCGTTCGATGGCGGTGAGGTCGGCGGCGGTCAGGTCGAGGGTGTCGGCGGCGAGGGCCTCGGCGAGGCGGTCGCGGCGGCGGGCGCCGACCAGGGGGACGACGTCCTTGCCCTGGGCGGCGACCCAGGCGATGGCGACCTGGGCGACGGTGGCGCCCTTGGTGTCGGCGACGGCGCGGAGGGCCTCGACCAGGGTCAGGTTGTGGTCGAGGTTCTCGCCCTGGAAGCGCGGGCTGAAGCCGCGGAAGTCGCGCTCGCCGAGCTCGCGCTGCCGGCTCCAGTGGCCGGAGAGCAGGCCGCGGGAGAGCACGCCGTAGGCGGTGATGCCGATGCCGAGCTCGCGGGCGGTCGGCAGGATCTCGGCCTCGATGCCGCGGGAGAGCAGCGAGTACTCGATCTGGAGGTCGGCGATCGGGTGCACGGCGTGGGCGCGGCGCAGCGTCTCGGCGCCGACCTCGGACAGGCCGATGTGGCGGACCAGCCCGGCCTGCACCATCTCGGCGATCGCGCCGACGGTCTCCTCGATCGGGACGGCCGGGTCGAGCCGGGCCGGGCGGTAGATGTCGATGTGGTCGGTGCCGAGGCGGCGCAGCGAGTAGGCCAGCGAGGTCTTCACGGCGGCCGGGCGGGCGTCCACGCCGAGCGGGGCGCCGAACGCGTCGCGCAGGGCGCCGAACTTGACGCTGATCACGGCGCTGTCGCGGTCGCGCCCGCGCAGGGCGTCGCGCAGCAGCATCTCGTTGTGGCCCATGCCGTAGAAGTCGCCGGTGTCCAGCAGCGTGATGCCGGCGTCGAGCGCGGCGTGGACGGTGGCGACGGACTCGGTGTCGTCGGCGGCGCCGTAGGCGTCCGACATGCCCATCAGGCCGAGTCCGAGGGCGGAGACGACCGGGCCGTCGGTGCCGAGGGTGCGCGTGTCCATGAGAGGTTCCCCGTTCGCTCGGTATCAACGCTAACGAGAGAACCGTAGCACTGGTAATCCAGCGCTAACAAGATTCCGGTAACGTTGCTCCACATGAGCAGTGCCGACACCCCCACCGACCCCCGCGAACGCATCCTCGCCGCCGCCGCCGAACTCCTCGCCCAGGGCGGCAGCGAGGCCATGTCCACCCGCGCCGTCGGCGCCGCCGCCGGCGTGCAGGCGCCGACCCTCTACCGGCTGTTCGGCGACAAACAGGGCCTGCTGGACGCCGTGGTGAACTACGGCTTCGCCCGCTACCTCGCCGAGAAGTCCTCCCGCACGCCCGGCCCCGACCCGGTCGACGACCTGCGCCGCGGTTGGGACCTGCACGTCGGATTCGGCCTCGCCCAGCCCGCCTTCTACGCGCTGATGTACAACGCCGCCCGCCCCGGCGAGGCCGTCGAGGCCGCCGAACGGGCCGGCCGGATACTCACCGCGATGCTGGAACGCGTCGCCCGCGACGGCCGGCTGCGCCTGCCCGTGCCGATGGCCGCGCAGATGCTCCGCGCCGCCGCCCTCGGCGTCACCCTGACGCTGATCGCCGAACCGCCCGCCACCCGCGACGTCGCGCTGTCCGTCCGCACCCGCGAGACCGTCCTCGCCGCCATCACCTGCGCCCCGGCCCCCGCCCCCGAGCAGCTCACCCCCGCCGCCCTCGCCATCGCCCTGGACGCGACCCTGCCCGAGCGGCCGAACCGGTTCACGGCGGCCGAGACGGCGCTGCTGCGCGAGTGGCTGAACCGCTTGATGGATGAGGCCAATTGACTGTTCAGGGCCCGGGGTTGAGGGCCAGCATGATCAGGGCGGTCAGCTCCTGGCGGCGGCTCACCCCGGTCTTGGTGAAGACCGACTTCAGGTGGTCCTGGACGGTGTACGGGGCCATCGCCAGGCGCTGCGCGACCTCGCGGGTGTCGGCGCCGCGGATCAGCAGCAGCGCCACCTCCTGCTCGCGCGCCGTGAGGCCGTAGGCGGCCAGGTGCAGCGGGATGACGTGCGCGGGGGAGGCGGGGGTGGCGACCACGGTGACCTCGTCGGCGGCCGAACCGCAGGCTCGGGCGTCGCGGGCGTCGCGGGCGTCGCGGGCGTCGCGGGCGTCGCGGGCGTCGCGGGCGTCGCGGGCCGGCGAGGCGTGCAGCAGGTACCAGTGGCCGTCGTGGGTGCGGATCCGGACCGGGATCTGCGGGGTCGGCAGGCCGTGCGCGGCGCGGCGGGCGTGCTCGGCGGCCATCGCGATCGCGGTCGGCACGTCGAGCGAGGTGGGGGAGGGGTCGGCGACCCGGGAGAGCAGTTCCTCCGCCGGGCCCGACAGTGTGCGCGGCCGGTTGTGCCGGTCGAGCAGCAGCACGGCGGGGGTGGGGTCGGCGGGCCCCGGACCGGTCGGCGGGAGGTGGCTGGTGCGCAGCGCCTGACCGAGCAACCGGGCTGCGGTGTCGGCGAGTTCGCGCTGCCGCGCCGGGTACGGGCCGCGGTCGGCGGCGCGCATGAAGGCGGCGCAGCCCCACATGCCGCCCGCCGCGTCGAACACCGCGCGCAGCTCGTCGCCGAAGCCGTACCGGGAGATCTGCTCGCGGAACCGGATGCTGTTCTGCGGCGCGCCGCGGCTGGCCCGGCTGAGCGTCTCGGCCTGCACCCCGCTGCTGCGGATCTTCGGGAAGGTGGCGAGGTCGTCCGCCCACACCTCCAGGTGCACCGCGTCCTCGAACTGGCCGAGGTTGAGGTCGTCGCTCTGCACCGAGTTGACCAGCCCGGTGGCCGGGTCGGTCGTGTGCCAGCAGACCGCGTCGAACTCCAGTACGGGGCGCAGGAGTTCATCGGCGTGGCGGAACAGCTGACTGGTGGTCAGGCGCTGCGCGGTGAGTTCCCGCAGGCCTTCGATCGCCGCGCGCGCGGCGGCGCGCTGCGGTCCGCGTAATCCCATGGGCGGACGCTAGCATCTGTGTTCGGGTTGTGGCGACGGTGTGTGCGCAGCTGATCACTGTGCGGCGGTGGCGGCGCGGGCCACCGGCTCACCCGGCCGGGGCGTCGAGGGTGAACAGCAGGTCGGCGCGCGGCGCGAGGACCTGGTCGAGGGCGAGCAGGACGCCGGCCGAGCCGGTCCACAGTTCGGTGCTGTACCGCAGCAGGCCCATGCCGAGGAAGCGCACCGTCCCGTCGTGCGGCACCGCGTGCTTGTACAGCCCGCGGGCGGCCCGGACGGCCCCGGCGCGGGAGTGCTCGTCACCGGCCAGCAGCGCGTGCTCGGCGAGGACGAACGCGAACCCGGCGGCGCCGTTGTACAGGGCGGGCAGCGCGGTGTGGGTGCCGTGCAGCGGGGCGAGCAGGCGCGGCACGGCGGCGGCCAGCCGTTCGTCGGCGACGGTGCGCAGGTACCGGGCGGCGACGTGGGCCAGGCCCGCCGAGCCGCAGTCCAGGTACGGCATGGCGCGCCGGTCCTCGGCGGAGACCGGGAACAGCAGGCCTGGCGCGTCCGGGTCGGTGGCCCGGTCGAGTTCGGCGTGCAGCAGGGCCAGGCCTCTCGGCAGCAGCGAGGTGTCGCCGGTGACCCGGGCGAACTGCTGGTGGGCCAGGGCCAGTCCGGCGCGTCCGTGCAGCAGGCCGGTGGCGTCGTCGGGGCCGAGCCGGGGCGACAGGTCCGCCCCGCCCGGCTGGGCGGTCAGCAGGGCGTGCGCGCGCTCGGCGTGGTGTGCGTCGCCGGTGCGGCGGTACAGCGCGAGGTGGCCCATCGCCAGGCCGGCCGCGCCGCCGGACAGGGTGGCGCTCCGCCCGGTCAGCGGGTGCGCGTCGGCGGTGTCCAGCAGGCTCCGGGCCTCGTCCAGCAGGCCGTGTTCGGCCAGCACCCAGGCGATCCCGGCCAGGCCGACGTAGAGCCCGGGCGCGAGTTCCGGGCCGGCGGCGAGGGCGTCGCGGCGCAGCCGCTCCAGCGCGCCCTCGGGGGCGGCGATGCCGCAGCGGTGCAGCGCGTGCAGCACGCCGGCCGCACCGTAGAGCACGCACAGGGTGTTGGCGGTGTACCCCTGCGGGACGGTCGGGAAGGTCCGCGCCGGGTGCGCCGGGTCGGCGGCGGCGAGCAGCCCGGCAGCGGTGGCGTCGCGCAGCTCGGCGAGGTGGCGCAGCGGGTCGGCGGCGACCTCCTCCGGCGAGGGCAGCGCCGGGTTCTCGCTCGGCGGGTGGTAGCGGGTGGCGCGCTTCCACAGCACCTCGCTGATCGGGGCGCTCCCGGTCAGGTCGTGGTGGAAGTGGGTGAGCGAGTCGGGCGTGCGGCCGGGGGTGTTCGGCAGGCAGCCCAGCAGCAGCATCGCCAGGCCGCTGACGCCGAAGTCGTCGTGGGCGGTGCGGCCGTCCCGCTCCACGACGTGCCGCGGCGCGACGTACCCGGGCGTGCCCATCCGGCCGGGGGTGTCGCCGGGGCCGCAGGCGGTCTCGAAGTCGATCAGCCTGATGCCGTCGTCGGGCGTCACCAGCACGTTGGCCGGGCTGACGTCCACGAACGTCCAGCCGAGGGCGTGCAGGCGTGCCATCGCGGCCTCGATCGCGGCGAGGATCCGTTCGCACCGCGCGTAGTAGGCCGCGAACTCCTCGGCGGTGCTGCCGGTCTTCAGCGCGGGGTGGCTGGTCGGCGGGATCCGGTTCAGCGCCTTGCCCCCGATGAACTCGGTGACCATGAACTCGTGGCCACCCGCCCGGAATTGGGCGATCGGCTCCGGGGCCAGGCCGGGCGCGAGAGCGTGCAGGGCGGTCAGCGTCCGCCACTCCCGGTGCAGCCGGGAGACCGCGTCGTCCTCGCCCTCGCCCAGACCGTGGAACGGGCGGGCCTCCTTGACGAACACCTTCCGGCCGGTGGCGACCTCCACCCCCTGGTAGGCGCCGCCGCCGCTCGAGTGGACGATCGCGTCCCCGACCGAGAAGCCGCGCAGCACCACCGGCCCCTCGGGGCGGGCCGGGACCGGGCACACCGCGAACGGGTCGGCGATGCCCGCCGGCAGCTGGAACGAGGCACCGCGCCGGTCCGGCACCTCCTCGCCACCGGCACCGCGGGTCAGCAGGGTGCGGGTGCCGTCCGCGTCCAGCCGCTCGCGCGTCCGGTACGCCCCGTACCGGTACTGGACGGTCTCGCTGCCCGGGAAGCGGCGGTCCGTCAGGATCAGCGGCCCCTGCTCGCCGTCCAGCGCCTCCCGCAGCGCCTCCATCAGACGGCGGGAAGCGGCGGTGTCCGCCGGGTACGCGGCGATGAACTTGCCGCTCTGCGGCCGGGACGCGTGCTTGCGGTGGACCCACCAGTACCAGTGGTCGGTGGCGAGGTGCTTGAACGCGACGTCCTGCGCGAAACAGATCTCCGCGACGGTGTCCAGCACGGCGGCCGCGCGTGAGCGGCGCGCGGAGACGTGCACCTTCCAGCCGTCCGCGGGCAGCGCGGGCATCCCCTCCCGGTGCCACATCGTCCACACCCCGCTCGCCACCCCCAGCCAGCCCTCGGCGGGCCGGCCCGGCGCGAACGGGTCGCCCTTCGGCGCGGCGGTGTCCAGCGGCGCGTAGTACTCCCGGTCCGCGACGGTGAACTCCGCCGGCGCCTCGGCCATGAACCTCTCCTGTCGGGTGACGGCGGGAGCTGGCTAGACCACCATTTCGGTGGTCGGCGGCCAGCAGTTGTGGCAGGCGGTGTCGTGGGCCTCGACGTCGTCGTCGGTGTCGGCGGTGGCGGTCTCCTGGAGGGAGAGGACGGTCTCGGTCTCGGCGGCGTCGTGGTCGGGGGTGCGGTCGGTGCTCATCGCGGTCTCCCGTGCTCGGATGGGGGTGGATCGGTCAGGCCTGGGGGAGGTGGGTGGCGGTGAAGCTGGTGAGGTCGCCGGTCTGGACGCTGAACGCGGCGTGGGCCCGGACGTCGTCGTCCGCGACGCCGGGCGCTTCCTGGAGGACGCGGACGGCCTCGGCCTCGGCGGCGCTGTCGTCGGTGCTCACGGGCCCTACAGCGTCTCGGTCACGATGATGGTGTTGCAGGCCACGCTGAGGACGCTGAAGACGTGGCCCTCGACGTCCTCGGCCTCGGCGGCGGGTGCCTGCTGGAGGGAGCGGACGGCTTCCGCCTCGGCGGCGGCGTCCTCGGGAACGCGGTCGGTGCTCATATTGGCCTCCGGGGGCTAGGCGACCGTGATGGTCATGGTCTCGGGGGAGCAGAAGACGCTCTGGACCAGGCCGTGGGCCTCGATGTCGTCGGCGGTGGCGGTCTCCTGGAGGGAGAGGACGGCCTCGGACTCGGTGGCGCTGTCCTCGGGGGTGCGGTCGTCGGTGCCCATCGCGGTCTCCTCGTCACTCGGATGTCTCAACTGCCTTGGCGGCCAAGGTAGTTGGCGCCGCTTCAAGGCCGGTTCAGGGCCGGTACATCACCAGTCGGCGCGGTCGCCGATCAGCCGCTGCACCTCGGCGAGCAGTCGCACCGCCCGGTCGCGGTCGCCCGCGGCGAGTGCCGGGGCCGGGCCGTCGACGGCGACCCGCAGGGCCACTGCGGCCTGGCGGGCGAACAGGGCGAGCAGGTCGAGCTCCGGGAGGCAGGCCCGGGTGGGGCCGGGGGCCGGGTCCAGTACCTCCAGGACGCCCAGGACGCGGTCGCCGTGAATGAGCGGGGCGGCCATCAGGGCGTCGGGGACGTAGCCGGTGGACTCGGCGACCTCCTGGTCGAAGGACGTGCTGCGGCGCAGGTTGTCGACGATCATCGGCTCGCCCGAACCGGCCACCCAGCCGGCGATGCCCTGGCCGGCGGGGAAGCGGCGGCCGATCAGGAACTCCTGCCCCTGGCCGGACACCGCCTGGAAGACCAGCTCGAAGGACTGGTGGTCGAGCAGCAGGATCGAACCGGCCTGGGCGCCGAAGATGGCGCGGGCCACATCGACCACCGACTGCAGGAGTTCCGCCACCACGGGATCGGTCGACGGCGCGGCGGGGGCGGTTGACTGGGTCATCTCGACCACGGTCCCTTTCTCACGACGTGCGGCCCGGCGCTCACCGGGTGCCGCCGACATGGACGTTCGCTGCGGACAGGTACAGGGCGTGCTTCAGCTGGAACGGCGTCAGCCTGGGCCGCTCGGACAGGATCCGGGCGCACAGGCCCGCGACGAACGGCGTCGCGAAGCTGTTACCACTGCTGCGCAAGGTGGCGCCGCCGAGCCAGGCCACCTCGACGTTGACGCCGGGGCCGAAGAACTCCACCGGCGGCTCGGGGTTGTACAGGTGCAGATCGGGGTCGTCCTCCCGGTGGCTGCCCACCGAGATCACCGACGAGAACCGCCACGGGAAGCTCTCCACCTGGGCGTTGTGGGCAGACGCGACGATCGTGCTGCGCCCGAAGTACGCCTCGTCGGCCAGCACGTGCAGGTCCTCGAGGTACCGGGTGCGGGTGGTCGACAGGCTCAGGTTGATCACGTCGAAGCCCTGCCGGATCGCCCACCGCAGCCCCGCCAGCAGCACGTCGCCGCTGCCGGTGAAGCGCTCGCCGAGCACCCGGACGCTGTGGATCTCGCAGTCCGGCGCGGCCCGCCGGACGATGCTCGCGCAGGCCGTGCCGTGGCCGGAGACGTCGCCCGGGTCGTCCGCGCCGAGCGCCTCGACCCGGATCGTCCCGGCCTCGTCCTTGCGCACCACGTGCGCGCCCGCCACCGGGCCGACCAGCGGATGGGACCCGTCCACGCCGGAGTCGACCACGCAGACCTGCACGCCCCGCCCGGAACCCCCGACCAGCGTGCCCGCTGCGGGCCGCTCGGGCAGCGCGTCCGCCTCCGTCCGGACGTCCTCGGGGGTCCGGCCGGCGAGGCGCCAGGTCAGGCCGCGCGGGGGCACGGCGTGGGGCACGGTCGTCATCACGAAACCGCCTCTCTGCGGGGATGGTGGCCGGCCAGGGCCTCGGCGAGCCGCACGCCCGGGCCGTGCCCCTTGGCCGCGAATCGGCCGCCGGCCGCGGCGGCGGACAGCAGACGCTGCTGGTCCAGGCCGAGCAGCGCGGCGGTACGGGCCAGATCGGCGGCGGCCAGGCCCTGCAGGATCGGCGAATCCGTCCGGCCGGCCACCTCGACCGCGCCGCGGGCCAGCCGCAGCGCGGGCACCCGGTCGCCGCCGGCGGCCGCCAGCCGGGCCCGCAGACCGTCGCGCTCCGCCAGCGTCGCGAACGACAACCGGCCGCCGGCGCGGGCCCGCTCCTCCTCCAGCGCGGCCAGCGCGGCCCGGGCGGCCCGGCGCTCGTCCAGGTCCAGGTGCAGGCGTGCCATGTCGAGCAGCGCACCGCTCAGCAGCGCGCCCCCGCCCAGCTCCCGGGCGGCCGCGGCCGTCGCCGCCAGCAACTCCAGCGCCTCCCTCGGCCGACCACCGAGCGCCGCCACCGTCGCGCCGAACAGCGGCAGGAACGCCGCCGCCTCCGCGTACCCCAGCCGCTCGGCGTGGTGCGAGGCCTCCGCCAGGCAGGCCGCCGCCCCCGCCCGGTCGTCGCCGAGCGCCAGCAGCACCGCCAGCGGACAGTTCAACGTCACCCGCACCGCCCGCCGCCCCCGGCCCTGCGCGGCCAGCAGGTCCTGGCAGCGCTTTATCGCGGTGGCGGCCGGCACCGGACCGCGCCACAGCGACACCCCGATCGCACCCAGCGCCGACGCCCGCTCCTGCTCGCCGTCCGAACGCTCGGCATGCCGCAGCGCCCGCGCCAGCAACCGGGTCGCCGCCGCGTGCCGCCCGTCGATCTGCTCCTGCTGCGCCAGCCGCAGGCAGGCCCGGGCCTGACCCAACTGGTCGCCCGCCCGCTGGAACACCGGCAGGGTCTCCCGGGCCACCGGCGCGGGCGCCCGCTGCTGGCCGACGGCCGCCAGGCTGAGCCGCGCGTGCGCCGCCTCCACCGGATCGTCCGCACTCGCACCGACCTCGGCGAGCAGCACCCGGCCCGGCTCGATCCGGCCCAGCGCGAGCAGCGCCTCGCCCAGCCGGCGGGCCGCCGGAAGCCGCCCGTCCTCACCCGGGTGCAGCAGCGCGGTCGCCCTGGTCAGCAGCTCCACCGCCCAGCCCGGGTCGGTCCGGGCCGCCGCCCGGGCACCCGCCTCCGCCAGCGCGGTCGCCGCGCCCCGCCGTAGCGCGTCCGTGCGCTCGCCGTGCAGACCCAGCTCGGCCCGGTACCGGTGCGCGCGCTCCAGATGGCCGCCGACCACCGCCGGGCCACCCGCCCGCACCGAACGCAGCGCGGCCGCCCGCTCGTGCCGCTCGGCCCGGCCCTGCTTGGACAGGCACTCGTACGCGACCTCCTGCACCACACCGCTGGCGAACCGGAACGACGCGCCGTCCGCCACCACCAGCCGGTGCCGCCCCAGCCGCCGCAGCGCCGCCGACAGATCGGGACCGGCCGAGTCCAGCGCCGCCAACTCATCGGCGGCGAACTCGCGGCCCAGCACGCACGCCAGATCGACCGCCCGCCGCTCGGCCGGGTCCAACGCGTCCAGCCGGGCTCCGATCAGGGTCTGCAGGGTCAGCGGAACCCCGTCGCCGCTCCCGCTCTTGGTCGCCGGGGCCGCGAGCAGCTGTTCCAGATGCAGCGGATTGCCGCCCGCCCGCTCCAGCAGGTGCGCGGGCGCCGCCCCGCCCAGCGCCCCGGCCAACTGCCGCGCCTCCCGGTCGGACAGCGCACCGAGCGTCAGCACCCGGTGCGGACCGGCCGGGCCGGCGTCCAGCAGCTCGGGCCGGCCCAGCACCGCCACCAGCACCGGGGCGTCCGCGAGTGCCGCCACCACCCGGTCCAGCAGGTCGAGCAGCAACGCGGCCGCCCAGTGCGCGTCGTCGATCACCAGCACCAGCGGCGCGCGCCCCGCCAGCGCGCCCAGCAGCTCGACCAGCGCCGCGCCGGTGTCCTCCGGCGACGGCGTCGGCGTGCCGTCCGCGAGCAGGCCCTGCGCCAGCACCTCCAGGCCGGGCAGCTGCCGGTGGCCGGGGGCCTTGGCCAGCAGTGCGGTGACGGCGTCCGCCAGCGGCTGAAGGCCCGCCTGCTCGCCCGGCGGGCGGCACCGGCCCGCGCCGAACCGGCCGGAGTTGCTCGAGAGTTCGAGCCAGTGCCGGAGCAGCCGGGTCTTGCCCTGACCGGGCTCGCCGCCCAGCACCAGCAGGCGGGCCGTTCGCTCGGTGGCTGTGCGTTCGAACTCCGCGTCCAGCAGCGCCAGTTCGGCTTCGCGGCCGACGAACGGCAGGTCGAGGCGCTCCGGCGCCCTGAGCTCCAGCCCGAGCAGCCGGTGCGCCGTCACCTCCTGCTCCTTGCCCTTGAGCCGCAGCGGCCCGACCTCGACCTCCCGCACCCCCTCGCCCGCGGCCCGCAGGGTGTCCGGACCGATCAGCACCTCGCCCGGCCCGGCGTTCTGCTCCAGCCGCGCCGCGACGTTCACCACCTCGCCGGACACCAGCGCCTGCCGCGCCGACGCGTCCGAACCCGTGACCACCCGGCCCGTGTTGACGCCGATCCGGACCGTCAGCCGTAGACCCAACTCGGCGTGCAGCTCCTCGTTGAGCGCCCGCAGCGCCGCCAGCATCCCGAGCGCCGCGGCCAGCGCCCGCCGGGCGTCGTCCTCGCGCACCGACGGCACGCCGAACACCGCCATCACGGCATCGCCGATGAACTTCTCCACCGTGCCGCCGTGCTCCTCGATCGCCGCCCGCATCGCGTCGAAGTAGCGCAGCGTCACCCCGCGCAGCGCCTCCGGATCGAGCGTCCCCGACAGCGCCGTCGAACCGACCAGGTCGCAGAACAGCACCGTGACGATCTTGCGGCCGGCCGTCTCCGGACCCCGGGCGTCGGCGCGCGGAGTCCCGCACGCCGCGCAGAACCGGGCCTCCACCGGCAGCGGACGGTGGCAGCCCGGGCAGCGCCCGCCCGCCGGATCCGGGCCGAACACGTCAGAAGAGAGCACCGCCCGCCACCTCCGCATGCCCCTGGACCTCCGGCCCGGCCTCCTCCAGCCGGCCCCGCAGATCGGTCAGCAGGCCAAGCTCCTGGTCGGTGAGCGAACGCAGCACCGCGTGCTGCTCCTCGGTGAGGCCGCTCAGGTCGAAACCGGCGGCAGCCAGGGCTGCCAGGGCCGGGTCGGTGCGGTCAGTCATTGCTGTCCTCCTGGATCCGCGGCGAGCTGGTGGAAGAGCCGGGCGAGGATGCCCGCGGTGTGCAGGGCGCTGACAGCGACCTCGGTCTGCTCCGCAGCTGTCAACTCGAGCCGGTCGAGCTGACGTTGGACCTCGGCGAGATGCCCCGCGTCGAGCGCCGCGTGCTCGCGCACCGTCCGGAACGCGGCTTCCGGCAGCCCAGTCCGGGCGGCCAGCACCCCCGCCAGGGCGGGCGACGGGGCATGGCCCTCCAGCACCGCGAGATAGCCGAGCAGCGCGGCCGGATGGCGGTGCTCGATCCGGTAGTACTGCGCGCCCGCCAGCTCCACCACCAGCGGCGGCGGCAACGGCGGTTCCTGCTGCTCCCCGGCCGCCACCAGATCCGCCAACAGCCAGGCGTCGTGCCCCCGTTCCTCCTCCGCGTGGACCGCGAAGTACGCCGCCAACCGCGGCGCCCACTCCTCGTCCAGCCGCGCACAGACCGCCGCGGCGCGCTCCAGCAGCGGGACGGAGGCGACGGTCAGCGCGTGCATCGCCCACAGGTAGTCGATGTAGCGGCCTGTCAGATCGCCTTCCGGTCGCCACAGTTGGGCGCTCGCCCGATGCAGCGCGGGCGCGACCAGCGCCAGCCGGGCGTCCAACGCGCGGGAGGTCGGGACGCTCACACCGGGCTCCCGGGCCGCACCAGATGCGCGTACGGCGCGCAGCCGTAGCGGCGCAGCAGGGCCGCCGGGCCCTGGGCGCGCAGGCGGGCGGCGGAGAGCTGGTCCAGCAGCCGGCCGGCCGCGCCGGCCGCGGCGGCGTCGTCCGGGCCCGGCGCCGCCGGGAGGGCGCGGCAGCCGGCGCAGTAGCCACCCTCGGCGGGGTCGGCGCCACTGCGGGCACGCAACTGGTCCGGCCCGAGGGTGCGGATCAGCCGCAGCCGCGGCGAGTCCAGGGTGCGGCGGCGGACGGCCGGCCAGTCGTCCTCCGCGATGTGCCCGAGCCGCAGGTGCGGCGGGACGGGCCGCAGGTCCACCGTCCGCTGGTTGCAGCAGGCGAGCACCGTCCCGTCGGGCGCGACGGTCGGCCACGCCGCCATCGCGCACGGCCCGCCCGGCCCCGCCACCGTCCGGCCGCGGGTGGCGCGGCCGACCGCGCGCACCTCGTTGACCAGCATCGGCACCCGATCGCCGAACTCCTTGACCACCGCAGCCGTCGCCTCCGCCAGGTACGGGTCGTCCGGGCCGGTACCCGTCAGGTGCAGGCTGACGGGCACCCCCGCGTCCAGCACCTGCGCCAGCACCCGGAACACGTCCGCACGCGAAACCTCGCGCTCGTGCGGGGCGTCCAGGCTGGCCGAGAAGTGGTCGAGCGCCGTGATCGTCCGCAGGATCGGCGCCGGGATCCGACCGCCGTCGCGCGCGAAGAACAACCCACTCAGCATCGAGACCCGCGCCCCGGTGTGCTGCGCCGCACGCGTCAGCTCGTACGCCAGCCCCGGCAGCAGCAGCGGCTCACCGCCGGTCAGCAGCACCACCTCCGGGCGCTGCTCCGGCGTGAACGACTCTACGAATCGCAGGAGTTGAACGCGTCGCGTACCGTCCGGATGCTCGGGCGAGTCCATCGAGGAGGCCGTCGAACAGTGCGCACAGCTCAACGGGCACCGCCGGGTCAGAGCAACCAACAACCCGGCGGCCGGCTCCGGACGCAGACCGAGGATCTCCGACAGCTCCACGTCCGTCCCTCCCCTCCGAGCGAGTGTCACCAGGACTGTGGGGGGCGCCGGTTGCGGGCCGGTACAGGGCCGCATAAGGGGCGGTACATCGGGCCGTTCGATGACCTTGCCGTACGACAGCGTCGCGCGGCCGCGCAGGCTGCTCCGGGCCGGCGGCGCATGGTGTTCGGACGCCTGCTCGAGGGCGGTCCCGCCCCGGGCCGGAGGCCGTCGATCCACCGTCCTGCCAATGCCCGCGGGGGCGGGAGCACCTGTGTTCGGAGAGCAGCTCCATGGGGTGAAGGTCGGTGTCAGCGCGGGGCAGTCCCCCGTATGCTGGCCTGGGTAGCCGTGTCCCGTCCCTGCTGGAGGTCCCCGATGAGCACACTCGACGCGGAGTACTCCGGCTACCCGCCGTTGCGGCCCCGCGTTTCGGTCGAGGAGTTGCTGGCCGCGAAGAACGCCCAGCCGATCCGGTCCCTGGACGACCTCGCCGCCGACACCTTCGAGTCGGACGAGGAACTGGAGGAGTTCCTGGCCTTCACGTACGCCGAGCGTCACCGCGACGTCGCCTGAGCCGCCGCCGTGCAACCTGTCATCCTCGACACCGACGTCGCCTCGCTCTCCCACAAGCGCAAGCTCACCGACCCGCTCGCCACCAGGTTGATCGGCCGCAAGCCGCTGATCACCTTCGTGACCTTCGGCGAACTGACCAAGTGGACCGAGATCCGCCACTGGGGCACCCGCAGCCGCCAGGAACTCGCCGACTGGCTCTCCGGAATGCCGGTCCTGCCCGGCGACGAAGCCGTTGCCGCGACCTGGGGCCGCCTGTCAGCCGCGGGCATCCAGCGCGGACGCCCACGCCCGATCAACGACATGTGGATCGCGGCCTGCGCCCTCACCTACGACCTGCCGCTCGCCACGCTCAACCTCAAGGACTACGAGGACTTCCGAGCCCATCACGGCCTGCGCATCCTCGGCGCGGAGTAGCTACTCCTCCGGGCGCACTGTTGGGCGCGAACGACCTTACGAACCGCAGCAGTTGGGGGCGTCGCATGCCGCCAGGGTGCGCGGGGGCGGTCCATCGAGTGCACGCGACCGCCGGGGCGTGGGGGCCGGGTCGGGGTTTCAGTGCAGGTGGGCGATCCAGGGGTGGTCGTCGGGGTTTCGCATCATGATGAGGATGTTGCGCAGTCCGTCGGCGTCGTGGATCCAGCGGACGGTGTCGATGAGTTCGTCGGCGGCCGCGGCGTCGAGGAGGGGGTCGAGCTCGGCGGGGATGGGGTCGTCGACGAGGCAGAGCCAGGCGATGGCTGCGCTCACTCGGACCTCCGTCGGCCGGGTGGGGTCCTGCCACCAGGCGCGGGTGTGGGCGGTTGTGGTGGGATCGCGTGTCTCCCAGGCCAGTTGGGCGATGGCGAGGACCAGGCTCGCGCGGGTCACCGGGTCGGTCTCGGTGGCGAAGCGGGTGTGCAGGGCGGCCGTGATCCGGTCGCGGGCGGGGACGGCGGCGGCCGCGAGGGCGTAGGCGGTGACGGCGCGGAGCGTCGCGGTGGGGTGGTCGAGCAGGGGCAGCAGCAGGTCCGTGTCGTCGGCGATGGCCTGCTGGGCGGCCTGGACGGACCAGTTGGCGTTGTGGCCGCTGCAATCGAAGACAACGCGGTCAACAGGTTCGCCGGCCCGTAGCAGTCCGGTGCGGGTGCCGCTTCCGAAGTGTGGGCGGCGGGCGAGACTCCCGACCAGGAGGAGGACGTCGGGGTCGGGACGAGCGAGGGCGGTGCGGATCAGGAAGGGGACGGCGAGGGTGCCGGCCGTGGAAGGGGTGCCCTGGTGGCAGACGCTGTTCCACAGGCGGGACAGCGCCCGGTCGGCGTTCTCCGTGTCGCCGTGGCGGATCTGCTCCAGCAGGTGGGGGATCTCGGCGCCGTCGAACCAGTCCCACGGCACCGCGTCGTACTGCGGGCCGTCCTTGACCTCGGCGGTCATCGCGGCCATGACCGTCCGTACGTCGTGCGAGGTGTCCACGTGGGACCCCGGCCGGTGTTCCTCCCAGGTCGCGGCGGTGTCCTTCTCGACCTGCCAGCTCGCGATGACGTCCGCCCACTCTCCGTCGTACGGGTCAAGATCATCAGTGCTCATGGCGACGCACCGTAGTGCCCGCCGCCGACACCGGCCCGGGATCCGTTCGGTGGGCGATTGCGCGGCGCGCGGGTGACCCCGGGGCGGATCCCGCACCGGGCCGTTCGCGGTGGGGAACGGTCTCGAACCATTCCCCTCGTACTCGAATGGCGGTTCTTCATGCGTCGTATCGGCATGCTCATCGCGACCACCCTCGGCGCGGCCGTCCTGGCCGCCGGCCCGACAGCGTCGGCGGACATCCCCCAGCAGCCCGACCAGGCCCCGGCCCCGGCCGAGGCCGGGACACAGACCCCGGCTCAGGACCCGGCCGGGACGCCGACGGAGGACGCCGACGCGAAGAGCTGCGTCAAGGCCGACACATCCCCCTCCGCCGTCACCAACCAGACCGAAGGGGTCGCCCTGATCTTCGACGCGCCCGACTGCACCGGCCACGTACTCGGCGCCATGCTGCCGGGCGAGACCAAGGACCTCACGCTCGGCCAGAGCGTCCTCTTCGTCCAGTAGCGGCCCGCCCACCAGCCGCAAAGCGCCGGCCACCACGACGGTGGCCGGCGCTTTGCGTTCCGTCGGGCGGGCCGGGGTGGGCGCGCATGTGGGTGAGGTGGGGGCTCGCCAGGCGCGACGTTCAGCTGCTCGTGTCGGAGGCGCGCTGCTCGTCGCGCGTGCGGCGCAGCAGGTCGCGACGCTCGTGGATCTCTTCGGGGGTGATCGGGCCGTGTTCGGCCTCGGCGAGGGTGATGAGCTCGTCGAGGTTGTCCCGTTCGAGCCGGAGGGGTCGCTGCGGGTCGGGCCGCTTCGGCAATGTCGCGAGGCGTGGTGATCGAGTGCTTCTGGGTGGGCTCGCTCATGCTCCTCATTCTGGTGCTCACGGTCGGTCGGACGCGGGCCGCTGGAGGTGGGCGTGGAGGTGGGTGAGGCGTGGGAGGGAGTAGTGGGCGGTGTGGGCGGGGGCTTCTTCGGTGGGGCAGAGGAGGACGCCGGCCAGGATGAGGTGTTCGAGGGCGGCGAGGGCGGGGGCGGGGGGGAGGTCGAGGGCGTGGCGGGCGTGGGTGAGGTCGAAGGTGGGGGTCCAGGGGTGGCGGGTCAGGTGGGTGAGGGTGGTGCGTTGGTCGGGGGTGAGGGCGTGCCATTGGGTGTCGAGGCGGTCGCGGAGGCGGGTTTCTCCGACGGCGAGTTCGTCGAGGGCGCGGTGGGGGTCGGCGAGGCGGTCGGCGAATTCGTCGAGGGGGAGGTGGCGGAGGGCGGCGAGTTTGTAGCCGGCCAGGCGGACGGCGGCGGGCAGGAGGCCGCATGCGGTGACGATGCGTTCGGCGGCGGTGGGGGCGGCGTCGACGCGGTGGGTGCCGACGAGGAGTGACAGCAGGGCGAGGGCTTCGGGGAGGGTGAAGGGGGCGAGGTCGGTGCGGTGGGTGGCGCCGAGGCCGGGGAGGGGGGTGCGGCCGGTGACCAGGGCGACGGCGGGGCCGGGCGGTGGGAGCAGGGCGTGGGTGGTGTGGTCGTCGGAGGCGCCGTCCAGGACGACCAGTGCCCGGTGTTCGGCCAGCCATTCGCGCCAGGTCTGCAAGGGATCGGCGGTGTCGGTGGCGAGCAGCCGGGCCAGGTCGGCGGCGACGGCCCGGGGTTCGCGGGCGCGGCCGGTGGCGTCCCGCAGGTGGATGAAGAGGCGGCCGTCGGGGAAGTCGTCGCGCAGTGCGTGGGCGGCGCGGATCGCGAGTGCGGTCTTGCCGACGCCGATCGGTCCGGTCAGCACCACCGGCCGTTCGGCGCGGCGTGCGGCGCGGACCAGTTCCGCGGCCTGCTGTTCCCGTCCGGTGAACGCGGTGGTGTCCGGCGGCAGCACGGTCCGGCCCGATCGCGCGGCGGCACGCGGAGGCGGGGGCGTCGGGCGGTCGGCGAGCAGTTCGCGGTGGCAGGCCTCCAGCTCGGGGCCGGGGGACAGGCCCAGTTCGCGGGAGAGTTGCTGGCGCAGTTGCGCGAACGCGGCGAGTGCTTCGGCGCGCCGCCCGGCGCGGTGCAGGGCGAGCAGGTGGACGGCCTGGAGGCGTTCGCGCAGGGGGTGACGGTCGGTCAGGTCGGTGAGGGCGCCCGCGACCCGGCCGGCGTGGCCGAGCCGCAGTTCGACCTCGGCCCAGTCCTCGACGGCCGCGAGGTAACGGGCGGTCAGTCGTTCGGCGACGGCCCGCAGCGCGGAGGAGTGCCGCAGTTCCGGCAGTGGCGGGCCGGCCCACAGCCGCAGTGCCTCGCCGAGCAGCCGGCCGGCCTGTTCGTCGTCCTGCCGGGCCGCCGCCTCCCGGCCGGACCGGACCAGGGCGGCGAACCGCAGGGTGTCCAACTCCTCGTCGGCGACGTGCAGTTCGTAGCCGCCGGGGCGGTGCACCAGGCGGGCCGCACCGAGTGCCCCGCGCAGGCCGGAGACGTACACCTGGAGGTTCTTGCGGGCGGACCGGGGCGGTTCGTCCTCCCAGACGGCCTCGGTCAGCAGGTCGGTGGAGAGCAGCGTGTTGGGGTGGCCGAGCAGGGCGGCCAGGACGGCGCGCTGTTTGAGCGAGCCGAGGGCGAGCGGGCCGTGGCCGGTCTCGGCGGCGAGCTGGCCGAGCAGGCGGAAGCGCAGCGGTGGGCGCTCGGGGTTCGGGGTGGCGGGGCGGTGATTCAGTCCGGCGATCACGAAGCCTCCTCACCCGCACGGAGCACCGTTGCTGCGCGCGTCCATGACAGGTCAGCCTGTCAGAGGGGTGGGCGCTCCGGGTATCCCAGGTTTCTGGGATGTTCCACGACCCGCGGCCAGGCCAGCGCGAGCAGCGCGGCGTCGTCGTCGGCGCCGCCGGTGGCGAAGGCGCGGGAGTCGCGGTGCAGCCAGTCCAGCAGGGCGACGGGGTCGGGGCCGTCGGGCTGCGACTCCAGGTGGGCGGTCAGGCGGGGGAGCAGCGGGTAGAAGGCGCCGTCGGCGGCGCGGGCCTCGGTGAGGCCGTCGGTGTACAGCAGCAGGGTGTCGCCGGGGCCCAGCGGGACGGCGGGTGCGGGCTCCGCGGCCACCGGGTCGGGGAGCAGGCCGCTCAGGCCGAGCGGCGGGCGCGGGGAGACCGGGAGTTCGGCGACGCCGGTGCCGCGCAGGATCAGCGGCGGCGGGTGCCCGCAGGACAGCCCGTGGGCGGTTCCGTCGGCGGCGATCTCGACCAGGAAGGCGGTGCCGAACGCCTCCGAGTCGTTCAGGTGGCGCCGCAGGCTGGTGTCCATCCGGTCCGCGAGGTCGTCGAGGCGGGCGTGGTCCTGGGCGGCCTCGTGGAACGAGCCGAGGATGACGGCGGCGGTGGCGACGGCGTCCAGGCCCTTGCCGCGGACGTCGCCGATCAGGGCGCGGACGCCGAACGCGGTGTCCGCCACCGCGTACAAGTCCCCGCCGACGCGGGCGTACTGTGCGGCCGCCCGGTACGCGGCGGCGGTGCGGAACGGTCCGACGACGGGCGGCGGCGGCCGCAGGATCGCGCGCTGGGCGGCCTCGGCGACCGAACTGACCTCCACCAGGTGCGCGGCCGCTTGCTCGCGACGGTGCACCAGGAAGACGCCCAGCGCGGCGATGATGGCGATCACCGAGGTGGTGCCGATCGCGGCGCCGATCCGGCCCGGCTCGTCCGGGACGAAGGCCCAGCGGGTGCCGATCGCGAGCACCGCCGACGCCAGGATCATCGGCGGCCGGAACGCCATCGACACCAGGGCCGGCACCGCGACCACCACCGACGGCGTCTGCCAGCCGTCCGGCGCGAACTGCAGGCCGACCATCACGCAGTACATCAGGACGGCGGTCCCCAGCGACACCACCCGCCCCACCCTGCCGACCCCGTACCCCGCGCCGTCCTCACCGCGGTCGGTCCACACCGGCACTCACCTCCCACCCGCCCGCACAACTGCCGCGCAATCCTCCCGCGAGGCAGGGGCCTTGGGCGCGCCGCCACACCGCTGCGC